>NZ_JBSFCQ010000031.1:0-81241 GCF_053891435.1 Streptomyces sp. NPDC002276 | reverse complement strand
CCCACCGCCCCACCACCCCCACACCTCCTCGCCCGCCACTACACCCGCAAACACGGCCCCAACGCCTACTACGGCAACCCAACCCCCGAACCCGCGTGACCAAGGGCCGCCCACCGGCAGGAGGCAGTTCCAGGGAGCCGGTCTCGAATGTCTCGTGTCGAACGCCTGCGTGCTGGACTCGCTGCGCGTGACCGGTCCGCATCCGGATCCGCTGGGCTCCCCAGTTCCCTTGTCCAATGCTTGTCGATGCGCACACCGGTGGGGAAAGTCTGCCTCGTCCGCCACGTCGTCAACGGCGTGCAGCACGAGTCGGGGGCGCTGTCACCGGACGCGTGCTCCCCGCTCTGTCCGGGCGAGGCGGGCTAGCCAAGGCCCGGGCCGGGCGACAGCTCACTGCACCTGGGGATCTTCGAGGCAATCCCGTTCGTCAAGCGCGCGTGCGCGCTTGTTCGGCCGTGATGGTGTGGTGCAGTGGGCGACCGTCGGCGAAGGCGATCAACTCGTCCGCCATCAGCTGTCCCATCCGGTGATTCTCCGAGCCGGTGGAGCCTGCGGTGTGACCGGTGAGCAGCACGTTCGAAAGGCCGTAGAGCGGGGATCCCGGGGCGGGTGGTTCCGGCCAGGTCACGTCGAGGATCGCGAACAGGTCCGGTCGTTCCCTGAGCACGCGTATCAGAGCCGCCTCGTCGACGAGGGCTCCGCGGGCGGTGTTGATGAACGTGGCGCCCCGCGGCAACCAGCATGTCGACCCGGCCGCCATGGCTCTGTTGGAGGCGGCGATAGACGCACGCCGTCTCGGTGTCGGCCTCCATCTACCCCAGGTCTTGCTGACCTCGCCGAACTCGTCCACGGCAAACAAGCCCCTTTGCGCCGCACGACCCCTCGGCCGCACCGCCCGTCGCCAGCCGCCCTGGGCTACCTGCTGTCCGTACTGGTCGCGCTCGGCGTGGTCGTCACGGTGTTCCAGCACGGCCACGGCGCCGAACTCCTCGGTGTGGAGACGACCGGCCCGATCATGAGCATGATGCCGATCTTCCTGGTGGGCATCGTGTTAGGTCTGGCCATGGACTACGAGGTCTTCCTCGTCTCCCGCATCCGTGAGGCGTACGTCCACGGAGAGCGGCCCGCGCAAGCGATCGTGTCCGGGTTCCGCACCAGTGGTCGTGTGATCGTCGCCGCGGCGCTGATCATGATGGCGGTCTTCGCCGGCTTCGTCGGCGCCAGCGAGTCCATGATCAAGATGATCGACTTCGGACTGGCCGCCGCCGTCCTCTTCGACGCCTTCGTCGTCCGCATGACCCTCGTGCCCGCCGTGCTCGCCCTCCTCGGCGACCGCGCCTGGCGCCTGCCCCGCTGGCTCGACCGGCTGCTGCCCGGCATCGACATCGAGGGAGAGGCGATCACCCGCAAGCACCCACTCCCGTCACCGCCGGTCGACGAGCACGATCCCGAGCTCGTGCCCAGCCGGTAGGCCACGGCACGACCCGGTGGCCGCCTCCCGAAGGCGGTCACCCCCAGGCGAGGGGCCGACACGGCGGCCGGCCCCTCGCCCGCCGGACCCGTGGGGACGGGAACCGGCGAGCGCCCAAGCCCGGCGGCGAGTACCCCCCTGCTCGCCGCCGGGCACATCGGCGTTCACCGCGCCATGGAACCAGTCCGTCCGGTTGGCCTACGGTCCTTCGCGCAAGTGGATTGCACTGTGCGCGAGTTGCCGCTGGGCACCGCGAGTGATACGGCGGCGCTCGCTTCGGCTGAGCGGAGAACGGCCCGGAGTCCAGGCCGGGAGCAGCACACCTCGGCAGTGCCGCCCGCCCGTGAGCGGGATTGCCGCCATCGCGTTTGGATACGGTACGCCCGCTGCCACACGCGGGTAGCGCTGGGACGAACGATGTGGAGGGGCACGTGTGGTGCCCCTCCACATCGTCGTGCGCGTCGGCGGTCAGATCTTGCCGAGCAGCCGCCAGATCTGGTTCTTCTTGGTGCTCAGTACGCTCGCCGCGTCACAGGTCCACTGGTGCACCAGCGCGCCGGCCGTGGTCGAGACACCTGTGACGTCGACGCACTTGCCGCTGTGGACGGCGACGAGTTGGTAGTCGTGGCTGTTGCCGAGCGCGGTGACGGGGTTGAGGGTGAACTGCTGGTTGGTGGCGCCGTTGCAGGTGTACTGGATGACGGCCGCGCCGTCGGCGGTAGAGGCGCCCGAGACGTCCAGGCACTTGCCGCTCAACTCGTTGACGACCGTGTAGGTGTTGGTCGTGCCGCTCACCGGCTTGAGGTCGAGCATCTGCTGGTAGCCGCCCTCGCAGTAGTACTGCTGGTACTGCGTGCCGTTGGCGGTACTGACACCCGTGTCGTCCAGGCACTGGCCGCTGTTCTGGCTGACCGCGACCGTGGAGACAGTGGTGTTGGACGGGGGCAGCAGCGTGACGGTGTAGCCGTCCTTGGCGTTCGTCCACGGCACGCTCACCGAGGCGGCGTTGCCGCTGACCGTGAGGGTCGTGTCGGAGATCGTCTCGGGGCCGGTCACCGCGGCCCCGCTGTTGTACGGGATCCGCTGGACGACAGCGCGGACCTGGCTGTTCGTCACGACGGACGTGGTGTTGAGCCCGGTCAGATTGACGGTGACGGTCCCGGTGTTGCCACTGCTCCCGAGCAACACCTTCGCGTTCCCGGCCGAGTTGTCCTTCGTGGCCAGGCCGTCGGTGCCCGTGCCGGCGGTGAGCTTGACGATGTTGCCGGTCTGGGAGCCGTAGTAGCGGTACATGAACCACTCGCCGAGCGGCAGGTATTGGCCCGCGCTGTTCTTGGTGAGCAGGTTGGCCAAGTTGTCGTGCAGTGCGGTGCCGGAGGCCCAGTTGCCGCGCAGACCGTCGGCGCCGGCCCGTTCCAGGCGGCCGATGAACCAGGCGCCGCCGCCCGGGGACTGCATGGACAGGGTGGCGTATTCGTTGATCTGGTAGGCACGGGTGTTGGTCAACCCGGCTGCGGAGAGGGTGGAGTTGGCGCGGCCGACGTCGGTTGCCGGGTCGCCGGGTTCGTCGTGCCAGCTGTAGATGTCGGGGGCGACGTTGTTCGCCTTGACGTAGGTCAGATACGTCGTCCACCAACTGTTGGAGGAGTTCGGCTGGCCCGCGATGCTCGGGCCGACGATGAGCTGGGCGGGGAACGCGGCGCGCACCTTGGCGTAGAAACGCGACCACATCGCCAGGTACTGCGTCTGCGAGGCGCCCCAGAAGCCGCTGCCGTCGGGCTCGTTCCACAGGTCCCACTGGACCGTCATGCCGTTGGCCTTGACGTCACCGATGAGCTGGGTGACGAAGGCGTCGAACTGCGTCCAGTCACCGTTGTCACCGGGCCAGCCCTGGCTGGTGGTGCCGTCGGCGCCCCACAGGTCGTGCGGCAGGAGGACGAAGGTGCCGCCGAGGGCCGCGGTGCGCTTGTACTGGGCGAGAGTCGAGGCCCAGCGGGTCTGGTAGTCGGCGAGGCTGGTGGCGTAGCCGCCGCTGTTGAGCTGGGCGCCGCCGGCCCGCATGAAGTGCCACTTGATGTCCGTGAAGAAGTGGTCCTGCGGCAGCGAGCCGTCCGGAGTCATCCCGTAGATCATGCCGGAGGCGTGGTACGTGGGGGCGCCTCCGGCGGTGGCGAAGTCGACGGTGACGGAGGTGTCGGCGGCGTGGGCCGTGGTCGCCGGGAGGGTGAGGGCGGCGAAGGAGGCGAGGATCGCCGCGACTACGGCGGTCCTGCGGCCTCTCGGATCGGCTGGTCTGCCGGTGTGTCCGGCTGGGGAACGGAATCGAGGTATGCGCATGTGCGGGTCTCCCGAAAGGAGTACTTCCTGGGCGCGGCTCGCCCAGGGGGTCTGTCAGCCGACGGCCTCCGCGGCCTCGGCGCGCCTCAGCTCGTGGGCCTCGGCGAGGAGCAGGTAACTGCTGGCGGTCCAGGTGTAGGCGCGGTCGCGCAGGCCCGCGCCGGTGAGGGCGTCGAAGTTCTCGGCGAAACCCGAGGTCTCGCACAGCGCCCGGAAGCGGGAGCTGATCTCGTCGGCGAGACGGTCGTGTCCGGCGCGGCGCAGACCGTCCTCGATCAGCACGGTGGACGGGGCCCAGATCGGACCGCGCCAGTAGCCGTCGTCCAAGTAGTGCGGTGAGGTGGGCAGTTCGGTGGCGAGACCGTGCGCGGTGAGGTGGGCCTCGATGCGTCGGGCCAGCGCGTCACCGATGTGTTCGGGCAGGTGCTCGCCGAGCACCATGGGCATCAGGTCGAGGAGGCTGGAGCTGGTCCAGGTGGCCCCGCTGTGTGCCGAGCGGGCGACGAACCGGTCGCCGGTCCACAGTTCGTCGAACAGTGCGGCCTGCGTCACGTCCGCCGTTCGGCTCCACTTGCGCGTGTCGTCGGGCAGCCCCAACTCGTCTGCCATTACGGCGAGTTCGCGCAGTTGGAGGATGAGGAAGGCGGCCAGGTCGGCACTGACGATCACGCGCTCGGGGTCGAAGGTGGTGGCGTTGTCCCAGCCGCTGTCGTTGCCGTGCTGGTAGTGCGGGAGGGCGGCCCCGGGCGCGCGCCGCATGCTGAGCCAGAACTCCGTCCAGCGGGCCAGCCGGTCGTAGACATCGGTCAACTCGGCTTCGCCGAGCGGCTCTTGCAGCCGTCGGCGCAGGTGGTGCAGCGCCCAGCCGTGGATGGGGGGTTTGACGAAGTTGTAGAGGATCTCCGAGTGGGTCACCGAGTCGGGCAGCGCGCCGGTCTCGTCCTGGTGGTCGAAGGGCAGCGAGAACTGGTCCAGGGCGAGGCCGGGCGAACCGGGCGCCAGGGCAAGGGCGTTGAAGCAGTGGTCCCAGCTCCAGACCTTGTCCATCCAGTGCTTGGACATCAGGACGGCGGGCCGGGTGACCAGCCCGGCCGGGCGCACGGTCGCGGACCACACCACGTACGCGGCGAGTTCGGCGGCCGGTGTGTCCGGCGAGCGCCAGGGCGCCACCCTGTCGACGAAGGCCTCGAAGGAGCGCCGGACGGCGGTGACCACCTCGTCGAACGTCGTCGGGGAGGCGTACGGGGGGCGCGCCGTGTCGAGTTCTTCCACGACGGCCTCCCAGACACCGTCGGCACCCGTGCCGATCGTGACACCACGACCGGCACGGCCCAGCATCTGAGCACCGGCGATGTCGGTCACGCTGCCGGACAGGACGGTGATCCGGTAGCGGCGTCCGGTCTCGTACGAGGTGAAGACGTGCGCGTCGGCCACGGGGTCGTGGAAGAAGTACGTGCCGCTGAACGGAGTCAACTCCCGTGCCGCCGCACTGACTTGCAGCCCGAGACCGGTGCCGCGCAGCCGCACGGTGTCCGGCGACTCGTAGGCGAGGTCGACGCGCCCGCCGTCACCGGTCCAGCTGAGCAGAGCCGGTGTCGCCTGCGGGCAGACCCTGGCCCTCTCCCCTGTCACCGGGTCGAGGGGGACGAGGCTGAGGACGGCGTGCATGCCGTTCTGGTGCGAGACGAGATGGAGGTCCTCGGCGCGGGTCTTCTCCGCGAGCACTGGAGAGATACCGAACCAGGATCCGTACGTGCTGAACGGGATGTCGTGGACGGAGAAGGCCGGGCCGGAGCAGGCGACGGTCATGGAGGCGTGACTCGTTTCTCAACAGGGGTTCTACGGCATAGAGGTGACGGGACGTCAGTCCTTCACGGCACCGGCGGTCACGCCTGCGGCGACGTAGCGCTGGGCGAGGACGAGGATCACCGTGGCGGGCAGCGAGGCCACGACGGCGGTCGCCATGATGGCGTTCCACTGCTGGTTGTTGTTGCCGATGTAGTGGTAGATGCCGAGGGTGATCGGCTCGTGTGCGCCGCCGTTGGCGAGGGTGCTGGCGAACACGAAGTCCGACCAGGACCACAGGAACGCGAAGAGCGACACCGTGACGATGGAGTTGCGGCTCATCGGCAGCACGATCGACCAGAAGGTACGCACCGGCCCGGCGCCGTCCGTCTTCGCGGCCTGGAGCAGTTCGCCGGGGATGCCGGACATGAACGCGGTGAAGATCAGCACGGCGAACGGCACGGCCAGCGTGGAGTCGGCGACGATCAGTCCTGGCACCGACTGGAGCAGGCCGAGGCTGAGGTAGATGGCGTAGAAGCCCATCGCCATGATGATGCCGGGGATCATCTGGGCGACCAGGAAGAGGAAGCTGAGCACTCCGCCGCCGCGGGGACGGAGCTTGGCGAGTGCGTAGCCGGCGGGCGCGGCCAGTGCCACGGTGACGACGACCGTGCCCAGACCGATGACGAGGCTGGTGCCGAGGTAGGGCAACTGCTGGTCCAGGACTGCTCGGTAGCCCGCCAGGGTGCCGTGCAGGGGGATCAGGTCCGGTGGGCTCTTGCGCATGTCCTGATCGCGGGTGAAGGACACGTTGAGCATCCAGTAGACCGGGAAGAGCATCACCGCGGTGAACAGGACACCGATGGCCGTCTGCCACCACGTGCGGTGGGTACGTCGGTTGATGCCAGTGCCGCTCATACCAGTGCCTGCTTCCGCTGGACTCGGACGTAGACGAGGCCGAATACCAGGGCGGCGACCACCAGCAGGTTTCCTACGGCCGCTCCCGGGCCGAAGGCCGGCAGGAGGTTGCCGAAGCCGAGCTGGTAGGACCACGTGGCGAAGGTGGTGGAGGAGTCGGCCGGGCCGCCCTTGGTCATGATCCAGATGATGTCGAAGACCTTGAGTGTGTAGACGAGGCCGAGGAGGAGGGTGATCGCGGACACCGGGCGCAGCAGCGGGAAGGTGATCCGCCAGAACCGCTGCCAGGCGTTCGCGCCGTCGAGGGCGGCGGCCTCGTAGAGGCTCGCGGGGATGGACTGGAGGCCGCTGTGCAGGACCACCAGGTTGAACGGGACGCCGATCCAGATGTTCGCGATGATCACCGAGGCCAGCGACCAGCCCGGTGCGGTCAGCCAGTTGACCGGTTCGATGCCGACGGCGTGCAGGACGGCGTTGACGACACCGGAGTCGCTGTTGAGCATCCACGACCAGGTGGACGCCGACACGATCAGCGGCAGCAGCCACGGCACCAGGAAGAGCGCCCGCAGGGTCGCGGAGAGCCGGAAGCGCTGGTTGAAGAAGACCGCGAGGGCCAGGCCGATGGCGTACTGGAAGACCAGACACACGGTGGTGAAGACCACGGTGTGCAGGAGGGCCGGGGCGAAGGTCGGGTCGTCCATGACCGTGCGGTAGTTGGCCAGGCCCGTGAAGGGTGCGTCGCCCTGGACGAAGGACCGGACGGTGTAGTCGCGCAGGCTCAGGTCGATGTTGCGGTAGAGGGGATAGGCGTAGAAGAGGACGAGGTAGAGGGTCACCGGGGTGAGGAAGGCCCAGGCGGCCCACTGTTGGGAGGTGGGGCGACGCCGTGCCCGGGGCGGTGCGGTGGGAGCCGCACCGCTGTGGTGGCGCACGGGCCGCCGTTGTGGCACTTGGGTCATGTGGCTCATCAACTGGCCCTGGTCTCTGGTTACTTGACGGCCGACTGGGCGGTGGACAGCGCGTCCTTCGGCGACTTCGCCCCGCTGAGCGCCGACTGGACCGCCTTCCACAACTGCTCGGAGATCTTCGGGTACTTGGTGCCCAGGTCGTCGCTGGTGCGCCCCTTGGCAGCCTTGACCGCGTCGACCCAGGGCTTCAACTCGGCGTTCGCGGCGACCTGTTTGTCCTGGACCTCGGTGGTGGGCGCCACGTACGACAGTGTGGTGTCGGTGTCGAGGAGGTTGTCGGTGCTGGTCAGGCAGGTCACGATCTTCTGGGAGGTGGCGTAGTGGTCGGTCTCGCCCTGCACCGGGATGGTGACGAACTCCCCGCCGGTCGGGGCCGCCGCGTTGCCGCCGTCGGCCGCGGGAACGGGGACGACCCCGTATTCGAAGCCGGCCTTCTTGGCGTTGGCGAGCTGCCAGGTGCCGTTCTCGCCGAACGCGTAGTCGCCGGTCGCGAACTCCTGCCAGCTGGTCGTCTGGGTGTTGTTGAGGACCGAGTTCGGGGCGTAGCCGTCCTTCAGCCAGCCCTGCCACAGCGTCAGCGCGGAGACCGCCTTGTCGGAGTCGAGCGCGGTCAGTTCGGCGCCCGATCCCCAGAACCAGGGCAGGAACTGGAAGGTGCCCTCCTCCGTCCCGATCGCGGAGAACGTGATGCCCTTCTTGCCCGCCTTCTTGACCTTCGCGAGCGCCGCGGTCAGCGACTTCCAGTCCTTGACGGAGGTGATGTCCACTCCGGCCCGCTTCAGCACCGCCTTGTTGTAGTACAGGGCAAGGGTGTTGGCGCCGATCGGCGTGCCGTACGTCTTGCCTCCTGCTTGTCCGGCGGCGAGGAGGTTGGGGTTCACCTTCGAGGTGTCCAGTTTGTTGTCCTCGGTCGTGGTGAGGACACCGGCCTCGGCCAGGGTCGACACCACCGGGTTGTCGACGATGAGGACGTCGGCGGAGTTGTCCTGCTGGGCGGCCAGCAGCGCCTTGTTCGCCAGGTCGCCGGTGTCGAACGCGGTCCGCTTGATCTTCACCCCGGCCTTGGTGCCGCACGCGTCGAGCAGCTTCGCCCACGCAGAGGTCTTGTCGAACTGCGGGTACGGGTCCCAGATCGTGTAGGTGCCGCTGTCCGCGGCCTTGGTGCCGGTGCTGCCCGAACCGGAGGAACAGGCTGTCGCGGTGCCTGCGACGGCGAGCACCGCCACGGTCGCGGCGGTGAGGCGGAGTCGTCCGAGGGAGCTGTGCATTGCGCGTTCCTTCGTTTTTGGCATGGGTGTGCCGAGGGCGGGTGACGAGGGGGGAAGCGGGCATGCCGGACAGCCGCGGTGAGGGGGAGTACGCCCGTGAATCGCGATCGGAGAGTGGTGTCGGGGGTGGAGGTCAGCGGGCCTCGGTGGACGGCGTACCGGTCCCTGGCCCCGTGCTGGCACGGAGCGAGATCGGCGGTACGAGCAGGTGGTGGCGGGGCGGTGCGTCGGGCTGGTCGATCCGCTCGACGAGGAGGTCGACGGCGTGTCTGCCCATCTCCTCCGCCGGTACGTCCGCCGCGGTGAGCTGCGGGGTCACCGTCTCCGCCCACCGGCAGGCCACGACTCCGGTGACGGAGAAGTCGCGCGGTACATGACGGCCGGCCTGGGCCAGTCCGCGGTACAGACCGCCGAGCGCGGCCTCGTTGAGGGTGACCAGGGCCGTGGTCGCCGGGTCGTCGTGCAGGATCTGCTCCAGACACGCCTGGCCGGATGCCGCGTCGTCCCCGCAGCAGTACGTCCGGACGGTCAACCCGCGTTCGGCCGCGGCCTTCGTGAAGCCGTCGAGGCCGCGGTGGGCCGACTCGTATCCGGCCCGCAGAAGTTGCTCGGGCCGGTTGACGAAGGCGACCCTGCGGTGGCCGAGGTCCGCGAGGTGGTGCACGCATGCCGCCGCGAGCGCGGTGTGGTCCAGGCCGACCCACCAGGTGCCTTCGGGATGCGCGGTGCGGCCGATGGCTACGGAGGGGAAGTCGAGGGCGGCCAGGTGATCCACCCGGTCGTCCTCCAGTCTGATCTCCATCAGGATCGCGCCGTCGACCCGCCGCTCCCCCAGCATCCGCTGGAACGAGCGGTCGCTGTCCACGCCACTGGGTGAGAGCAGCACGTCGTAGTCGTGGGCCGCGGCGGCCTCCACCACGCTGCCGATGAAGTCGAGTTGCATGCCGGTGTAGTGGTTACCGGCCGGCGGGAAGACCAAGCCGATCGTGTTGGTCCGGCCGTTGGCCAGGGCACGCGCGCTGGCGTTGGGCCGGTAGCCCAGTTCGTCGATGACGCGTTGAATCTTCCGGCGCGTCTCCTCCGACACCGGGCGCTTGCCGCTCAGCGCGACGGACACGGTGCTCCGCGAGACACCGGCCCGCCGAGCGATCTCACCGATGTTCACGGGCACTCCCTGGATGGATCGAACCGGTTCGATGTTGCGTAGGGCGACAGCCGGTCATCGAACCGGTTCGCGTGAAGTGAAGGTAGGAACAACCCCGCCGACTGTCAACACCTCGCACCGCGTCTTCTCGCAACACCCCTGGAATCCAGGGTGAGCTGACATGACCTTCCGCGTCAGAAGTATTGCCGCCGGATTTCCGCGGTGCTAGCTTCCCGGCCCAGCGTTGTCGAACCGGTTCGACAACGCTCGTCCGGCGTCCGGACCCGCACGGAACCCACGGAGACCCCAGTGCGACGAAGACGAAAGAGAACGACGGGAGTCGGCGCCGCGGTGGCGGCGATCCTCGCCACCCTGCTCGCCGCGCCTTCCACGGCGCCACCGGCTCCCTCCACGGGATCTACGGCGACGGGGCACCGAGCCGCAACCTCATCGAGGGCATGTGCCTGCGCGCCCGGTCCACCAAGGCGCAGGACGGCCCCCAGCACCCGGGCGCGGACGCGCTGGAGGTCCTGCCGCCGCTGGTCGACTCGGGCGGCAAGGACGTCTACATCTACATGACCGACATCTACCGCGGCTTCCCTTTACCAGTGGCCGGGCGAGAGCGGCCCCGAACGGCTCTCGGACTTCACGGCGAAGGTCGAGAAGGAGGTCGACCAGGTCAGGACGATGGGCGACTACAAGGACCATGTCGTCTACGTCCCCTTCACCGAGCCCGAGGGGAACATGTTCGGCTCGGGCGCGTGGAGCTACGACAACGTGTCCTGGCTCAACGACCCGCAGTACTTCTTCGCGGCCTGGAAAGAGGTCTACCACCTCATCAAGGACGAGGACCCGGACGCCAGGATCGCGGGCCCGAACACCTCGATCCTCTACGACCAGTTCAAGGGCTTCCTGGAGTACGCCAAGGCCAACGACGTCGTCCCGGACGTGATGACCTGGCACGAACTGTCCTCGCCTGCCGCGGTCCGCACGAACGTGGCCAAGTACCGGCATTGGGAGAAGGACACGGGGATCGGCCCGCTGCCGATCAACGTCAACGAGTACGCCCACAACTACCACCTCTCCGTGCCCGGCCAGGTCGTCCAGTGGGTCTCCGCCATCGAGGAGTCCAAGATCGACGCGGACCTGGCCTACTGGAACATCGACGGCAACCTCAACGACTCCGCCGTCGACGCCAATCGGGGCTACGGCCAGTGGCGGCTCTTCAACGCCTACGGCCAGATGTCCGGGCACACCGTGCAGGTGACCGCCCGGCACCCGAACCGGCAGTACACCTTGCAGGGCGTGGCCACGCTCGACACCAAGAAGAAGCAGGCGCGGGCGCTGTTCGGCGGCAAGAGCGGTGACGCGGACGTCGTCTTCGAGAACATCGGCCCGAAGCTGTTCGGGACGACGGTGCACGCCACCGTGCAGGAGATCCCGTGGACCGGGCAGGTCGGTGACTCGGCCTAGCCGCTGCGGCTCGCGGACCAGGAGGTCGCCGTCGGCGAGGACGGCTCGGTGACCCTGCCGATGACCGGCATGAACGAGATGTCCGCGTACCAGGTCTTCCTCTCCCCCGGCAGCCATGGCGACAAGTCGGCTCAGCCTTCGGTCAGTTGGCCAACTCCTACAACCTGTACGGCCTGGTGCAGGAACAGGGCCCCACCAACGTCTTCCTCCGCGTCGACGGCACGGACCCGCAGGAGCTGCTCCTGCCGCTCGGCCACAAGTGGGTGGTCTGGGGACACACCGACACGACCGTGAAACCGACCGCCGGCCGGCACCGGATCACGCTGGCGGCACAGGACGCGGAATGGGGAGTCACCAAGGGCGACGCGCTCATCCCGGGGCACCTCGGGACCGGGAGCCGTACCGCTGCCCAAGGGCGCGTCCGCGACCTTCTGGGTCTACTCCCCCACCGACGGTGAAGCGACCCTCGCGCTCGACCAACTCGGCGGCGGCCGGGTGGAGTTGTCCGTCAACGGCGAGATACGCGACGTTTCCAAGGCACGCCAAGAGAGGAAAAGCACGGCGTTCCTGTCGGGAGGCATCGACAAGGTCACCGGCATCGGCGAAGCGGATGCCGTTCCCGACCGCCTTCCACTTCAACGCCTTCCGGGAACTGACCGTCCCGGTGACGCTGAAGAAGGGAAGCAACCAACTCACCTTCGCGGCCGAGAAGTTGCCCGACTTCTACGGCGACACCTACAACCCGTACGAGACGCGGCAGGCACGGGTGCCTTGAGGACCCGTGCCTGCCGCGCGCCCCGCGGGGCTACATCGGGCAGGTGTTCATGAAGGCAACGGTGTTGGGGTCGTTGGGAGTTGGGCAGATGAACTGGTCGTAGCGGGTGTCGTTGTCGACGAAGCGTTTGAGCCAGACGATGCTGTACTCGGCGATCGTGGTGTTCGGGCTGGCGAAGGTGAAGTGGTCGGCGTTCCTGAGCTCGATGAACGCCTTGTCGTGGTCGTTCGTCAGGGCGTTGTAGGCGGGCAGGGTGAAGGTGGAGACCGGGGCTACGGTGTCCCCGTCGGCGCCGAAGATCATGGTGGGGACGGTGATCTGGTCGCCGACGTTGACGATGTCCCAGGGCGCCAGCGCGATGGCCGCCTTGAGCGACGGAGTGCTCGCCGCACTCTCCAGCGTGCCGCCACCGCCCATCGACCAGCCCATCACGGCTGTCCGGGTGGGGTCGATCTCGTTCTTCACCGCGCTCTTGGTCGTCAAGTAGCTGAGCGCGGCGAGCTGTTGGTTGCTGCGGTCGGTCGGGAAGTCCCACAGCGCGTTGCTGTCCAGGGTCATCACCACGAAGCCCTGGGAGGCGAGTCGGGGCCCGTACCAGGCGATCTCCGCCTGCGGGGCGACGAAGCCCGGCATGATGACGACGGCACCGAAGGTGCCCTGGCTGGTGTCGGTGGGGAAATAGATGGTGCCGTCGTTGAAGCCCGAGCCGCTGCCCGAGGGGACGACGACCGAGGCGACGGTGAACGGGCCGGTCTCGGCGGTGATGCTGGCCCGGGTCGGGGCGGGGCCGCGCTGATAGGGGTTGCCGGCGGCGGCCTGGGCAGGGGCGATGAAGGCGATCGAGATGATGAACGCGAGGATCGCCAGGAGCACTTGGGGTCGGAGCGGTTTCACGGGAGTCCTCCCGGACGGACTGTCAGTTGGTGTAGATGGCGGGGGAGCCGCTGACACTGCTGTCGACCACGGGGGCGTAGGTCGCCGTGAAGTAGCCGTTGCCCGCGCACAGGAACGAGCCCGAGAACTTGGTGAAGGCCTGGTTGGTGAAGGTCAGGCTGTTGGTGCTGTTGGAGCTGACCGCGGCGAGGCTGGGCGCCCGGTAGACGCAGGTGATGGAGCCCAGCAGGGTGGAGAGCACCACCGTGGTCTGGATCGTGCTGCCCGGGGCGGGGGTGACCGTGACGGTGCCGTCGGAGTTGGCGGCGGTGCTGTAGGGCAGGTTGTTGACGGTGATGCTCCGTACCCCGGTGACGCCGAGGACGTTGCTGGTGCAGCCGCTGAAGGTCTGGGCGGTCGCGGACTCGGTGGCGGTGCCCGGGGCGGCGGGGTTGTCGGTCACCGTGGCGGAGAGCGTCGAACCGGTGCAGGTGATGCCGGATGTGCCGCCGCTGCTGGTGGCGAGGGTGGCATTGGTGCCGCTCGCCAGTGAGGCGGTGACCACGTCGCCGACGGAGACGGCGGTGCCGGCGGCGCTGCCGTAGGTGAGCACGGCGCTGTCCGCCGAGGCGGTGGTGGCGGGGAGGAGCGCCAGGGCCGCGACGGCGGCGGTGGCGGCGAGGGCGGAGACGGTGTTTCTGCGCATGCGGGGTCCTCTGACAAACAGGGGTGTGGGTGGCGAGGACGGGTCGCTCCCCCGGCTCAGGGGTGAAGGCAGCGACCCGCGCAGGGTGGTTCCCGGACTGCGGGAACCACCGGACCAGTGCGCGTCCCCGACCTGACGTCGGGGGCGCGAGGGCACTTGTTGGCGGCCTTGCGGGTGCGTGACACTGACGGCTCCGGCGGCGTCCCGCCGCAGGTCCGCGCAAGAAGAAAACCTGTGAGAGTTGTAAACCTGACGGGTATTCAAGTCAATACAGTGCGGGCAAGTTCCCGAGGAAGGACGTGGTATGGCAACAGTCCCGTCGGTGCCGCCCGCACTCGTGCTGCCCGGTACCCGCATGGCGCGCGACCCTGAGCGCTCGCTGCGGCGGGGTCCGCGCCGCACCTCACCCGAGGTGGTCGCCGCCAACCAGCGCGACCGGCTCCTCGACGGATTCGTCCGCACCGTCGCACAGGTCGGCTACGCCCACACCCGGGTCAGCGACATCTGCCAGGCCGCAGGCGTCACCAGGCCCGTCTTCTACGACCTCTTCAAGGGCAAGGAGGACGCCTTCCTCGCCGCGCACCGGTACGGCACGACCATGGTCATCGGCGCCATGGAGGAGGCCCACGCCAAGGCCCCGGACTGGCCGAGCTCGGTGCGTGCCGGGCTCGGCGCGCTGCTCGGCATACTCGCCGACGCGCCCGCGTTCGCGGTCATGGCCATCGTGGAGATCGACGCGGTGGGCCCGGCCGGATGGGAGGCGCGTGAGGCACTGCTGGCCCGGTTCCGGGACTTCTTCACCGACCTGCCGGCGATTGAACTGCCTATCTCTACCGATGAGTTGATCGATACGGTGGTCGGTGGGGTGTACTCGGCGATCTACCGCCGGATCGCCGCGGACCGGACCGCGGAGCTGCCGGCCCTGCTGCCCGGCCTGACCTACGCCGTCCTGGCCCCGTTCCTCGGCCCGGAACGCGCCACCGCCCACCTGACCCCGGACGCCTGATCCGAAGAACCCCTTCGCACTGGCTTCAGCACGGCTTGCGCCACATCCCCAGCTCCAGTTTCTTCCGCATCGACGAGAGCTTCAGCCGCCGCGACTCGGCGCAGAGGCGTCCCGTCGGTACGGCGTACTCGACATGGAACACCGCCTCGTCGGCCGCGATGAGCGGCGTGAGTTCTGCGGGAGGTCGTTCTTCAGGCCCACGGACAGCCCGCGTTCGTGGGCGATCGACGCGATCATCCGGTTGTGGCGAAGCCGGTCGGAAGCGGTGAGGGGGAAACCGGTGTCATTGCTGAAGCCCTCGACCAGGTCCGGCTCCACCGCGTCGAAGCGCAAGGCGGGCCTGTCGAGCGGGAAATTCTCCCATGCGCCGACGTTGACATAGCAGATGACCTTGAGCCCGTCGCGGTGCAGCCGGGCCACGTCCGCCTTGGTGTTCTCGAAGCCGTCGCCGAAGGTGTCCATCTTGTGAACCATGACCGAAAACCGCAGGATCTCGACGGATTGACCGGAAACCAATTCGGACTCCAGTCAACCCGGGCGGACCGACCCATCAAATACCAATGGCCCGTATCACAAAAGAGTGTCTGGAACCGGCCGAATATTGGCCTCACACTTTCGCCGATCATGCCCTGAACAGCAGAAACGGTCCACAGGAGAATGCAGGATCGAGGAGTGAATTGGCTGGAGAACCAAACCAGCACGCAATACGTGGGCCAGTCAGTTACGTGACAAAGATGAGCGAGGGGATTCCGGTGGCGGTCCGGAAACGGCATTCGCCCGCAGGGCCAGTTCCAGTTCGAAACGGGTCTCCGAATCCTGGAGGGTATCGCCGAACAGTTTCTCCAGCTGACGCATGCGATAACGCACCGTCTGCGGATGGATGTGCAGTCGCAGGGCGGTGCTGTTGACACTGCTCTCGCACTGAAGCCACACCAGCAGCGTCTCCGCCAGCCGGTCGCCCTGTGGCGCCGGGATTCCGGCCAGCGGTGCCAGGACTCGGTGCGACAGCGCCCGCACCAGCGGTTCGTCCGCGTAGAGGATCAGCGTCGTCAGGTGGTCGGCGCACCGGAGCACGCCCTCGCCCGGCAGGACACCGCGCCGCATGAGCGAGAGGGCTCGGGCGGCCAGGCGTAAGGAGTCCGCGGTCTGCGAGAGCGGGACCGTCGGCCCGACGGCGGCGGGTCGCCCCCGCAGCGCCGAGGCGAGGGCGTGCCCGCGGGAGGAGCCGGGCACGTCCGGGTCCGGGATGACCAGGCGCGCCGGTCGGGCGGTCATGTCGGCCAACACCGCGGTGGGCAGCAGCAGTTCGTCACCGTGCTGCTGCTCGGTGCCGCCCACCGCTATGACGGCGACCCGCCGCGGCAGGGGCCAGCGCGCGGTGCGGGCGAGTTCCGCGACCGCCTCCGCGGAGGCCGGCGGATCGGCGAACAGCAGGTCCAGCAGGCGCATACGGCGCCGTTGCAACTCGCCCGTGCTGCGCAGTTGAGCCTCGGTGTGGCCTTCGGTGGCCGCCTGCATGATCTCGTGCATGTGGGTGAAGCCCGCGTCCGCGAGTGCGGCCACCTCGCTCGAATCCAGCTCAAGTTCCTCGGCGGCCTTCATCATGCGGCGCCAGGCCGCCCGTCCACCGAGCCGGAGCGCGGCCTGGAGTACTTCGAGGCCACGCCCTTCGCCGACCTCGCCACGCCCGATCGCCTGGTAGGTGTGGACGACGTGTTTCCCGTCCCGGCCGGTGTCGCCGATGCGGTCCACGAAGAGGGTCAGGGCCTGTCTGACTCCGGCTCTGATCGTCCGCACGTAGGCGTCGTCGGCCGGTCTCGTGTACTCGGGTACCTCAAGCTGTACCTCGCGCGCCACCTCCGCGGCCATGTCGTCGAGATGAGGGCGCAGAAAGTCTGCCAGTCGCTGAGGGACGACGGCGAAAGGATCCATGCGGCGTGCTCCTACCGCTCGGTCAAGGCGGTCCGGACGTTGACGATATCCCCCGCCGAACTCCGTTGGCCTGTACGCGAGTTACAAGGCGGAGCCACGATTTTGTCCGTGCGCGACAAAGCCGGTACAGGTCAGGCCGGCAGACCGAGCGCACCGGCGAGTACCGGCCACGAAGTGGCGAACTCCCGCTTCCAGTCACTCCATTGGTGTCCGCCGCCCTGATACAGGTGCTGGGTGGCCGGGACGCCCAGCTGCCCCAGTGCGGTGACGAAGCTCTGGGTGGAGGGTGCCACCAGACTTTCCAGGACCCCGGGCAGCAGAGAGGCGACGCCACCGCTGATGAGCTGCGCGAGCGCGAGGATGGTGCCGAGCCCTCCGCTGAGACTGCCGCTGCCGACGGAGACGTAGAGCGCGGTGCCCCGGAGGGCGCTCGCGTGCGTCCGGGGGTTGAAGTCCTGCCAGGTGGCGGAGTTGAGCATCGGATCGCCCCACAGTGACAGGGGGTTGAGGCTCTCCCGTCCCACGATCGCCTCGATGATCGTCGGCATCGTCGTCGTGGTGGTGTCGGGGATTCCGCTGTACGACGCCGCCGCGACGAAGGTTCCCGGGTGGCGGGCCGCATGTGCCATAGCGCCGTACCCGCCGGTCGATACCCCCGCGACGGCCTGGACGGCGGAGGCCCGGTAGCCGGCGCGGAGGACCGCCGGCACCTCCTGGAGCTGGAAGGTCTCGTAGTCGAGGCCGGTCTGCCAGCGGGTGGGGATACCGGTGGGTCCTCCGTCCGGCATGGCGACGATCAGATCCCGGTTCGCGGTGAACGCCTCGATGTCGGTCTCCCGGGTCCAGGAGTTGTAGTCGTCGTGGGCGCCGTGCAGCAGGTAGAGCACCGGCCATTTGCGGCTCGGCTGGACGGCGTACGAGGTCGGCAGGATGATCCGTACGGGCGCGGTGCGGCCCAGTGCGGCGGACGGGATGCCCAAGTCGTAGGTGCGGGGCCCCAGTTGGGTGACGATGAGGTCGGCGGCCGAGGCTCTCCAGGCCCCCGTGAGCACGCCCGCGACACCGAGCGCGGCGGCCTTGGCGACGGTTCGGCGAGACAGACCCTGGCGGGGAACGGACGGACGGTCTGACATGGCGGGCGGCTCCTTGTGAAGTGACGTCGGGGAGCGGTGTGTTCAGCCGAGCATCCCGTTGAGGTGGTCGGCGATGGCCTGGGCGTGTGGCGGGTCGAGGAGCGACAGGTGGTGTCCGGGGATGCGGACGATCTCCAGTTCCGGGCAGAGCTCGTCCCAGCCGAGGGCGTCGTCCATGCGCTCGTACGCCGGGTCGCGCACCGTGTGCGGCGCTGGTTCGGTGGCGCGGTAGAGGATCACCCGGCCGTCGTAGGAAAGGGGGGTGTGTGCCTCGCCGGTCCGCAGGTCCAGGTAGGAGGCGCGCTGGTGGCGGAGCGCGGCGGGTGGGATGTCGGCGACCGAACTCAGCGTCTCCAGTACCAGGTCGATCCGGCCCCGGTCGTCGAGATCGGCCAATTCCGCGTAGGGCAGGACGAGTTGTACGTCGAAGGTGCGGGACGCGTACGCGGCGAATCCTTCGAACTGCTCCCGCGCCACGTCCCACTCGGTCCGTCCGAGCGGTCGGGGCAGCGGACGTACGGCGTCGATGAGCACCACCGCCTCGGGTGGTGCGAACTCGGCGGCGAGCAGCCGGGCTGTCTCCTGGGCGACAAACCCG
This sequence comes from Streptomyces sp. NPDC002276, assembly GCF_053891435.1. Lineage (NCBI taxonomy): Bacteria > Bacillati > Actinomycetota > Actinomycetes > Kitasatosporales > Streptomycetaceae > Streptomyces > Streptomyces sp. NPDC002276. The sequence continues at coordinate 62,854 of NZ_JBSFCQ010000031.1, read as the reverse complement.
CCGAACGACCATCCGCCGATCCAGTAGCGGCCGTCGGGCCACGCCTTCCGGATCGCCTCCGCACACAGTCTCGCCTTCGCGGCGACGGTGTCCGCCTCCTCGACCCGGTCCAGCCCGTACACCGGCACGTCCGGTGCCAGCAGCCCGGCGAGCGGCCGGTAGACGTCCGGGGTACCGCCGGCCGCGTGGGCCAGGATCAGTGGGGGCCGGTCGCCGGCCGGGCGCAGCGCGCGCAGGGGGTACGGCACGCTTCGGCCTGCCCGGACGGACACGATCGCGGGGGGCGGGGGCCGGTGTTCCGGCTGATCGTGGTGCGCGGCGCGGGTGATCGCGTCGGCGGCGGCCTGGACGGTGGGGGCCCGCATCAGGTCGCGCGTCGAGGGCGCGGCGCCGAACTCGCGCTCCACCGCCGCACGCAGGCGGACGGCCATGAGCGAGTCGAGGCCCAGGTCGGTGAGCGGGGTGTCGGGGGCTATGCGCTCGGGGAGGTGGCCCGCTACGGCCGCGATGTGGCGGACGAGTCGTTGGGTGACCGAACCGCCCACGGAGTCCGTGACCGGCGGACGCGGCGCGGAGACGGCCAACGGAGCTGGTCTGGCAGGCAGTTCAGGGAGTCTGTGCCCGCCGTCCGGCAGGGGTTGCCCGGCCGTCCACCAGTGGCGGGTGTGGCGCCAGGCCGGGAGGGGGACGTCGATGACCTCGCCGTGCGGGTGGAGGAGGCGGGTCGGGAGGGGGTGGCCCGCGGCGTGCAGGGCGGCCAGTTGGAGGCGGAAGGTGAGGGCGGGGTCGTTGCCTCTGCGCAGGGTGGGCAGGTGCAGGGCGTCGGGCAGGGTCTCGGCGAGGGCGTGCAGGAGCACGGGGTGCGGGGAGATCTCGATGAACGCGGTGTGCCCGTCGGCCGCGGCGGCGGCCAGCGCACCGGCGAGCCGGACCGGGCGGCGCAGGTTCTCCGCCCAGTGCCCGGCGTCGAAGACGCAGGGCCGGGTGGGGTCGTCGTGGACGGTGGAGTAGACGCGGACGGTGCCGCCGCTCCGGCCCCCGATGCCGGCGAGGGCGGCGGTCAGTTCGGGCAGCAGCGGTTCGACCTGGGGTGAGTGCCCGGCGCCCCGGACGGGCATGGTGCGGGTTTCGCGGCCTTGTGCGGAGAGATGTTTGACGAACCGTGCGACGGCGGCTGCCTCGCCGGTAACGATCTTCTGTGCGGGCGAGGAGTCCACGGCGAGGTGCACTCCGGGGAACTCCCGTTCCAGGTCGCCGAGTTCGTCGTCGGTCAGGTCCACGACGGCCATCGATCCGCCGCGCAGTGTGGCGAGCAGCCGGGACCGTACGGTGATCACGCGGGCGCCGTCGGCGGGGTCGAGCGCCCCGGCGACGACAGCCGCCGCGACCTCTCCCATGGAGTGCCCGATGACGGCGGCGGGTTCGACGCCGTAGGAGCGCCAGAGTTCGGCGAGCGCCAACTGGGTTCCGTAGAGGAGGGGTTGGGCGGTCTCCACCTGTCGTAGGTCGTCGTCCGTGCAGTCGTCGAGCAGTTCGTACAGGGAGAAGCCGCACGCGGCTGCGAGCACCGGTTCGAGTTTCTCCACGGCGGCGGCGAACGCGGGCTCGCGGACGAGGAATTGACGCCCCATGGCGGCCCACTGGGTGCCGTAGCCGGAGAAGACCCAGACCGGGCCGGGACCGAGTCGGTCCCGCTTGCCGGTGCTGACGCGCGGGTGGGGGCGGCCGGCCGCCAGTGCGCGGAGGGCGGTGGCGAGGCCGTCACGGTCCTGCGCGACGACAGCCGCGCGGGCGGGGCCGCGGCCTGTGCGTCCGGCGAGTGTGCGCCCGATGTCCTGGAGCCGGGCGGCGCTGCCTGCTGGTGTGTCGAGCCAGTCGGCGAGCCCGGCGGCGGTGTCCCTGACCCGGGCCGGGTCGGCGTCGCTGAGCTGCAACAGGCCTGCGGATCCTTGGGAGTTGATGGCGCGTTCGGCGGTCCGGTTGGGCTGCCACTCCTCCAGTACGGCGTGCGCGTTGGTGCCGCCGAAGCCGAAGGCGGAGACTCCGGCGGTCGCGGTCCCGCCGTAGCGGGGCCAGGGTTCGGGCTCGGTGACCACGCGCAGTCGCTCGTCGTCCAGGGCCGGCCGGTCGCAGTGCAATGAGCCGGGGATGATGCCGTGGTGGAGTGCGAGGACGGTCTTGACCAGCCCCGCGACTCCGGCGGCGGCCTCCAGGTGGCCGAGGTTGCTCTTGACCGAGCCGAGCAGCAGGGGCTGGTCGGGGTGGCGGTCGCGGCCCAGGACGTCGGCCAGGGCACCCGCTTCGATGGGGTCGCCGAGGGGCGTGCCGGTGCCGTGCGCCTCCACGTGGTCGACGGTCGCCGGATCGAGGCCGGCTCGCGCGTAGGCCGCTTCCAGGAGAGCGCGCTGGGCCGTCGGGCTGGGTGCCATGAGGCCGTTGGAGCGGCCGTCGGAGTTGACGGTGGTGGCCGTGATGACGGCCAGGACCCGGTCGTCGTCGCGCAACGCGTCGCTGAACCGCTTGAGCACCACCACGGCGCAGCCCTCGGCGCGGCCGATGCCGTCCGCCGACTGGGAGAACGGCTTGCAGCGGCCGTCGGGCGCCAGGGCCCCGGCGCGGCCGAACGCGACGGTGACGGCGGGTGAGAGCAGCACGTTGGTTCCGGCGACGAGCGCCGTGTCGCATTCGCCACCGCGTAAGGCGGTGCAGGCCTGGTGAACGGCGACGAGGGAGGACGAGCAGGCGGTGTCGACGGCGATGCTGGGGCCGCGCAGGTCGTACACGTAGCTGAGCCTGCCCGCCGAGACCGAGGTGGCGGCTCCGGTGGTCGCCCAGGGGTCGACGGTCGCCGGGTCGGCGCCGGTGAGGTGGCCGTAGTCGTGGGCCGAGATGCCGACGAAGACTCCGGTGGCGGTGCCCGCCAGGGACGCGGCGGGGATGGCCGCGTGGTCGAGGGCCTCCTGGGTGACCTCCAGCAGCATGCGCTGCTGCGGGTCCATCGCGTCCGCCTCGCGCGGGGAGATCCGGAAGAAGGTGGAGTCGAATCCGGTGAGGGTGGCGTCGTCGAGGTATCCGCCCCAGGTGTTGGTGTCCCGCGGGATCTGGGAGGCGAAGTCCCGCCAGCGTCCCTCGGGTATCTGGCCTATGGCGTCGGTGCCCTCGACGAGCAGCCGCCAGTAGTCACCGGGGCCACGCACACCGCCGGGGAGGCGGCAGCCGACGCCGACCACGGCAACCGGTTCGTCGTCGTCGACGGCGATCTCCCGGGGGACGAACGCGGTCTCCGGGAGGGGCTCCGGGCTCTCGCCGAGGAGGGCGACCAGACCGTCGACGGTCGACGTCTCCCACAGCAGGGTGGGCGGCAACTCCCGTCCCAGGGCGTGGGAGAGTTCGGCGGCGATCACGACCGCGTCGCGGGAGGACATCCCGAGTTCCGCCAGCGGTCGGTCCACGGCGATGTCCGCGCCGGGGACACCTGACCAGTGGGCGATCCGTTCGACGACGAGGCGTCGCAGGTCGGTGGAGTCGGCCGGGACCGGGTTCATTCCGTGCCTCGCTCGGGGCAGTCGTAGGAACCGTCGAGATAGCGGGCGCGGGTCAGCGTGCGGGAGATCTTGCCGCTGGAGGTGCGGGGCACCGTGCCGGGTGGGAGGAGCAGCACGTCGGCGAGTCGCAGACCGTGTCGGGCGGAGACGGCGGCGCGTACGGCGGCGGCGACCTCCTTGGGATCGCGGGCCGGCGCGTCCAGACCGCGGGCATGCTCGGCGATGATCACGGCGCCCTCCGCCGCGATGGTGGCCCCGCCACCGGGGAGGTGCCCGGCGGGCACGGCGAAGGCGGCCAGGCGGTCGGGGCGTATGGCCAGGTGGGCGGCCTGTGCGGTGTTCTCGATGTCCTGTGGGTAGTGGTTGCGTCCGTCGACGATGATCAGATCCTTCAGGCGTCCGGTGACCAGGAGCTGGCCGTCGAGCACCATGCCGAGGTCACCGGTGCGCAGCCAGTGTCCGGGGGCGTGCGCGAGTCGGGCTTGGAAGGTCTTGCGGGTCTGCGGGCCGTGTTCCAGATAGCCACGCGCGATGTTGGGGCCCTGCACCCAGATCTCGCCCACCTCCCCCGCGGGCAGCACGGTGGCGGTGGCGGTGTCGACGATGCGTACCGCCTGGCCGACGGGTTCACCGCAGGCGGCGAGCAGAACGGCCGCGGGGTCACCGGGTGGAACGGCCAGGGCCTTGCCCGCCGCCAGAGCCTCGCGGTCCAGGGGGTAGCGGCGCAAGGGGCGTCCGGGTCGGTGGGCGCTGACGAAGACGGTGGCTTCGGCGAGCCCGTACGACGGGCAGTGGACGTCGGCCGGTAGGCCCTGTCCGGCGAAGGCCGCGCCGAAGCGATCGGCGGTTTCGGGCCGTACGGGTTCGCTGCCGTTGATGAGCGCGGCGACCCGGTCGAGCCGTAGCCCGGCCTTGTCCTCCTCGGCGATGACGGCCGCGCAGTAGTCGTACGCGAAGTTCGGCGCCGCGCTGAGGGCGTTCGGGTGCTCGGACAGCAACTGTAGCCAGCGGGCGGGCCGTTGGAGGAAGGCGAGGGGATCCATCAGGACGGACAGCAGGCCGCGTACGAGGGGAGCGGCGACGCTGAGCACCAGTCCCATGTCGTGGTAGAGCGGCAGCCAGCCGACCATGGTGAGACGGCGGTCCTCGGCGCCGTACGCGGTGAGCGCCTGGCCGGCGTTGGCGACGACGTTGGCGTGCGAGATCTCGACGCCCGTGGGGAACCGGGTCGATCCGGAGCTGTACTGGAGATAGGCGGTCGACTGCTCGTCCAGAGTGGGCGGTTGCCATGGGCCGGCCTGGTCGTCGGTGACGAGGTCGGTGACGATCAGGCGGTGGCGCAGGCCGTGCGCGTCCAGAAACGCGCCTACGGTCCCGGCCGCGGCGCTGGTGGTGAGCACGGCCGAGGGCTGCGCGTCGTCCAGGACACCGGCCAGGCGGTCGCCGTGTCCGGGCAGATCGGGCGTGAACATGGGTACGGCGACGGCGCCGGCGGTCAGCGCGGCGAGAAAGCCGATGACGTATTCGGTGCCCTGGGGACAGAGGACGGCGACGCGTTCGCCGGGAGCCACGGTGTCCGCGAGCCGGGCGGCGACCGCCCGGGTCCGTACGTCGACGCGCTGCCAGGTGAGGGTGCGGTGGGTGCCCCGTAACCCGGAGGAAGCGTGCTCGACGAAGGTGAACGCCGGTTGGATCGGGGCGTGTTGGGCCCAGTGCGCGAGGTGGGCGGGGAGCGTGGTCGGGCGGTCCGGCGCTGCTGAGGATGTGCCGGGGGCGTGCGGAAGGGCGTGCGCGGGCATGGGGGAACTCCTCACGTCACAGGTGGTGTCCCCGTCCGGGGTGATGCGGTTACGGCTTCGCTTCACTCACAGCGGGATGTTGCCGTGCCGCCGCTCGGGGACGGCAGCACGCTTGGTGCGCAGCGTGTTCAGGGCCCGGGTGATGTACGCCCGGGTGGTGCTCGGCGCGATGACCGCGTCGATGTAGCCGCGCGCGGCGGCCGCGTAGGGGGTGGCCCAGGCGGTCTCGTACTCCTCCACGAGCTTCGCCCTCAGGTCCGCCGCGGCCTGCTCGCCGGCCCCGGCCGCCGCGGCGAGTTCACGGCGGTGCAGGACGGTGACCGCGCCCTCGGCGCCCATCACGGCGATCCTGGCGGTGGGCCAGGCGAGGTTGACGTCGGCTCCCAGGTGCTTGGAGCCCATGACGGCGTACCCGCCGCCGTAGGCCTTGCGGACCACGACGGTGACCTTGGGGACGGTGGCCTCGGCGTAGGCGTACAGCAGCTTGGCGCCGCGGCGGATGATCCCGGTCTGCTCCTGCTGGGTGCCCGAGAGGTAGCCGGGCACGTCGGCGAAGGTCAGCAGCGGAATGCCGAACGCGTCGCAGAACCGCACGAACCGCGCGGCCTTCTCGGAGGCGTCGATGTCGAGCGCGCCGGCATTGTGCAGAGGCTGGTTGGCGACGACTCCGACGGAACGGCCCTCGACCCGGGCCAGGGCACAGAGGATGTTGGGCGCGAACAGCTCGTGCACTTGCAGCAGTTCACCGTCGTCGACGACCGTGCGCAGGATCTCGCGCATGTCGTACGCGGTCTCGGGGCGGTCGGGGATGAGGCCGTCCAGGCGCAGGTCGTCGGGGGTGGGGTCGAGGGTGCGCGGCGCGAAGGCGTACTCGGGGGGCCTGTCGCGGTTGTTCGCCGGAAGGTAGGCGAGCAGGACCCGGACGATGTCCAGCGCGTCGTCCTCGTCCTCGGCGAGGAAGTGGGCGTTGCCGTTGCCGGAGTTGCTGGCGCGGGCGCCGCCCAGTTCCTCTGCCGTCGTACGCTCGCCGGTCACGGCCTCGATGACGTCCGGGCCGGTGACGAACATGTGCGAGGTGCCGTCGACCATGACGGTGAAGTCGGTGATGGCCGGCGAGTAGGCGGCGCCGCCCGCGCACGGGCCCATGATCACGGAGATCTGCGGGATGACACCCGAGGCCTCGACGTTGCGGCGGGCCAGTTCGGCATAGAGGGCGAGCGAGGCCACACCCTCCTGGATGCGGGCGCCACCCGAGTCGTTGAGGCCGATGATGGGGCAGCCGGTCTTCAGTGCCAGGTCCATCGTGCTGACGACCTTCTCCCCGAACGCCTCCCCCATGCTGCCGCCGTGGACGGTGGCGTCCTGCGCGAAGACAAACACCTGGCGCCCGCCGACGGTGCCTGAGCCAGTGACCACACCGTCGCCGTACGCCGCGTCATCGGTGCCACTGCGGGCGCGTACCAGCGCGCCGGTCTCGACGAAGGACCCCTGATCCAGCAACCGGGCGACGCGTTCACGGGCCGTGAGCCGGCCACGGGCCGCCTGCCGGGCGACGGCTGAAACGGAGCCGCCCGCGAGGGCCCGCTGCTGTCGGGCGGCGAGGTCCGCGAGACGTGCCGCCGTTGTACGCGCGACGGGCACGGGTGATCCCAGGGTTTCCGCGGTCGAGGTCACAGCCACCTCCTTCGGGGGTTGTGAGCATGGCAGCTCCGCGCGGTGCGGTCCTCCTTTCCGCCGCCAATGTGAGGTTGTTGAGTGGTCCGGGGGGCCGGGTTCATAGGTGGACTACAAACGGACTGAGGTATCGGTCCCGCCGCGGTCACGGCAGCGTGCCCACGTGTCCGCGACCGCTCACCGCAGCAGGCCACTTCCACGCATAATCAGGGGCCGCTCCGTACTCAGGCGGCGGTCGAGCGAGTCATCACTGAACCGTCTCCCCTCCGAAAGGCCTCCGACGTGTCCCTGTTAGTCGCCTGCCGCCGTCTTGGACGTGTCCTGCGCTACGTGGTGGCAGCCGCCCTGAGCGTCAGCACCGTGATCGTGGCCGCGGCGTCCGCGCACGCCGTCTCGATCACCCTCGTCCTCACCGCCGGCGGCGGATCGCTGTGCGGGTTCAGCTCCCCCGACTCTCAGCACCTCGTGCTGGTCCGTCGCCCCACCCCCACCATGGGCGCCGAGTGCCAGTGGCTGCTGAAACCGGTGGGAGACAACTACTACCTGTACAACACCGGCCTCGATGAATACCTCACCCTGCTCGGCAACCCTGACAGCGGCGTCGGCTTCACACTCAAACCCCAGCTCTCCGGTGCGTCCGCGGTCAACCTGCAACAGTTCGACTTCAGCGGCCAGACCGGCAACGGCGGCGTGGCGATACGTCCGGTCACCAACCTCGATCTCAACATCAACATGAGCGGCTACGACTCCACCGGGGGCAAAGGTCTCATGCTCACCACGTGGGACCAGGATCGGCGGTCCATGAGCTGGCAGTTCACCATGATGGACCCGGTCGCGACGGCGCCCACGGCCACATATGTCCCCGCACCGTTCGCCGTCGGGTGGCGCGGGTTGTTGGTGGACCAGTCCGCACGGCCGATCGCCGGCTCTCCCCGCCCCGGCATGGCACTCTGCGCCGACACGGATGACAGCGATGTGCGGCTACAGCTGCTCAGCCAGACCCTCAACCCGTACTGCATGTGGCAGCAGGGCAGGCCGGACGGAGCCCCGTCGAACGTGACCTACCTGTACAACCCCGCCACCGGCAAGGTGCTCGACATCAACAGCAGCGGCCCGCTGAACGACCCCACCCCCGTCAACCTCCAGCCGTTCTACACCAACCCGCTCCAGACCTACGAGTGGTGGAACCCGACAACCACCGACCTCGGCTACACGGCGTTCCGCCCTTCCGGCAACTACGACCTCAACCTCAACGGCTACACCGCCGCGCCCGTGCGGCCCGCCGCGGTCACCTCCTGGAGCACCGGCCTCACCCAGTCGCAAATGAGCTGGACTTTCATCCCCGTCCCCTAGTTCCGACGACCTACGGCCGCGGAATGCCATGAACCAGACGGCCTCTATGGTCAGTTTGATGGGTCGTCCGTAGGCGAATGCCCTGGCCACATACGAGGGCGGCAGGATCTTGCCGACAGTTCAGCAGGAGGAGGCAACGTGAACGACCGCTCGAAGCATGACCACTCCGGCTGGAAGGCGGTCATGCTCGCGCGACGGCAAGGATTTCCTCACAGGCCGACTTACGGTGATCGGCAGTGTCAGCGTCGCCCGACAGACCTGGCTGTGGTCCTGGGCGAACGAGTCGCTCCGGCGGCTCGGATCGTGCACGCCGTCGAGGACGACACGGTCGGTGCGGGCGGGGAACATCGCCGTGTAGACCTCGCCCAGATAAGTGCCGTACGAAACACCGTAGAAGGAGATCCGGCGCTCGCCGAGGGCGGCGCGGACGGCGTCCATGTCGCGGGCCGCGTCGGACGTCGAGACGTGGGGCAGCAGGGCTCCGGCGCGGTCGTAGCACTGCTCTGCTCGGCGAGACCGCGCTCGAAGGCCCGCATCCGCTCGAAGCCCGCCCGGTCCGATCCCGCCGAGCGGAAGTAAGTCTCGGTCCGCCAGGCGCAGTTGAGTGGTGTGTTGCGGCCGGTGCAGCGCGGGTCCACGCCGACGATGTCGTAGCGGCGGGCCGTCTCCCCCATCGCAGCGCCGACCGCCGGCAAGGACTCGATCGCGGGATCAGCCGGTCCACCCATGTTGTAGGGGAGCGTGCCGATGCGGTGCGTGGGGTCGGCGGCCCGGAGGCGGGCCATCGCGATGCTGATCGTCCGGCCGCCGGGGGTCGCGTAGTCCAGGGGGACCGTCAGCTCGGCGCATTGGGCGCCGACCCTGTCGAGATCCTTGCCGGTCTCGTCGTCGGGACCGCGGTCTTCGGGAGGGCGGCCATGGCCAAGACAGCGGCTGCCACGGCCCTCCCGAATCGCACGCGGAACGTGAACTTCATGTCACTCCGATTTTCGGGACGTCACCGCTCAGTCCCCGACCCGTACCAGCCCGCTCTCGTAGGCGAAGATCACCGCGTGGATACGGTCCCGGAGGCCGAGCTTGGTCAGGATCCGGCCGAGGTGGGTCTTGACGGTCGTCTCCCCGACGAAGAGGCGGTCCGCGATCTCGCCGTTGGCCAGTCCCCGGGCGACCAGGGCGAGGACTTCCCGTTCCCGCTCGGTGAGAGCCGCCAGCCGGCCACGCTGGGCGGGCGCGGACGCGGGAGCGTGCAGGACGAAGCGTTCGACCAGGCGCCGGGTCAGCGAGGGCGCCACCATGGTCTCGCCCCGCAGTACCGCGCGGACGGTCACCAGGATCTCCTCGGCGGGGGCGTCCTTGACGAGGAAGCCGTTCGCACCGGCCCGCAGGGCCGCGTAGGCGTACTCGTCGAGGTCGAAGGTGGTGACGAGGAGGATGCGGGGCCCATGGGGCTGCGCGCAGATGATTTCGGTCGCGGCGAGCCCGTCCAGACCGGGCATACGGACGTCCATCAGGACGAGGTCCGGCTCCAGCGCGGCCACCCCCGTGATCGCCGCGTCACCGTCGGCGGCCTCGCCCACCACGGTGAGGTCGGGCTGACTGTCGACGACCATGCGCAGCCCCATCCGGATCAGCTCCTGGTCGTCGCAGATCAGCACCCGCGACGGCGACGACGATGACGCGGCGCGTTCCGGGGTCGGGCCGAAGCCGGTCACGCGGTCGCCGCGGTGGACCCGGGCCCGACAGGACGCAGAGTTGCTACGACGCGGTAGCCGCCGTCGGGCGTGGGACCGGCGTCGAGGCGCCCGCCGTACAGGGCGGTGCGCTCACGCATGCCGGTGAGTCCGCGACCGGACGGGAGCGGCGGAGCCGGACGTCCGCCCGACACTCCGGCCGAGTTCTCCACCCGGACGCGGACCAGCCGCCCGGGCCCCTGGCTACCGGTGTCGACCCCTACGTGGATCGTGGCGTCCGGACGGGCGTGCTTGACGACGTTGGTGAGCGCCTCCTGAACGATGCGGTACGTCTGCGCGGTGAGGTCCGGCGGAAGTCCGTCCCGCTCTCCGCGAAGGTCCAACTGGGCATGCCTGCCACTTGTGTTGAGGCGCCCGACCAGCCGCCGCAGATCGTCCGACAGGTGTTCGCCGACCCCATTGGGACCGACCCCATCGGGAACGACGCCATCGAGACCGGCCCCGTCGGAAGCGGAACCATCGGGAGTGAACCCGGAGTCCGCGGACGCGTCGGGGGTGCGCAACACCTCCAGCAGTCGGCGCAGTTCGCCGAGGGCCTCGCGGCCGGTCGCGCTGATGACGCCGAGGGTGCGATCGACGACGGCGGGGTCGATCTGCCGCATCAGCCTGCCGCCCTCGGCGTTCAGCACCATCACGCTCACGCTGTGCGCGAGGACGTCGTGGATCTCGCGGGCGATGCGCGCCCGCTCCTCGGCGACGGCGACCTTGGCCAGGGCGAGGCGTTCCGACTCGGCGAGCGCGGCCCGCCGTTCGAACTCGGCGACGTAGGCGCGCCGCGCCCGGACGTACTCGCCGAACACCCAGGCCCCGGCCAGCAGCAGCCCCACCGCGAGCGGGGTGAGCCAGGCCCCCCGGGCGCCCGGGCCGCCGCCGTAGTCCCGCTGCCACGCGGGAATCCACAGCAGTACGCAGCCGGCGGCGCAGACCACCGTGACCGCGGCGGCGCGGCGCAGGCCGCGCACCGTGAGGGTGGCCAGTGCCGCGGCCAGGGCGACGGCGCCGCGGCCCGGCTCCTGTCCCCACACGTGTCCGAGGTACTGCGCCCAGAACACCGCGGTCACCAGGGCCGCGACCAGCACCGGCCGGCGGCGGCGCCACAACAGGGGCAGTACCAGGGCGACATACACGACCGCCTGCACCCAGACCGGCCGCCAGCCCGGTTCCGGTCGGATCACCGGCGGCACCGCCACGAGTACGACCAGCAGGGCGTCCGCCAGCCACGGGTGACTCCGCCGCAGGCGGGACAGGGTCTCGATCAGCCGAAGCACCACTTCACGCTACGGCCGGGGCCGCTCCCCCACATCGTCCCGGCGGGCGTCATGGGGTCCTCCCACGGTCGTACACGTACCGGCCGGGGACACGACGTACGGCCACCCCGGGCGCTTCCACCATGGCCGCCATGTCGATCACCACCGAATTCCTCAAGCGACCGCTCATAACTGGTGCCGTGGCGGCCAGTTCACGACGGCTGGCGTGCGCGATGACCGAGGGCATCGGCCTGGAGGAGGCCCGGCTCGTGGTCGAACTCGGCCCAGGGACCGGGGTGTTCACCGACGCGATCCTCGCCCGGCTCGCGCCCACCGCACGGCTCGTCGCGATCGAGCTCAACCCGGTGCTCGCGGCCCGGCTGTCGGCCACCCGGCGCGACGCACGCCTGACCGTCGTACGAGGCTCGGCGGCCGAACTGCCGTCCGTGGCAGGCGAACCGGCCGACGCGGTCGTCTCCGGGCTGCCGTGGACGGTCATGCCCCGGCAACAGCGCGAGCACATCCTGGACGCCGTGGCCGAAGTCCTCACGCCCGGCGGCCGGTTCACCACCTTCGCCTACCTCCACGCCGCCTGGACCCCGCCCGCCCGTCGCTTCACCGCCGAACTGGCCTGCCGTTTCGGCCAGTTGGAACGCTCGACCGTGGTGTGGCCGAACCTCCCACCCGCCTTCGTGCACCGGGCCACCCAGCCGTGACCGGCCGGGACACGGTCGCTCACCGGTCCGTGTCCCCCGTGGCGGCCAGCGCGCGGTCCAGCCAGCCGATGATCGTCGGGAACACCTCGGGCAGTTTGCTCACCGCGCAGTGTCCGGTGTCGGGGACGAGGTTCACGACGGTGTCGCGGCGGCCCTGGAACACCAGGGTGTCGTGCTGGGGCACATGGACGTCGTCGGCGCCGTTGACCACCAGCATGGGGCTGTTGCGGTCCTGGTCGAGCAGCGGGCGCAGCGAGAACTCGGCCCTGCCCGCGACCAGTTGCTCGGGGGTGGGCAGCGCGTCGAAGCCCATCGCGTTGCCGAGGATCCCGTCCATGCCGAAGGCGTCCTTGCGCGCGTCGGTGAACGCCGCCTCGACCGGCCCGCCCAGCACCACGGCCGCGTCGACCTCACCACCGAGACCCGAACGGGCCGAGAAGTACCCGCCCATCGAGATGCCCAGGTGCGCCACCACGCCGTTGCCCAGCGACCGGGCGTGACCGATCAGCCCGCTGACCATGTCCGCGCCGCCGGCGCCGGTCATCGGGACCGTCGACTCGCCGGTTCCCGCGATGTCGAACACCAGCACCCGGGTGCGCAGTTGGATGGCGAGCAGCACCATCAGCGCGTGCACGTCCATCTTCCAGCTGTCCACGCCTCCGCTGGCGAGCACCACCGGCCGGTCGGCGGGGAGGTCGAAGGGCGCGAGCACGTGGACCGGGACGCTGGTGGTGTCTCCCTGGTACGGCAGTTCCAGCACGTACCGATCGAACCGCACCCCGAAACCGGGAGCGGCGAGCCGGTACTGCTCCAGTTGCTTGGCGAGCGCGGCCCGCTTGCTCTCGTCGGCCAGGGCGGGGAACTTCGCCCATCCGTAGGCCAGCGCCGCCTGCTCATGGGCTCCCGCGTCGGCGTAGGCCGCGGCCAGCTTCGACCACTCGTGGACCCAACCGCCTGGAGCGTCCGCCCACATCTCGGTGACCGCGGCCCGCACGGCGTCGACGTCGGCCACCGGCAGCCCGGTGTTGACCATCTGCGGATACCGCTCGCCGAACAGCTCCGACGCGTCCAGCGGCCATTGGTAGGACATGACGGCTCCTTCCGTTCTTTCCGCAACCCAATCACTAACGCACACATTCTGCGTTAGCGGACGCTACGCCCCCTCGAATACAAACGCAAGATTCATGCGTTAACGTGATGCCGTGAGCAAGAACGAGACGAGCGACCAGGTCGAGGCGTCCCGCCGTCCGGGCGGCCGGTCCGCACGGGTCCGCTCCGATGTCCTGCGGTCGACCCTGGAAGCACTCGCCGAGAACGGCACGGACGGCTTGACCATGAGCGAGATCGCCCGGCGGTCGGGCGTCCACGCCACCTCGATCCAGCGGCGCTGGGGCGCACTGCCGAGCCTGATCCTGGACGCGCTGCTGTCCTACAGCCAGGAACAACTACCGGTCCCCGACACCGGGAACCTCCGCGACGACATGATCGCGCTGGCCCGGCTGATCACGGCCTACCTGAACACTCCCCTGGGCGCCGCACTCGCCCAGGCGCTGGCCACCGCCGAGGAGGATCCCCAACTGGCCGAGAGCCGCGCCCGGTTCTGGGAGACCCGCTACGACGTCACCCGGATCATCGTCGACCGCGCCATCGACCGCCACGAGCTTCCGGCCGACACCGACCACCAGCTCACCCTCGAACTGCTGGTCGCACCGCTGCACTTCAGGGCGCTGCTCGTCCGGCAACCCGTCGAGGAGGACCGGATCGAGCGGATGGTCGACACGCTCCTGCACGGCCTGGCCGGACCGGGCTCCGCCCGCACACGGCCCGACTCCCGGTAACACCGAGGACCGCGCCAACGAGGACATGGCCTACGTCACTGAAGGCGTCGCGCAGTTCAGGTCCCGTTGGCTGCGCCGAAAGCTCGCCATGATCTCCTGGCGTTCCGCACAGGCTGTCTCGCGGGAGGACTGACGCATGGAGTTGCGCAGCGTCGAGGAGCTGATGGACCTGCTGTACGCCTGCCGGGGTGCCTGGGACACCCCGGACCGGAGCGGTGATCCGGTCGATCTGCACGACCACGCACTACAGACGGCCGCGCTGCTGCGCCGAAGTCGCCCCGCCGACAAGGAACTCCAGGTCGCCGGCCTGGTCCACGACATCGGGCATCTCCTGCAACCCGGAGACGACGCCGGGCACGCCGACCACGCGGCGGACGCGGTCCACGCACTGCTCGGCGAGCGGGTCGCCCACCTGGTCCGGCTGCACGTGCCCGCGAAGCGCTATCTGGCCACCGCCGCACCGGACCACGACCTGTCCGCGCAGAGCACGCTGACGCTCCGCGCCCAAGGCGGCCCGATGTCCCGCGCCGAGGCCGTCGCCTTCGAGCGCGATCCGCTCGCCGACGACGCGATCACCCTCCGCCAGGCCGACGACGCGGCCAAGGTCGTCGGCCTCGACGCCGGGGTCCTGGAGGACTGGCGCACGGTCCTGGGCATCGTCGCCGCCCGGAACTCCCGACTTCCCAACTCCCGCCTGGGGGCTGTCGACTGACGGTCCGTCATGAGATCGTACGGCGATGACGTCGTCGTCGTACGGTCTGCGGGGCCGGGCCGTCCTGGTCACCGGGGGTACGCGCGGGATCGGTCGCGCGGTCGCCGAGGCGTTCGCCGGGGTTGGGGCGCTGGTGTGCGTGAGCGCGCGGGACGCCGGTGAAGTGGCGCGCGTCGCCGAGGAGTTGGGCGGGGTGGGACTGGCCGGGGATGTCGGCGACCCCGAACACCCGAGGGAGTTGGCCGAGTTCGCGCTGCGCGCCTTCGGCCGGATCGACGTGGTCGTCAACAACGCGGCGACGAACCAGCCGTACGGCCCGCTGATGGAGGCCGATCCGGATGCCTGGCGGACGGCGTTCGCCGTGAACGTCGAGGCGCCGCTGCGGCTGGTGCAGTGCGCGTGGCGGGCGTGGATGCGGGAGCACGGCGGCGGGGTGGTCAACGTGTGCACGGAGGGTGCCGGGCATGTCGGGCCGAACGTCGGGGCGTACTCCACCAGCAAGGCCGCGCTCCTTCACCTCACCCAGCAGCTCGCGGGGGAACTCGCGCCGGGGGTGCGGGTCAACTCGGTCTCCCCCGGACTCGTACGCACCGAGATGGCGCGCTTCGTGTGGGAGCCGGGCGAGGCGGAGATCGCCGCCGGGCTGCCGCTCGGCCGGATCGGGGAACCGGCCGACATCGCACGGGCCGTGCTGTGGCTGGCCTCCGACCAGGCCGAGTGGATCACCGGGGCGGAGCTGCTGGTGGACGGCGGGACGCGGGTGCGGGCGGCGTACACGTCGGGCGGGTACGCCGTCCACGACCGGCTGAGGTCGGCGGGGCCGCCGCACTCATGACCGGCTCGCTCACGGGAACAGGGCGATCCCCACAAGGATCAGCAGGACGATCCCGGCGACGAGAGCGACGGTGGCCCAGATGCCGCGGTGCTTGACCGTGGCCGTGGACCCGCCGCCGCGCGGGCGGTCCTCCGGCAGGACGGGGTGGGCCGGACGGTCGCTCGCGTAGAACTGGTCGTCGGTCGGGTAGTGGTTGCGCGGGTCCTTGAAGGCCCTTGGATCGACGCCGTGCGCACTGGCCATGGGAACCTCCTCGCGCGGTGCTCACCAGGGCCGGGACCCGGCGGTCACCGGGCCTCGTGCCCGGAGCGGCGGGTTACCACTTACCGGGCGCGTAGTCCTTCAGGAAGACGCCGTACAGGTCCTCGCCCAGTTCACCGCACACAATCGGATCGTAGACCCGGGCCGCGCCGTCGACCAGGTCGAGCGGTGCGTGGAAGCCCTCCTCGGCGAGGCGGAGCTTGTCGTAGTGGGGGCGTTCGTCGGTGATCCAGCCGGTGTCGACGGAGGTCATGAGGATGCCGTCGGTCTGGAACATCTCCTGGCCGCTGGTCCGGGTCACCATGTTCATGGCGGCCTTGGCGGCGTTGGTGTTCGGGTGCCCGGCGCCCTTGTAGCCGCGCCCGAAGACGCCCTCCATCGCGGAGACGTTGACGATGTACGCGCGTCCGCTGGCCGCGGCCTTCGCGGCGGCGGCCATGGCCGGGCGGAGCTTGCTGATCAGGATGAACGGCGCGGTGTAGTTGCAGAGTTGGGTCTCCAGCAGCTCCACCGGGGAGATCTGCTCGATGGTCTGCACCCAGGTGTTGGTGTCGACCACGTCGGGGACCAGGCCGCCGGCGTCGATGGCCGTGCCGTCCAGGTGCCGGGCGACGCTGGCGTTGCCCGCGACCAGGGCGAGGTCGGCGACCTGCTGGGCGTCGAGGCCGCTGATGCCGACGGGCAGCGCGGCAAGGCCGTCCACCGCGCCGGAACCGAAGGCGCCGATGACCTGGTGGGCGGGCAGCTCACCGGCGGGCAGCGGGGCGCTCTCGCCGTCCACGAGCGCGGCGTAGGCGGACGGCAGCCGTCGTACGGTCTGGGTCGCGTTGTTGATCAGGATGTCCAGGGGGCCCGCCTCGGCGATCTGGTCGGCGAGGGCGACGGCCTGGGCCGGGTCGCGCAGGTCGATGCCGACGACGTCGAGGCGGTGCAGCCAGTCCGCCGAGTCGTCCATCGCCTTGAAGCGGCGGATGGCGTCCTTGGGGAAACGCGTCGTGATCGTCGTGTGGGCGCCGTCGCGCAGCAGCCGCAGCGCGATGTACATGCCGATCTTGGCGCGACCGCCGGTGAGCAGCGCGCGCTTGCCGGTGAGGTCGGCGTGGACGTCGCGCTTCTCGCGGTTCAGGCGGGCGCAGTCGGGACAGAGCTGGTGGTAGAAGTAGTCGACTTCCACGTACCGGGTCTTGCAGGTGTAGCAGGAGCGCGGGCGCTGGAGGATCCCGGCGATCCGGCCCTCCTCCGTCACCGACGACGGGAGCAGGCCCTCGGTCTCGTCGTCGATGCGCTGCGCGGAGCCGGTCGCGGTGGACTCGGTGACGGCCTTGTCGTGCGCGGTCTTCGCGGCCCTGCGGTCCTGACGGCGGCGCTGCTTGACGCTGCGGTAGATGCCCGCGGTGGCCCGGCGCACGGTGATCGCGTCGGGGTGGTCGACGTCGATCTTCTCCAGTTCGTCGAGCACGCTGAGGCAGACGGCCAGCCGCTCGGGGTCGATGCCGGGCCCGTACACGACCTCGTCCGGGGTCGTGGAGCCGTTCTCTGTCACCGTCATCGCGCTGCCGTTTCCTTGGGTCGTCCGCGGCGGCGCTCAGAGCGCACCGGCCGTCGAACAGGGAATTTTACGGAGTGCCGGGCCGCAGCACCAAACTCGTTCCACGTCACGACCCGCAGGCGGTGATGAGCGTCTCCACCTCCTCGGTGAGAGCGCGGGCGAACAGATCGAGATCCGGTACGGCCGCCGCGTCCGCGACGAGCCCGTAGTGGACGTGTCCGCGGAAGGTGGAGACGGCGACCGCGAGGGACTGCCCGCGGGCCAGTGGGGCGAACGGGAAGACCGCGGTGACCGGGTTGCCGCCGAGCTTCAGACCGATGCCGGGCAGCGGGACGCTGGTGACAAGGATGTCGAACCAGAGCCGGGCGGCCTGTGCGGCGAACGGTCCGCCGAGCCGGTGGCCGAGCGCCGGTACGTGGTCGGCGAGCAGGGCGACGGCGCCCGCGCCCCGGTTGGGGCCCGCGTCCTTGTTGCGGTCCATGTCCGCGCGCACCGAGTCGAGCCGCCCGAGCGGGTCGGGGTCGTCGACGGGCAGCCGTATCAGGTACCCGGAGAGCCGGTTGCCCTGTGGCTGCGCGCCGCGCGGGCGGCGTTTGGAGACGGGGATCAGGGCGCGGGGCGCGACGCCCTCGCTGCCGTCGCCGCGTTCGTCGAGCCAGCGGCGCAGGGCGCCCGCGACGACGGCGATGAGCACGTCGTTGACGGTCCCACCGACGGTCTTGCGGATCCGGTGCACGTCGTCGAGATCGATCACGACTCCGGCGGTACGGCGGGTGCCCGACGGCTCGGAGGCCAGCGCCGCCGACGAACGGACGTCGAGGGTCGAGCGGGCGACGGACGCCCCGATGTCGAGGGCCCGGCCTACGTCGGACAGGGCGCCCCGCAGCAGCCCCGGCAGCTTGCGCACATCGGGCAGCAGACCGCGCGCGGGTTCGGCGGGACGCGGGCGCCGCTCGGGCATGTCCATCGGGTCGAGGATCGCGGCGGCGAGGGTCAGCGCCCGCAGTCCGTCGGCGAGGGCGTGGTGGAACTTGAACAGCACGGCGAAGGAGACACCGTCCTCGCCCGGCAGCACATGCGCCTCCCACGGGGGTCGGCCGCGCTCCAGCGGGCGTTCCATGAGCCGGCCCGCGACCTCCTGGAAGTCGGCGGTCGGGGCGTGCAGCCGGACGTGGTGCAGCGGGTCGAAGTCGGGGTCCTCCTCGCGGGTGGCGCTCCCGAAGGACAGGGACAGCGGCCGCCACACGTCCCGGATGCGCATGCGCAGCCCGGGGACGGCGGCGGCCCGGGCGGCGAGGAGGTCGGCGGCGTGGGCTCCCGCGGTCGGCGAGTGTGCCGAGAAGACGCCGAGTGCGCCCAGGTGCATCGGGTTCCGGTCGGACTCGATGTTCCAGAACGCCAGGTCGAGAGGAGCGAGCAGATCGGAAGTCAAAGGCTTGCCTCGCGTCGACTAGGGGTGAGCAAGCAGTGAAGCGCCGACAAGCGATTACGGTCAAGTACGATCAAGCTACGCACAGTTAACAGCAGGTAACGACTCACCCCGGTCCCGCCCCCGTGGGAGGGGCGGGACTCCAGTGGCGCCTGAGATCACTTCAGTGCCGGTGGCCCCGCCTTGGGTGACGTACCCCACTCCGACGGGTGCGGGCCGACCGTGAAGTCCAGCGACCGTACGGACCTCAGCAACCCGGTCGTGAGATAGGTGCGGTCGTACGACGTCCCGTCCGTCCGGGCCGCCTGGATGTAGCGGTCGCCGGCGGAGGTGCCGGGTGCCTTGATGGTCAGGGCGCCGTGCGGGTAGTAGCGGCGGTCCAGGGTCAGGTCGACCCGCTCGAAGACGGGCGTGGACAGGCCCCAGGTGTCGTAGCCGGGCTGGACCGGGAAGATCCCGATCGACGACAGCACGTTCCAGGCGGACATGGTGCCGAGGTCGTCGTTGCCGGTCATGCCGGTCGGGCCGTCCGTGAACAGGGTCAGCGCGGCATGGACGACGTCGGTCGTCTTCCACGGCTGTCCAGTCGACAGGTAGGTGTACGGGGCGATCAGGTCGGGCTCGTTCTGCGGGTTGTACTTGTCCGCGTTGTAGTAGTCGTACGGCCCGTTGACCCAGACCTCACGGGCCGTCTTCGCGGGGTCGGCGAGCAGTTGGTCGTAGGCGAAGAAGGAGTCCAGCCGCTGGTTGGCCGCCTGTTGCCCGCCGATGAGGTCGACCATGCCGGGCAGGTCCTGCGGGACGAGCCACTGGTACTGCCACGACGTGCCCTCGTGGAAGCCCTCGCTCTGCGCCGGGTCGGCCGGACCGACGAAGGCGCCGGAGGTGTCGCGGGCGCGGAAGAAGCCGGTCGAGGGGTCGAAGATGTTGCGATAGCTCTGGGCGCGGGCCGCATATCGGGCGGCGTCGGCAGGGTGCCCCAGGTCGCGGGCCATCTGCGCGAGCATCGCGTCCGAGAGGGCGTACTCCAGGGTGGCCGAGGCCCCGTGGTCGTAGTCCGAGTCACCGGGCTTCGCGTGCGGGCGGTCCTTGATGTACGGCGCGAAGCCTTCGGCGATGTACTCCTTGTTGGCTTCCCGCCCGACCGCCGCCGACTCGGTGGGCGGCACACCGTCGGCGTTCCGCTTCAACGCCCGGTAGGCACGCTCCTCGTACCCCTTGAGCAGCCCTTGCTGATAGGCATTCGTCAGGAACGGCGTGACCGGGTCGCCGGTCATGATGTTCGTCTCGACCGTGCCGTAGCCCCACTTGGGCAGCCAGCCGCTCTCCTCGTCGATCCTGATCACCGAGATCGCCATGTCCCGGGCCTCGCGGGGTGCGAGGAGGGCGAGGAGTTGGGACTGGGTGCGGTAGGTGTCCCACAAGGACCAGTTCTGGTAGTAGGTGAAGCCATTCGCTCGGTGGATCTTCTGGTCCCAGCCGGTGTAGCGGCCGTCGGCGTCGCTGCCGATGTTGGGCGCGAGGAAGGACCGGTACAAGGACGAGTAGAAGGTCCGGCGCAGACTGTCGGAGCCTCCTTGGGCGCGGACGTCGTCGAGCCGGTCCTCCCAGGCCCGTTGGGCCCGGTGGCGTACCGCGTCGAAGGAACTCCCGCCCTCCGCACGGAGGTTGACCGCAGCGCCGTGCGCGTCGACGTACGAGAGGGCCGTGGTCGCCTCGACCGTACGGTCCTTCGTCGTGTCGAAGCGGACGTACGCGCCGCCGCTCCCGGTCCTGGAACCGGCGGTCACTGCTGGACCGTTCCAAGTGCCGTACGCGGTGAAAGGCCGGTCGAAGTGAGTGATCGTGTGGACGGTGTAGGGCTTGGTGTCCTGGCAGAAACCGCGGCCGGTGATGGTGGTGCGTACGGTCCGGTTGTCGAGGACCTCCACCTTCGAGGAGACGCCGGAGTGTAGTGACTGGGCCGCGTTGAGCAGGACGTTGGCCTTGTCGGTGGCCGGGAAGGTGTAGCGCTGGACGCCGGTGCGCGCGGTCGCCGTGAGTTCGGCCTCGATACCTGTCTTCAGGCCGACTTGGTAGTAGCCGGGGCTCGCGTGTTCGTCGTCGTGGCTGAACTCGGCCGCGTACTGGGCGTAGTCCGTCCGCGTCACCTCGCCGGTCGTGGGCAGTACGGGCAGATCGCCGCCCAGCCCGCAGCCGACGCCGGAGAGGTGCACGAGGGAGAAGCCGCGGATGTGGTTCTGGGAGTAGTCGTAGCCGGTGTTGTGGCCGGTGTCCGGCGAGAACTGCACCATGCCGAAGGGCACGGCGGCGCCGGGATAGGTGTTGCCGTCATTCTCGGTGCCGATGAACGGGTTGACCAGGTCGGTGAGTTGACCGCTGGCGGAGGCTGTGGCGGGGGCGGCGAACAGCGCGGAGACTGCCACCGCCCCCGCCATGCACAACCGCAGGCGCCGGGTCCATCTCATGGGTCCTCCAAGGGAGTTCAGGTGGTGGGGCACCTTGCGGGGGTCGCCTGCGAGGCATCGCGGATCAGGGCCTGCTGGGCCGCCCGCACCCGCTGCGCGTCGGGCTTGAGGACCCGCCGGTCGTACGTCATCAGGCCGTTCAACTCGCCCTCGACGTCGGAGATCTGCGTATAGACCGCGCCGTTGCTCCCCTGACAGGTCAGGGCGTGCACCTCGGCGAGCTTGGTGAGGTAGTCGTCGGTGTAGGCGGCCGGGTCGACGTCGACGTACGACTGCTGGACCGACCATGCGTGTCCCGGTACCGCGAGCCCGAGACCGCCATACTCGCCGCTGACCAGGGCGCGTTGACCGTCCGGATGGGGTGGCAGGGCGGGGCTGGGATAGCCGTGTTCGTCGATGATGTCGCCGGTGCCGCCGTCGACGCCGAGGTTGATGCCGGACATGCTGTTGACGAGCCGCGTCGGGTCCCAGGCCTTGGCCTGGTCGGCGATGCGAGCCTCGTCGTACTGGCCCCAACCCTCGTTGAACGTCACCCACATGACGATCGACGGGCTGCTGATGTGCTGGTCGATCATCTGCTTCAGCTCGCGCTCGTACTCGGCGCGGGCGGCGGGTGACGGGTTCACCCCGGCGGTCATCGCGGGCATGTCCTGCCACACCATGAGGCCGAGTCGGTCGGCCCAGTAGAACCAGCGGTCGGGCTCGACCTTGATGTGCTTGCGCACCGCGTTGAAGCCCAACTCCTTGTGCACCTTGAGGTCGTGGGCGAGTGCCTCGTCGGTCGGTGCGGTGTAGAGACCGTCGGGCCAGAAGCCCTGGTCGAGGGTGGCCATCATGAAGATGGGCTTGCCGTTGAGGACCGTGCGCGGGACGCCGTTCACCTTCTCGACGGCGATCGAGCGCATCCCGAAGTAGCTGCCGACGCGGTCCTCGCCGACGGTGACCTTCAGGTCGTAGAGGAACGGGTGGTCCGGCGACCAGAGTTGGGGGTTCTTGATAGTTAGGGTGAGCGGGTCACCGGTGCGGCCGTGTGCGGTGGCCACCGCTCGCTTTCCGTCGTATGCCGTCGCCGTGATCGGTATGCCGTCCCGAACTCCCTTTGCTTCGACGGTGAGTTGGCTCCTGGTGACGTCCGGGGTGAGTTTGAGGGAGTCGACGTGGTCGGGGGCGACCGGTTCCATCCAGACCGTCTGCCAGATGCCTGAGGTCGGGGTGTACCAGATGCCGCTCGGGTCGAGGCGCTGTTTGCCGATCGGGGGGTTCTCGCCGTTCGCCGCGTCCGTGGGGTCGTAGACGCCGACGATCAGTTCCTGGGTGCGGCCGGGCTTCAGGGCGTCGGTGACGTCGGCGCTGAACTTGTCGTAGCCGCCCTGGTGTTCGGTGACCTTCGTGCCGTTGACGTAGACCTCGGCCCGCCAGTCGACGGCACCGAAGTTGAGCATCAGCCGCTTGCCCGAGCCGATCCTCCAGTCGGCGGGGACGGTGAAGGTGCGGCGGTACCACATGCGGTCCTCGTGCCGTTCGAGGCCGGAGAGCTGGGACTCGACGGGGTACGGGACGAGGATGCGCTCGGCGAGGTCACGGCCGATCGGTGGCTGTTCGCCCGCCGTGGCCGCCGCGAACTGCCAACTGCCGTTGAGGTTGCGCCAGTCGGTGCGGGTGAGCTGGGGGCGCGGGTAGTCGGGGAGTGCGTTGTGCGGGCCCACCTGGTCGGCCCACTGGGTGCGCAGTTCGTGGGTGGAGTGGTTCGGGCCGGTGCTCCAGAACGCGTTGATAACGTTGCCATCGGCCGTGGTGAAGCTGGCTTCGCCGTCGTAGCGGATGTCTGCGGTGCCGGGGGCGGTGCCCGTCTTGTCGCCCACGACGGGTTCGCTGAGCGGGACGAGCAGGGTGCGCGGGTTCGCCGGGTCCAACTCGACGGCTCCCAGCGGCCACTTGGCGCCGCCGATCACCGCTTCGAGGTGGTCGGTGAGGTCAGCCGGGGGCGTGGCGAGGGGCTGGGCGAAGTCGAGCTTGAGGGTGCGGCCGGTGCTGGTGACCGTGGTGGCGAGGGCGCCGTCGTAGTCGTAGCCGTCGGGGAGGCGGAAGGCCGACTGCGGGACGGGGACCTTGGTGCCGCCTGGTTCGGTCCAGCGGAGGTGGAGGTTGGAGCCGCCGTAGTGCTCGAAGTACTCGACCTTGATGTCGTAGGCGGTGCCGGCGGTCAACTCGACGGGCGCGGCGGTCTGTTCGCGGTCCCAGTCGTCGACCCAGTGGTCGATGGCGAGCTGTCCGCCGATCCAGAGGCGGAAGCCGTTGTCGCCGATGATCGAGAAGGTGTGGGGGCCGGTTTTCGTCGGGACGATCTTTCCGGTCCAGCGGATGCTCACGTCGTCGGACTGGCCGGTGGTGAAGGCGAGTCGGGGTTCGAGGTTGTCGAAGTCGAGGTTCGGGTCGACGCCGGTGGCCTTGAGGTCGGCGAAGTCGAAGGCACCCGGGGCGGATTGGGTGTAGTACTCGCCCTTCAGGCCGTGGATCTCGACGGGGTCGTCGGCGGTGGTGGCGCTCGCGGTGGGGACGGCGGCCAGGGCGGCGATGCCGAGTGCCAGCGCGAGCAGTAACGCGAGTCGGTCTCTGAGACGTCTGATGCGCACGGAACCTCCATAACAACGTTGTCATGGGCAGCAGTTGGCATGACAACACGGATTCCGCCTTCCGTCCAGGGACATGACAAGCCTGGGTCATGGCACGGCAAAGCCCCGGTGCGGTCGGGACGCACCGGGGCCGATGTTCGCTGCTACGTGACCAGTTGGCCCTTCCCCAGGGCGATCACGCCCCCCTTGGAGACCGTGTACAGGTCCGCGTCGCGCTCCGGGTTGACCCCGATCGTCGCGCCCGGCGGTACCTCGACGTTCTTGTCCAGGACGGCGCCCCGGACCACCGCACCGCGCCCGATGTGGACGTTGTCGTGCAGGATCGAGCCCTGCACGACCGCTCCGGGGTCGACCACCACGCCCGGGGAGAGCACCGAGCGGGTGACCTGGCCGCGGATGAGGCACCCGGAGCTGATGATCGACTCGCTGGCCATGCCGCCGGCGTTGAAGCGGGCCGGGGAGAGCTGGCCGGAGTGGGTGTAGATGGGCCAGTTGCGGTTGTAGAGGTTGAAGGCGGGGCGCTCGGCGATGAGGTCCATGTGGGCGTCGTAGTAGGCGTCCAGGGTGCCGACGTCGCGCCAGTAGCCCTGGTCGCGGGTGGTCTCGCCGGGGACGTGGTTGGCGCTGAAGTCGTACAGCGCGGCCTCGCCCCGGTCGGTGAGGGCTGGCAGGATCGAGCCGCCCATGTCGTGGATCGAGCTGACGTCCTCCGCGTCCCGTTGGAGGGCCTCTATCAGGGTCTTGGTGGTGAAGATGTAGTTGCCCATCGAGGCGTAGACGCACTCCGGGTCGTCGACCAGGCCCGGCGGGTCGGCGGGCTTCTCCAGGAAGCGCTCGACCGTCTGGCCGTCCGAGCCCGGGGTGATCACGCCGAACTGCGAGGACTCCGCGCGCGGGACGCGGATTCCGGCCACGGTGACGCCCGCGCCGCTGTCGATGTGCTGGGCGAGCATCTGCCGGGGGTCCATCCGGTAGACGTGGTCGGCGCCGAAGACCGCGACGTACTCGGGGCGCTCGTCGTAGATCAGGTTCAGCGACTGGAGGATCGCGTCCGCGCTGCCGAGGTACCAGCGCGGGCCCAGGCGCTGCTGCGCCGGGACGGGTGTGACGTAGTTGCCGAGCAGGCTGGACATGCGCCAGGTGGTGGTGATGTGGCGGTCCAGCGAGTGCGACTTGTACTGCGTGAGGACGCAGATGCGCAGGATGTCGGCGTTGACGAGATTGGACAGCACGAAATCCACGAGGCGGTACGTGCCGCCGAAGGTGACCGCGGGTTTGGCCCGGTCGGCGGTCAAGGGCATCAGCCGCTTGCCCTCACCGCCCGCCAGTACGATCCCGAGCACCGAAGGTCCGCCACGACGCATGGCCGCTCCCCTCACCCTGGTTGACCCCAGCCTGCCCCTGAGCAGCGCACACTAAGCCTGTTTGAGGATCTCCGCGTAGAGCCGCGCGGTGCGCAGCGCCACGGCGTCCCAGCCGAACTCGCCCACCGCGCGCTTCCGCCCTGCCTCGCCCATGCGCTTCGCAGTCTCCGGGTCGGCGAGCACGGAGTCGAGGGCCGACGCCAGGTTCTCCTCGAAGTTTTCCTCGATGGACACCAGGAGGCCGGTCTCGCCGTCCGCCACCACCTCGGGGATGCCCCCGACACGCGACGCGACCACGGCCGTACCGCAGGCCATCGCCTCCAGGTTCACGATCCCCAGGGGCTCGTAGACCGAGGGGCAGGCGAAGACGGTGGCGTGGGTGAGGAGCTGGATGACCTCCGGGCGGGGCAGCATTTGGGGAATCCAGTGCACGCCCTCGCGGACCCGGCTCAGCTCCTCGAAGAGGTCGCGGAACTCGCGGTCGATCTCCGGCGTGTCGGGCGCGCCCGCGCACAGCACGACCTGCGCGGCCGGGTCGAGGCCGCGCACCGCGCGCAGCAGATGGGGCACGCCCTTCTGGCGGGTGATCCGGCCGACGAACAGGACGTAGGGGCGGTCGGGGTCGATACCGAGCCGCGTGAGGACGTCGGTGTCGTGGTCGGGGCGGTAGAGCGTGGTGTCGATGCCGTTGTGGATGACCCGCACCGTGGCGGGGTCCAGCGACGGGTAGCAGGCGAGGATGTCCTCGCGCATGGCTCCCGATACGGCGACCACGGCGTCCGCGGCCTCGATCGCGGTGCGCTCGGCCCAGCTGGAGAGGGCGTAGCCGCCGCCGAGCTGCTCGGCCTTCCAGGGGCGCAGCGGCTCCAGGGAGTGGGCGGTCATCACGTGCGGGACGCCGTAGAGGAGCTTGGCGAAGTGGCCGGCGAGGTTGGCGTACCAGGTGTGCGAGTGGACGAGTTCGCGGCCTTCGAGGGCGGCGGCCATGGAGAGGTCCACGGAGAACGTGCGCAGGGCGTCGTTGGCGCCGTCCAGGGTCGGCCAGGAGCGGTGGCGTACGACGCCCTCCGTGCGGCCCTCGCCCCAGCAGTGCACGTCCAGGTCGACCAGGGGCCTCAACTCCCGGGCCAGGAACTCCACATGGACGCCCGCGCCGCCGTACACATCCGGCGGGTACTCCCGGGTCAGCAGTCCCACTCGCACCCGTAACCCCTTGTTCTCAGCGGCTGATTGCACTCATGGTCACCCAGAAGCGGCTTTCGGGGAAGAGCCGGGCGGCTGTGTGAAGCAGCAGTCTCCGCAGACCCCGCCCCCGGGGACCCGGTAGTAGAGGCAGCAGCTGCGGCGCCGGAAGGCGGTTCCGGTGAGGGTTCCGGTGCCGGCGAGGAGGGGGTGGGCGAGAAGTTCCTCGGTGAGGGCACGCGCGCGCGTGGCCACTTCCGTACGGCCACGCGCGCGTGCCCATCGGTCGAGTTCGCGGGCCGCGCCCGCCAGCGCGGAGGCCGCGTTGCCCCACAGCAGGCCGGCGGACATGCGGTGGTGGGTCACCAGGGTGGCGGTCAGGGGTTCCAGGTGGCCGTGGAGCACGACGTCCGCCAGGGCGTCGGCGGGCAGGGGGCGGACCTCGGCGAGCCACAGGTCGTCCGGCGCGGCGCTGCCCGCGTCCCAGTGCAGCAGGCGTGGGTCGAGGTCCGGGATGCGGCCGTAGAGGGCGGCGCAGCCGAGTGCCGTCGACCACAACCGGGCCGCGAGTGCCTGCTGTGCGACCGAGGCGGCAATGCGCAGCTCAGGGGCCTGGAGACGCTCTGCGACGACACGGACACGGAAAGTCAGGGAATTTCGGTAAACATCCGACACCGGGTTTTCGTAGATCGTCGCGAGCGTCGGCAGCGGGCCGTTCGGTGCTGCGCCCGTGCGTAGTACGAAGAAGCCACCGAGGGCGCGGAGCGCGGCGAGTTCGGGGTCGAGGTCCACGAACAGCAGTAGTACCAAGGCTCCTAGGGGTTCCACCCAGGGGGTGTCCCCCTGCTGTCACCCACCTTGGGGAGGACAAGGGGCGATTCGTACTCCATCGGCAGTACTACCCAATCGGTGCTCAGGTACGACGACGGGAAGAACATCGAGCGGCATCGTGTTCTGTATGAAAGCCGACCGTTCGCCGCGTGGTGCCAGAGGTACCCGCCTGACGCAGAGGAGCTGCCGATGAGCGCCCTCGCGTTGTCCATCGTGCTGTCGCTCGTCTCCGCCGTGGCCTACGCGGGCGGAGCGATCGTGCAGGAGCGCGTCGCGGTGTCCTCTCCCGACCAGGAGTACGCGCCGTTGCGCCGCCCGAGCTGGTGGGCGGCGGTCGCGTTGAACGGTTCGGGTGGTCTGCTGCACGTGGTGGCGCTGGCCTACGGCCCGCTGAGCCTGGTGCAGCCGCTGGGTGCGCTGACCATCGTGTTCGCGCTGCCGATGGCGGCCCTGTTCGTCGGCCGCAAGGCCGGTTCCACCGCCTGGCGCGGCGCGATCATGGCGACGATCGGTCTCGCCGGTCTGCTCTCCCTGGTCGGCACGTCCGACAGCCACTCGCTGAGCACCGCCCAGCGGGTGTCCGTGGCGGTGTTCACCGGCGCGGTGGTCGTGACCCTGATGATCGCGGGCCGCGCGGCACACCGGCACCCGGCGGTGCGCAGCGTGCTGCTGGCGACCGCGTCCGGCATAGCGTTCGGCATGTCCTCGGTGTTCACGAAGACGGTGACGGTCGACTGGGACAACGGCGCGATATCGGCGTCCGACATCCCCTTCCTCGCCGTGATCGCCGTGTTCGCCGTGGCCGGTCTGATGCTCTCGCAGGCCTCCTACCGGGGCGCGGGCCTGGCGGCTCCGCTGGCCGTCCTGACGGTCGTGAACCCGGTGGTGGCGGCCGTCGTCGGCATCACGATGTTCGGCGAGACCTTCCGCTACGGCACGACGGGCACCCTGCTCGCCCTGAGCGCCGGAGTGGTCGCCGCCGGTGGCCTGATCCTGCTGACCACGGAGCGGCTGGAGAGCGAGCACGCACCGGCCACCACGGCGACTCCCGTCACGCCGTCGCCCATCGAGGAGTTGCTCGACGCCCTCTCTGGACAGCCCGTCGACGTGAGCGCGGACGTCGACGCGGACCTCGGCGTCACGGCCGGGGACATCCTCGTCCCGGCCCCGGCGGCGGTCCCGGCCGACGAGGGTTACGGGACCCTGGAACCGGCCGGGTCGGCCGAAACGCCGAGCTACTTCGGCCCGTTCCACGCCGGGCTGTACGTGATGATGCCGGTCCACGACCGGCATCGCACCCGAGTCAAATCCTGACGCCGCCGGCCCGCAGATAGGCGAGCGGGTCGATGTCGGTACCGAACTCGGGCCCCGTCCGCACCTCGAAGTGCAGATGCGGGCCCGTGGTGTTGCCGGTGGACCCCGACCGCCCGATGCGCTGCCCGGCGCCGACGGACTGCCCGTCCCGCACCGAGATCGCGGACAGGTGCGCGTACTGCGAGTACCGCCCGTCGGCGTGCCGGATCACCACCTGGTAGCCGTACGAGCCGCCCCAGCCCGCGGTGACGACCTGCCCGGCCTCGATGGCCTTCACCGAAGTGCCGGTGGGGACAAGGAAGTCGACGCCGGTGTGGTAGCCCTTCGACCAGGCGGAGCCCTCCGCGTGGTAAGCCGTGCCGATGGGGGCGTTGACGGGGGCGACGAGTGAGTGACTCGTCGACTTCTTGGTGGTGGTCTTCTTCTCCGCGGTGTCCGAAGTGGCCTTCTTCGTCGCGGACTTGGTGGCCGGTTTGGTGGTTGGCCTGGTGGCCGGTTTCGTCGTGGTACGGGTCGTGGTGTCGGTCTTGGCGTGCAGGTTCAGCCGCTGACCCGGCAGGATCAGGTCCGGGTCGTCGCCGACGGTCGTACGGTTCTCGGCGTAGAGCCCGTGCCAGCCGCCGTCGACGCGCTCGGTCTCGGCGATCCCGGAGAGGGTGTCGCCGCGCACCACCGTGTACATCTCGACGGTGCCCGCGCGGGACTGCGGTGTGGTCTGCGGCTGTACGTCCTTCACGGACCGCTTGACGGTCTGTGCCTTGGCGTCCTCGGCCTTGGACTTGGCCGTGTCGGTGGTCTTGGTGCCGCCGACGTGGATGTCGGGGGTGTCGCCGCCCCGGGTGAGCCCGGCGCGCACCGAGCACACCGGCCAGGCGCCGGGCCCCTGGCCCTTGAGCACCTTCTCCGCGACGGCGATCTGCTGGTCCCGGGTGGCGAGATCCGCGCGGCTCGCGTACGCCGTGCCGCCGTAGGCCTCCCAGGTGGACTGGGTGAACTGGAGCCCGCCGTAGTACCCGTTGCCGGTGTTGATGTTCCAGTCGCCGCTGGACTCGCAGGCGGCGACCTTGTTCCAGGTGCTCACATCGGCCGCCTGGGCACTGCCCGCACCGGCGCCGACGAGGGGGATCGCGAGGCCCGCACCGCCCGCCGTGACCGTGAGGAGCGAGGAACGGTTGATCCTGTTCGGCTGATACCGGCGGTGCCGGCCGCGTACGGCCATGGAGAATCCCCCTCGACATACGTCAGGAGGGCCAAAAGTAAGCGCCACGAACAGGCCATGACAAGACCGCAACCGGCCTCCCTGTGGCTCAAGTGGCGAGCGGGCCGCTCCGGTTGCGGTGAGCACGTGCGGTCGGGGTACCGGCAGGCCAGGATGGACCGAGCGGCAATACTGGCGAGCACGACCGGTACCACCGACGTTCAGGACCTTCCTGATCTTTAGGCTTGATTTCCTGATCCTTAGGAGCCAACCGAATGAGCACTACAGCGCAGATCGGCGTCACGGGCCTCGCGGTCATGGGCCGCAACCTCGCCCGGAACTTCGCGCGCAACGGCTACACGGTCGCCGTGCACAACCGGACCGCGTCCCGCACCCATGCCCTGGTGGAGGAGTTCGGCGGCGAGGGCGACTTCATCGCGGCGGAGACGGCCAAGGACTTCGTGACCGCGCTGGAGCGACCGCGCCGCCTGGTCATCATGGTCAAGGCCGGTGAGCCGACGGACGCGGTGATCCAGGAGTTCGCCCCGCTCCTCGAACCCGGCGACATGATCATCGACGGTGGCAACGCGCACTTCGCGGACACCCGGCGCCGCGAGCGCGACCTGCGCGAGCAGGGCATCCACTTCGTCGGCATGGGCGTCTCCGGCGGCGAGGAGGGCGCGCTGCACGGGCCGAGCATCATGCCGGGTGGCCCGAAGGAGTCGTACGACTCGCTCGGTCCCATGCTGGAGAAGATCTCCGCGAAGGCGCAGGACGGGGCGCCCTGTGTGACCCATGTGGGTCCCGACGGCGCCGGGCACTTCGTGAAGATGGTGCACAACGGCATCGAGTACGCCGACATGCAGCTGATCGGCGAGGCGTACCAGCTGCTGCGCGATGTCGCCGGGTACTCCCCCGCCAAGATCGCGGAGATCTTCCGCACCTGGAACACGGGCCGGCTGGACTCCTACCTGATCGAGATCACCGCCGAGGTGCTGTCCCACGTGGACGCGGCCACCGGCAAGCCGTTCGTGGACGTCGTCGTCGACCAGGCCGAGCAGAAGGGCACCGGCCGCTGGACGGTCCAGATCGCCCTCGACCTCGGCGTCCCGGTCTCCGGCATCGCCGAGGCGGTCTTCGCCCGCTCCCTCTCCGGGCACGCGGCGCTGCGCGAGGCGTCACGGGGTCTGGCCGGACCGACGGCGACTCCCCTGGGCGAGGCCGAGGCGGCGGCCTTCGCGGACCGGGTCGAGCAGGCGCTGTACGCGTCGAAGATCGTGTCGTACACGCAGGGCTTCCACGAGATCGCGGCGGGCAGCGAGGAGTACGACTGGAACGTCGACCTCGGCGCGGTCTCCTCGATCTGGCGCGGCGGCTGCATCATCCGCGCGGCCTTCCTCGACCGCATCCGCGCCGCGTACGACGCCCGCGCGGACCTGCCGAGCCTGCTGTCGGACGAGACGTTCGCGCAGGAGATCGCGGCGGCGCAGGACGACTGGCGCGAAGTCGTCGTAGCGGCGACCCGCCAGGGTGTCCCCACGCCCGGCTTCTCGGCGGCCCTCGCCTACTACGACGCACTGCGCGCCGAGCGGCTGCCCGCGGCGCTCACGCAGGGACAGCGGGACTTCTTCGGGGCGCACACGTACCGCCGGGTGGACCGGGACGGCTCGTTCCACACCTTGTGGGGCGGTGACCGCTCGGAGGTCACGGGCTGACGTCGCCCACCGTACCCAGCCCGCCTGCCGGGGATCCGGTCAGGCGGGCTGCCACAGTTCGATGCGGTTGCCCTCGGGGTCGGTGACCCAGCCGAAGCGGCCGACACCGTCCATGTCCTGCGTCTCCGCGTCCACGTCCGCGCCCTTGGCGCGCAACTGCGCGAGCATCGCGTCGAGGTCGCGGACCCGGAAGTTGAGCATGGTCCGCTGGGCGCGGGACCCGAAGTAGTCGGTGTCGGCGGGGAAGGCCGCGAACACCGTCGGCCCGGCTTCCTGCTGCCACAGCCCATGCTCGTCGACGTCGAGACCGAGGCAGTCGCGGTACCAGGCGGTGAGGGCCGCGGGGTCGTCGGCCCGCATGAAGTGTCCGCCGATTCCAAGCACACGTTCCATATCGGCCATCCTGCCAGGAGAGCGGCCGGGACGGAGGGCGGGCGGCGGGCTCGGCGAGGCTGGCGGGCGTCATGGCCGGGTGTCGGCTTCAGGTGGGCGACTTGCGGGTGCCCGGCCGCATACGGCCGGCTTCATACGACCCGCTTCAGGTGAGCGGCGGTCCCGGCTCCGGGTTCGGTACGGGTTCCGGTCCCGGTCCCGGCGGGATGGGGGACGGAGAGGGCTCCGGGGTCGGCCCGGGTGGGACCGGGGACGGGCCAGGGACGCGGCCGGGCGGTGGCGTGGGCCGGGGCATCGGCGGTTCCGGGTCCGGGCCTGGCGTGGGGCCGGGGCCGGGAGTCGGGCCTGGCGGTACGGGGCCGGGGCCCGGGGTCGGTCCCGGGGGTACGGGGTCGGGGCCAGAAGCGGGTCCGGGTAGTACGGGGTCGGGGTACGGGTTGGTCATGGTGTCCTCCAGCCAGTGGGTGCGTCGGCTCTGGACTACTCCCCCACCTACCCGACACCCGCGCGGCCACTCACCCGGGCGGGCCCATGCCACGCGCGGGCCGGACCGCCGCTGGACTCGGCCGACGCGCACCATCCGGACGCCGACGGGTTCATCCGCCGCATATCCCGGGCTCTGCCGGAGTCACCCGGCGCAGAGCCTCCGGACCCCGCCGGACTCACCCGCCACGCGCGGCCTGGGCCCCGCCGAACTCACCCGACAGCGCGTCGTCGGAGCACTGCCAGACTCACTTGACGCACAGCCCGGGCCCTGCCGGGCTCACCCGACACCCGTGCCCCAAGGCCCGCCTCATTGACCCATCACACGTCGCCCGAGCCCTGACAGACTCACCCGACACTTAGCCGCTGGACCCTTCCGAACTCACCCGACACCCTGGCCCAAGCCCCACCGGACCCACCCGATGCGCACCGTCCGAACGCAGCCGGACTCCCCGGCCCAAAGCCCCCAGGCCCCACCGGACTCACCCCACCCGCACTGCCCGAGCCCCCGCCCCCAGCCCCAACCTCGGGCTCGACAGCACCGGTACCCGGGTGGTCGTCAGTTGCTGGGCGGCGGCCATGGATCCCTGCGCCAGGACGATCGCGTCGGCGTCCTCGATCGCATCCACGGCATAAGCGACGAGCCGGGCGCAGCCCTCCGTGTCGCCGGCCTCGAAGTGGGCCCAGGCGCCGTCGACCAGCAGCGTGCGCACAGCGACGGAGCGGCCGATGCGGCGGGCCTCCTCCTCGATGAGCGCCGCGGTCGGCCCCAGCGTGCTCTCCAGCGTGGCGGCCACGACGACACGCGCACCCGTGGCGACGGCCGCCGCCGCCATCGGTCGGTCGCCGCGCAGCACCGGCACACCGACATCGGCCCCGGCCGACTCCGCCACCGCGCCGATGGTCGAGCAGGTGCACAGCACCGCCCGGGCCCCTTCGGCGACGGCCTTCTCCAGCGCGTCCCGTACCGCGTCGGTCACCGCTTCCGGGCCCTCGCGGCGGGCCCTCGCCAGCAACTCCTCGTCGACGAAGTGCCGTAGTTCCAGGCCCTGGTGGTCCTCGTCGCGCAGGGCGTCGAAGACCGGGATGTGGGCGGGTGAGGTGTGCAGGAGGGCGAGGACGCGGGCGGGGCCTTTCTCCAGGACGCTCACAACGACAGGGCCGTCGGTCCTAGAAGCGGCCGGGGTGCGCCGTCAGCCACTCCATCGCCGCCTTCTGTAGCGCGGGGTCCGCGGCCGGGGCCTCGTCGGGGTGGCGGGCCGCCCACTTCACGACGTAGGGGCAGAGCGGGGCGACGACGATGCCCTCGCGCGCGGCGATACCGTACAGCTCGCGGGCCAGGGAACCCGCGATGCCCTTTCCCTCGTGGGCCGGTTCCACGATCGTGTGGACCGGGACGAGCGCGCGCTCGGGGGATTCGAGGACGAAGTACTCGATGTGGCCTACGACTTCGTCGCCTTCGCCGTCGCCGATCGCCTCCAGGCGGCCCGCCGCCCGGTCGTCGCGGATCTCGATCTCGCTCATGGGCCGTCTCCTGGTGTGGTGGTCAGGCCGTGACGGCCTGCGGGCTCCGCGCCTGCTCCGAACCCGGCACCGGTTCGGACGGATCTGCGCCGAGGCCCACGATCCGGTTCGCGGAGTCCACGTGCACGACCCGGGGCCGAAGCGCCCGCGCCTCGGCGTCGGACACCTGAGCGTAACTGATGATGATCACCAGGTCTCCGGGATGCACGAGGTGGGCGGCGGCCCCGTTGATCCCGATGACACCGGTACCCCGCTCGCCCTCGATGACGTACGTCTCCAGGCGGGCGCCGTTGCTGATGTCGACGATGTGGACCAGTTCGCCGGGCAGCAGATCGGCGGCGTCCAGCAGGTCGGCGTCGATGGTGACGGAGCCGACGTAGTGCAGGTCGGCCTGGGTGACGGTGGCACGGTGGATCTTGGATTTGAACATGGTACGCAACATCGGGGCGCTCCCACAAGTAGGCTCCCTGCCTGCGTTTTTGCAGGTCAAGGGCTGTTTCTTCACCCTACAACGAGTCGCATGTACGGTCAGCTCTCCCCGGGTTTTTCAGGACTCATGCTGACCACCTGCTGACTTTCCTGACACCTCGCCAGGCGACTGCAGAGGGCACCCACCACTGTCGCGGACGCCACCTGGATCCGCACTGCGTCGGCCGTAGCGGAAGGTCAGCCCGTTGACCTGTTCGCCGAAGGTCGTCTGCGACCACACGCCCTCACCGCAGCGGAACCGACGGACCTGTAACTCGATCACCACTCGGCGGTGCCCGACAGCACTGTCCGCAAGGCGGCGTACATACCGGCTGTGCACCCGCGCGGACCTCACCCCGCAGCCGGAACACCTGGCCCGCCCGGCAATCGCCCTGCCTCGCGACCGCCGACTCGCCTTCGACCACTACGTTTTCGATCCGAACATCATCGGCCCGGTGAAACCACAGGCTCTCAAGGAAGACACTCCCCACGGCCGTTCATGATCGCGGGTTCGGTGACCCACCGTGGCTCCGGCACTGAAAGTGATCCAGAACCATGATTCAACCGCCGCCGACATCAGGCGGCGACGCCGGCGAGCAACGTCGCCGCCCGGTCACCCCTTCTCCGAGCGGATCACGGCAACGGGGCAGTCCGCGTGGTGCAGTGCCGCCCGGCTGACCCGGCCCAGCAGTGCTCCCGCGAGGCGGTCCCGGTTTCGCGAACCGACCACGACGAGCTGTGCGCGGGCGCTCGCGTCGACGAGCGCCCGGCAGAGCCCGCCTCGGACGCGGGCACGTTGCACGGTGACGTCCGGGTACTTCTCGCCCAGCTCGGACAGAGCGTCGGCGAAGGTGTGGTGCGACCGGCTGTTCCAGGCGGTCATCTTGTCCAGTACGACCAGGCCGACGCCACGGGCCGACGCCTCGGCGTAGGCGAACTCCGCCACCGCCCAAACGTCCTGCGTGTGGCCGCAGGCCAGTACAACGGGGCCGGCCGGATCAGGCCTGCCTCGGACCACCAACACTGGGGAACGTCCGTGGGCTGCCAACTGCACGGCCACCGAGCCGGCTCGCAGAGAACCCGACCTACCCGACGCACGGCTGCCGACCACGATGAGAGACGCCTCACGGGATGCGGACTCCAGCACCGCCACGGGGGAACCCATGAGGACTTCGTGCGTCACACGGACATGAGGCACGGCACGAACGGCCCATCGCTCGGCCTCGGTCAACGCGCCCCTCACCACCCGGCCCGCTCCGGCCCCACCCCGATCCCAGGGTGGAACACCGGGCGGCACCTGGGCCGACGGCCACGCGAAGGCGTGCGCCAACCGGAGGTCCACCCCGATTCGGTCGGCCTCGTGCGCCGCGGCCTCCACCGCCGCGATCCCCGACTGCGAGCCATCGACTCCTACTACGATCGGGCCGCTCATGACGGTTCTCCCTTCCCCTCGCACAGTCCCAGAACCTGGGCGCCTCGCTCAGCGGTTCACCGACGGGCAGCCGCGTGCCGCCGAATCCGCGACCTTGCGGTGTCGGGCCCGGCGGCCCCGGTCCTGCTTCCCAGGCCTCAAGACTCTCCCTCGGCGCCGCACCCCCGACAGGGCCGGATGGGTCCCT
Source organism: Streptomyces sp. NPDC002276 (assembly GCF_053891435.1). NCBI lineage: Bacteria > Bacillati > Actinomycetota > Actinomycetes > Kitasatosporales > Streptomycetaceae > Streptomyces > Streptomyces sp. NPDC002276. Next base: position 26,953 of record NZ_JBSFCQ010000031.1, on the reverse strand, counting down.
GAAGCACGCCGTCCGGCCCCGTCGCCCCATTCCGTCCGGTCTCCGCAGGCCCTCACCGACGTGTTGAGGAAGGTCCACGTTCGCGGTCCGCACCGTGTCCGGCCGGCCATGGCGGGAGGGGTGCCGGTCACCCGGTGGGCACGACGACCACGGGACAGTGCGAGTGGTGCAGGAGGGTGCGCGCGTCCGGCCCCAGGTGGCTGCCGTGCCGACTTCCCGGCCGGTGCGATCCGATGACCACGACGACGGCATCCCGGGTGGCCTCGACCAGGGCCTGCGCCGGGGTGGTGCGGACCGTTCGGCTCTCGACCTCCGTCCCGGGGTGGCGCTCGTGTCCCGGGCTCGTCGCCGGTATCAGCGAGGGCAGTTCGGGACTCGTGTGCCGGTGCGTCAAGGAGGGCAGGACGCGCAGGCGCGCGCCGCGCCGCGCCGCCTCCTCGACGGCGTAGAGGCCCGCCTCTGTGCCGGTGTCGCTCTCCAGGCCGAGCAGCACATCGCGGCAGTCGGCGTGGGGACGTTCTCCGCGTACGACCAGCAGCGGCCCGTGCGCCTGCGCGGCGAGCCGTGAACTCACCGCGCCGCACACGCGGCCGGCCAGTCCACCGAGTCCCCGCGTGCCCACGACCGTGAGCACCGCGTCCGCGCTCTCGCGGACCAGCCCACGCACGACGCCGTCCTCCACGGCCCTGGTCTCGACGGGCACGGCCGGGTGCCGTTCACGCACGCGCGAGGCGGCGGACCCGAGAACCGGACCGGCTTCGTCGCGGTCGGGCACGGCGTACACCACGCGCAGCGCGACGCCACGCCGTACCGCTTCCTCCGCGGCCTGGTCCAACGCCCGTACAGAGACCAGTGAGCCGTCCACTCCGACGACCACGTGTTGGAGAGTCATGGGCCTGCTTCCTTCTACGTGCTCAGGGTGTGCCCAGGAGCTGTGCCTGGGGCAGGAGGCGCCGAAAGCGGGTCCGTGGCGGACCAGGGGCGCCGCCCTACGATCCGGGCCGGAGTGCCTCCACCGACGATGCTCGTCGTCCGCCGCCGCAAGGGGCAGGAGCCATGAGTACCCGTCAGAAAGCCGAACGGCCCCTTGGGAAGGGGCCGTTCGGCTTACGGCGCGGGTAAGGGGACGACAGAAGGGGCGCCCGTCCGGACGGTGCCGGACGACGACGTCTCCGTCACACGGTGATCCGGCGTCCCGTGACCGCCTGCGGTTCGACCCGCACCCACAGTTCGCGCTCGCCTCCCGCCCACGGCGTGCTGTGGGCACTGTCCGCGAGCCGGCGTGCCTCGTCGGGGTCCGTCACCGCTCGCCCACGTCCACGCACGAGCACACTCCAGCCCCGGCTGAACGCGTCGTCGATGCGGTCGACCTCAAAGGCCACCCGCCGGCCGACGGCAAGCGACGGCGTCGTACCGAAGGTTGTCCGGAATACGATCGCGTGGTCTACGACGCTGTAGTTGACCGGCACGGCGACAGGTCCCGAACCGGTTGACACCGCGATTCTCCCCACCCCGTGCGTGCCCAGCGGGGACCTGCGCTCGTCCGCGCCGAGCTCCGTGAACTCGGGGCTGCGAGCGGCCTGTTCGAGCCCGGGCGGCAGATCGACGGCCCCGCCGGCGAGTTCCGGCACCGTGGTCTCCAGAACGTCGGCCAGGCTGAGAAACGCACCCCTGCTCGGCGCGGCGCCGGGATGCTCCTCCAGGTACTTCAGGTAGCTGGGCGCCATGCCCGCCCGGGCGACTGCCTCCGGCCGGGTCAGGCCCAGTTGTACGCGCCGGCCGGCGAGGCGGCGTCCCAGGTCTCCCAGGGGTCGTTCCGCCGGCGTGTCGGTGCTGGTCGTTGTCCGTTCGGGCATGGTCGTCACATCCCTCGGCTTGCTGATGACGGTCGGGGGCGGGATCTCGGCTGCCCGTACGAGTCAGGCGTCCCGCTCGCGCCGGGTTCGCCCCGCACATCCAGCTTGACCTGCGTACGAGGGGAACCGCTTGGGCCGGTCGGGCCATCTTCCCGACCGAACGGGGTCTGTTCCGGACGCGTCAGTCGTCCGCCGCCAGTGCCGTGAGGTCGAGGAGCCGGTTGGTGTAGCCCCATTCGTTGTCGTACCAGCCGAAGGCCTTTACGAGCGTGCCGTTGGCCTGGGTGAGGGCCGGGTCGAAAACGCAGGAGGCGGGATCGCCGATGACGTCACGGGACACGATGGGTGCCTTCGTCACCCGGAGGATGCCGTTCAGCGGTCCCTCGGCGGCCACGGTGAACGCCGTGTTGACCTCGTCCGCGGTCGCCTCGCGGTTCAGGACCACGGTGAGGTCGGTGAGCGAGCCGTCCTCGACGGGGACACGGACGGCGATGCCGTCCAGGACGCCGGCCAGCTCCGGCAGCACCAGGCCCACAGCGCGCGCCGCGCCGGTGCTGGTCGGGATGATGCTCAGGGCCGCCGAGCGGGCCCGGCGCAGGTCCTTGTGCGGGCTGTCGAGCAGGGACTGGTCGATGGTGTAACCGTGGATGGTGGTCATCACGCCACGCTCGATACCGAACGCCTCGTGGAGCACCTTGACCATCGGGGCGACACAGTTGGTGGTGCAGGAGGCGGCCGAGACGATCCGGTCCCGTCGGCGGTCGTACGTCGCGTCGTTGACTCCCATCACGATGGTGGCGTCCGCGTTCTTTCCGGGCGCGGACAGCAGCACGGTGTGGGCGCCGGCCTTCAGGTGCAGGGCGGCGGAGTCGCGGTCGCGGAAGCGTCCGGTGGACTCGACGACGATGCCTGCGCCGTAGTCGGACCAGCGCAGCGCCGCCGGGTCGCGTTCGGCGGTGACGGCGATGCGCCAGCCGTCGACCGTGATCGAGCTGTCGTCGTGGATGACGTCGCGTCCGATACGCCCGAACGTGGAGTCGTACTCCAGGAGGTGGGCCAGGGTGGCGGGCGAGGTGATGTCGTTGATCGCGACGACCTCGACGTCCTGGGTGCCAGCCTCGGCGCGGTCGAGTGCCGCGCGCAGATAGGTGCGGCCGATACGGCCGAAGCCGTTGATGCCGACGCGTACGGTCATGGCGGTGAACTCCTTTGCGTGGCGGGGGTTTTCAGCCGGTCCAGGTCCAGTCGGCGACCTCGGGCAGGTCGGTACCGTGTGCGCGGATCCAGGCGTGGTGCCGGGTACGGGCGTCGGCCATCGTCTGGCGTACGGCGGCGGCGCGGACACCGAGTCCGGGCACGCGGTCGATGACGTCCATGACCAGGCGGTAACGGTCCATGTCGTTGCGCACGACCATGTCGAAGGGGGTCGTGGTGGCCCCCATCTCCTTGTAGCCGCGCACGTGCAGGTTGGCGTGGCCCGCGCGGCGGTAGGCGAGCCGGTGGATCAGCCACGGGTAGCCGTGGTACGCGAAGATGACCGGCCTGTCCTGGGTGAACAGGCCGTCGTACTCGAAGTCGCCCATTCCGTGCGGGTGTTCCTCGCGCGGTAGCAGCCGGGCGATGTCGACGACGTTGACGACCCGCACGGCGAGATCGGGCAGGTGACGGCGGAGCAACTGGGCGGCGGCCAGCGTCTCCAGGGTGGGTACGTCGCCGGCGCAGGCGAGCACGACGTCCGGTTCGCCGCCGTTCTCGGTGCCGGCCCACTCCCAGATGCCGGCGCCGCGCGCGCAGTGGGCGCGGGCCTGGTCCATGGAGAGCCAGTCGAAGCAGGGCTGCTTGCCGGCGACGACCACGTTGACGTAGTCGCGGCTGCGCAGGACGTGATCCGCCACGGAGAGAAGGGTGTTGGCGTCCGGCGGGAGGTAGACCCGGACGACCTCGGGGCTCTTGTTGAGGACGTGGTCGACGAAGCCGGGGTCCTGGTGCGAGAAGCCGTTGTGGTCCTGGCGCCAAACATGCGACGTCAGCAGGTAGTTGAGGGACGCGATGGGTGCCCGCCAGGGCAACTCCCTCGATGTCTTGAGCCACTTGATGTGCTGGTTGACCATCGAGTCGACGATGTGCACGAACGCCTCGTAGCAGGAGAACAGTCCGTGCCGGCCGGTGAGGAGGTAGCCCTCCAGCCAGCCCTGGCAGGTGTGTTCGGAGAGGATCTCCATCACCCGGCCGTGCCGGTCGAGGTGCTCGTCGACCGGCAGCGTCTGTGCCTGCCAGGCCTTGCCGCTGGCGTTGAAGACGGCCTGGAGCCGGTTGGAGGCCGTCTCGTCGGGGCCCACCAGGCGGAAGTCACGGCGCTCGGAGGTGTCGTGCATGACCTGCTCCAGGAGGTCGCCGAGGACGCGGGTGGGCTCGTGCAGGGTCGTGCCCGGCTTGTCGACGGGGACGGCGAAGCGGTGCAGGGACGGAATCGGCAGATCGCGCACGAGGAGACCGCCGTTGGCGTACGGGCTGGAGCCGAGGCGCTTGGTGCCTTCGGGCACGCAGGCGAGGACGTCCAGGGCGGGCCGGCCGTCGGCGCCGAACAGCTTCTCCGGGCGGTAGGAGCGCAGCCAGGCCTCCAACTGCCTCAGGTGCTCCGGGTTTTCGCGTACCTCGGAGAGCGGGACCTGGTGCGCGCGCCAGGTGCCCTCGACGGGGACGCCGTCGACCTCGGCGGGTCCGGTCCAGCCCTTCGGGGTGCGCAGCACGATCATGGGCCAGTGCACGCGCTCGGCCACGCCGTCCTCGCGGCGGGCCGTCTGCTGCATCGCCTCGATGCGGTCCAGCGCGTCGTCGAGTGCGGCGGCCATGGCCTCGTGTACCTGGAGCGGGTCGTCGCCGGTGACGTGGATCGGGTCGTGGCCGTAGCCGCGCAGCAGTTCGTCGAGTTCGGACTCGGGAAGCCGGGCCAGTACGGTCGGGTTGGCGATCTTGTAGCCGTTGAGGTGCAGGATCGGCAGGACGGCGCCGTCGTGGACCGGGTCGAGGAACTTGTTGGAGTGCCAGGCGGCGGCGAGCGGCCCCGTCTCCGCTTCTCCGTCACCGATCACGCAGGCGACGAGCAGGTTCGGGTTGTCGAAGGCGGCGCCGTAGGCGTGCGCCAGCGAATACCCCAGCTCGCCGCCCTCGTGGATGGACCCCGGTGTCTCCGGCGCCACGTGGCTCGGTACTCCGCCCGGGAAGGAGAACTGCCGGAAGAGCCTGTCCATCCCCGCCGCGTCGCGCGACACGTCCGGGTAGGTCTCGCTGTAGCTGCCCTCCAGCCAGGAGTTGGCGAGCACGGACGGCCCGCCGTGACCGGGACCCCACACGCACAGGGCGTCGAGCCCTCGCCCCTTGATCACCCGATTGAGGTGGGTGTACACGAGGTTGAGGCCGGGCGAGGTGCCCCAGTGGCCCAGGAGCCGGGGCTTGATGTGCTCCGGCTTCAGGGGTTCGGTCAGCAGCGGGTTCGCCATCAGGTAGATCTGGCCGGCGGCCAGGTAGTTGGCGGCTCGCCAGTGGGCGTCCAGGGCGCGCAGTTCGTCGTCGGAAAGTGCGGTGCCGTGCTGGTCTTCGACCGTGGTCATGGTGGCTCCGTAAGTCATCGGGGGAATGCCGTCGGTCCGGCTGTCCGTCACACCCGCTCGGGCACGATCACGACCGGGCAGGCGGAGTGGTGCAGGACCCCGTGGGCCACGCGGCCCAGCTGGAGCCCGTAGTGCCCGGGGCGGCGCCTGGCCCCGACGATCAGGAGGTCGGCGCCGCGCGAGGCGTCCACGAGCACGGTCCGGGTGTGGCCTTCGGCCGTGCGGCGGTGTGACGCGACGTCGGTGGGGGCGTCCTGGAGTGCCGCTTCGAGGGTCTCCACCGCCTGCCGCACATGCAGTCTGGCGGGCTCTCCGGCGAGCAGTGGTTGGTCGGTGTTCTCGCGCGCGGGCCACCGCCAGGCCCGTACGGCGTCCACCGGCACCCCGCGCCGCCGTGCCTCCTCGAAGGCGAAGCGCATCGCCGCCGAGCCCGCCGGTTTCTCTCCGACGCCTACGACGACGCGTCCGTGCATGCCGGTCCGGGCCTGGTTGTCACGGCTGTCGGGGTTGCCGCGCACGAGAATCATCGGGCACTGCGCGTGCCCGGCCACGATCAGGCTCACGGAACCCAGCAGCGTCTCGGCGAGGCCGCTGCGGCCCCGGGTTCCCGTCACCAGCAGCGAGGCGCTCCGGCTCTCCCGCACCAGCGCGTACTCGGGTTCCTCGGACAGCACGGCCGTGGAGATCTTCACGTCAGGCTGTCGGTGGCGAGCGCGCCGGGCGGCGGTCTCCACGATGTCTTCGGAACGCACCTGCTCGGACGGCTTGTCGAGGACGTCGGCGAGCGAGGTGCCCTCGTAGCGCTCCCAGAGCGACGCGTACACGAGCCGCAGCGGCAGCCCGCGCAGCACGGCCTCGTCGGCCGCCCAGTCGACGGCGCGCAGGCTGGGCTCGGAGCCGTCGACGCCGACGACGATCGGGAGGTCGTCCATCGCCCTCACCGTCCCGTACCGAGGTCGAAGACGATCCGGGCCTTGACGTCGCCGCGCACCACGTCGGCGATGGACTCGTTGACGGAGGCCAGCGGACGGGTCTCGCGGATGGCCTCGGTCCGGCCGGCCGCGTGCAGTTGGAAGACCTCGGCGAGGTCCTGCCGGGTGCCGACGATCGAGCCGATCACCGAGGTGCCGTTCAGCACGATGTCGAAGATCGGGACCTGGATCGTGCCGTGCGCGGGCAAGGCGACCATGACGAGCTTCCCGCCGCGCCGCAGACCGGAGTTGACCGCGGCGAACGCGGACTCGTTCACGGCCAGGGCTATCGCGGCGTGCGCACCACCGTGCCGCTTGAGGACCTCGCCGACATCCTCCTTGCGGGCGTCGATGACGAGGTCGGCACCGAGCGCGGTGGCGAGTTCGAGCTTCTCGTCGGTCACGTCGATCGCCGCGACCGTCGCCCCCGCGATCTTCGCGTACTGCACCGCCAGGTGACCGAGCCCGCCGACACCGGAGATCGCGACGAGCTGCGCGGGCCGCACGCCGGCGACCTTGAGGGCCTTGTACGTGGTCACCCCGGCGCAGACCAGCGGGGCGGCGTCCACGGCGGTCACGCCGTCGGGCACCGGCTGGGCGAAGTCGGCCCAGGCCAGCATCTTCTCGCCGTATCCGCCGTCGCAGCCGTAGCCGGTGTTGATCTGCTGCTCGCACAGCGTCTCCCAGCCGGACAGGCAGTGCTCGCACCGGCCGCAGGCCCAGCCGAGCCACGGCACGGCCACCCGCTGCCCGACGGACAGGTGGGTGACGCCGTCGCCGAGCTTCTCGACGAGGCCGACGCCCTCATGGCCGGGCACGAAGGGCGGGATCGGCCTGACCGGCCAGTCGCCGCGGGCGGCGTGGATGTCGGTGTGGCATAGCCCGGACGCCTCGACACACACGCGGACCTGGCCGGGGCCGGGCTCGGGGTCGGGGCGGTCCTCGATGACCAGGGGTTCGCCGAAGGCTCGTACAACCGCTGCCTTCATGGTTGCTGCTCCTCAGGTGTGGGTCAGTCGTGCGGGACGACGGCGACGGGGGCGGTGGAGTGGTGCAGGACGGCGTGGGTGACGGAGCCGATGTGGGCGCCGAGCGGGCCGCGGCGGACACGGCGGCCGACGACGACCAGCGAGGCCTCACGGGAGGCGTCGACGAGGTGGTTGCCAGGGGTGCCGTAGGGGCACTCCTCGGTGGTCTCGGTCTCCGGGAACTTCTCGGTCCACGGGCGCAGGACCTCGGTGAGGGTGGTGGACTCGCGCAGGGCCAGGGCCCCCTGCACTTCGAGGTCCACGGGGAGGCCGTAGCCGTAGTAGGCGGGCGCGTCCCAGCCGTGCACGACGCGCAGGGAGGTACCGCGGCGGACGGCCGCGGCGAACGCGAAGCCGATCAGTTCGTCGTCGGGGCTCTCGATGTCGAGGCCGAGGACGACGGGCCGGAACGGAGTCGCCGCGGACGGGATGCCGACCGGGCCCATCTCGTGTTCGTCGGCGGCCTGTTCCCCGGCGCGGACGAACACCACCGGCCGGTCGGCATGTGCCACGACGGACAGCCCGACCGAGCCGACCATGAACCCGCCGACCGCGCCCAGTCCGCGGGAGCCGAGGACGAGCAGTTCCGCGTCCTTCGCCGCGCTCGCCAGTACGTCGGTGGTCCGGCCGGAAAGCTGTTCGGCGGTCACGTCGAGGCCGGGATGGCGCAGCCGGATGCCCTCGCCCGTCTCGCGGGGAATCCTCTCGGGCCAGTACGGATACGTCTCGGCGCCGAGCAGCGGTGCCTGCGCCATGGACACCGGCACCGACACCGGCTCCCAGACCTGGACCAGCTTCAACGGCAGGCCGAGCAGCCGTGCCTCGCGGGCGGCCCACTCGGCCGCCGCCCGGCTCTCGGCGGAGCCGTCGAGGCCGGCGGTGACGGTGCGGGTCATGATGTCCACCTTTTGGATCGGGGGTCCTGGATCGGGAGTCCTGATGCGAGCTTGGTCCTCGGATGAGGCGCCCGGCAGGGGCCGCAGGTCCCTGCGAGGGACCGAACGGCCCTGGCCGGTGTTCGGCGCGGCGGGCCCACCGACGAGCCCGCCGCCCTCCCGCGGTCACCGCAGCCAGTGGCTGCGGCGGACCAGCGGGAGCTTCGCCCAGAGCCTGCCGAGGCCGAGGGTGTCGCCGGCGGAGAAGGCGGCCAGGGCGATCAGGGCGACGGCGTAGATGAGGTGGTAGTCGACGAACGGGTTCGGCGACATGCTCGGCGAGCCGTCCGCGAGGTGCTGGGCGGGCGGCCACTCGGCCAGCCACATGAACGCCATCATCAAGGTGCCCGCGACGGCCGCGAAGCGCAGTGCGACACCGGCGATGAGCGCGACCCCGACCCCGAGCAGACCGAGCATGAACAGCCAGTCGGCCCAGCCGGCCCCGGCCCAGGAGTGGAATGTGGACCGCATCGGCCCGGCGGCGACGGAGCTCAGGAAGCCCTTGGTCGGCGACCCGCCGTCGACCCAGCCCTTGCCGGAGGGTGTGGCGTAGCCGAGACCAAAAGTCTTGTCGAGGAAGGCCCACAGGAAGACGAACCCGGTGAGCAGGCGCAGGGACGCGAGGGCGTAGGCCCGGGCGTCGCTGCGTGCCGACACGGTGGACTCGGATACGGAGGCGGGGGCGATCCCGTTGCTGCGGGAGGACGGCAGGTGGAAGCCCTCGCTGCGGTGAGGGTTCTCGTGAACGGCCATGGTGGTGATCCCTTCGGGGAGGAGCGGGAGTGTCCGGTCGGTGTCTGACGCCCCTCACTCTCGTCTCGCGGGGCGGCGGCCACCGGATGCCGAAGGTCCGTGACCGCAGGGCTGAACGGCCCTGTCTCCAGGGACTGTTGGGGGCGTGTTGCGGCCCCCGGCGACCCGGACACACCTCACCTGTCACGGCCGTGTGCCTGCCGGTGGAACCGCGATCAGTAGGCCGACAGGCCGTGTGCCCGGAACTGTGCACGGACACGTTCGACCAGTTCGGGAGTGGGGACGGGACTGTCGCGCAGCGGGAACGGGACGCCGAGGGCCTCGTACTTCGTGGCGCCCAGCTTGTGGAACGGCAGGATGTCCACGCGGTCGACCGAGCCGAGGCCCCAGACGAGGTCGGCCAGCCCCTCCACGGACTCGGCATCGTCCGTCCAACCCGGCACCAGGACATATCTGATCCGCATCCGGACGCCGAGCCGGTCGAGGCGGGTGGCGAAGTTCAGGGTGGGCACGAGTTCGCCGCCCGTCAGGTGGCGGTAGGCCGTGATGTGGAAGGACTTGATGTCCAGGAGCACCAGGTCGGTGTCGGCGAGGAGTTGGTCGGAGGCGCGGGCGCCGAAGAAGCCCGAGGTGTCGAGGGCGGTGTGCGGTCCCGCCTCTTTGGAGCGGCGCAGAACCTCGCCGGTGAAGGCGGACTGGAGCAGCGGCTCGCCGCCCGTGACGGTCACTCCGCCGCCGGCCGTGGTGATGAAGACGCGGTACTTCTCGATCTCCGCCATCACCTCGTCGACGGTGACCTCCCGCCCGTCCCGCATGTGCCAGGTGTCGGGGTTGGCGCAGTACAGGCAGCGCAACGGACAGCCGGAGACGAAGAGCACGAACCGGGTCCCGGGGCCGTCCACGCCGGTGGACAGGTCCCAGGAGCGGATCCGGCCGGTCGTCACAGCCCGGACGGCACTCACAGCGATCCGTGGAAGGTACGGCTGACCACGTCGAGCTGCTGCTCCCGGGTCAGGCGGACGAAGTTGACGGCGTAACCGGACACGCGAATGGTCAAGTCCGGGTATTGGTCCGGGTGTTCCATGGCGTCTTCCAGCATGGCGCGGTCGAGGACGTTCACGTTCATGTGGAAGCCGCCCGCGGCCATGTAGGCGTCGAGGATGCCGACCAGGTGGCCGACGCGTTCCCCGGGGTTGTGACCGAGTCCCTCCGGGGTGATGTTCGTCGTCAGCGAGATGCCGTCGCGGGCCTGCTCGTACGGCAACTTGGCGACCGACAGTGCCGAAGCGGCCACCCCGTGCCGGTCGCGGCCGTTCATCGGGTTGGCGCCGGGGCGAAGGGCTGTCCGGCTCGGCGGCCGTCGGGGGTGTTGCCGGTGTGCTTGCCGTAGACGACGTTCGAGGTGATCGTCAGCACGGACTGGGTGTGCTCGACGTCCCGGTAGGTGGGGTATTGGCGCACCTTCGCCATGAAGGACTCCACGAGTCCTGCGGCGATGCTGTCGGCGCGGTCGTCGTTGTTGCCGTATGCCGGGAAGTCGCCCTCGGTGCGGAAGCCGACGGCGAGGCCGGTGGCGTCCCGGAACACCTTCACCCGTGCGTACTTGACCGCGGACAGACTGTCGGCGGCGACCGACAGACCGGCGATGCCGCACGCCATGAAGCGGTGCACCGGGTAGTCGTGCAGCGCCATCTCGATGCGCTCGTAGGCGTACTTGTCGTGCGTGTAGTGGATGACGTTGAGCGCGTTGACGTACGTCCGGGCCAGCCAGTCCAGGACGTGGTCGTACGCCGCCGACAGTTCCTCGTAGTCGAGGTACTCCCCGGTCAGCGGGGTCGTCGGGATCGCGACCTGGTCGCCGGTCATCTCGTCCCGGCCGCCGTTGACCGCGTACAGCAGCGCCTTCGCGAGGTTGACCCGGGCGCCGAAGAACTGCATTTGCCTGCCGACACGCAGCAGGCGATCGCGGTGTCGTCGCCGGTGCACGGGCGCAGCAGGTCGTCGGACTCGAACTGGACGGCGCTGGTGTCGATCGAGACCTGGGCGCAGAACTCCTTGAAGGCAAAGGAGAGTTGGGGCGACCACAGGACAGTCAGGTTGGGTTCGGGTGCGGGGCCGAGGTTGTAGAGGGTCTACAGGAAGCGGTAGGAGGTGCGGGTGACGAGGGTGCGGCCGTCGTTCCCCATGCCGCCGATGGACTCCGTCACCCAGGTCGGGTCGCCGGAGAACAGGGCGTCGTACTCGGGGGTGCGCAGGAACCGTACGATCCGCAGCTTGATCACGAAGTCGTCGATCAGCTCCTGGGCGCGGGTCTCGTCAATGACCCCTTCCTCCAGGTCCCGTTGGAGGTAGACATCGAGGAAGGTCGAGGTGCGGCCCAGGGACATCGCGGCGCCGTTCTGCTCCTTCACGGCGGCGAGGTAGCCGAGGTAGAGCCACTGCACGGCCTCGTGGGCGGTGGCAGCAGGGCCGACCGGTTCTGGATCATCCGCACGGGCACGATCCAGCTCGACATGCATGTGCCGGGCCGCCCCGCGGCCGTCATCGAGACCCTCCGGCACAACGAACTCGTCGGCTGGCCTTGGTTGTTCACCCCGCACGTCTGGCACCTTGGCGCCGAAGTGACGACCCCGGTGCGGGCGTACGAGTTCGACGCCACGGCCGTCCGCCTGATGTGCCAGGAAGATCCGGCCATCGGCAACACCATCGCCCAGTGGGTCGGTGACGTGCTCGCCCACCGCCTCCGCTCCGCCCGGACCCGGCTGCTGGACCTGTACGCCCCGTACGGCGCTGGCAGCCGGGGCTGAACGCCCGCTGGGCGCGGCCGTCTCAGGCCGTGGTCGTCGGGTTGGTCGGGTTCGCTGCTTCTGCGGTGCGGCGGTATTCGGCGTTGATGCGCTGGGCTTCTTCGAGCTGGTCTTCGAGGACGATGATGCGGCAGGCAGCCTCGACGGAAGTGCCGTGGTCGACGAGTTCCCTGGCGCGGGCGGCGATGCGCAGCTGGTAGCGGGAGTAGCGGCGATGTCCGCCCTCGGAGCGGAGCGGGGTGATCAGGCGCGCTTCGCCGATGGCGCGCAGGAAGCCCTGGGTGGTACCGAGAAGTTCGGCGGCTCCGCCCATCGTGTAGGCGGGGTAGTCGTCGTCGTCGATACGGCCGAACGAGTCGTCTGCTGTCATTTGCACCTCTCTGTGGAACGCGTCGAGGGGCCCTGGTGCTCATCGCACCAGGGCCCCGAAGGAACTTGTACACCATCTGCCGGCCCTGTTACCGCGCCGGCCTTCTGTTTCCGCAGCCCCGGCCTGAATGCCGTCGGGGGTGCTGGGATCGCGGTTGCTTGACCGGAGACCACCTCACTATCGATGTCCTGCGGTACCCGGGTTCAAGATGTCGGCCCGGGCGATCCTGATGGCGCTCGGCTCCTCCGTTCTTCCCTCTGGGATCAACTGCCTACAAATGGGGTACTGCGTACTCCTGGTGATACGTACCGCTGATACCGCGTACTGCTCGGCGGCCTGTGGCAGCACCGCTCTCCGGCAGCCAGCCCCGTCGCCCGTCCTGCGTCTGCCCTGGCTTGGAACCCCACTGCCGAACCTCCCGGTGCGCGCGCCCGCAGCCGACGCCTTCACCGAGGTGCTGCTCTCTTACTTCACTGCTGGGTCCTGCGAACTGCACTTACGGGTACTGCCCTTGCGGTCCTGCTCACGGCGGCCCCTGATCACTGCGGGCCACCCGGTCCGGCCGTCAGCCCCGCCGCCGTCCTGCAACCGCTCCGGCTTCGGAACTCCACCACCGCACCGTCCTGCGAACTGCACCTGCATGTACTGCTGCCCGGCAGTTCGTGTCTGCCAGGCCCTGCTGTTTCTCTGGGCTACGAGAGAACCATAACCACGACCCGACCCCAATGTCTACTTCAACAAACACAGATTTCCGCGCGTTCGACAGCAAGGCAATCCACCTCGAACGGCGGGGAGGGGCGGGTGCGGTCTCACCGGCCAATCACCCGGCAACAGGGGTCACCGGGCCATCACCATGAGGCCGGCACGGACGCGTTTCGAAGCCGACTGGGGCCGGTCGGCCCTAGTGCATCCGGGCCCGGCGAGCAATGATCGTCCTCACGGGCAACTCGCAGGCCGTCCGTCATCGAGGAGTAGAGGGTTGACATGGCCGAGTCACACACGTTCTCGGAGCGGAACCCGATCCGTGTCTTCCTGCTCGACGACCACGAGGTCGTACGACGCGGCGTCACCGATCTCCTCGACGCCGAACCGGACATCTCGGTGGTCGGCGACGCGGACACCGTCGAGCGTGCCCTCGTCCGCTGCGCGGCGCTGCGCCCGCACGTCGCCGTGCTCGACATCCGTCTTCCGGACGGCGACGGCATCACGGTCTGCCGGGAGCTGCGCAGCCAGATGCCGGAGCTGGCCTGTCTGATGCTGACGTCGTTCGACGACGAGGACGCCCTGCTCGACGCCATCATGGCCGGGGCCTCGGGCTACGTCCTCAAGCAGATCAGAGGCTCCGACCTGGTCTCGGCCGTGCGGACCGTCGCCTCGGGCCAGTCGATGCTGGACCCCGAAACCACGGCCCGTCTGATGCGCTCACTGCGTGCCGAACCCGCCGAGACGCCCGCCCTCGCACCCGAACTGGCGAGCCTCTCCCCCCGCGAGCGGGACATCCTCGCCCTGATCGGGGACGGGCTGACCAACCGCGAGATCGGCAAGAAGCTCTACCTGTCGGAGAAGACCGTCAAGAACCACATCTCCCGGCTGCTGGCCAAACTCGGTGTCCAGCGCCGCGTCCAGGCCGCGGTCCTGGCCTCCCATCTGGAGCAGCCGCACGACGGTGACCGCCCCACGAGGTGAGTTCCGGCCGGGTCGACACTCAGCCCCGGCCGGACGACCCCCGCCCCTCCCGTGCTGCCCGGCGCCACGCCGGTCCGGTCACCGAAAAGCCGGACCGCCTCCTCCGGCGCAGGGCGGGCAGGAGGCCCCGATGCGTACCGCAGCTTTCGACGGGACGACTCTGGAGAGGCTGCTCTCCGCGGCCGTAGCCGCCCCGTCGATCCACAACACCCAGCCCTGGCGCTTGCGCCTGGCCCCGGAGACCCTCACGTTGGAGATCCGCGCGGCCAAGCACCGCGGCCTGCGCCACATCGACCCGACGGGCCGCGCCCTGCACCTGTCCGTCGGCTGCGCCGTACTGAACCTGCGGGTCGCGGTCGAGCACTTCGGCTGGGAACCGGTGACCCGGCTGCTCCCACATCCGGACGAGCCGGACCTGCTCGCCACCGTACGTCTCGCAGGCACCGCCCGGACCTCCTCGCACACTTCCCTGTACGACGCCCTGTGGCGCCGGCACAGCAGCCGCTTCCCCTTCTCCGAACGACAGCTGCCCACCCCCTTGCTCACCGAACTGGCCGAAGCGGCACACAGGGAAGGGGCTCGACTGCACCGTCTCTCACCAGGACAGACCGACCGCGTGCTGCGGCTCACCGGGGAGGCGGAGCACCGCAACACCAGCGATCCGGACCGGGCCGCGGAAAGCCACTGGGTGGCGAAGACGGACGACTCCGGCCTGGGTGTGCCACCTGAGATACTCGGTCCTCAGGACTTCCAACACCGCATCCCGGTGCGGGACTTCGGCGCCCACCCCCACCCGGAGACGCTCACCGCGAGCCTCTTCGAGCGGTGGCCCGCGATCGCCGTCCTCTCCACCACTCACGACCGCCGGACCGACTGGCTCCGCGCAGGCCAGGCCCTCGAACGAGTCCTGCTGATCGCGACCGCGCACGGCATCAGGGCATCGCTCATGCACCAGGCACTGGAATGGCCCGACCTGCGCGAACAACTCATGACAGCGGCGGAGACCCGCCCCTCACACGCCCAGATGGTCATCCGCCTCGGGTACGGCCCCGAAGGGCCCCACTCGCCTCGTGGTACCGCAGGCCTGTCCTCGCCGGAAAACGCTTGAAGTCGGGCTACGACGGCGATCGGAGGGAGGTACGCGAAGGCCTCCAAGACCGACCCCCGATCCGGTTCGGCGAACTCCGCTGCTCACCCTGCCTGGTCTGCCATACGCCCCTCTACGAAGGATGAGGCCATGGGCGTATGGCGCGACGCGGCCCTGGTCGCGTCGCGGTGGCGGCGGGCCCAGCGGAGGACTTCGTCAGCTCCCCAGACGATGATCGGGAACGGTGCGATGACCGCGATCTGAGCCGGGCTGAGGGCTGCCGTGCCGAAGATGTGCTGGAGGGGCGGCGCGTACACGACCGCCGCGGTGAAGGCCAGCTCGAAGGCGATGCCCCACAGGAGCAGGCGGTTGGTCCAGACGCCGACTGTGAACAGGGAGGCGCGGTCGGTGCGAGCGGCGAACGCGGTGCCGATCTGGCAGGCGACGATGCCGACGAACGTGATGGTCGTCGCTTCCAGATATGCCTGGTGCAGGAGGGTGCCACTGCCTGTCGGATCCCCTGGGTGCCAGCCGGCGTGCCAGAGGGTGAAGAGGAAGCCGCCCATGACCAGGGCCGCGGAGATGGTTCCCAGGAACGCCCATGCGCGGAAGAGGAGGGCCCGGTCGATGACTCCCGTCGTACGGGCTCGGGGCGGGCGGGTCATGAGTCCGGGCTCGGCGGGCTCGCGTCCCAGTGCGAGCGCGGGGAGTGTTTCGGTGCCGAGGTCGATCGCCAGGATCTGCAGAACCGTCAGCGGCAGCGGGATGTGGCCGCCCGAGAGGGCGAAGACGAGGAAGGGGACGACCTCGGGCACTGCGTGGGCGAAGATGTAGAGCACGAACTTGCGCACGTTGTCGAAGACACGTCGTCCCGCGTCGACCGCGGAGACGATGGTGGCGAAGTTGTCGTCGGTGAGCACCATGGTGGCTGCTTCACGGGCCACGTCCGTTCCCGACCTGCCCATGGCCACGCCGATGTCGGCGTGGCGCAGTGCGGGGGCGTCGTTGACGCCGTCACCGGTCATCGCCACCACTTCGCCCTGCGCCCGCAAGGCTTCGCAGATACGGAGTTTGGCCTCTGGTGAGGTGCGGGCGAAGACGATCTCCTGTCGTCGCGCGAGCAGTTCGTCGAGGTCCTTGTCGCTCATCCGGTCCAGTACGTCGCCCGCGAGGACCGGGCTGCCGACATGACCGATGCCAACTTGGCGGGCTATCTCCGCGGCGGTGAGTCCGTAGTCGCCGGTGATGACGTGGATACGGATTCCGGCCCCGTGCGCGTCCTTGACGGCGTCGGCGACACCGGCACGTGCGGGGTCCGCCATGGCGACCAGGCCGATCAGGGTCAGGCCGGATTCCGCTGCCGACCGGTCCACCGGCACCATCTCCCCGTCGCCCAGGACATGGTGGGCGATGGCGAGCACCCGCAGTCCGGAAGCCGCGTAGCCATCGATGGTGGCACTCAGCTCTCTGCGCAGGGCGGCGTCCAGTTCGACGCTCTTGCCTTGAGCGTCGAGGAGGTGGGTGCAGCAGGGCAGGACGGCTTCGGGGGCGCCGTTGGTGTGCACCGTGGCGGCGCCCGCTTCGTCGCTCACGGTGGACATGCGCTTCAGGTGGGCGTCGAAGGGGAAGATCGTGCGGCGGGCTGCCTTGCGCCGGGAGTGCTCGATGGCGACGCCGAGGTCCTCGGCCAGGCGGAGGATCGCGAGTTCGGTGGGATCTCCGCTGCCCTGAGGCTGTGCCGGCGTGGGTGCCTCCGCGGTGGTGCAGGCGGCGGCGCTCACTGCGAGGAGCACCGCCTGCGGCTCGTGAACGGCCCGGTCCGCGTCCATCTCGCTGCCCGCGAGCCACAACCGGGTGACCCTCATCCTGTTCTCGGTGAGGGTGCCGGTCTTGTCCGTGCAGATCACGGTCGTCGATCCCAGGGTCTCGACTCCCGAGAGGCGTTTGACGACGGCTCCTCCACGCGCGAGTTCCCGCACTCCCGCGGCGAGGGCCAGGGTGATGGTGGGCAGCAGCCCTTCGGGGACGTTGGCGACGATCAGTCCGATGGAGAAGCTGAGGGCCGCACCCCAGCCCAGCCCGGCGGCGACCCCGACGGGCAGGAAGGCCGCGCCGATCGCGACCGCGACGACGGCGATGATCCAGGTGGCCCGCCGCACCTGCTTCTCCAGGGGGCTGCGTTCGGTGTGCACGCGTTGCGACAACGCGGCGATGCGGCCCAGTTCGGTGTGCATGCCCGTCCGGGTCACGACCGCTTCCGCCTCGCCGCCGCTGCACGTGGTGCCGCTGAAGACGATTTCATGTGCCTCCAGCAGGGAGCCGGTCTCGTCGGACGGCTCTGTCGAACGGGTCACGGGAAGTGATTCGCCGGTCAGTGAGGACAGGTCCAGAGTGACGGTGCCCTCGATGATCCGCGCGTCGGCGCAGACCCGGTCGCCCTCGGAGACGATGAGGATGTCGCCGGGCACAAGGTCCTTGGCCGCGATCTCGCACCGCACCTCGTCGCGCACAACCCGGGCGGTGGGCGGCAGGAACGCGGCCAACGCCTCCACGGCCCGCTCGGCCTGCATCTCCTGGACGAAGGCGAATCCGGCGTTCAGGAGGATCACGGCCACCACAGCAACCGAGAGCGCCGGTGTTCCTCCGGCCCAGGCCAGGACAGCGGCAAGGGCCAGCAGGATCGCCAGCGGCTGGGTGAACTGGGAGAGCAGCTCGCCCGGCCAGCGCCTGCCCCCGGATCGGGTCAGCACGTTCGGACCGTAGACCAGTCGCCTGCGGGTCGCCTCCCGGCTGGTGAGGCCCGACGGGGAGGTGCGCAGGTCGCGGAAGATCTCCGCCGGCTGCCGCCGCTCGTCGGCCTGCTCGGCGTTGTCGGACTCAACGGGCGGCTGGGCTGTTCGCTCACCGGTGGGTGATGACCGGGTCATGAGGGCTCTCCCGGGGAAGGAACGTGCCTGAGATGGAGCGGATGCGCCTCGAAGCGGTTGCCGGTCAGAGCCAACACGCCACGAGAGGGCGGTCGTTGTCCTCGGTCGGCCGGCTTCCCGTCGCGCGGGTCACGGTTGGGGGACGACGACGACCGGGCAGGGCGCGTGCTGCACGCAGTGCTGGCTGACCGAGCCGAGGAGGATGCCGGTGAAGGTGCCGTGGCCACGGCTGCCCAGGACCAGGAGTTGTGCGGTGCGGGCCGCGTCCATCAGTACCTGCACGGGATGACCCTCGTTCACGCGGATCCTCACCTCGACCGGATGGTCCAGCTGGTCGCGTACCGTGTCCACGGCTTCTTGCAGGGCTCGTTCGGCGATCTTGGCGAACTCGGTTCCTTCGGGCACCGACGGGCTCCAGCCAAGGGTGTATCCGTACACCTCGGGGTACTGCCATGCGGCGACCGCTTCGATGGTGCTGCCGGTCAACTCGGCCTGCGCCAGGCCCCACCGCAGTGCCGCCTGCGAGCCGGTAGAACCGTCGACACCCACGACGACGACGGGCGAGGACCTCTCGTCGATCCGCTGAGCCATGTCGTTCTCCTGCCGATCGGTCACGAACAGAGCCGGCTTGCGCGGCGGGCGGCACAGGCTCGCCCCCGGATTCCGATGGGGGTGCAGACGCACAGGTGCCGGCCGCCACTGGGCTACCGGACGGACAGCTTCACGCTACGCACCCTCGCTGAACCCGCGGCCGGCCGACCGGCCCTGCCTCCCGGGCCGATCGGCCCTCTCCGTCCGGCCCACCCGTGTCCAGGCCGAGGTGTGTCGGTGAACGCGATGAGGGGCCGGTTGGCCTCTGCCGGCGCCGCGGGCAGCGCGCCATGCTCGGAACACGGCATGAACTGCCGGGCCCGGCCGGGCCCGGCACCGCGGGCCATACGCTCCTTCTGGTGCATGAGCCCGGTCCGGCTTCTGGTCCTCTCTTCGCGCTCCGGCTGGAGCACGAGGGAGCCAGAGGTCTCGTGCCCTATCCGAGGAGCAGCACCATGGAAGTACTCGTTTTCCTGATCGTCATCGTGGCCCTGCTGGTCGTCGTGACGTTCGCCATGGCCATCAAGGTCGTCAAGCAGTTCGAGAAAGGGGTGCTGTTCCGGTTCGGTCGGCTGGTCGGGCCTCGATCTCCCGGTCTGCGGTTCATCATTCCGTTCGTCGATGTCCTGCACCGGGTCTCGCTGCGGATCGTCACGATGCCCATTCAGTCGCAGGGGATCATCACGCGCGACAACGTCAGCGTCGACGTGTCGGCGGTGGCGTACTTCCGTGTCGTGGACGCCGTGAAGTCGGTCATCGCGATCGAGAACGTGCACGCCGCGATCAACCAGATCGCCCAGACCACGCTGCGCAAGGTCGTCGGACAGCACACGCTGGACGAGACGCTGTCGGAGACCGACCGCATCAACCTGGACATCCGCGAGATCCTCGACGTCGCCACCGTCGAGTGGGGCGTGGAGGTCACTCTGGTCGAGCTCAAGGACATCCAGCTGCCCGAGAGCATGAAGCGCGCCATGGCCCGCCAGGCCGAGGCCGAGCGGGAGAAGCGAGCGAAGATCATCAACGCTCAGGGCGAGTCCCTGGCCGCGGCGGCCCTCGGGGAGGCGTCGGACATCATGATGGACCACCCCCTGGCCCTCCAACTCCGCAACCTGCAGAGCCTGGTGGAGATCGGCGTCGACAAGAACACCACCGTCGTCTTCCCCGCCCCGCTGATGAGCACCATCGGCGAGCTCGGCGCCTTCCTCGCCCGCGAGACCGCGGCCGCGGGCGCTGCCACACCGCCGCCCGCCGACCGCACCACGACCAGCCCGGACCCCGTACTGAACGGGGCGACCAAGACCGTCTGATCAACGGCGTCACCGTGGCGGTGGTCCCCTTGTGCCTGACCCGAATGGGGCTACCCTGGCGGTCAGACGTCCTGGACCCCGGCGGCTTACTGCCAGTTGACACGGATGCACTGTGGCGGCCCTCCGTACGGCCGCCCGGTGCTTCCCCAGCGGCCACCGGCGCGGTCCCAACTCTCCTGCCGTAGGCCGCATTCGCGGACGCACGGCGCTGGGCCCGGAGCCCATGACCGTGTCCTGGGGCATCAGCAAGGACCGTTGCTCCAGTCCTTCCCTCGCGAAGACACCCGCCCTGTCCCGCACCATGGCGCCGTGCCGACCGCTTCCGGATAGAGGCACCATGCCCACTCCTCACGCACCGACAGCGCATCGACACGGCACGGATGGTCGTGCCCTGATCACCGGGACAGGCGAACCCGGCAGGGATCCGATGGCCCGTACTGGACGTTCCAGCAGGTTCTCACCAGCGCACCCCGAGCCCGGCACCCGGAGCCGGCCGTGGTGACCACACCGGACAGGATCCAGGCCGCCGACACCTCACCCCATGACCTCCGGATCGAACGGCTCCTCGACCGCCGGCGCTCGGTCGTCGCCTGGTGCGACCGTCACCTGATGGCCATCCACGCCCTGTCCACCCTCATGACGGACGACCCGGACGTAGTCGACGCGGCCCTGTCCGAAGTACTCAGCGACCCCGTCGAGCCTGCCGCCTCCCAGGACCGAGGAGAGGCCCCGGCCAGTGCCGCGCCTGCTCCTCACCGAGCACTCTCGCACGCCGCTGCCGGACACCTGCCCGCTACGAGAGACCGCTGCCCCGACGTGGCCGCCTCCCCGTTCGACCGCGTCGAACTCGCCCTCCACCTCATCGGAGACCGCTCCTGCGCGAGCGTCTCCCACCTGCTCGGCCTCCCCGAGCGCTCCGTCGTCGCCTCCTTGCGCTCGGGGCTGTGGGTGCTGTTCACCCCCTGCGCCGGCGATTCCGGCCACTCGCTGCGGGGGCCGCACTCCAGCACCGTGGCGGACCACCGCCAGGGCACGGGCTGAACCTCCGCGGACCAGAAGCACGCTGTCCTGCCCGATGTGCCTCCCGGAGTGGAGGCGTGGTCCGGCCGCCGGGGACCAGAACGTGGTCTCCCGGACCAGGACCACGCCCGACCGGGCACACGTGCCGAATGGTCCTGTCCCCGGCCCGGTCCGATCCCGGGGCGCCGGGGCGATCGCGGCTGCGCAGGCCCGAACCCGGGGACTAGTGTGGATGGTGGCGCCCTGGCCCCCGGCCGTACCGCTTCCACCGCGCTGTCGCGCCGAAGCACTTCCGCTCACCCGTCGCCCGAGGGGCTCTCCGCAGCGTCGGCGGCCGTGCCCCTTCGCCCCTCTGCGCTTACCGAACTGTCGGCCGATGATCACCACCGCACGCATGTAGGGACCGCAGAACGGGGCACCCGAACTCGTGCGCCATTGGAGCGTGCACCCTGCTGCAGGACTCGGCTCGACCGGACGTGCTTTCGCGTCCCGTCGCATCCGTCGACCGCTCGGAGAGGAGAAGGACGCATGAACCCCTACGACTGTCACCAGTCCGGGACGACCACCGCTGCCGTCGCCGTCTGCCGGCATGGCGGAGTCTCGCTCTGCCCCGATCCTGTCAAGGTCACCGTGGAGCATCTGGCACGGCCCGAGGGCATGGGCCTCGCCGTTCTCAGGGAAACTGGTCGCCGCCTCCCATGCCTCACCTGTTGCGACGCGGAGCACCAGTTCTGACCTGGCCGCGCCACCCACCGGGCACCGGCAACGGCAGGGTCGCCCGGGACGACCGAGCGACCGGAGGCAGCAAGTGAACGTCGAGGAACCCGCACGGTCCGAGACGGTGCCGCAACTACGCCTGGACGAACTGCTCGAAGAACTCCAGGACCAGATCAAAGTGGTCCGCGGCACCCGAGGACGCCTTCACCGGTTGCTGCAGGCGGTCCTGTCGGTGGGCCGCGAGCTCGATCTCTCCCAGGTGCTGCGCCACATCACCGAGGCCGCGGTGGTTCTGGTCGACGCCGAGTACGGCGCGCTTGGTGTCATAGGTCCCGATCAGAGCCTCGCGCAGTTCCTCACGGTCGGGATCAGTGAGGCCGAGCAGGCACGGATCGGGGCTCTGCCCGCCGGGCACGGGGTGCTCGGCGAGCTGATCAGCCATCCGGAACCGCTGCGGCTGACCGAGCTGTCGCAGCACCCGGCCTCGTACGGATTCCCCCCGCACCACCCGCCGATGCACTCCTTCCTGGGGGTACCCGTCAGTGTCCGGGGAGAAGTGTTCGGCAACCTCTACCTCACCCAGAAACACGGTGGTGCCCAGTTCGACAGCGAGGACGAAGCCGTCCTGTCGACCCTGGCCGTGGCCGCCGGGGTGGCGATCGACAACGCCCGTCTGTACGCGGAGGGACAAGTCAGAGAACGCTGGTTGGCGGCCAGCGCCGAACTCACCCGTGACCTGCTCTCCGGAACGCCTGAGACGAAGGTGCTGGAGCTGATGCTGAACCGGGCGCAGGACATCACGTCGGCCGATCTCGGCGTGGTCGAACTGGTCACCTCCGGAACCCGGGAACTGCACGGGGTACTCGCGCTCGGGGAAGGTGCCGCGCTGCATCGTGGTGTGCGGCTGCCCCGCGAGGGGACTCTGAGCGGAGAGGCCCTGGCCGCAGGGCAGTTGGTCGTCACCTCGGACGTGGGAAGTGACCCGAGGGTCACCTACTGTCCCGAACGCTGGACGGGGCTGGGACCCGCGGTCGCCGTTCCCATGAGTACCAGTGACAAGGATCGCGGGGTGCTCGTACTCGCGCGCACCGCGGGGCGTCCGCCCTTCACCCAGGCGGAGATCGCACCGCTGCCCGGTTTCGCCGGCCAGGCCGCACTCGCGCTGGAACTCGCCGACCGACGCAGGGCGGCCGAGCAGGTGAGCCTGCTGGAGGACCGCGACCGCATCGCGCGCGACCTCCACGACCTGGCCATCCAAAGGCTGTTCGCCACGGGAATGACGCTGCAGAGCGCGAACCGCTTCGTCGAGCACCCGGAAGCGACCGAGCGGATCGGCCGGGCGGTCGACGACCTCGACACCACCATCAAAATCATCCGGTCCACGATCTTCGGTCTGCGGGCCCACGACAGCACCGCGATCGGCCACGGCCTGCGGGCCCGTGCCTCCAAGACCGCCGAGGAAGCCGTTCCCGCGCTGGGGTTCACTCCGTCCCTGCTCATGGAAGGCCTGCTCGACACCGATGTCCCGCACACCGTGGCGGACGAGGTCGTGGCGGTGCTGAGTGAAGCGTTGTCGAACATCGCCCGGCACGCGCACGCCACGTCCGCGGAGATCGAACTCGTCGTCCGCAACGAGCGGCTCACGCTGACCGTCACCGACGACGGCGTCGGAATCGGCAAGGGCGGAGACCCCAGTGGGCTGCGCAATCTCAGCGAGCGCGCGCGGAACCTGGCCGGCGAACTCACCCTGACCGCCCCGCCCGCAGGCGGCACCCTTCTCCGCTGGGCCGTCCCCTTGCCTGACCGCCGCTAGCCGGGCTCAGCGGGATCTCAGGCGTTCTCGTCGTTCTCGTGGGGCGGCGAGCCAGGCCGGACCGCCAGAACAGCCGCCTGGACCCGGCGCTCGACCCCGAGTTTCGCCAGCAGCCGCGAGATGTGGTTCTTGACGGTCTTCTCCGACAGATAGAGCCGTTTGCCGATCCGCCGATTGGTGAGTCCCTCACCGATCAGATCCAGTATCTGGCGTTCACGCACGTCCAGAGCGTCCAACGGACCTGCCTCCGAAGCGGGTTGCCCGGACGGGCCGCGCAGACTGCTGAGCAACCGTCCGGTGCTCGCCGGGTCCAGCATCGACTGCCCAGACGCCACCGTCCGCACCGCCGCGACTAGGTCGGAGCCCTTGATCCGCTTCAACACATAGCCCGCCGCCCCGGCCATGATCGCGTCCAGCAGGGCGTCGTCATCGTCGAACGAGGTCAGCATCAGGCAGGCCAACTCCGGCACCCGGTCCCGCAGTTCACGGGAGACGGTGATGCCGTCGCTGCCCAGGAGGTGCATGTCCAGGATCGCGACATCCGGACGCGACGCCGGACCGCGGACCAGCGCCTGCGCACTGGTTTCCGCCTCGCCGACCACCATGATGTCCGGTTCCAGATCGAGCAGGTCATGCACCCCGCGTCGTACGACCTCGTGATCGTCGAGCAGGAAGACCCGGATCGGTGACTCCGGTGTGAAAACGCGTTCCTGGCTCACATCGCCCTCCGGACATCGGTGGTCCCCGTCGATCGAGACCGGCTGCATTCGGCGCCCGCCCGAGAAGCACTCCCAGCAGGAGCGCGGTCCACGCCTCGACGGTGTCCGAGGTCCCGCGCAGCGGATTGCTCCGCCACCGCAGCATCGCGGCTCCGGTGCCCGTCATCGCACTTGTGCCTCCACAGCGCTCTCCCGCGCGATACCAGTGGCCCACGAGGCGATCCGGTCGAAGTCCCGGAAGTCCCCGCCGCGTCCGGACTCGACGATCATCCGTGCCATGCGGCCTCGCGCCCCGGCTTCGAGCCGGCCGCCGAACGTCACGTGCTGCCGGGCGTCCAGACGCGTCGCCGCGTGCCGTGCGCCGCGCACCGGCGGAATATCCCGCTTGTCGGCCGAGGCGTCGAGCGGACCGCTGCTGAACAGCCACACCGCGCGATCCAGCAGCGCGGCACGGTGTCGGCGCGCGAACCGCACCGCGTCCCGGTGCCAGCGGCCCGCGTACAGCGCTCCGCCGAGAACCACCACGTCGTACGGGCTCACGTCACCGACCTCGGACGCTGGATGCGTCTCGGCCTCGATGCCGTGGGTGCGCAAGGCGTCCGCGACGGCCTCGGCTATCCCCTGTGTCGAACCGTTCTTCGTCCCGTACGCGACGAGTGCTCGCCGTGCCATGGCCGATCCTCCGTCTCACAGTTTGTGGATCCAGGCGTCCGCGACGTCCTTCAGGTCCTCCTCCACCGCCCCGCCCACGCTGTCGTCGATACGCCAGGTCAGCTCGGAAACGACATCGATCACACCGTCGACCTGTTGAGTCATCCGCTGCGCGACCGTGGCCTCGATGCGCCGCTCCACCTCGCCCGTGAGAGTGACAACCCCGTCGTGGACGTCGACAGCGACCGCCGCGAGCGGCAGATGCAGGGCCCCGCCCAGGACCTCTTCCACGACTTCGCGGTGCAGGTGCGCATCCGGCCGCAGGAAGAGCTGCAACAGGTCCCGCCGGGTCACGATGCCGACGAGGCGGTCCTCCTCATCGACGACCGGCAGCCGTTCGACCCCGTACTGCGCCATGATCCGCGCGCCGACGGCGACGGTGTCCTCGGCGTGCACGGTGACGGCCGGCTTCGACATCAGCCGGCCGGCCGAATGCGCCCGGACCCTGGTGTCCTCGCGCCCGACGCCTCGTCCCTTGCGCAGGAGGCGCAGGCGCGGCGGCGGCTCAAGGGAACGCGCCGCGCGAGCCTGGTCACGCATCAGGTCGCTGCCCGAGACGACCCCCAACACCCGCTCATCGTCGTCCACGACGGGCAGGCCGCTGATCCGGTGGTGAGCGAGGAGACGGGCAACCTCCTTGAACGGAGTGCCGAACTCGACGCATACGGCGTCGCCCGTCATCACGGAGCCGATCTTGCTGTGTCGCATGACCGCCGGCCTCTCAACTCAGCCAGCGGTTGTCGCGCACGATCGCCATACGCTCCCAGCCACGCCCCAGGCCCCACACGCGGCCGGCATGGCCGACAGCGAGCGTGATGAGAATCGCGGCGTACAGGACGTGGTAGTCGACCAGGGGGTTCGACGACATGCTCGGCGCACCGGTCGAAAGGTGCTGGGCCGGCGGCCACTCGGCAGCCCACATCAACGTCATCATCACGGTGCCGGCCACCGCGGCGAACCGCAGCGCCACGCCTGACATCACGGTGACGCCGATGGCCAACAGCCCCAGCATGAACAGCCAGTTCACCCAGCCGTCCCCGGCCATGCCGTGGAAGGTCGACTGCAACGGTCCCGCGGCGACCCCGCTCAGGAAGCCCTTGGTCGGCGACCCTCCATCGATCCAGCCCTTGCCCGAACCGGTCGCGTACCCCCACCCGAACGTCTTGTCGAGGAAGGCCCACAGGAAGACGAACCCGGTCAGGATCCGTACGCCCGCGAAGACCATGGCGAACGTGGCCGACCGGGTGGTGTCACGCGCCGCGACCGAGGTCGCCGAGGTCGCTGCCCTGCTGCGCGAGCGAAACCGTAGTCCCGCTCGCCCGGTCGAATGATCGTGAACTGCCATAGCGATCCCGTCCTCCTGCCACCGCCACAGCGAGTGCGGTGGCTTCTCCAATGTCCCGCCCCGGCCGTCGTCGCGCTGTGGGCCGAAGGGCAGTGCGGGGGGCCAACCGGCCCTAAAACGAGGCGCGATCAAGTTCCCGGCAGAAGCGACCGCGAGCCGTGGACAGCACACGTCGTCCGGATCCAGCGGCACCTAGGCCGCGGCGACGCCGTGCCGGCCCTCGTCCGCGGCGATGAGCGCGCTCGCGGTCAGCGGCGGGCCGTCGTGGTCGGACGCGGCAGCCATCAGCCTGGCCGCCGACTCCGCCCCGGTCTCCGGCGGGATGATCAGCAGATCCCATCGTCCGATGCCGTAGGAGAGCAGCAGCAGCTTGTGCGGGTCGATTTCCGCGGCGAACCAGCCCACTTTGACGATGTGACCGTCCACGGGGA
The DNA here is from genome assembly GCF_053891435.1 of Streptomyces sp. NPDC002276. Taxonomy (NCBI): domain Bacteria; kingdom Bacillati; phylum Actinomycetota; class Actinomycetes; order Kitasatosporales; family Streptomycetaceae; genus Streptomyces; species Streptomyces sp. NPDC002276. Next base: position 265 of record NZ_JBSFCQ010000031.1, on the reverse strand, counting down.
CCGTGCGGGGGACGGTCGGCCAGTACATCGGGTTGACGGCGATGCGGGTGATGCGGCCCCACAACGGGTCCAACTCGGCAGCCAGCGCGGGCAGTTCGCTCAGCAGATCCCGGGAGCGGGGCCACCATGCGCCGTCCAGGAGGCCACAAGTGGCGCCGTCGCTCTTCAGTGACCACATCCGCCGCGATTTCACGCAGGGACCGCTCACTGCTGTACGCGTGGGCCCGCAGGCGAAGCAGGGCCTCCTGTATGGACACGTCCAGTT
>NZ_JBSFCQ010000030.1:18920-81489 GCF_053891435.1 Streptomyces sp. NPDC002276 | reverse complement strand
GGAGTCCTTCCAGTTCTGGTTGGCCAGGCCGCCCTGGTCGGCGCGCCATCGTGCTCGGCGCTGCGCGCCTCCGCGCGCTGGGCCTCTCGACACCGGCGCGCCCCTACGGCGCCCTCTCGGCCGGTGGCGTGGGGACAGTGAAAGTGGGTGGGCCCTTGCCGTGGGCGGGGCTACCGTGGTGGGTGTGATGGACGTACGGCGGGCAGTCGAGCGGTACTCAGGGGGTGACCCGCAGGCCGGGATCCAGTCCTGGCACGCCTTCTCGTTCGGGCCGCACTACGACCCCGACAATCTTCGGTTCGGCGCTGTTATCGCGTGCAATGAGGAGCGGCTTGGCCCGGGTGCCGGGTTCGGTGAGCACCCGCACAGCCACACGGAGATCGTCACGTGGGTGGTGGAGGGGGAACTCAGTCACCGGGACTCCACGGGGCGTCTGACGCTGGTGCGGCCTGGTGATGTGCAGCGGCTTGGTTCGGGGGTGGGTGTGCGTCATGTCGAGCGCAATGACAGTGACTCGCCCCTGACCTTCGTGCAGATGTGGCTCGCCCCGCTGGAGCCCGGTGGCGAACCCTCGTACGAGATCGTCCACGGCATCGCCGACTCCACCCCGTACGCCGTGCCGGAGGCCGGCGCGATGCTGCATGTGCGGCGGCTGGTGCCGGGCGAGCGGACTGCCGTACCGGACGCGGCGCATGTGTATGTGCATGTGGTGCGGGGTGAAGTGCGGGTGGGGGGAGAGGAGTTGGGGCCGGGGGATGCCGCGCGGATCACTGACGCACGGGATTTGGCGGTGGAGGCGGTGAGCGGGGCTGAGCTGCTGATGTGGGAAATGCTTTAGGGGGTGGGGAGTTCGGCCAGTACCGCGTCTGTGAACGGCGGCCATGCCTCCACCGCCCATGCCCCGAACGCTCGGTCCGTCAGGGCTACGCAGGCCGCGGCCGCCGTCGGGTCCACCCACAGGAACGTGCCGGACTGGCCGAAGTGGCCGAAGGTGCGGGGGGACGACGAACTGCCCGTCCAGTGGGGGGACTTGGAGTCGCGGATCTCGAAGCCGAGGCCCCAGTCGTTGGGGTTCTGGTGGCCGTAGCCCGGCAACACGCCCTTCGTGCCCGGGTATTGGACCGTCATCGCCTCGGCGACCGTGCGGGGGTCGAGGAGGCGGGGGGCCTGGAGTTCGGCGGCGAAGAGGAGGAGGTTGGCTACCGTCGAGACGGCGTCCTTTGCCGGGGAGCCGTTCAGTGACGTGGAGTTCATGCCCAGGGGGGTCAGGACCGCCTGGTGCAGGTAGTCCGCGAACTCGATCTCCGTCGCCTTCGCGATGTGGTCGCCCAGTTGCTCGAAGCCCGCGTTCGAGTACAGGCGGCGCTGTCCGGGCGGGGCCGTCACGCGGTGTTCGTCGAAGGCCAGGCCCGAGGTGTGGGCGAGGAGATGGCGGACGGTGGAGCCGGGCGGGCCCGCCGGTTCGTCCAGTTCGACGGCGCCCTCCTCGTACGCTACGAGGACGGCGTAGGCCGCCAGCAGCTTGGTGACCGAGGCGAGGGGGAAGGGGTGGGTGGTCGGGCCGTGGGTGCCGAGGACGGTTCCGTCGGCTCGTACGGCGCCCGCCGCCGCGGTCGGTACCGGCCAGTTCTCGATCAGCGCGAGGTTGTGCAGGGACATGCGGTCGAGCCTAAGCGCTCGGGGTCGGGCGTCCCGCCGAATTCTTACCGGTTCCGCTTGCTTCGAGTGCACTCCAAGGCCATAGCGTGGTGACCATGACGGTGATGGAGACCACGGGTACCAGGACCGACAGCTGCGCGGGCCCGCCGCAGGCCGAGCGGCGTCCCGACGGCGCGGACAGCTACACCATCAGCGAGGTCGTCGCCTTCACCGGCCTGACGGCACACACCCTGCGCTGGTACGAGCGCATCGGGCTGATGCAGCACATCGACCGCTCGCACACCGGCCAGCGCCGCTACAACAACCGCGACCTCGACTGGCTCGACCTCGTCGGCAAGCTCCGCCTGACCGGCATGCCGGTCGCCGACATGGTCCGCTACGCCGAGCTGGTGCGCGAGGGCGACCACACCTACGGCGACCGCTTCGAACTCCTGGAAGCGACCAGGCGGGACGTCCTGGCCAGGATCGCCGAACTGCATGACACCCTCGCCGTACTCGACCGGAAGATCGCCTTCTACGGCGAGGCCCACGCATACGAGAAGGAGAAAGCCGGATGACCGACACCACGATCCCGACCGCACGGCTCGGCGCGGACGGCCCCGAGGTCGGCGTCCAGGGCCTCGGCTGCATGGGCATGAGCTTCGCCTACGGTCCCCCCGACGCGAAGGAGTCGCTGGCCACCCTGGACCGGGCGCTGGAGCTCGGCGTGACCTTCTACGACACGGCCGACGTGTACGGGGTCGGGGAGAACGAGCGGTTCCTGTCGCCGTTCTTCAAGGCGCACCGCGACGAGGTCGTCGTCGCCACCAAGTTCGCCATGTCCATCCCGGCCGGCGAGCCCACCCGGCGGGTCATCCGCAACGACCGGCCCTACATCCGCCAGGCCGTCGAGGCGAGTCTGCGGCGTCTTGGCATCGATGTCATCGACCTCTACTACATGCACCGCCGCGACCCGGCCGTCCCCATCGAGGAGACCGTCGGCGCGATGGCGGAACTGGTGCGCGAGGGCAAGGTCAGGCACCTCGGGCTGAGCGAGGTCACGGGAGCGGAGCTGCGCGCGGCGCACACCGTGCACCCGATCGCCGCCGTGCAGTCGGAGTGGTCGCTGTTCAGCCGGGACGTCGAGATCAGCCTCGTCGGTGCGGCCGTCGAGCTGGGCTCGGCCGTCGTGCCGTACTCGCCGCTCGGCCGCGGCTTCCTCACCGGCTCCTTCGCCAACGCCGAACAGGACCTGACGGAGGGCGACTTCCGCCGCAACCAGCCCCGCTTCACCGGCGAGAACGCGGCGGCCAACGCGACCCTCCTGGAACCCATCCGCACGGTCGCCGACGCCCACGGCGCCTCCCTCGGCCAGATCGCCCTGGCCTGGGTCCAGCAGCGCGCCCAGGTCCACGGCCTCCCGGTGATCCCGATCCCCGGCACCACCAAGCGCAGGCGGGTGGAGGAGAACACGGCAGCGACGAGGATCGTCCTGACCGACGACCAGTTGAGCCTGCTGGAGCCGATCGCGGGCAAGGTGGCGGGCGATCGGTACGCGGACATGACGTCGGCTTCTACCAGCAGGGAGTAGGGGTTCCTACAGTTCCGCGAGGAGTTCCGCCTTCTTCACGGTGAACTCCTCGTCCGTCACCAGTCCCGCCTGATGCAGCTCCCCGAGGTGCCGGATCCGCTCGGCGATATCCGCGGGGTCGCGGCGCGCGGCCGGGATCACAGCCGTGGGACGCGCGGAGCGAACGGCGGAGAGGACCGCCGCCGCGAACGGCAGAGACTCGTGCACCGGGCCGTAGCCCAGTCCGAACACGACAGCCGCCGGGTCCTGATCCACCGGCACCGGCGGCGCGGTGCCCCGCAGCAGCCGTAGATGGCCCTCGAAGACCTCGGGGGAGCGCCACTCGACGCCGTTGAGGTCGGTGACCGGGAAGGTCTGGTCGCCGGCCTTCCACTTGGCGGACGAGGCGCCGGTCCAGAACCAGCGGAAGGAGACCGTCTTGCCGTCGAAGGTCGCCTTGCCGTCGTACGCCTTGAAGCGCAACGGTACCTCGGGCGCGGCCACCAGGAAGCGTTCGGCCGGGCCGCGGTCCCGCTTCAGCTGCGCGCGCAGCTCGTCGGAGTAGTACTCGGCGAGGGTCTCGCGCTCGGCGGGGAGTACGAGTTGGTAGGGGTCGCTGCCCTCTTTGAGCTGGCCGGCGGCCGCCTCCATGAGGGGGTCGGCGCCGGGGCGCGGTACGAGGCGCAGGACGACCGTGCCGCGTCTGCCGGGGGCGAGGGTCACGGTGTCGATCGCCTCGAAGGGGATCCGGCGTTCACCGAGTGCCTGGAAGAGTTTGGGGGTTCGAATGCCTCGTTCGTAGCGGATACGCACGGAGTCGGACTCGAACTCCCAAGCGGCATGAAATCCGGCCAGTACGTCACCCATGCGGCTCATCGTAGGCGGCACACACTCCTCCGTCCCATCCCCGCGCAGACCGCAGTTCCTGCTGTTTCTACGCGCGTCCGGCCGCCGAGGCGTCGGACAGACCCTGTCGGCAGGTGTCGGTGTCGTGCGCGCACGACACCGCGTCGTACGCGCCCACGCCGATGTCGGCGAAATTGGCGAGGCTGTCGGTGCCCGACGCGAAGTAGCCGGTGTGACCCTTGGCGTCCTTCGCGGCCAGCACCCGCGCGCCGAACGCCCTGGACACCGGGTCCTCGCCGTGGCCGAGACCGCCGACCTCCATGTACGGCACGTCCTGGATCCAGTCGTCGGCGTCCCGCATCGCCCACACCTGGGCGAGGGTGTGCAGGTGGGAGGCGTTCGAGGCACGCATGCCGGGGCTGCCGGCCACCGCGATGTCGGTCACCCGGGGCGGCAGTTCGTGCGCGGCGACCCCGCACACCACCGAGCCGTAGCTGTGGCAGAAGAGGGCGACCCGAGAGGTGCCGGGCAGCGCGCGCAGCAGCGCGTTCAGCCGTACGGCGCCTGCCTCGGCGCGGCCCGCGGTGGCCGAGTCGATGCCGAGGCCGCCGGGCGCGGTGTAGTCGGCCCAGGCGATGACGGCGGTGCGCGTGCCGGTGTCGGTCGCGGACTTCGCCGTGTTCTCGGCGGCGTACAGGTTCTGCGCCATGCCGACCGGCGCCGAGTAGCTCTTGTTGGTCTTCTGGAAGGTGAGCAGGTCGGTGTCGACACCGGGGACGATGATCGACACGCGCTGCGCGGTGTCCAGGTCGCCGAAGACCTCGGCGATCCGCCCCGAACCCTCGGGGTCGAAGGCCAGGATGTGGCGGTCCCCGCTCATCAGCGCCTCGAAGCGGTGCATGAGGCGGCCCGCCTCCTGCTTGCCGTAGGGCGTGAGGCGGCTGTCGTGCATGCGCTTCTTCTCGACCTTGCGGGCCTGGTCGAGGGCGATGTGGTTGGCGCGGTAGCGCAGCTGGACCGGGGCGCCGTTCATGTTGCCGACGGCGAGGGGGTAGCGGTGCGCGAGGCGGGTGCGCTGCTGTGCGGTGAGCGAGGCGAAGAAGCGGGCCAGCCGGGTCGGGGAGGCGTCCGGGTCGGGCAGCTCGCGCCCGTTCATATGGCCGTGCTCCCATGCGGAGAGGGAGGCCTGGAGCGCCGTTTTCCCGGGGTGGCTGCGTACCGCGGTCCAGCCGGTGGTCGCCAGCATCACGAACACCACGGCCAGCGCGAGCAGCGCGCGCCAGGCGTTCAGCGTGGGGGAGGAGTCGAAGGAAGTCACTGGGAGGACACACTAGGAGAACGAGAGGGTCTCGCGTTAACCGAGTGACGGGGATCACGTTTCAGCGGTACGTGATGAGGAACTCAGTACGACTCGCTCGCGCGCCAGTTCCCCGCGAGCGCCGGTCCCACCCCGTCCAGGTAGGCGGCCGTCAGCTCCCGCATCGCCTCGATGCTGAGGTCGTCCCCCGCGATCCACATCCGCTCCACCACCCGCATCGCCCCGCCGAACACCGCGACCACCAGCCGCGGCCGGGGGTCGGTGTCCATCGCCAGCCCCTCGCGCACGGCGACGATCTGCGCGAGTTCCTCCTCCAGCTCCATCGAGCGCCGCAGATGCGCGGCGAGCAGCGCCGGCGTCGACTCGATGACCCGGTAGGTGCGCATGTGCAGTTCCAGCGGTACGACCTGCTGGATCGCCTCGTTGATGGTGTCCCAGCTCTCCAGCACGGCCCGGCGCAGCGCCTCCAGCGGGGCCTCGTGCGGCGGGCGGGCGCGGACGGCCTCCACGAAGTGCGTCTCGGTGAGCCGGGGCACGAAGAAGGCGGCCTCCTCCTTGCTCGCGAAGTAGCGGAAGAAGGTGCGCTGCGAGACGTCGACGGCCTCGGTGATCTCGTCGACGGTGGTCTGTTCGTAGCCCTTGGCCGTGAACAGTTCGAGGGCGGCGTGCAGCAGCGCGTCCCGCGTGCGGGCCTTCTTGCGCTCGCGCAAAGTCTCCATGCCGTTCTCCTCATGATTGTTGACAGCCGCCGACATCTGAACCTGTTTGTCAACTGTCAGTGGCTGACACTAGCCTCGAACGCATGACTAGTCAGACCACCATCAGCGCGACGGGGCCGGGGGACAAGGCACCGGCCGCCCCGTCCGGACCGACGCCGTCCACGGGGCTGCGCGGCCACCCGTGGTTCACCCTCATAACCGTCGCCGTCGGCGTCATGATGGTGGCCCTCGACGGCACCATCGTCGCCATCGCCAACCCGGCCATCCAGAAGGACCTCGGCGCCAGCTTCGCCGACGTCCAGTGGATCACCAACGGCTACTTCCTCGCCCTCGCGGTCTCCCTCATCACCGCCGGCAAGCTCGGCGACCGCTTCGGCCACCGCCAGACCTTCCTGATCGGCGTCAGCGGCTTCGCCCTCGCGTCCGGCGCGATCGGCCTCTCCCACAGCATCGCGTTCGTCGTCACCTTCCGCGTGCTCCAGGGCCTGTTCGGCGCACTGCTGATGCCGGCCGCGCTCGGCCTGCTGCGGGCCACCTTCCCGGCCGAGAAGCTCAACATGGCCATCGGCCTGTGGGGCATGGTCATCGGCGCCTCCACCGCAGGCGGCCCGATCCTCGGCGGCGTCCTCGTCGAGCACGTCAACTGGCAGTCGGTGTTCTTCATCAACGTGCCGGTCGGCGCCATCGCGCTCGTCCTCGGCCTGCTGATCCTCCGCGACCACCGCGCCGCCCTCGGGCGGAGCCCGGAAAATGGATACAGCGCCCCGCGCTCCTTCGACATCCTCGGCATCGCGCTGCTCTCCGGCGCGATGTTCTGCCTCGTCTGGGCCCTCATCAAGGCCCCCGCCTGGGGCTGGGGCTCCGGCACCACCTGGACGTTCCTCGCCGCGTCCGTCCTGGGCTTCGCCCTGTTCGCCTTCTGGGAGCAGAAGGTCGCGGAACCCCTCATCCCCCTGGGCCTGTTCCGCTCCGTCCCGCTGTCCGCGGGCGTGGTCCTGATGGTCCTGATGGCGATCGCCTTCATGGGCGGCCTGTTCTTCGTGACGTTCTACTTGCAGAACGTGCACGGTATGAGCCCCATCGACGCCGGTCTCCACCTCCTCCCACTCACCGGGATGATGATCGTCGGCTCCCCGCTCGCGGGCGCCGCGATCACCAAGCTCGGCCCGCGCATCCCGCTGGCCGGCGGCATGGCGGCCACCGCCATCGCCATGTACGGCATGTCCACCCTGGAGTCGGACACCAGCAGCGCGGTCATGTCGATCTGGTTCGCCCTGCTCGGCTTCGGCCTCGCCCCGGTGATGGTCGGCGCGACCGAGGTCATCGTGGGCAACGCGCCCATGGAGCTGTCCGGTGTCGCCGGCGGTCTCCAGCAGGCCGCGATGCAGATCGGCGGCAGCCTCGGTACGGCCGTCCTCGGCGCCGTCATGGCCTCCCGCGTCGACAGCGACCTGCCCGGCAACTGGGCGGACGCGGGCCTGCCCAAGCTCACCCAGCCCCAACTGGACGCGACCGCCGAAGCGGTCCAGGTCGGAGTCGCCCCGATCGCACCGGGCACCCCGGAGACGGTCGCCGCGAAGATCACGCAGGTCGCCCACGACACCTTCATCTCCGGCATGAGCCTGGCCTGCCTGGTCGCCGCCGGCGTAGCGGTGGTCGCGGTGTTCGTCGCCCTGCTGACCAAGCGCGGTGAGAACGCGGAGGCGGGCGCGGGAGCCGCCCACATCTGACCGCACATCTAACCCTGATTCAGGCCGAGTTCGCCTATCAGGGTGACTGCGCTAAAGATTCCTGGCGCTCGGTACGCGCCGCAGGTCACAGTAAGTCAAGTCCTCCGCAGGGCAGGGGGGACGGGTGGTCTGCGGCGCGCTGCCGGAGGGGGGCAGCGCGCAAGCAGGCTTTTTTCATGCGTACGGGGGTAAGCGTCGTAGGACGGAACTGGCGTGCACCCTCAGGGAGTTGACGATGACGGGCTCAGGAAACGGAACACGCACCCGACCGGACCGCGCGACGCTCGCCGTCGTCGGACTGGTCTGCGCGATCGCGGGCTTCTTCCTGGCGGGCAACCTGGGGATCGTCCTCGGCCCGATCGCGGTGATCTGCGGCTGGCTGGCCATGGGCCGCAGGTGGGCGGGCGCCCGCCGGGTGGTGGCCCTGGTGGCCCTGGTCCTGGGCGCGATCGACACGGTGGCGGCGGTTCTGTGGACGTTCTTCTGAACCGTTCTACGGACGTTCCTCCGAACCGGGACTGACCAGGCTCGGCACCCCCGCCCCTGCCTCCGACCCCGACAGCGCCGCCACCTCCGCCCGCAGCGCCCGTACTTCCTCCGTCAGCGCCTCGATGGCCTCGGTCTGCCGGCGCTCCTCCACGTCGTCCTTCTCGAACCGGGCGATGAACCAGGTGGCGATGTTCGCGGTGACGACACCGAGCAGCGCGATCCCGGACAGCATCAGACCGACGGCGATCATCCGGCCGAGCCCGGTGGTCGGCGCGTGGTCCCCGTACCCCACGGTCGTCATGGTCGTGAACGACCACCACACGGCGTCACCCAGCGTCCGGATGTTCCCGTTGGGCGAGTCCCGCTCCACGGACAGCACCGCGAGCGAACCGAACATCAACAGCCCGACCACCGCGCCCGCGACATACGTCGTCAACTGGATCTGCGAGGCCATCCGGGCCCGCCGCCCGACGAGTATGAGGGTCGACACCATGCGCAGCAGCCGCAGCGGCTGGAGTATCGGCAGCACGACCGCGCACAGATCCATCCAGTGCGTCCGCACGAACCGCCGCCGGTCCCGGGACATCGCGAGCCGCATCAGATAGTCGGCCGCGAACGCTCCCCACACCACCCACTCGACCGCCGTGCACCCCGTGGTCAACGAGTGCCCGGCGGTCGAGTCCACGATCGGCACGGCATAGGCCACGGCAAACGCAACGGCGAGAGCCAGCAACGGCCGCTGAGTCCGCTGCTCCCAACGGGCTTGCGCCGACAGTTCCTTCATGACGGCATGTTAGGGGGGTGGGCAGGCCCGAAGGGCCGCCCACCAGGGGCGCGGGGCTGTATCGATTTGCGGCTCCGCCGCGGGTGCGCGACCAGCCCCCACGCACCCGCAGCCGACGAACTACGCATCTCCTCCAGCAGCCCCGGGGTCAGCCGAAGCAACATCCAGCAACTGATACCGATCGATCGCCTGCTTCAACACAGACCGATCGACCTTCCCCTCCCGAGCCAACTCCGTCAGCACAGCCACCACGATCGACTCCGCGTCGATGTGGAAGAACCGCCGAGCAGCCCCGCGAGTATCAGCGAACCCGAACCCGTCAGCCCCCAACGACTGATAAGTACCGGGCACCCACCGAGCGATCTGATCAGGAACCGACCGCATCCAGTCGGAAACCGCCACGAACGGCCCCTCCGCCCCGCTCAACTTCCGCGTGACATAAGGAACCTGCTGCTCCTCCTCGGGATGCAGCAGGTTGTGCCGCTCGACCTCGACCGCCTCGCGCCGCAGCTCGTTCCAGGAGGTCGCCGACCAGACATCGGCCCGCACGTTCCAGTCCTCGGCGAGAATCCGCTGCGCCTCGATCGCCCACGGCACCGCGACCCCCGACGCCATGATCTGCGCCGGAACCGTGCCCGCGGCGCCCTGGCTGATGCGGTGAACACCCTTGAGGATGCCCTCCACGTCCACATCGGAAGGCTCCGCCGGGTGCTGGATCGGCTCGTTGTAGACGGTGAGGTAGTAGAAGACGTCCTCACTGTCAGGGCCGTACATCCGCCGCAGCCCGTCCTGCACGATGTACGCGATCTCGTACGAATACGCCGGGTCGTAGGCGACACAGCCCGGGTTGGTGGAGGCCAGCAACTGTGAGTGGCCGTCCGCGTGTTGCAGACCCTCGCCGGTCAGAGTCGTACGTCCGGCGGTCGCGCCCAGTACGAAACCGCGCGCCAACTGGTCGGCCATCTGCCAGAACTGGTCACCGGTGCGCTGGAAACCGAACATCGAGTAGAAGACGTAGACCGGGATGAGCGGCTCGCCGTGCGTCGCGTACGCCGAACCCGCCGCGATCAGCGAAGCCGTGCAGCCCGCCTCCGAGATGCCGTCGTGCAGCATCTGCCCGGTCGGCGACTCCTTGTACGCGAGCAGCAGATCGCGGTCCACCGACTCGTACTGCTGGCCCAGCGGGTTGTAGATCTTCGCGCTCGGGAAGAACGAGTCCATGCCGAACGTGCGGTACTCGTCCGGCGCGATCAGCACGAACCGCTTGCCGATCTCCTTGTCCCGCATGAGGTCCTTGAGCAGTCGTACGAACGCCATGGTGGTGGCGATCGACTGCTGGCCGGAGCCCTTCTTCACACTCGCGTACGTCTTGTCCTCGGGGAGGGCCAGCGGCTTCGAGCGGACGACACGGGTGGGGACGTAGCCGCCCAGCCCGTTGCGCCGGTCGTGCATGTACTGGATCTCCTCCGAGTTCCGGCCCGGGTGGTAGTACGGCGGCGCGCCGGACTCCAGCTCCTGGTCGGTGATCGGGAGGTGCAGGCGGTCGCGGAAGCCCTTGAGGTCGGCGACCGTCAGCTTCTTCATCTGGTGCGTGGCGTTGCGGCCCTCGAAGTTGGGGCCCAGTGTCCAGCCCTTGACCGTCTGCGCGAGCACGACGGTCGGCTGGCCCTTGTGCTCCTTGGCCGCCTCGAAGGCCGCGAACACCTTCCGGTGGTCGTGGCCGCCGCGCCCCAGGTGCAGGATCTGGTCGTCGGTCATGTTCTCGACCATCGCGCGCAGCCGGTGGTCGTGCCCGAAGAAGTGCTCGCGGATGTACGCGCCGGTCTCCGTGGCGTACGTCTGGAACTGGCCGTCCGGCGTGGTGTTGAGCTGGTTGACCAGTACGCCGTCGCGGTCCTGGGCGAGCAGCGGGTCCCAGGTGCGGTCCCAGACCAGCTTGATGACGTTCCAGCCGGCGCCCCGGAACTGCGACTCCAGCTCCTGGATGATCTTGCCGTTGCCGCGCACCGGGCCGTCGAGCCGCTGGAGGTTGCAGTTGACGACGAAGGTCAGGTTGTCCAGGCCCTCGCGCGCCGCGATCGACAGCTGGCCCAGCGACTCCGGCTCGTCCATCTCGCCGTCGCCGAGGAACGCCCACACGTGCGACCTGGAGGTGTCCGCGATCCCGCGCGCCTCCATGTAGCGGTTCATCCGCGCCTGGAAGATCGCGCCGAGCGGGCCGAGGCCCATGGACACGGTCGGGAACTCCCAGAAGTCCGGCATCGACCGCGGGTGCGGATACGAGGACAGCCCGTACGGCGCCTTCGACTTCTCCTGGCGGAACGCGTCGAGCTGCTGCTCGCTGAGCCGGTCCAGGAGGAACGCGCGGGCGTAGATGCCCGGCGAGGCGTGTCCCTGGAAGAAGATCTGATCGCCGCCGTCGCCCTGGTCCTTGCCGCGGAAGAAGTGGTTGAAGCCCACGTCGTAGAGCGAGGCGGAGGAGGCGAAGGTGGCGATGTGGCCGCCGACCCCGATACCGGGACGCTGGGCCCTGGACACCATCACCGCGGCGTTCCAGCGGGTGGCGTTCAGGATCTTGCGCTCGATCTCCTCGTTGCCGGGGAAGAACGGCTCGTCCTTGGTGGCGATGGTGTTGACGTAGTCCGTGCTGCGCATCTCGGGCACGGCCACGCGCTTCTCGCGGGCCCGCTCGATCAGCCGGAGCATCAGATAGCGGGCCCGCTCACGGCCGCGCTGGTCCACGGCGGCGTCGAGGGAGTCGAGCCACTCCTGGGTCTCTTCGGGATCGAAGTCAGGAACCTGACTCGGAAGGCCGCCAATGATGATCGGATTGCGATCGGATCCGGAAGCCACGCTGTTCCTTACCTGTCAGAGGGAGCTGGGTGAGGGGGCTGCACCGTTCCCCATGGTCTACCGCGGGGCGGCAATCGTCATCTCTACCGTGAGGTAACCGTGACTCGTTTAGCAAAGTCATTCGAGTCGCGTACCCTCGGAGGGTTCTCAAACGTGCAAACCGGGCAGAACGCTGTGGTGTACGTCACCGGTGGCCGCGATAGCGTGCCTGGAGTTGCGGCGACACGGCCAGGATCGTCACCGTTTCGGCGTTCCGAATCGCCGGGTACTTGCGCGATCCGGCCCGTCCGTGTGGACTACGGCCAACGCTTCGCGTACGCGCGTGGCTGGACATTCATCAAGACATGATCAGGAGGCAACCCGTGAGCGCGACCGCGGACCACGCGGAGGAGCGGACGAACCCTGCCGCAAGGCTGGGGTTCCAGCCCGAGCAGGTGGTCCAGGAGATCGGCTACGACGACGACGTAGACCAGGAACTCCGCGAGGCCATTGAAGAAGTCATCGGCAGCGACCTGGTGGACGAGGACTACGACGACGTCGCCGATGCCGTGGTGCTGTGGTTCCGCGACGAGGACGGCGACCTGACCGACGTGCTGGTGGACGCCATCTCGTACGTCGAGGAGGGCGGCTCCATCCTGCTGCTGACGCCGAAGACCGGCCGTGACGGCTACGTCGAGCCGAGCGACATCTCGGAAGCCGCCACGACCGCGGGACTCTCCGCGGCCAAGAGCGTCAGCGTGGGCAAGGACTGGAGTGGCAGCCGGCTGGTGACGCCCAAGGCGGCCAAGTCCAAGAGGTAAGCCACGGAGGTACCTCGATCGTTGAACCCCGGACGGGCTGGCCATGCCAGCCCGTCCGTCCGCATGCCGTGATCGCTGCGTAGGGTGGTGGGCCCAGGCTGGTCTCACCCGAACAGCCCCACCGAAGGGATGCAGGACGAGATGGCGATCCAGGTCGGCGACAAGGCCCCCGATTTCGAGCTCAAGGACAACCACGGCGCCACCGTGAAGCTCTCCGACTTCCGCGGCGAGAAGAACGTGGTGCTGCTCTTCTACCCCTTCGCCTTCACCGGCGTGTGCACCGGCGAACTGTGCTCCCTGCGCGACAACCTGCCGCAGTTCACCGACCGCGACACCCAACTCCTCGCGGTCTCCAACGACTCCATCCACACCCTGCGCGTCTTCGCCGAACAGGAGGGCCTGGAGTACCCGTTGCTCTCCGACTTCTGGCCGCACGGCAACACTTCGCGCGCGTACGGCGTCTTCGACGAGGACAAGGGCTGCGCCCTGCGCGGCACCTTCGTCATCGACAAGGAGGGCGTCGTGCGCTGGACCGTCGTCAACGGGCTCCCGGACGCGCGCGACCTCGGTGAGTACGTGAAGGCCCTCGACACCCTGTGATTGTTAGGTTCCAGGGCCTGCGAGGGCCGGGAACCCGTCACTAGGATCGAGACGTTGATCCGATACCGACGCACTACGGGGCATCCCCGCCCCTGGACACCAATGGAGGACTCGTGGGAGTCAGCCTCAGCAAGGGCGGCAACGTTTCACTGACCAAGGAGGCCCCGGGCCTGACCGCGGTCATCGTCGGTCTGGGGTGGGACGTCCGCACCACCACCGGTACCGACTTCGACCTCGACGCCAGCGCACTGCTGCTGAACAGCGCGGGCAAGGTCGCGAGCGACGCCAACTTCGTCTTCTTCAACAACCTCAAGAGCCCCGACGGCTCCGTCGAGCACACCGGTGACAACACCACCGGTGAGGGCGAGGGCGACGACGAGGCGATCAAGGTGAACCTGGCGGCGGTCCCGGCCGACGTCGACAAGATCACCTTCCCGGTCTCGATCTACGACGCCGAGAACCGCCAGCAGTCCTTCGGCCAGGTCCGCAACGCGTTCATCCGCGTGGTGAACCAGGCCGGCGGCGCCGAGATCGCCCGCTACGACCTCTCCGAGGACGCCTCCACGGAGACGGCCATGGTCTTCGGCGAGCTGTACCGCAACGGCGCGGAGTGGAAGTTCCGCGCCATCGGCCAGGGCTACGCCTCGGGCCTGCGCGGCATCGCCCAGGACTTCGGCGTCAACGTCTGAGGTCCCCAGGCTTCACCGCCCGGCGCCGCGCGGTCCGCGTGCGGCGCCGGGTGCGCAGGACAACTCACACAGCATCGCCTCGGGGAGGACCAGCACAATGGGCGTCACACTCGCCAAGGGGGGCAACGTCTCCCTGTCCAAGGCCGCACCGAACCTCACGAACGTACTGATCGGGCTCGGCTGGGACGCGCGTTCCACCACCGGAGCCGACTTCGACCTCGACGCCAGCGCACTGCTGTGCAACGGCGGCCGGGTGCTCGGGGACGAGTGGTTCATCTTCTACAACCAGCTCAAGAGCCCGGACGGCTCGGTCGAGCACACCGGCGACAACCTCACCGGTGAGGGCGAGGGCGACGACGAGTCGATCCTGGTCGACCTCACCAAGGTCCCGGCCAACGTCGACAAGGTCGTCTTCCCGGTCTCCATCCACGACGCCGACAACCGCGGCCAGACCTTCGGCCAGGTCAGCAACGCCTTCATCCGCGTCGTCAACCAGGCCGACGGCCAGGAACTCGCCCGCTACGACCTCTCCGAGGACGCCTCCACCGAGACGGCCATGATCTTCGGCGAGCTCTACCGCTACCAGGGCGAGTGGAAGTTCCGCGCGGTGGGCCAGGGATATGCCTCCGGTCTGCGCGGCATCGCACTGGACTTCGGGGTCAACGTCTCGTAAAAAGCGGCCGGTTCCGACCGGCTGTCCCGGTCCGGGGAGTCTCCCTCTAGACTCGGTGCTCGACGTCAAATTTTAAGTAAAGCCGAGTGCGGCGCGGGGGAGACCCGTACACACAGGGATTGGGTAGCCAGTGCTTCTGAAAACCTTCGGCTGGTCGTTCGCGGTCACCGCGCTCGGCCTGGTCGCGGCGGCGTTCTACGGGGGGTGGGAAGCCTTCGGAATCGTGGCGATCCTGGCCGTCCTGGAGATCTCGCTGTCCTTCGACAACGCGGTGGTCAACGCCGGGATCCTGAAGAAGATGTCCGCCTTCTGGCAGAAGATCTTCCTCACGGTCGGCGTCCTGATCGCCGTCTTCGGCATGCGGCTGGTGTTCCCCGTCGTCATCGTCGCCGTCACCGCCAAGATCGGCCCGATCGACGCGGTCGACCTCGCGCTCAACAACAAGGACCACTACCAGCAGCTGGTCACCGACGCCCACCCGGCGATCGCGGCCTTCGGCGGCATGTTCCTGCTGATGATCTTCCTCGACTTCATCTTCGAGGAACGGGACATCCAGTGGCTGCGCTGGATCGAGCGCCCGCTCGCCAAGCTCGGCAAGGTCGACATGCTGTCGGTCTGCATCGCGCTCATCGTCCTGCTCATCACCTCCTTCACCTTCGCGGCCCACGCCCACCAGCACGGCGGCGCGCACACCGACAAGGCGCAGACGGTCCTGATCGCGGGTATCTCCGGCCTGATCACGTACATGATCGTCGGCGGGCTCTCCGGCTACTTCGAGGACAAGCTCGAAGAAGAGGAGGAGCGGGAGCACGAGGAGGAGGAAGAGGCCGCGCGCACCGGCAAGCAGCGCTCGGCGGTGGTCCTCGCCGGCCAGGCCGCGTTCTTCATGTTCCTCTACCTGGAGGTCCTGGACGCGTCCTTCTCCTTCGACGGAGTGATCGGCGCCTTCGCCATCACCAACGACATCGTCCTGATGGCGCTGGGCCTCGGCATCGGCGCGATGTACGTCCGCTCCCTGACGGTCTACCTGGTCCGCCAGGGCACCCTGGACGACTACGTCTACCTGGAGCACGGCGCGCACTACGCGATCGGCGCCCTCGCCGTGATCCTCATGGTCACCATCCAGTACCAGATCAACGAGGTCATCACGGGCCTGGTCGGCGTCGTCCTGATCGGCTGGTCGTTCTGGTCCTCGGTCCGCCGCAACAACGCGCTCGCGGAAGCCGAGGGAAAAGCCGGCTCGGACGAGAAGACTGAGGTCTCGTCCGGGGTGTGACAAGCTCCCTGGTAAGGGAACGCTCTGTTCGGGGCGGCAGACAGAGGACATGCCCTCGGTCCGCCGCCCCGACAGCTTTGTCGTGAGTCATGTGGACGTGGGGGCGGGAATGGGCTTCTTCGACGGAATCTGGCGGCGCGAGGCCGACTTCGACTCGGGCAGCGCGGCCAGCAACGCGATCGAACTGACCAAACGGCACCACCAGGTCTCGCTCACCAAACAGGGCGCGGCCACCGGCAACCTGCGCGTCAACCTCACCTGGCGGATGCGCACGTCCGACATCGGCGGCCCCCAGCGCGACAGCCTGCTCCGCCACCCCTTCAAGGCCCTCAAGCCACCCGAGGTCATGGGCCACAGCCAGAGCATGGTCAACGTCGACCTCGACCTGGGCTGCCTCTACGAACTCATGGACGGCACCAAGGGCGTCGTCCAGCCCCTCGGCGGCCTCCTCGGCGACGTCAACTCACCCCCGTACGTGAAGCTCAGTGGCGACGACCGCTTCGGCTCCGCGTCCGGCGAGACGATGTACGTCAACCTCGACCACCGCGACGAGATCAAGCGCCTCCTGGTCTTCGTCTACATCTACGACCAGACCCCCGCCTTCGACCGCACCCACGCGATCGTCACCCTCTACCCCAGCAACGGCCCCCGCATCGAGATAGGCCTCGACGAACGCCACCCCCAGGCCCGCTCCTGCGCGGTGGTGATGATCGAGAACGTCAAGGGGGAGTTCGTGGTCCGCCGAGAGGTGAAGTTCGTCTACGGCTTCCAGGCGGAGCTGGACAGGTTGTACGGGTGGGGACTTCAGTGGGGCAGGGGTTACAAGACGAAGGTCGAGCGCTGAAGCGCCCCGAAGGGGCAGCTTCAGGGGCGCGGGGCTGTGTCGATTTGCGGCTCCGCCGCGCGGGCGCGCCCAGCCCCCACCGGCCCGCACCCGAAAAACTACCCACTCACCCTCAGATGAACTGCGGCCCCTGCGGCGGCAACCGGAAGTCAGGATCCACCGCACTCGCCGCAGGCATCGGCTGGGGATACCCATAAGTCCCGGCACCCACAGGTGCGGCCTGCGGATACCCGTAAGCCGGCTGAGTCACCGGCTCCTGCGCGGGCGCCGCCGCCAGCGGATACCCGTACCCGGACTGCACCGGAACCGCCGGAGGCAACTGCGTGGAAACCGCCGGAGGCAACGGCTGTGAGACCTCGGGAACGCCCGCCGCCTCCGACTCGTCGACCGTGATCCCGAAGTCCATGGCCAGCCCGCGCAGCCCGTTCGCGTACCCCTCACCCAGCGCCCGGAACTTCCACCCCTCACCCCGTCGGTACAGCTCCCCGCAGATCAGCGCGGTCTCCTCGCCGGTCTCCGGCTTGATGTCGAAATACAGCAGCGGCTCACCCTCGGCGACGGCGGCGTCGTACAGCGAGATGCGCAGGCCCAGTACGCGATCGAAGGTCTTGTCCTCCGCCGATGCGACCACCAGAATCCGGCTGACTTCGGGCTCGACACCGGCCAGATCTGTCTGGATCGTGTCGGTGGGGCCCTCGGCGACACGCTTCTTGCCGAGCCACCAGACCTTCCCGGACGGGTGCCGGGGCTGGTTGTAGAAGACGAAGTCCTCGTCGGAACGCACCTGACCGGCGGGGCCGAGGAGCAGAGCAGAGGCATCCACGTCCGGGACACCCTGTCCGGGCGTCCAGCGCAGCACGGCACGTACCGTGGTGGCCTCCAACGGGACGTTCGACCCCTTCAGCATCGCGTGCGTCATGCGGTCATCCTGCCCTCTCGGTCCTGGTCACGACAACGTGGGGGTTCGGACACCGACACGGCCGAGTTACCTGAAGTTCATGCCCGGCGGGAACCCCTGACATGGGTTTGTACGTACTATTACCGGCCACCTATCGAAAACACACACGGTTCACATCGTCACCACGGGGGAGCTTTATGCGTCATTTCGGGCACATTGCCCCTGAGGTACGGCAGCGTCTCTTCTTCCAGGAGCCCTGCGAGTTCGACGCGGACTCCCCGGCCCGGCTGCTCGCCGCGGCCCTCGGCGCCACGCTGTACAGCCCGGCCACCCGGCCCCACCTGGCCGACGACATCGTCAAGCTGGCCGGGCGTGGCGTCGTGTCGATGGTGCTGTGCCTGGAGGACTCGATCGGCGACGAGGACGTCCCGGCCGCCGAGGAGAACCTCGTCCAGCAGTTCACCGAGCTGGCCGCCCGCTCGGGCGCGGAGCTTCCGCTGCTGTTCATCCGGGTCCGCGTGCCCGAACAGATCCCCGACCTCGTCCGCCGCATGGGCCCGGCCGTACGACTCCTCTCCGGCTTCGTGATGCCGAAGTTCACCGAGGAGAGCGGCACCCCCTTCCTGGAGGCGCTGGCCGCCGCGGAGGGCGCGAGCGGACGCCGGCTGTTCGGCATGCCGGTCCTGGAGTCGCCCGAGCTGCTCTACCGCGAGTCGCGCGTCGAGACCCTGGAGGGCATCTCCCGCGCGGTCGACAAGTACCGCGACCGCGTCCTCGCCCTGCGCCTCGGCGTGACGGACTTCTGCTCCTCCTACGGCCTCCGCAGGGCCTCCGACATGACGGCCTACGACGTCCAGATCGTCGCCAACGTGATCGGCGACGTGGTGAACATGCTGGGCCGCGCGGACGGCACCGGCTTCACGGTGACCGGCCCGGTGTGGGAGTACTTCCGGGTCCAGGAGCGCATGTTCAAGCCGCAGCTGCGCCGCAGCCCCTTCCTGGAGGGCCAGGCGGAGGAGCTGCGCGAGGCGCTGATCGAGCACGCCATGGACGGGCTGCTGCGCGAGATCGCCCTCGACCAGGCCAACGGGCTGATGGGCAAGACCTGCATCCACCCCACGCACGTGCTGCCCGTGCACGCGCTGTCCGTGGTCAGCCACGAGGAGTTCTGCGACGCGCAGGACATCCTGCGGCCCGAGCGCGGCGGCGGGGGTGTGCTGCGCTCGGCGTACACGAACAAGATGAACGAGGTGAAGCCGCACCGCGCCTGGGCCGAGCGGACGATGCTGCGCGCCGAGATCTTCGGTGTCGCACGCGAGGACGTCGGCTTCGTGGAGCTGCTCGCCGCCGGAATCCCCGGCTGAATCGCAAGGGACGCATGAACAAGGCAGTGAACAACGCGGTCTGGTCCGGCAGTTGGGTCGCGGAGCGGCTCGGCGTCGAACTCCTCGGCGACCCCGAACTGACCGACCTCCTGGGCCTGGCCCTCCGCCGCAACCCCAAACGGGCCCACCTCCTCGTCTCGAACGTGCTCGGCAAACACGTCCCCCAGTCCCCGTCGATCGTCTACGGCTACGGCTTCACCCTGGGCCGCAGAGTCCGCGACCTCCTGGGCCTGGACGAATCCCGCCGCTCGGTGGTCCTCGGCTACGCGGAGACCGCGACGGGCCTGGGCCACGCGGTGGCCGACGGCATCGCCGTCGCCCCCTACCTCCACTCCACCCGCCGCCCGGTCCCCGGCGTGGCCACGGCAGGCGGCTTCGAGGAGTCCCACTCCCACGCGACGTCGCATCTGCTGTTGCCCGAGAACCCCGAACTCCTTTCCGGCAAGGGCCCGTTGGTCCTGGTGGACGACGAGTTCTCGACGGGCAACACGGTCCTCAACACGATCCGCGACCTCCACGAGCGCTATCCCCGAGACCGGTACGTGGTGGTGGCCCTGGTCGACATGCGCTCCCCGGCGGACGCGGGCCGCCTGGACGAGTTCGCGGCGGAGATAGGCGCGAGGGTGGACCTGGTGGCCGCGGCCTCGGGCACGGTTCGCCTGCCGGCGGGGGTGCTGGAGAAGGGGCAGGAGTTGGTGGCGCGGTACGAGACGGAGGGTGCGGGGGCGGGTAGTCGGTCGTCTGCGGCGCCGTCTGGGCTGAGCGCGCAGTTCCCCGCGCCCCTGAGCGAGACAGGGGGTGCCGGGACAGGTCGTGTGTCGTCTGGCGCGCCGTCCGGGCTGGGCGCGCAGTTCCCCGCGCCCCTAAAAACCCACCTGGACGCCGATTCCCCAGGGGCGCGGGGAACTGCGCGACCAGCCACAACGGACCCGCACCCGGCAGACAACCGCACCCGCCGAGTCGATCTCCGCTGGCCCCGAAACCTCCCCGACGGCGGACGTCACGGCTTCACCCCCGCTCACCGAATACGCCTCGAAGCCGCCCTCCCCGCAATGGCGGCCCGCCTCGCAGAGGCACTCCCAGAAGAAGCGCACCGTGTGCACATGCTGGGCTTCGAAGAGCTGATGTACGCCCCCCTCAGACTCGCCCGCGAGCTGGAGCAGATAGCCGACGCCGACGTCACCTACTCCACCACCACCCGTTCCCCCGTCCTCGCGGTGGACGACCCCGGCTACGCGATCCGCACCCGCCTCACCTTCCCCGCCCACGACACCCCCGCCGACGGCCCCGGCGACCGCTACGCCTACAACATCGCCGGCGCCGGCTTCGACGCGGTCGTCGCGGTCGTCGACTCCCGCGGGGACACCCCCGAACTGCACGGCCTGCTCGCCGAGTTGGCCGCGCACACCCCGCACGTCGTCCTCGCGGTGATCCCCTCGTACGTCCCCGAAAGGCCCCCCATGCTGCCCGAGCCCCTCCGCGGCCCCGCCTTCTCCTCGTACGCGCCGGAAGAGGTCGGCTGGCTGCTCCAGGACCTCTCGGACGTGACGCTGGAGGCACCGACCGAGGAGCGCGAGGAGGCCATCCAGAGCGGCGGCGCGCACTACGCCGAGTCGCTGCCGGTGGAGTACCAGCCGAGCGAGCAGTACCAGGAGCTGTTCCACACCGCGCTGGACGAGGCGGCGGGACGCCTCGCACTCGCCGTAGGCGCCGTCACCGAACTCGTCCTCGCCGAACGCTCACCGCACCCCGTGCTCGTCTCCCTCGCCCGCGCCGGCACCCCCGTAGGCGTCCTGATGCGCCGCTGGGCCCAGTACCGCCACGGTCTCGAACTCCCGCACTACGCCGTGTCGATCGTGCGCGGCCGGGGCATCGACGCGAACGCGCTGCGCTATCTCGCCGCCCACCACGACCCCGCCGACGTCGTGTTCGTCGACGGCTGGACCGGCAAGGGCGCCATCACCCGCGAACTCGCCGACGCGATCAGGGAGTTCGAGGAGTCCGACGGCATCACCGGCTTCGACCCGGAGATCGCGGTACTGGCCGACCCCGGCTCCTGCGTGAAGACGTACGGCACCCGCGAGGACTTCCTCATCCCCTCCGCCTGCCTCAACTCGACCGTCTCGGGCCTGATTTCGCGCACGGTGCTGCGCTCGGACCTGGTCGGCCCGCACGACTTCCACGGCGCGAAGTTCTACCGCGAACTCGCCGGCGTGGACGTCTCGGTGGACTTCCTGGACGCCGTGGCCGCCCGCTTCCCGGAGGTCACGGACGCCGTGGCGACCCTCGCCAAGGAACTGCTGGCCGCCGACCGCACCCCAACCTGGGAGGGCTGGGCGGCGGTTGAGCGGATCAGCGAGGAGTACGGCATCCACGACGTGAACCTCGTCAAGCCCGGCGTCGGCGAGACCACCCGGGTGCTGCTGCGCCGGGTGCCCTGGAAGATCCTTGCGCGGGCCGGTGCGGGAGCCGACCTCGACCACGTCAGACTGCTCGCCGAGCAGCGAGGCGTACCAGTCGAGGAGGTGGCCGAACTGCCGTACACCTGCGTGGGGTTGATCCACCCCAAGTACACGCGCGGTGCGACCGGTGCCGACGGCAAGGCGGTGGCGGTCTGATGCCGGTACTCGTCGCGAGCGACCTCGACCGTACGCTCATCTACTCCGCGGCCGCCCTCGCCCTGACCATGCCGGACGCGCGGGCGCCCCGGCTGCTCTGCGTGGAGGTGCACGAGAGCAAGCCGTTGTCCTTCATGACGGAAACGGCGGCCGGACTCCTCGCCGAACTCGGCGGACTTGGCGCCGACACGGCCGTGTTCGTCCCCACCACCACCCGCACCCGCAAGCAGTACCAGCGCATCAGCCTGCCCGGCTCGGAGCCGAAGTACGCGATCTGCGCCAACGGCGGCCACCTGCTCGTCGACGGCGCGACCGACGAGGACTGGCACGCCGGGGTGCAGGCGAAGCTGGCCGCCGAGTGCGCGCCGCTGGAGGAGGTCCGCCAGTACCTGGCCGACACCGCCGACCCGGCCTGGGTCCGCAAGCACCGCGTCGCCGAGGACCTCTTCGCCTACCTCGTCGTAGAGCGCGAACTCCTCCCCGAGGAGTGGGTGAAGGAACTCGCGGTCTGGGCCGAGAACCGCGGCTGGACGGTCTCCCTCCAGGGCCGCAAGATCTACGCCGTCCCGAAGCCCCTCACCAAGAGCGCCGCGATGAGAGAGCTGGCCCACAGAACCGGTGCCGACCTCACCCTCGCAGCAGGCGACTCCCTACTGGACGCCGACCTCCTCCTGGCAGCGGACAAGGGCTGGCGCCCGGGCCACGGAGAACTGGCGGACGAGGCGTGGACGGCTCCGAATGTCACGGCCCTGCCTGAGCGAGGCGTCCAGGCAGGCGAGCGGATCCTCGAAGAGTTCCTAAGGGCAGCTTCCTAGGGGCGCGGGGCTGTATCTGATCTGCGGCTACCGCCGCGTGGGCGCGCCCAGCCACAACGCACCCGCACCTGACGACGCACAGGGCCTGCCTAGCCGCAACACCCTCCACCACAGCAACCGCCCCCTCCGCCCGCCGCGGGCGAGGGGGCGGACGACGTCCCGCCCACCGCCACGGCCGACAGCAACTTCACCGTGTCGTCATGCCCCGCAGGGCAGTCCGCGGGCGCGGACGACTCCGCCATCGGACGGCTGACTTCGAACGTGGATCCACAGGTACGGCAGCGGTACTCATAGCGAGGCATGGCATCAGGCTAACGCCGCCCTGACATGAAGACGGCACCTTGTTTTTTCATGAAGGTTTCGGCTGTGTCCTGTTCTGTCGTTTTCTTATATGGAGAACTTGCGAAGACCACTGGTAATTTGAGTTCGCCGCGTGACCTGTGAGGCCGGGGGGAACCGGGATTTGCAGCCGCGTCCACGGCAACCTTGTAAGACCCTCGTACGTCTGTGCGTCTGCCTGTGCGAGCAATATGGAGTGCGGAGGGAGCCGTCGTGACCCACGAGGGGGAGGGGGAGCAGCCTCAGCGGCCGGACGAGACCATGCAGCTGAAGCTCCCTGCCGGGTTCCGGCCGGACGAGACCATGCAGTTGCGGTTGTCCGACCTGGCGATACCGAAGGCACCCGAGGCACCCGAGGCCCCCGAGATACCCGAGGGGGAGACGAAACCGGTACGGCACCGGGGCCGCAAAGCCCCCCGCCCGTCCCTCCGCACCCGTCTCTCCCGCCTCGCCCAGGCCCTCGGCCCCCGCTTCGCCCCCCTCATCGCCCGCCTCGCCCCGGTCGTGATCTTCCTCACGCCGTACGTCCGCAAGATGCGCCCGCAGTACCCGCGCCCGGGCCGTACCGACTGGCGCCGCTGGATACCCTCCTGGCGGCAGTGGCTCGGGGGAGCGCTCGCCTCCGTCGGGCTCAGCGGACTGTTCCTGGTCGTCGCCTACGCGGCCACCGACATCCCCTCGAACCTCAACACGTACGCGACCCAGCAGGACAACGTGTACTTCTGGTCCGACGGCACGCCCATGGCCCGTACCGGCTGGGTGCAGCGGCAGGCGATGCCGCTGAAGGACATCCCGACCGATGTCCGCTGGGCGGTGCTCGCCGCCGAGAACCAGAGCTTCTACACCGACCCCGGCATTTCCGTGAAGGGCATCGCCCGCGCCCTCTATCGCACGGTCGGTGAGGGGGACACCGAGGGCGGCTCGACGATCACCCAGCAGTACGTCAAAAACGTCTATCTGACCCAGAACCAGACGGTGAGCCGCAAATTCACCGAAGCGATGATCTCCCTCAAGCTCGACAACAAGATGAGCAAGGACAAGATCCTTGAGGGCTATCTCAACACCAGCTGGTTCGGCCGCGGTACCTATGGTCTACAGCGCGCCTCGCAGGCCTACTACGGCAAGGACGTCAGCCAGCTCAACGCCAGCGAGGGCGCCTTCCTCGCCTCCCTGCTGAAGGGCGCGGGCCTCTACGATCCGACGCTCAGCAAGGCCAACCACGCCCGGGCGGTGGCCCGTTGGTCCTGGATCCTGGACCGCATGGTGAAGATCGGCAAGCTGTCGCCGGCCGAGCGCGCCAAGTACAAGACCTTCCCCGAGCCGCTCAAGCAGTCGCGGACCTACGACACCGGAAAGCAGAGCGACTACCTGGTCGAGCTGGCGACGCAGTACGCGAAGAAGACCGGGCACATCTCGGACAAGGACTTCGACCTCGGCGGCTACCAGATCTACACGACCTTCGACCGCGACCGCGAGACCGAGCTGACGGACGCCGTCACCAAGGCCCGCAAGGCCGCGCAGGAGGACGACCCGGCCAATGCGAAGGCCGCGCACTACGGCGCCTCCTCGGTGGCCTCCGACGGCCGTATCCTCGCGGTCTACGGCGGCCCCGACCACCGTACGCAGGGCTTCAACGAGTCCAACGCGACCACCGTCCCGGCCGGTTCGGCCTTCGAACCCTTCGTCTACGCCGCCGCGTTGGAGCACGGGGTCACCAAGACCCGGGGCAGTCCGCCGACCCCGGTCACTCCGGAGACGCTGTACGACGGGAACGACGGCGTGCCGGTGACCACACCGGAGGGGCCGTACTGGGACCGCAGCGGCAAGAAGGTCTCCGCGCACAACGACGGCAAGAAGTCCTACGGGCAGATCAGTCTGCGCCAGGCCCTCGCCCAGTCCGTGAACACCCCGTTCATGCAACTCGGCATGGATACCGGCCTGTCGACCGTGCGGGGGACCGCCGAGGCGGCCGGACTGCTCTCCTCCAGTTTCGGGGCGCAGGTACCCGCGCTGTCCACGGGCAACGCCACGCCCAGCGCCCTGCGCATGGCGAGCGCGTACGGCACGTTCGACGCCGGGGGCGTCCACACCGAGCCGTACTCGGTCCGCCGTATCACCCGCAACGGCGCCGGGGTCGAGCTGACGCGGCCGAAGCCGAACCGGGCGATGAGCAAGGTCACCGCCCGTGAGGTGACCGAGGCGCTCACGGACTCCTTCGGTCTCGCGCATCCCACCGCCGCCAAGACCGCCGGAGCCGTCGTGGCGGGCAAGACCGGCACCACCGAGGACGACACCGCGGCCTGGTACGTCGGCACCGCCAAGTCCGTGTCGACCGCCGTCGTCGTCTACCGCATCGACCTGAGCAAGAGCCTCGAACCCCTGCCGCTGAAAGGAATCTCCGGCACCCCAGTCACCGACGTCCCCTACGGCATCTGGTCGAGAGCCATGACCCCGCTCGGCTGACCACCGCAGCGCAACCGCCACCTCCTCGCAGAATGAGCCGCCCATGAAGCCCCCGACGAAGGCGCCGTCCGGCCGCCGCCGCCGAGCACCTGAACCACGTCGTCGTACCCCGAAGCCGGGATTCCTCACCCTGGCCGTGTTCCTTGTCGTCGCCTCCCTGGTGACCGGATACCTGGCGTTGAACCGGGACAACACGACGCCGACCGCGTCGGCCGGCAAGAACGCCTCGCCGAAGTCGACCAAGGAACCCGTCTGGGACGGCAAGACGAAGGTGCTGGGGGACGGCTCGACGTCGTACACGGGGCCTCAGACGGGCCAGTTGAAGGCCGTACCGCTCAAGCCCGGTGAGAAACCACCCCAGTTCGTCGTCTTCTCCTGGGACGGGGCCCTACAGGGGGACGACGAACTCTTCTCGCACTACCGGGAGATGGCCAAGGAGTACAACGCCCACATGACCTTCTTCCTCACGGGCATCTATCTGCTGCCCAAGAGCAAGAGGGACCTGTACCACCCGCCGATGCACCCGGTGGGCTCGGCCGCGATCGACTTCCCCACCGACCAGCACATCCGCGACACCCTGGAGCAACTCCGCCTGGCCTACGAGCAGGGCAACGACATCGGCACCCACTTCAACGGCCACTTCTGCGAGGCCAAGGGCGGCGGTGACTGGAGCGTCGCGCAGTGGAAGAGCGAGATCGACCAGTTCTTCTCCTTCGTCGAGAACTGGAAGACCAACACCGGCTACACCGACATCCCGGCCCTGCCCTTCGACTTCAAGAAGGAGGTCGTCGGCGGCCGTGCCCCCTGCCTGGAGGGCCAGCCCAACCTCCTGAAGGCGCTGAAGGGTTACGGCTGGAAGTACGACGCCAGCTCCCCGGGCGACTTCCAGATATGGCCCACCAAGAAGGACGGCCTCTGGGACTTCCCGCTCGAACTGCTCCCCTACGGGAACAACATCCAGGCCCTGTCGATGGACTTCAACTTCCTCTACAACCAGTCCAACGGCGCCACCCAGGGCGACCCCTCGAAGTTCGCCGACTGGGAACAGAAGACCATCGACTCGTACATGGCCGGCTTCAACCGGGTCTACTACGGCAGCCGTGCGCCCCTGTTCATCGGCAACCACTTCGAGAACTGGAACGGCAGCATCTACATGAAGGCGATCGACACGATCATCCCGAAGATCTGCACCAAGAAGGGCGTGAAGTGCGTGTCCTTCAAGGAGCTTTCGGACTGGATGGATGTGCAGTCGCCGACGACTTTGCAGCAGTTGCGCAGTCTGGACCCGGCCCAGTCGCCGGACTGGTCCACGGTGGTCAAGTGACCTGTCGCGACTGGTGAACTCACCAACCGCAACCCCCTTCACAGTAGCCACACATGGCGTGCGAAGATGCCCTCGCCCGGTAGGCGTACCGGCGTAGAGGGGAACCCCATTGAAATCCAGAAAACTGAGCCGTAGCAGGAGCCGTACGGCCATAGTCTCGGCGGCGGCCGCCTCGGTCGTCGCCGGTGTCGCCCTCGTGCCCAACTGGAGCGCGGGCGCGGCCGTCGTGAACGACCCGACCGTGGACGCCTCGACCAAGGCGACCTTCCAGAAGCTGGCCGACGCGGTGTTCACCGACCGCACCCAGGCCCTTGTCCACGGGGCGACCACGAAGCAGAGCACCTCGCGCTTCTCCGGCGACGTCCGGCTCTCCAGCACCCAGTCGCGCGACGAGAAGTCCGCGCTGACCCAACTGCGCGGCCGCCAGAGCAGCATCGCGAAGCTCGGCGAGACGTACAGCACGGGCAGCACCAAGGTCACGCTCGACGCGACCCGGGTCACCGGCCGCACCGCCAAGGCCGACGTCACCGAGACGACCACGCTGACGTACGCGAAGGCCACCGACGGGGCGCCGAAGACCACCGGCTTCCAGGCCCACCACGAGCTGACCTTCAAGGCCGACCAGCAGGGCACCTGGCAGCTGTCGAAGGTCGAGGACACCGACACCGGCGGCCTCGCCGTCAACACGGTGGCCAAGCCCGCGGTCAAGGCGAACCCCGCCCCGGCCGACGACGGCAACACCACGCCGGACGCGCCGCGCGCGGCCACCACCCGCAACCCGGTGGCGGTGCCGAAGACGAGCACGACGTACGACTACAAGGCGATGGCGACCTACGCCGAGAAGTACTGGAACGTCTACAACACGGACTACCCGAACTTCAACGGCCACGCGGACGGCGGCGACTGCACCAACTTCGTCAGCCAGTCCCTGAAGGCCGGCGGCTGGAAGCACGTCCCGGGCTACGTCTACGACTACACGAAGTGGTTCGGCACCGCCGACATCCAGTCGGACTCCTTCGTCGGCGTCAACGAGTGGTCCTGGTTCGCCCAGAACTCCAAGCGGACCACCCCGCTCGCCAACGTCTACCAGGCCGAGGTCGGCGACGTCATCCAGGTCGACTTCGACCGGGACGGCTCCAAGGACCACACGATGATCGTGACGTACAAGGCCAACGGCATCCCGTACGTCACCTACCACTCGAACAACACCTACCGCAGGTCCCTGTCGAGCCTCATCGCGTCGTACCCGAACGCGTACTACTACGCGTACCGCACCTGATCCGTTCAGGTCTCCACCCGCCGTCGGGCTCAGTGCCCGGCGGCGGTCCCGCGCTCCTCGCGGATCTGGCCGACCACTCGCGCGACCGTCTGGCGTACGGCCTCCGTCTCGGTCAGGAAGTGCCAGTAGTCGGGGTGGCGGCCCTCCAGCGTGGCGACCGCGCGGTCCAGGCGGCCCACGGCGTCGTCGAGCGGGCGGGCGTGCCGCGGCTCGGGTGTGGTCCGGCCCGACATCGCCAGGCGCTGGGCGTCGCGGATCGCGAAGCGGGTGCGGTCGATCTCCTGCTGGGGGTCCTTCTGTACGGCGTTCAGCCGCCGCAGCCGGTCACCTGCCGCCGACACGGCCTCGTCGGTGGTGTTCAGCAGCGCCCGTACCGTCGACAGCAGTGACGTCGCGTCCGGCCAGCGCTGCGCGTCCCGCGCGGCCTGCGCCTCCTTCAGCTTCAGCTCGGCCTGCCGTACGTTCTCACCGGCCTGGTCGGGCACGTGCTGGAGGTCCTGCCAGCAGGCGGCCGAGAACCGCCGCCGCAGCTCGCTCAGCACCGGATCGACCTGCCCCGCACGGGTGGTCAGCGCCTGCGCGCGGGTCCGCAGCGACACCAGCCGGTGGTCGATCTCGGCGGCCCGCTCCGGCAGTTGACCGGCCTCGGCCGTGATGGCCTCCGCCTCCCGCGCGACCTGCGTGGCCCGTTCCAGCGTCTGCGGCACCCCGTGCTGCCCGGCACCCTGGTTCAGCTTCGTCAGCTCCGGCCCGAGCTTCGCGAGCCGCCCGGCGAGATCGTCGGCCCGCAGCCCCGACGCCCGTACGGCGTCCAGCGCGTTGCTCGCCGCGAGCAGCGCCTGCCGGGCCCGCTCCACGGCCGGCGCCAGCCGCGCGAGCTGTGTCTCCGCCTTGCCGAGCAGCGGCCCGAGCCCGCTCTCGAACCTGTCCAACTCCTGCTTGACCTGGCCGAGTTGGTCCTTCGCGGCGGTCAGCTCGGCGCGGGCCTGGTTCGCGGCGGCGGCCTCCAGGTCGTCGCGGTCGAGGTCGTGCGCGTCGACGGCGTTGATGTACCGGCCGCTCGCCTCGTCGATCCGTCGGCCCAGCGCCTCGAAGTCGGTGACCGCGCGGCGCGCGGCCGGCGAGTCGTCGACCGCGGTGATGGTGTCTATCGAGATCCGCAGATCCCGCTGGGCGGTGTCCAGCTCGTAGAACGCGGCGGCCGCCGCGTCCTTCGCCGCCTGCGCCTCGGCCCGCTGGCTCTCCGCCCGCCCGCCGAACCAGCGCCGGGTGCCACCGCCCGCGAACGCTGCGGCCAGCACCGGCGCGGCGAGCAACGGCAGGCCCATCAGCGTGAGGGTGTCGAAGGCGGCACGGGCGGTGGAACCGCGCCGGGACCGTGTGAGCGGCGAATACGGCTGCGCTGGTGTCGCCGTCACATCCCTCTCCCGTGTTGTGTGTCCTGACCGTTGTCATTCTCCCACCGGTAGAGGACGAACACACGGGCCGGTCAGTTCGCGTTCCGCACCGTGACTTTCCCGTCGCCCGTACGGGCGCTCACCACATGGGAACTCGACGAGTCCCGGGGCACCGACACATCCACTCCGCCGTCCCCGGTCTTCGTCGTCACCCGGTACTTGGCGGCCCCCTTGGGCAACGCGACCGTCACCGACCCGTCGCCACTGCGCGACTCCACCAGATCCGGTACGACCCCGAACTCCAGGTGCACCGATCCGTCACTGGTGGTGGTGCGCACCTCCCGCGACGACACCTCGGCGTGCACGGACCCGTCCCCGGTGTGCAGCGTCAGCGGCCCGGTGGAGTCGGTCACCCGCACGGAACCGTCGCCGGTCCGCACACTCAGCGCGTCCTTGAAGCCCCGCGCCCGCACACTCCCGTCCCCGTCCTCCACCTTCACGGTGACCCCGCGCGGCACCTCGATCCGGTGCTTGGCCGAACAGTCGGCGATCACCCCGGAACACTTCAGCCGCAGCACCAGCCGGTCACCCTTCATCGCCCAGGTCACCTTGGGATCCGAACCGATCGCCACGCTGCCCTGCCACCACCGGGTGACCTCGATCTTCCCCGCCGGATTGGCGTCCGCGGCGACGACTTCGAGCGCCGAGTCGTCCGAGTCGATGGTGAGCGTACGGCCGGGCAGCGCGAAGGTCCGCTGATCGGGATGCTTGTCGTCACCGGCGGAGGCACCGGCGCAGGCCGTGGCGCCGACGAGGAGCAGGGCGAGGCCGCCGGTCGCGGCGAGGACACGACGACTGCTGCGGGTGCGGGTCACGATGATTTCCCCCTGGGACGGTCGCGGAGTCCCGATGACTCCTACGGCTCCCCTCGACCGTAGGGAGCGACGCCCCGCCGCGGCATCCGGCGCGCTCCCGGACTCGGGGTGGGGAAAACCCCCGGCACATCTCCGTGGGGATACGGGTTTGCAGGACAGGCCCCCTGGCAATGTAGGCTGTCGACTCGTCCTGGGCGCGTAGCTCAGGGGTAGAGCGTCGCCCTTACAAGGCGAATGTCGGCGGTTCGAAACCGTCCGCGCCCACCAGGATAAGTAGCAGGTCAGAGGCTCAGGTCAGCCGGTGTGAAGCCGGGACCTGGGCCTTGATCTTTTCTACGGTCTCTTCTACGGCCGCTCGCTGAGCCGTCGGCGACGGGCTCGCTGTCGGCAGGTCGCTCCGCAGTAGAGGGCGGGGCGGCCGATGGACCGGGCGTCGAGCCGGGCCCCGCACTCCTCGCACCGCGGCGCCGCGTGAAGCGTGCCGGGTGCGTCACGAAACACCCGCCCTTCCGTGACGGACGCGGAACTCCGCAGGCTCTCCAGCGCCAGCCGCACCATGCGGATGCCACCGTTCCGGTCGCGGTGCGCCGCCCACATCGCGGCGCAGCCGACGGTGAGCGCGGCGACATCGTCCGCGCTGACGTCGGCACGGACCCCGCCCGCCCGCTGGGCCGCGTGCAGCAACTCGTCGAGTGCCTGGCGGAAGCGCCGCGCCGACGCGGCCAGACCGGGGCGCGGCCAGTTCGCCTCCGCGGTCAGGGCGTCGCACGCGTGTTTGCGCCCGTGGGAGGTCTCGACGACCTTCAGCAGGAATCCGAAGAACGCCGCGACAGGGTCGGTACGGGCCGCCCACCGTCGAGCGGCCTCCACATGGTCGTCGATCTGCTGGACGAGTACGGCCTCCAGCAGGAACTCCTTGCTGGGGAAGTGCCGGTACACGGTGCCCGCGCCGACCCCCGCCTGCCGTGCGATCGCGCCGAGCGAGATGTCGAGACCGTGCTCGTCGAACGCCCGCGAGGCGGCGGCGAGCACCTTCACCCGGTTGCGGCGGGCATCAACCCGGCCGACTTCCTTGGGAGTTGTCGTCATGTCACGTAATCCCTTGTCCGCCGGACTCAACCGGGTGCAGCATTCCACATCGACCCCGGGCCCAAGCCATCTTGCCCACCGACCATCCCGGGGCGGAGGACGACATGACCACTGACCGCTTGGTCGTCGTGACCGGTGCGACCGGCCGACAGGGCGGCGCCACCGCACGCCGGCTGCTGGCGGCCGGCAGACCGGTGCGCGCACTCGTGCGGGACACGGCCGCACTCGCCGCCAAGGCACTCGAAACCGCCGGGGCCGAACTCGTCCGCGGCGACTTCGACGACCCGTCGAGTCTGCTGGCGGCACTGGAGGGAGCGGCGGCACTGTTCGCCGTACCGCCCGCGGTGTTCGGACCGGCCGGTGCCGACGCGGAACGGGAGGCCGTCCGGGGCCGGGCACTGATCGATGCCGCAGCCGCCGTGGGGATCGAGCACGTCGTCTTCACGGGCATCGCGTCCACACCGGGGCGCCCAGGTGGCTCCGAGGCGAAGCAACGCATCGAGGACCACCTGCGTGAGCGGATCCGGACGGTGACCGTGCTGCGCCCGGTGCGGTTCATGTCGAACTATCTCGGATCGACACCCATCGGAGTCGACGGCATCGCGCACGGCCTGCACCGGCATGTCTTCCCACCGGACGAACCCGCCCAGATCATCGCCGTGGAGGACATCGCCGAATTCGCCGCGCTGGCCTTCGACCAGCCGGACCGGTTCGCGGGGCGAAGCCTGGAGCTGGCCGGGGACGCCCCCACTCCCAACGAGGCGGTCGCCGCGATCAGCGAGGCCACCGGTGTCACGGTGCGCTACGAGCAGGTCACCCACGCCGAAGCCGTCGCGCTCAACCCGGCGATGGCCGAGGCCCGGGAACGCTGGGTATCAGGATCACGCTGGCACGCCGACATCGAGGCGCTGCGCGTCATCCACCCCGGACTGCGCACCCTCGCGGACTGGCTCGCCGAATCAGGCGCGGCACTGCTGCGGGAGCGACTCGGCGACCCCTCCTAGCCGTCGCCGAGGATGCGCCGTACGGCGGTTCGCAGCCCGCGTTCCGTGCCGGGCTGACGAGGATGCCCGGGATTCTGCGGAAGGTGCCGGAAGACGCTCGCGGAATTCGGGGGCGGTGGGCAGGATGGGGTCATGACTCAACCTGGCGCCACGCCCTCGGGTTCCGTGTTGTCCCTGTGGTCGAAGGACTCGGTGTTGTCGATCGGTTCGGTGGGGTCGGTGTTGTCCATCGGGTCCGTGGGGTCGGCTCTGTCCGTCGGGTCGATCGGCAGTTCGCTGTCGGTCGGGTCGATCGGCTCGGCGCTGTCCCTGGTCTCGGCGGGCTCGTGGCTCAGCACGGGGTCCGTACTGTCCGCGCAGTCACGGTGGTCGGTGCTGTCGTGGCGTGCGACGCGCGGCTTCCGGGAGGTCGGCGTCGGGGCCGGGACCGGAGCGGGGACCGGCACCGGGGTCCGTTTCGGCGGGGTGCCGGTCGTGGGGGCGGTCGGAGTCGTCGGGGCCGTCGCTGTCCTGGCGCTGGCCCAACGGGCACTGCGCAAGCCGTAGTTGGGGACGGCGGGGCAGGTCAGGACCAGAACTCGTTCGACCTGTCGATGTCCTCGACACACTCGTCCAGGTCCGTGATCTTGTCGCCGAGGATGCGGAACACGATGCCGCCGGTCTCGTCGATGCGCTTGCCGTCGCGCTCGGCCGTGACGTGGTGGAACGTGACCGCGTGGCCCCGGCCGTCCACGAGGACGTCGCGCAGTTCGACGCGCAGGGTGCCGTTCGTCTGCGCGAAGAGCTGACCGTACATGTCGATGGCCGCGTCCAGGCCCTTGAAGTCGCCGGACAGCGGGTGGGTGCCGGGCACGTGGTGCGTGACGTCCGAGGACATCAGCCCGCGCAGGGTGTCCATGTCACCGCGGACGAACGCGTCGTAGCCCTCGCGGACGAGGAGTGCGTGCGGGTGGTCGGCCATGATCGATCGCCGCCTCTCGGTTGCTTCGGCGATATGAGGCTCAACTCACCCATTGTCCGCCTTTTCGTCCGCCAGTGGCGCCTCGTGGGCGTGCTTCAGCCTCATCCGTGACTCGACGCGCTCCGCCGCGGTGACCTCCGTCCAGAAGCGGTGACCGCTGACGAAGACCGCGAGTTCGTGCTCGCGCTGCCGGAGCTTCTCCACCTCGGCCTGTTCGTCGGGCGTCCAGCCCGGGGAGGCGGGGCGCTCCACCTTGCGCCAGCCGCCCGTGTCGCTGAACCCGTCCAGGGGCTCGACCGACCAGGGCAGCCGCTTCAGCAGGGTCGTCAGCTCTGCCCGGACCTGATGCAGCTCCTCCTGACCGGCGAGGAGGTCGCTAGGGAAGTCGTAGGTCGTTGCCACGCGCTAATGCTACGCCTGTTCGAATTTGGGTCGCGAGTTCCTTCCGGGACTTCATACGAACGGGTGTGGGTCCCGACTACTCCGGGGGAGAGAGGAACAGCCGCGCGCCGATCTCCTCGTTGGCGTGACCGGCCGCCGCGAGCTGGGCGATCTGGTGCGGCGGCTGCTGCTGCGGTGTCGGGGAGGCCAGGCCGGAGTCGGCAGTGGTGGAGACCGAGACCGAGACCGTGACCGTGATGCCGGTGGCCCGCAGTTCGCGGTCGGCGCGGGCAGTCCAGGGGGTGGCCTCCAGGCGACGGAAGATCTCGGCCGCCTCAGAGAGATGGCGGCGAGCGTCGGCGATCCGCCTGCGGCGGCGCAGCTGTGAGCCATAGCCGAGCCGTAGCCGAGCCGAACTCGCGCCAGATCGAAGGGGTGTTGGCTGGCTTCGGGCGCCGCGATCGCCGCTTCGAGGACCAAGTCGCCCGATGTACGGGGGACTTCCGTGCCCGGGGCGGCCGAGCTGCTCGGATCTTCTGTGGGCGGGTCGGCCGAAGCGGTGCTCGGGGTCGTCAACGCCTCGCGCCCGCCGGGGTGATCAGCCACAGCCGTGGGGACAGGCCGGTGGTGAAACCACACGCGCGGCCCGCGGTGAGATGTGCCGTCGCCTCCTTGTCGCGGCCGGTGTGGATCGCCGCCTCGATCAGGTCGTGGAACACGCACGGGGCGAAGGTGCCCGCGGGGCTTACGACCGGCCTCCCGGAACGCGGTGTCGAACTCGCCGCAGCCCAGGCGTCCATGTCACGGCCAGTGTCCGTCGCCGCGTCGAAGTCGCCGCGCGCCGCCGCCAGCAGGGCACCGGTGAGCTGGCCGGACCAGGCGAGCAGGTCGTAGCCGTGCGTACGGCACAACTCCACTCCCTCGTCGGCCAGTTGCCGCACCTTCTCCCAGCGGCCGGTGTGGAAGGCGTCCTGCGCGAGAAGGAGCAGCGCCTGGATGGCCGAGGTCAGCGCGCCGCCCTCCCGACCGTGCCGGACCACCCGCTGAAGGGGCTCACGGCACCCGGCGAGCCGGTCGGGATACGCGACCGCCGTGGCCGTACGGACGATCGCTGCCGAACCGACCTCGTGGCCGAGGGCGGTCGCGGCAGCGGCGACGCGCGCGAGGGTATGAGGGGTGTGGCGGACCGGGTCGCCCAATGCCCAACGCCCTTACAAGGACGCCAGGTCGCGGAGCGGATGGACTCCTCCCACCGTGCCGGGAAACCCGCCCGCTGGAATGTGTCAAATGACTGAGTCCGGCCGACCCAGGATCCTGAGCAGGGGTGATACGGCTACTTCAGGCGCCGGCGGGCGGGTCGTCCGTCGACGCCTCGTCGTCGCTCATGGCCACGTAGACGGTCATGATCGAGGCGATCACGTCGATCTCCGCCGGGCCGCCGAGCCGCAGCCAGACGAGTTCTTCCGGACCGCCCGACCGGCCGACGAGGGCAGCCGCCTCCTCGGGCCAGGGAAGCGGAGTCCTCGGCAGGTGGATCACGGAGATCGCGTCGACGAAGCAGCCGGAGAGCCCGGGGCTCTTCGACAGCCCGACATGGCGGACACCGGCGAGGGAGATGATGGCCTCGGGCTTCGACGGCCCGTCCCGGAGGGTGATCTCCAGCGACTCCTCGTCGTCCTGGGCCTCGAAGGAGACCCGGGCGATGAAGTGGTTGGCGAAGGGTGCCAGCAGCCTCGCGGTGTTCGCGCAGCGGTTCCTGAACGCGTCCTCTGCCCGGTTCCGTTCCGTCACGGGGGAAAACTACCGCGCGGGTCCGGTCAGTTGGTGCGCTGTGCCCCCAACTCCCTTACCAGGCGCGCCGCTACCGGCACCGCGATGCCCTTCCGTTCCGCCGCCCGCAGCAACGCCCCGCCGATCGCGTCCAGTTCGAGCGGGCGGTGGGCCTCCGCGTCGCGCTGTATCGACGACTTGGTGCCCGGAGGGAACGTGTCGTAGCGGGCCAGTGCCCCCGCCGGGTCGGACGGGCCGCCGTAGGAGCGGCTCACCGCCGCCGTCTCCTCCAGCAGGGCCGTCAACTCCTCGCGGTGGCGCGTGCGTACGTCGCCGAGGGGGAGGGCGTAGCGGGTGGTGAGGAGGGCGAGGGGGGCCAGGAACGTCATCTTGGCCCAGAGTGCCGCCGTCTCGTCGGGCAGGACCCGGGTGGTGGGGCCTGCCGTGCGCAGTGCGGCTGCGAGTGCCTCCAGGCGTTCGCGGGGGACCGGGTCGCCCGTGAGGTCGATCTCCGCGAACGGGCTGCCGTGCTCAATCACCCCCGGTGCGACGCGAGTTGACTCGACGCGGATGATCGCGGGGGCGACCTGGGCGGGCGGGTAGTGGGCGCGGAGCCGGGCCGGGTGTTCGACGCCGTTCAGGAACGGGACGAGGAGGCTGTCGCCGAGCGCCTGTGCCGGGACGCGGGTCAGTGCCGGGGTGAGTGCCGTCGCCTTGACGGTGATCAGGCAGGCGTCGACCGGTTCGCGCAGTTCCGTGTCGGCCTCCACCGGTGCCGTGAAGTCGCCGAAGGCGGCGCTGCGGACGCGGATTCCGTCGCTGCGGAGGGTGGCCGCCGTTTCTGCTCCGGCCAGGCAGATCACCCGGTGGCCGGCCCGGGACAGCAGCGCCGCGAGCAGGCCGCCCACGCCGCCGGGGCCCAGTACGGCCACGGTGAGTTCGTTGTTGTTCGCCATGTTCTTCGTCCTCTCGTCAGGTCGGCCCCGTGCGTGGTGACGGTGGCCGCCTCGGGAAGATCATCGCAGGCGTGTTCGGGAGAGCGGCGGCGGTATCCCTTTTGGGGCGCGAGACTGGACGTATGTGCCGCAGTATCAAGACGCTTCGACCGCCCGCCCTGCCCGACGAGGCCACGGAGGAGGAGATCCGCGCCGCCGCGTTGCAGTACGTGCGCAAGGTCTCCGGGTTCCGGGCGCCCGCCGCGCACAATCGCGAGGTCTTTGACCGCGCGGTCCATCTGATCGCCGAGGCTACGGCTGAGCTGTTGGCGGGGCTTGAGGTGAGGGGGGTTTCGCGGTGATCAGAGCACGGGCCGGTGGGGGCTGGGTGCGCAGTTCCCCGCGCCTCTACGGCGCGGCCGTCGCCTCCGCCGCCCCCGGCTGCCGACGCATGACATACGCCGCCCCCGCCCCCGCCCCGAACAGTGCCGCGAACGACACCCCCGTCGCGAGCCACGTCGTGCCGAGCCACTGGGCGCCGTAGTAGCCGAGCGCCACGCTGTACGCCGCCCAGGACAGGCCCGCCAGGGCCGACCAGGGGAGGAAGTCGCGGGCGCGGCGGTGGGCGGCGCCCGCGCCGAGGGAGACCACCGAACGGCCCGCGGGGGCGAAGCGGGCCAGGATGACCAGGGCACCGCCGCCGCGCGCCAGGGCGTGGCCGAGACGTTCCTGCGCGGTGGTGAGCCGGCGGGAGCGGGAAATGGCGCGGTCGAGGCGTTCGCCGCCCAGCCAGGCCAGGCGGTACGCCACCAGGTCGCCCAGGACGGACGCGGCGGCGGCCGACGCGATCAGGGCCAGGATGCTGGGGACCTCGTGCGGCACGGGAACGGCGTCGGCCGCCGCGCCGGTGCCCGCTGCCGCCGCCGTGGCCGCCGCGACGACCAGGACACCGCTCGGCAATACCGGCAGGAACACATCAAGGAGGACGGACACGGCGATCATGGCGTAGATCCATGGGCTGCCGGTCAGCGCCCCCACACTCTCGAACAACGCATCTCCCCGTGAACTCCCCCGTGGGCCGCGGCAGCGGCGGCCAGTGACAGCCATACAGCGTACGCCTGGGTGGGGACAGGAGATTCACGGGGGGCGCGTGTGATCGGCACAGCTTGTTCACTCGGCTGCCCCGTCCCGAGGGGCGGGGCGGGCCCGCATCCCGTAGCAACGTAAAGGGGTTCCAAGCACACCTGAACGTGAGGAACGGTACAGATCATGGTGGCAGGCATATGTGCGGGCGCCGTCGTCGCGGCCCTACTGGCGAGCGGCGGCACCGCTACTGGCAGCCCGGACGGCTACTCGATGCGGACGGACGCGCGGTTCGCGCCGGTCGCCGCCCTCGTGCCGTCGGCGGCGGTGACGTACGACACGAAGCTCGTCCCCGCCGCCGCGTGGATCGAGGTCGGCCAGCGGACGACGGTGGGCGGTGCCACGACCGTACGGCTGCGGGTCGACGGGATGGTGCCGGGGCACGCGTACGCCGTCCATGTGCACCAGAAGCCGTGCGGCGCCGACCCCGCCGCCGCGGGCGGGCACTTCCAGCACAAGCCGTCCACCGACCCGGCCGACGTCACCGCCGACAACGAGGTCTGGCTCGACTTCACGGCCGACGAACACGGCGCCGGTGAGGCGAGCGCCCGGCACGACTGGAACTTCCGGCAGGGCGAGGCGTCCTCCGTCGTGATCCACGACATGCCCGGCAGCCGCGTCCGCGCCGCCTGCTTCACCGTGCCGTTCGGCTGGGCTCCCTGAGCTGTTCTCTGAGCTGTCCCCCGAGCTGTTCCCTGAGCTGTTCCCTGAGTTGGGGATACGACGACCAGGGGCGGGCGTCGACCGACGGCGTCCGCCCCGTCGTCGCGACCCGGAGGACCGCCCGCGCCACCGCGTCGGCGTCCGACAGCGTGACCGAGTCGACTCCGGGGCGGGCGCCCGCCGCGGTCACCCAGTGGACGCCCTCCGTGGGCACCCCGAACGCGAACCGCCGTGCGTGCGCCCCTCCCTGACGGTCTATCAGGCGGTACGGGCGCGCCGTCACATCCAGCCCGCCCGTCTCGTAACCGTCCACCGTGTGCGGTCGGCACCCGCCCGTCCTCAGCAGCCGGCCGAGCAACGGGTCGGCGGTGCGGCACAGATCCGGTTCGGGGAGGCGTGCTTCCACGAGCGTGGTCACCCGCGCCGCCGAGCCCGGTATCGCGGGGGAGCATGCCACCCAGGCGCCGTCCGCCTCCCGCACCTCAAGCCGCGGTCCGAGCACCTCCACCACGCCCGCCGCCACCAGCGCGGCCAGCTCCTCGATACGGCGCCGGGGCGGGCCGATGGACAGGAACGCGTTGAGCGGGGTGTACCAGCGGTCCAGATGGTCGCGGCGCGAGTCGCCCGCGAGGCCGCGGTGGTCGACGACCAGCCGGAGTTCGTTGCGCAGATCGCGCAGCACGTCCAGGGCGGCCTTGAGCGGTCCGTCCACATTGCCGAGCGCGGCCTGCCCGGCGTCCTCGCGCAGATACCCCAGCAGCCAGTCCCGCCAGGCTGTCGGGTCGGCGAGAACGCGGTCGGGGTACGGGCGGGACAGCCGGTTCCAGCTCCAGCGGTCGGCGGCCGGGATCCCGAACTCGTCGAGTATCAGCGCCTCTTGGGGATCGTGGTGCGGGACGGCGAGGAAGCGCCCGGTGAACTCCGGACGCGGGGAGGGGCGTAGCAGAGTGGTGTAGTACACCGTCTCCACCTCCTTCGCCACCAACGGCCATATCTCCGTGCGGAATTCGGGAGGCTCGCCCGAGTCGGCGCGTTCACGGAAGGCGGCTATGGCCTCCGGGGTGAGGACGAGGGGTGTGTGACGGCCGTGCGGGCCCTTCGCGTTG
This sequence comes from Streptomyces sp. NPDC002276, assembly GCF_053891435.1. Taxonomy (NCBI): domain Bacteria; kingdom Bacillati; phylum Actinomycetota; class Actinomycetes; order Kitasatosporales; family Streptomycetaceae; genus Streptomyces; species Streptomyces sp. NPDC002276. The sequence continues at coordinate 42,215 of NZ_JBSFCQ010000030.1, read as the reverse complement.
TCGCCGCGGGCCTGGTACGGGATGCCTCGGCGTGAACCGGCGTACAGGCGGGGCTCGTTGCCCGAGGGCAGATAGCGGAGCGAGCCGTCCTCCGCGCGGATGAAACGGCCGCCCCTGCCCGTCGTCAACAGGGCCGTGTGGTCGAAGAAGTTGAGACCGAGGCCGCGCAACAGCACTGGTTCGCCCGGCTGTACGGCGGTCAGGTCGGCGTCGGCCGGGTTGGCGGGCGGGAGGTGGTTCAGGCCGTGGTGGCAGGCGTAGGCGGCGAGGCGCTGTTGGGCCGTGTCGCCGAGCGTCGGGAGGTGGCCCTGGGCCAGGACCACCGCCGAAAGGGCGGACAGGGTACGGCCGTTGTCCAGGGTGAGGGACTGGTGGCCGTCGGGTGCCTCGTCGAGTCGTACCGCGCTCGCCCGGTGTGTCGCGACCTCGACGGAGTCCGGCGCCTCGCGGACCGTGCGGGCGAACACCCACTCCAGATAGCGGCCGTAGTGGGCGCGGGTGGGGTAGTCGTCGGGGCCGAGTTCGGCGGGCGCCCACTCGTGCAGGCTCGGGCCGGGGCGGACCGGGCCCGAGCAGTCGACGCTGTCGTCGGTGAAGAGGGTGACCTGGGAGGCCACGGTGTTCATCAGCAGCTCGGGGGACTGCGCGGAGCGCCAGACGCGGCCGGGGCCCGGGGGTGCGGGGTCGACGACGTGCACGGTGAGCCGGGCGCCGGGCGGGAGCAGTTCGGGAGCCGAAGCGCAGAGTCGCTCCAGGACGCTGGTGCCGCGCGGACCGGCGCCGACCACGGCGACGGAGACGGATGCCAGTTTGTCGTCGGACGCGTTCGCTGCGGACAAAGACTCGTGCACTGCGGACAAAGGGGGAACTCCCGGGCGTGTGGGGCGCATTGGAGCGGACCGCCCACCGGAAGCGGACGGTCCGCCTCATCATGCCCTCAGCGACGTCACGGGGATGTCAGCGGGGAGGACAGAGGGGAGGTCAGCGGGGACTCGGCTACGGTCCTCAGGGTTCCGTCCGCCCGCGCCTGCTCCAGCCGCAGCCGGGCCGAACGGCCGTGCAGCGTAAGGGTCATGAGCTGGTTGCCGAACCAAGGCCCGCCCGTCTTCCGCCACTTGACCGAGGGTTCGGCGCAGCGGCCGTGCCGACTGAAGCGGCGGCCCAGGCCACGCGCGACGGCACTCCAGCCGAACCGGAAGCCGACCCGTATGTAGGCGGGGATCGAGTTGTGGACGGGGGAGCAGGTCAGCTGGAGGACGCGCGAAGTCGGGCCGCCGGTACGCCACTTGGGCTCGGCCACGTACGCGTGGTGTACGTCCCCCGACAGCACGAGCACCGACGCCGGTGCCGCCTCGCCCGAACCCACCTCGGCGATCAGCCCCGCCAGCTCCTCGAAGGAGTCCGGGAACGCCGCCCAGTGCTCCAGGTCCGCGGCCCGCCGCAGCTTCTCGCCGAACTCGGCCCAGCGGGCGCCCCGTTCACCCCGGCACAGGGCCGCGTCCCAGGACTCGGCGTCGTGGATGAGGTGTGGCAGCAGCCAGGGCAGTGAGGTCCCGATGAGGAGATGGTCGTAGGAACCGGGGGCGGAGAGTGCCTCGGTGCGCAGCCAGTCGGCCTCGCCGGGGTCGAGCATCGCGCGGTGCCGCTCGTCCAGGACGCGGGCCGCCCTGCTGTCCACCATCAGCAGGCGTACCCGGCCGAAGTCGCGCCGGTAGCTCCAGCGGACGGAGGCCGGGTCGGCGTCGGCCCGGCAGGCGAAGGCGCGGAGTTCGTCGGTGCCGTCGGGGGCGCTGCGGACCGCCAAGTAGAGGGGATCGGCGGCCAGTTCGGCGGGGGAGAGGTTCCCCAGGTGCTGGTGCACCCAGTACGACATCAGTCCGCTGAGCAGCCGCTCGCGCCACCACGGGGTGGCCCGCATGTCGGCGAGCCAGGAGGCGGAGGTGTTCCAGTCGTCGATCACGTCGTGGTCGTCGAAGATCATGCACGACGGCACGGTGGAGAGCAGCCAGCGGATCTCCGGGTCGAGCCAGGACTCGTAGTAGAGGCGCGTGTACTCCTCGTAGTCCGCGACCTCGCCGCCGGGCGGTTCGCTCAGGTCGCGGCGGGCGGAGAGCCAGCGGCGGGTCGCGTCGGAGACCTCGTCGGCGTACACCTGGTCGCCCAACAGGAGGAGTACGTCCGGCCGTTCGGCCTCCGGGTCGCGCGCGATGCGCGAGGCCAGCGTGTCCAGGGCGTCCGGGCCCACCGGATCGTGGTCGTCGGCGGGCGGCGCGGCCCACCGGCAGGAACCGAACGCGACCCGGACCGTGCCGTCGGCGTCCGGGGTGTGGATCGCGGAGGGCGGGAACGGCGAGTCCGGCGGCGGCCACACCCGCATACCGTCCAGGAGGACGTCGTACGGCGTCGAGGTGCCGGGCGTGAGGCCCTCCACCGGCACCAACGCGTAGTGGTGGCCCGCGACTTGGAAGGTGCGGGCCGTGCCGGCGGCCCCGTCCGCGCAGCGCACCTCGGCGGTACACGGACGGCTCGCCTCGACCCATACGGTCGCGGACGAGCCGTCGGCGTAGCGAAGCAGTGGTCCAAGGATCAGGTTCGCCACGGTGTGATCACTCGCCCCCGTTTGGTCGACCTCCGTCGCCCCGTACGGTACGGAACGACGGAGGTCAGTGACCAGGCTCCGCGGATCACCAGTTGGCGGCGATCAGTCGGAGATCAGCTGGCGATCAGCCGGAGAGCAGCTGGAGATCAGTCGGCGATCAGCAACTGGCGAGGTAGTTCGTCAGCGCGGTCTTCTCGGCGGTGTCGACCGAGAGGTCGTAGTAGTACTTCACCTGCACCCAGGCACGGACGTACGTGCAGCGGTACGAGGTGAGGGACGGCATCCAGGTGGCCGGGTCCTGGTCGCCCTTGGACTGGTTGACGTTGTCCGTCACGGCCAGGAGCTGCGGACGGGTCACGTCGTTGGCGAAGGCCTGGCGCTGTGCGGTGGTCCAGTTGCGGGCGCCGGAGTCCCAGGCCTCGGCCAGCGGGACGAGGTGGTCGATGTCGACGTCCGAGGCGGCGGTCCAGGTGGCACCGTCGTAGGGGGAGTACCAGCTGCCGCTGGTGGCGACGCAGGCGGCGGTGGTGACGACGTTCGTGCCGTCGCGCTTGAGGATGTACTCACGGGTGTTGCAGGTACCGCTGATCGTGATCCAGGTGGGGAACAGGTCACGCTCGTAGCCGGTCCGGACCTCGGTCGCGACGGTGAGCGAGGCGAGGTAGGTGCGGGCGGTGGCCGCGCTGACCGGTGTGGGGAGGGCGGCGGAGGCGGTCGGACCGTTGAAAAGCGCGACGGAGGCTATCAGTCCGGTGAAGGCCGCGAGTATGCTCAGCCGTCGACGCGCGTAGAACTTCGGCATACGAACTCCCTTGTGGTGGGGGGACGTTGGAGTGCGAGCGAAGGAATGATTGCGGTGCCGTGTTGCGGCCGGGTGTGCGTTCGGTAAGAAGTTAGTGACGCGCGCATGACAAGACAAGGTTTACGGTCGAACTTGTCGTCGCGTACAGTTGTCGGCGCAGAAGGGGAGTAGCTCTTCGCCGGACCGTCGACATACTGCTCAGCTCGTCTGAGCCGGCGCCCGGAGGCGGATCCGTCGCGTTGAAGCGCGCGGATCGGCCAGCGAGACCTTCGGTAAAGCAGTGCACCAGTTGTTTTTCCTGTGCGCTGCCGTGCCGAGGTGTCCGTGGACAGCAATCACACTCTCGGTGGGGCAGTCCCGACCGATTGAGGAACCTTGATCAGCATCAGCGTGACGGCGCTCGTCTTCGGCGTCGTCTTCCTGGCCGAACTCCCCGACAAGACCGCGCTCGCCGGACTCGTCCTCGGCACCCGTTACCGCGCCTCGTACGTCTTCGCCGGTGTCGCCGCCGCGTTCCTGCTGCATGTGGTGCTGGCGGTGGCGGCGGGGAGCGTGTTGACGCTGTTGCCGCAGCAGCTCGTGGCCGCCGTCACCGGTGTGCTCTTCCTGGGCGGGGCCGCGGTGCTCCTCTTCAAGAAGGGCGACGACGACGAGGAGGTGCGGGCCCCCAAGGACCAGTCCTTCTGGAAGGTCTCCGGCGCCGGATTCATGCTCATCCTGGTCGCCGAGTTCGGTGACCTGACCCAGATCATGACGGCCAACCTCGCGGCCCGCTACGACGACCCGTTCTCCGTCGGTCTCGGCGCGGTGCTCGCGCTGTGGGCGGTCGCCGGGCTCGGGATCGTGGGCGGGAAGGCGCTGATGAAACGGGTGCCGTTGGAGTTGATCACGCGGATCGCGGCGGTGCTGATGCTGGCGCTGGGGGCGTGGAGTCTGTGGGAGGCCGCGACCGCCTGAGCTGAACGGTGAGTGAACTGTTTCGGGAGGCGGTGGCGCGATGCCGGTTCGGTTTTGTACCGTAGAGAAACAAAGTGGCTCCCGTCCGTTTTCCCTGACCGGCGGACGGGGCCGCCTTGTCCCTCCCACGCGTCTTGGAGCTTGCCGATGACGGCCACCACCGTGCTTACCGCCCGCGCCCTCCTGCTGGACATGGACGGCACCCTCGTCGACTCGCACGCCGTCGTCGAGCGGATCTGGCGGCGCTGGGCCGAGCGGCACGGGCTGAACGCGGACGAGGTCATGAAGGTCGTGCACGGCCGGCAGGGCTACGCCTCCATGGCGCTGCTGCTGCCCAGCCGGCCCATGGAGCAGAACCACGCCGAGAACGCCCGCATGCTCGCCGAGGAGACCGCCGACGTCGAGGGCGTCGTCCCGATCCCCGGCGCACCGGAGTTCCTGGCCTCGCTGCGGGGGCTGCCGCACGCGCTGGTGACATCGGCGGACGTCGCGCTGTCCACGGCGCGGATGGGTGCGGCCGGGCTGGAACTGCCCGACGTCCGGATCACCGCGGAATCCGTCGGCGCCAGCAAGCCCGACCCCGAGGGCTTCCTCAAGGGCGCCGCCGAACTGGGCATCGCCCCCGCGGACTGTGTCGTCTTCGAGGACTCCGGTGCGGGGATCGCGGCGGGGCGCGCCGCGGGGATGCGGGTGGTGGGGGTCGGGCCGCAGGCCGCGTATCACCAGCCGGATGTGCTGGTGCGGGATCTGCGCGCGGTGCGGGTGGAGGGTGTGGGCGGGGAGATTCGGTTGTCCGTGGGGTAGGAGCGGGGGCCCACGGGCGTTTGCCTACGGCTGTTGGTCTACGGCTGTTGGTCTACGGCTGTGGGCCTACGGCTGTTGGTCTACGGGTGTTGGCCAACGAGCGTTGTGTTACGGCTCTGGCGTTTCCGACTCCAGCTTCGCCCGTGTCGCCGCCCCGTACACCCCGAGCGTGTCGGACTGGATGCCGCGGGCCATCTGGTAGGTGCGTACCGAGGCCTGCACCTGCTTGTCGAAGACGCCGTTGTCGGGGCCGGTGTAGAAGTTCACATCGGCTAGCCGGAGCTGGAGTTCGGTGACCTCGGGGCCCTCGTCGCCGCGTTGCAGGACCGGCGCGGCGCTGCTGCCGCCGCCCTGGCGGTCGGTGGCGGACGCGTCCGACGCCGTGGCGCTGGTCGTCGGGGTCGGGCTGGCGGCCGCGGACCGTGACACCGTGGCGGACGGGCTGCTCGACGCCGACGCCGACGGTGACGGGCTCGCGCTGAGCGTCGGGGACGGGGACGCCGACGTCGGCTCCACGGACGTAGAGGCGCTCGTGGACGGTGTCACCGGTGCCGCGCTCTTCGACGCCGTCGGGACGCTCCCCCGTACGTCCTGGGGTGCCGCGTCGTCCCGCGACGGCGGCTCGTACGAGAACACGCCGCTCGCGAAACCGGCCGCCGCGACCACCGCTACTACGGCTCCGGTGGCGGCGAGGAGGACGGTGCGGCGGCGACGACGGGGCGGGTGGCTGCCGTCGGCGTCGGCGTCGGCGTCGGCGTCGGCGTCGGCGTCGGTGTCGGCGTCCGTGTTGGCGTCCGCGGACGGTTCCTTGAGGTCCTCGCCGCCCGCGAACAGGCTCAGGTCGTTCATGTCCGGGGCTGGAGCCGGGGGCGTCGGAGATACCGCGCGCAGTGTCATCGTCTGCTCGACCGCCGGCAGCTGTTGCGTCTCGCCCTCGGGTGGTGGGGTCTGGGTCTGTTCCCGGGGGTTTCCGTCCAGTTCCACATACGGCCTGATCCGCAGCGGGTCGAAGTCCTCCGCCGCTGCCGCCTCCGCCGTGCGCGCGTCACGCAGCGCGTCGGACGCCCGTTGGGTGCAGGTGCAGGACGGGGAGCCGTCGGTCGCCCGGGGCGCCCCGCACTGCGGGCATATATGGCCCTTCGCCTCGTTCACGTGTTCGTCCCTCCCCGTCGGACTCCCGAGGTTATGCGGATCTCCTCCGCACCGTCTCCTCCGACCCCCGGAATGACCGCTTCCATTCGGACTCGACAGGCCGTAACAGGTCAAACCGATCACCATGGATGTGTAACGAGAGCCTCGGGAGGTCTTCATGGCCGGCGATGCGCACGGTATGACAGGGAATGTGCATGACGCGCAGCCACCGGAGAAACCCCCGCGGCGGGGCAGCGCCGCCCAGGAACACGTGCCGGGCAACGTCCTCGTCTCCATCGGGGCGCTGCTCCTCGGACTGCTGCTCGCCGCCCTCGACCAGACCATCGTGTCGACCGCGCTGCCGACGATCGTCAGCGATCTCGGCGGGCTGGAGCATCTGTCGTGGGTCGTCACGGCCTACCTGCTCGCCTCGACCGCCGCGACCCCGCTCTGGGGCAAGCTGGGTGATCAGTACGGGCGGAAGCGGCTGTTCCAGATCGCGATCGTGATCTTCCTCATCGGGTCCGCGCTGTGCGGTGCGGCGCAGAACATGCCTCAACTGATCGGCTTCCGGGCGCTCCAGGGCTTGGGCGGCGGCGGGCTGATCGTGCTGTCGATGGCGATCGTGGGTGATGTCGTCTCGCCGCGTGAACGCGGGCGCTACCAGGGGCTGTTCGGGGCCGTCTTCGGCGCGACGAGTGTTCTCGGGCCGCTGCTCGGAGGGCTGTTCACCGAGCATCTGAGCTGGCGCTGGGTCTTCTACATCAACCTTCCGGTCGGTGTTGTGGCGCTGGCGGTGATCGCTACCGCGCTGCATATTCCGCGCAAGTCCACCCGGCATGTCATCGACTACCTCGGTACGTTTCTCATCGCCGCCGTCGCGACCTGCCTGGTGCTCGTCGCCTCGCTGGGGGGTACGACCTGGGGCTGGGGGTCGCCTCAGATCGTCGGGCTGGCGGTACTCGGGGTCGTGCTGGCGGTGGGGTTCGTGGTGGTGGAGCGGCGGGCCGCCGAGCCTGTGCTTCCGCTCAAGTTGTTCCGTGTGCGCACCTTCTCGCTGGCCGCCGTCATCAGTTTTATCGTCGGCTTCGCCATGTTCGGCGCGATGACCTATCTGCCGACCTTCCTCCAGGTCGTGCAGGGCATCTCACCGACCATGTCCGGCGTGCACATGCTGCCGATGGTGTTCGGCATGCTGATCTCGTCCACCGCGTCTGGGCAGATCGTCAGCCGTACCGGGCGGTGGAAGGTCTTTCCGATCGCGGGCACCGGTGTTACGGCGCTTGGGCTGCTTCTTCTCCATCAGCTCGACGAGAACAGTTCCACCGGTGAGATGAGCGCCTACTTCTTCGTCTTCGGGCTCGGACTCGGCCTGGTCATGCAGGTGTTGGTGCTGATCGTGCAGAACGCCGTGTCGTACGAGGACCTGGGCGTCGCCACCTCCGGCGCGACCTTCTTCCGGTCCATCGGCGCCTCGTTCGGTGTCGCCATCTTCGGCACGATCTTTGCGAGTCGGCTGGGGGACAAGCTTGTGGATGCGCTTCGGGGCGCCTCGCTGCCGGCTGGTGTCACGGCGGACGGCCTTGAGTCCGATCCGCGTGGCATCTCCCAACTGCCGTCGGCGGTACGGCCCGAGGCCCTGCACGCTTATGCGTCCTCGATCACGGACGTTTTCTTGTACGCCGCCCCTGTCGCCCTTGTCGGCTTCGTCCTGGCGTGGTTCCTCAAGGAGGACAAGCTGCGCGGCTCGGTCACGGCACCCGACCTGACTGAGACCCTTGCCAGCAATCCGGTTCAGCGGTCTTCCTACGACGAGGTGTGCCGCGCGCTGTCCGTGCTGGGTACGCGGGAGGGGCGCCGTGAGATCTACAAGACGATCACTGCGAAAGCGGGCTACGACCTTCAACCGGCGGCGAGTTGGCTGCTGCTGCGCATCAGGCGGGACGGGTGGGCGGAACCGGGGGTGCTGGCCGAGCGAAGTTCCGTGCCGCTGCCCGTCATCCTCGCCGCGGTACGGCAGGTCGAGGGGCGGCAGCTGGCGGTGCGGGAGGGGCTGGACCTCCAACTGACCGACCAGGGGCGGGAGATGGCTGATCGGCTGGCACAGGCCCGTGAGGAGTCTCTGGCGGAGACGCTGGGGGATTGGTGGGGGCCTGATCGGCCGACGGATCTGATCCAGCTGGTGAAGGAACTCAACGGGGAGTTGTGCGGGTCTGATCGGGAGCAGCCGCACAACGGGGCGGTGATTGGCGGTTCTTCTTGAAGTGTTCGGTGTTGGGTTTGGGTAGGTGCTCGCGCGGCTGGGGCGGTGTTGGGTAGGTGCTCGCGTGGCTGGGGCGGTGTTGGGTAGGTGCCCGCGTGGCTGGGCCGGTGTTGGGTAGGTGCCCGCGCAGCCGGGCCGGTGTTGAAAAGGCGCCGCGCACCTCTTTTGGTTCGGTCGCCTTCGGGGCGCTTTAAGCCGGTGTCGAGAGGCCCATCGTGCTCGGCGCTGCGCGCCTCCGCGCGCTGGGCCTCTCGACACCGGCGCGCCCCTACGGCGCCCTCTCGGCCGGTGGCGTGGGGACAGAACAAGTGGGTGGGCCCTCACCGTTGGTTGAGCAGGGCTTTGCGGAACCAGTGTTCTGCGTACGGGTCGTTGTTGTGGGGGTCGGTCTCCTTGTAGCCGAGGCGGGTGTAGAGGGTGCGGGCCTCGATGAGGTCGTTGCGGGTGTCGAGGATCAGCGCGGTTGCTCCGAGTTCGCGGGCTGCCTCCTCTGCCGCTGTTACGAGCTTTGCCGCGCCGCCCCGGCCGCGTAGCGGCTCGTGGAGGAAGACCCTGGTGAGTTCGGCGGTCGTGGGGGAGAGGAGTCGTATGCCCGCGCTGCCTGCCGGTTCGCCTTCGTGCCGGGCGACCAGTAACTGGCCGTCGGGTGGGGTGAGTTCGGAGCCTGTGTGGGCGGCGATCTCGCGTTCCAGTTCCGCCGGGTCCGTTCGCCGGTTCTCGTGGAGCAGGTACCAGCGGTCGCTCACCTCCGTGTAGTACGCCCGCCAGAGCGCGGCGGCGACGGGGGAGTCGTAGGGCTCGGGGGCGATGGTCCAGGTCATGGGGGAATGTCAGTCGACCGGGGTTGTCCTCCGCAAGCGGATATTGGGTGTCGCTCTGGTGACGGACATGTCGTGGCCGTCGTTTGAAGGGGGCCTTTGCGGCAACCCGGTACGGGAACCGACCGACTACGAGAGCCGGTTGGCCGAGAATCCGGAAGGCACTCATGTCCACAGGCGTGATCATCGTTTTGATCGTGATCTTGGTCGGCGTGGTCGCTGCCGCGGCGGCCCTGGCACCGCGTGCCCGAGGCGGGTTCGGTGGCTCGGGTCTGAAGCGGCGCTTCGGGCCCGAGTACGACCGGACCGTGGCCCGGCACGACGGCGACACGAAGGCCGCCGAGCGGGAGCTCGGCGAACGCGTCCAGCAGCACGGTTCGCTGCGGGAGCAGCCGTTGGAGCCTGCGGCCCGTGAGCAGTACCAGGCCCGTTGGGCCGCCGCCCAGGAGCTCTTCGTCGACTCGCCCCGCCAGGCCGTGACCGACGTCGACCAGTTGCTCGGTGAGGTGGCCGGGGCCCGGGGCTTCCCCGACGTCGAGGAGTACGAGAAGCAGTTCGACGCGCTGTCCGTGCACCACGCGAACCACGTCCACGGCTACCGGCGGGTGCACCGCGTCGTCCAGTCGCGCACGAACGGCACGCCGGAGAGCCAGGCCGGCACCGAGGAGATGCGCGAGGCCATGCTCGAAGCCCGCGCCCTCTTCGACGACCTGATGAGCGACGACAGCGGCAACGGCAACGGCACCGGTAGCAGTCGTGGGCGTACCGGACGCCACACGTTCGGCTCATTCAACAGGCAAGCAGTGAAGGGAAGTTGAGCCGCATGACCGATGTGACACGACCCAACGGCGACGAGAGTGACAAGAGCGACGAGAGCGTCGAGAGTGACGAGAGTGACGAGCGCAAGGGTGTGCGTACGGACACCGGCGGCACGGACATTGGTACGGGTACCGGTACCGATCGGCGGGATCTGACCAAGGTCGGCGACCGGCGCGAGGCCACGGCCGTGACCCCGATCCCGCGTCAGACCGATCGCCAGGCGGACCGGCAAACCGACCGCCAGACCGACCAGTACACCGACCACCAGGCCGACAAGGCCGCACCCGTGCACGCGCCCGAGCCCCCGCCCGCGCCCGTCGTCGCCGACAAGCGGCACGGCGGGGGCGGGGTGGGCGCCGGGAACGGGAGTCTGCTGCCGCATGACGAGAGTGACAAGTTCAACCTGCGGTTGCAGCACGCGGTGACCGGGTTCGTCGATGAGCCCCGCGCCGCCGTGGAGGAGGCCGCCCACGTGCTGGAGGACGTCGCCGGACGGCTCGCGGAGGCCGTCACCAAGCGTCGGGACAGCCTGCACAGCTCGTGGGAGTCCGCGGGCTCGGGCGACAACGACACCGAGCAACTCCGGCTCGCCCTGCGGGACTACCGCGAGCTGACGGAGCGGCTGCTACACATCTGACCCGCCGGGTCCATCGGGTCCGTCGACCGTTCGGCGCTTCCGCCACTCCCGTGCGATCTCTTCCACGTCGTACGGCTTCATCCCCAGCGGAGGGCCGGGCGGCGGCCTGAACATCATGTCGCGGATCTTCACGTTGACTTCGGTGATGATCTGCCGTGCGATCCGCTCCGAAGAGGCCGAGTACGCCGCAGCCAGGGCGTCCTCGGCCTCCTTGCGCAGTGCCAGCGTCGGCGGGAGCACGGAGATGCCCTCGCGGGCCATCTTCTGCTTGATCCACCACAGTTCGTCGTACGTCGTGTCGGAACCGGAGGGCAACGGCTTGCCCGCGCCCGGGAGTTGGGCGAACTCGCCGGCTTGTTCGGCGTCCCGGACCTGCTTGTCGACCCAGGACTCGAAGGACACACCCGGTGGCTTTCGCTCGGTCATGACTCCATTGTGCCGGACGTGGCGCGGCCGGGGGATTTATCATGCGGCGGCTGTGTAAGGACACCTCAAGGGGGAAGCGCACGTGCTCGAACTCACCATGGCCTCGGTCTCCGGGACGGACGAGGGCGCCACGGCCGGCATGCTGATGGCCGAGGCGCCCAGCGACCCGGGCGCGGTGCTGCGGGTGGGCCGCGACGAGTCGGTGTGCCGGCTGGTGACACCGGACGACTGGCTGTTCATCTCACGGGTCCATCTGGAGTTCCTGTGCGGACCCGAGGGCATCTGGCAGGTGAGCTGGCTCCGCGGTTCCCAGCCGGACCCGTCGTCCGAAGTACGGCTGATCGTCGGGGAGTACGCCCAGACCGTCGGCTACGGCGGGAGCGTCCCGTTGCCCCGTGGTGGCAGCGGCGAGATCGTCATCAAGGACCGCACCGGGCCGCGCAGCGTCAACGTCGGCTTCTATCACGAGAGTTGAGGCACGCGGGCGGGCAACTCTCAGTCGACGACCCTGGCCAGCGCGAAGCCGTCGTAGCCCTTCTCGCCCACCGTCTGGATCGCCGTGCCCGACAGGCGCGGGTGTGAGCCGATCAGTTCGATCGCCGCGCGGGTGCCCAGGACGTCGGGGTCCGTGTTGGCCGGGTCGGCGACCCGGCCGCCGCGGACCACGTTGTCGACGATGATCAGGCTGCCGGGGCGGGTGAGCTTGAGGGCCCATTCCACGTAGTTCGGGTTGTTGGCCTTGTCGGCGTCGATGAAGACGAGGTCGAAGGGGGCCGTGTTCTCGTCGGCGAGTGCGGCCAGTGAGTCGAGGGCCGGGCCCACTCGGATCTCGACCTGCTTGTCGAGGCCCGCGCGGGCGATGTTGCGGCCCGCGACCTCGGCGTGCTTCGGGCTGTACTCCAGGGTGATCAGGCGGCCGTCGGCAGGTAGTGCGCGGGCCAGCTGGATCGTGCTGTAGCCGCCCAGGGTGCCGATCTCCAGGACGCGGGTGGCGCCCTGGATGCGGGCGAGGAGGTGCAGCAGCTTGCCCGCGGCGGCGGACACCGCGATCTGCGGGAGGCCGGCGGAGTCGCTGTCGCGCAGGGTCGCCTCCAGAACCTCGTCGTGTGGGGAGAGGTGGCCGATCAGATAGTCGTCGACGTCGTTCCACAGCTGCGACTCGCTCATGTGCCGGTGCCTTTCGTGAATCCGGTGATCGTGAATCCGGTGAGAATTGTTGCGACCCGTTCGTGTGCAATCACTCACTCTACGGATGCGTGGATATTTGCTGTGCCCAGGCAACCTGGGGCCGACTATCGTCATCCGGACAAAAGGAGGGCGGCCGTCAGGTGAAGAGGGGGTTGCCTGCGTCCCTCCCGCAGGGGGTGCGAACCTCATAGGGTTCGCAGAGGGAACAGCCACGCGTGTGACGCGTGGGACGAGCGGGGCGGGAGGCCTACGAGGCGTGGCGAACGTGGAGCACAGCGGGCGACCGGCGGGAGCCGTGGGAGCTTTCGGGTCGACGGCCAGTGGTACGGCCAGGGCACGGCTGCGCGCTGCGCGACTGGTCCTGTGGCTGGTGGCCGCCGTCCTGGCCGTACGGCAGGTGGCCGTGGTCCTCAGCACCCCGCAGGGGGAGCGGCTGACGGACCTGGAGACCTGGGTCGGGACGAACGGCGTGCTGCATGTGAAGGGCTCGCTGTACGACTCGACGCAGTTCACCGGCACCCCCTTCGCCGGGCTCGTTCTGAAGCCGCTCACCCGGGCGGCCGAGCAGGCCCTCGGCTGGGGGTGGACCTTCGGGACGCTGCTGCTCGTCGTCGCGCTCGGGCTGGTCGTGTCCCGCGCTCTGCCGCAGCCCGTCACCCGCCGCGCCTCGCTGCTCGCCGCGCCCGTCGCGATCAGTCTGCTGATGCTGTCGCTGCCGGTGCGCAACACGCTCTGGCTCGGTCAGACCAGCATCATCCCGGTTCTCCTTGTGCTGCTCGCCTGTTTCACGGTGCGCGGCGAGCGGGCCAGTGGCGTGCTGATCGGGCTGGCCGCCGCGCTCCAGCCGACCGTGCTGCTGTTCGCTCCGCTGCTGTGGTTCACCGACCGGCGCCGGGCCGCCGTGACCTCCGCGCTGACGTTCGCCGCGAGCGTGGTGATCGCCTGGGCGGCGATGCCGCACGACTCGTACACCTACTGGGTGCATCACATGGCCGGGGTCGGCCTCGGGGGCAAGGCGGACGATCTCGGCAACCAGTCGCTGCACGGGGCGCTGCTGCGGCTCGACCTGACCGGGCCGCTGGAGATCGGTGTCTTCCTGGCGCTCGGCGCGGTCGTCGCGTACCTGGGCCTGCGCCGGGCCGTGCGCTACGCGCGCGACGGGCAGCTGCTGCTCGCGGTCGCGGTCACCGGCTGCGCGGCGATCGCCGTGTCGCCGACGACCTGGCAGCACCAGCTGCTGTGGGTGCTGCTCGCGGTGGTGGGCCGGGTCGGCAAGCGGGCCTCGGACCGGTATGTGTGGCCGGTGGCGGTGGTCCTCGTCGTCACGCTGCCCGCGAAGATGATGCTGCCGAACATGGCGGCCGTCTATCCGTTGCGTGACAACGTCGTCCTGCTCATGGCGCTCGCCGCGGCCACCGTCGTGCCGTTCCTGCCGCGTACGTCGGAGCACTACCGGCGGCCGATCCCCACGGAGTACGCCGAGCCGGTCCCGACGCGCTGGAAGCACGTCCCGCTGATCCCCCAGCTGCGCCGCGTCCTGACCCGCCCGAACCTCCTCCTCGAACTCCTCCTCATCCGCGTCACCTACGCCGCCTACCAGCAGGTCCGCCTCGCGGCGACGGGCGGCACCAACGCGGGCGGCCGGGCCACGGCGGAACACCACGGCCACCAGATCCTGTCGATCGAGCAGTTCCTGCACATCGACATCGAGCACGCGGTCAACCACTGGGTCGTGAAGGTCGACTTCCTGCGGGAGTTCTTCAACTTCTACTACGAGTCCTTCCACTTCGTGGTCCCGCTGAGCGTGATGGCCGTCCTGTACTGGCGCCGCCCGGTCGACTACCGCTGGGCCCGCTCCTCCCTCGGCTTCGCCACCCTCCTCGCCCTGGTCGGCTTCTGGCTCTACCCCCTGGCTCCGCCGCGCCTGCTGCCGGGCCTCGGCATCATCGACACGGTCCACGGCGTCCAGGACTTCTCCAAGCCGGACTACGGCACCCTCACCGCCCTCACCAACCAGTACGCGGCGATGCCCTCGCTGCACTTCGGCTGGTCCCTGTGGTGCGGTGTCGTGATCGCGATCATCGCGCCGAAGTGGTGGATGAAGGCCTTGGGCCTGCTCCATCCCTTCTTCACCGTCTCGGCGATCGTGGCGACCGGCAACCACTGGGTCCTGGACGCGGCCGGTGGCGCGGCGGTCGTCGCGGCGGGATTCGGGCTGTCGTATCTCTTCCAGGGGCCGCGGGCGCGGTTGTCGAAGAAACCGGTGGAGATCGGGGCGGAGTTGGAGCCCGCGGTCTACCGGTAGAGGAAGGTCTCGCCCTCGCCGGTCCGTCTGATCCCCATGGCTTCGATGGACTTGTCGCGGTCCTGGCGTCCGTCGAAATCGCGCAGTGCCGCCAGGCCGGACGGCGGGAGGAAGCGGGACACCTCGGTGATGAGACCGGAGAACGGGGTGCCGATCAGGCAGGCGCTGTCATGGAGCGCGGCGAGCCCGTACAGGTTGTTGCGCGGGTCCTCAAGATGCGCCTCGGCCAGGGCTGTGGCGACGAGTCCGCGCCGCAGTGCTTCGGGGGACCGGGTCCTGACCGCCACGGACGCCATGCGCTGGCCGTAGGCGCTCAGTACGCCTGCGGCCCGCCGACCCAGGTCGAGCGGCTCCGGACGGCTCATGTACGCGATGACGAAAGCGTCCACCTCGGCGTCCAGTTCGTGCGGAAGCCTGACCGCCAGGTATCCGTTGAACCGCCTGTCCTGTAAGCGCGTCCAGCTGGTCACCCGCCCCATTCTGCCGTCCCTGAATAGGATCGTGTTCTTGAATGGTGTGAACACGTCTGATTCCAGGGGGAGTTGTGGGGGGTTCGGTGCCTGTGGCCGGGTCGCGGGGAGTGGCTGGCTTGGTGTTCGCCGTCTTGCTGATCGGTGGGGGAGTGGTCGGCTGTGGGGACCGTTCCGTGAAGGAGGACTCGGCCGCCGGGCTGTCGCCCTCGGCGGCTGTGGCCAAGGCGGTGGACAAGGCCGAGGACATCACCTCGCTCCACTACCGGGTGAGCGGGACCGTGCCCGAGAAGGGGCGGCTGAGGGCCGAGGCGTCGATGGCGAAGAAGACTGCGGTCATGACCATGGTGATGACCGTGGCCGGCGCCAGTAGGCCCGGGGAGTTGGACATCCGGTTCGTCGACAAGGCGATCTACGTCGGCGGGAGTGGCGTCGACACGTCGAAGTTGGGCGGCAAGCACTGGTTCAAGGCCGAGCCTGCCGTGTGGGGGCGTGGCGGGGCGGACAACCAGACCTACGGCATGCTGCCCGGTCCGATGGAGGTGAGCCCGGTCGTGCAGTCCACGGTCATGGTGGGTTCCCAGGACGTGCGGAGGATCGGCGCCGAGACGGTCGACGGCACGAAGGCCACGCACTATCGGGGAACGGTCACCGAGCGCGGCCTGCGTGACGCCCAGAGCGCGGCCAAGGGCAAGGCGGCCCGGCAGCGCCGGACCGACAGCCTCGACCAGTTCGTGGTCCTTCAGGTCGACGGCACCATGACCATGGACCTGTGGGTCGACGGCGACGACCACCCCAAGCAGTTCCGGGTGCGGGGCAGGACCTATCCCACGCGGAACGACGCCGACGGCGGCACGCTCGACCTGACCGTCACCTTCCTCGACATCAACCAGAAGGTGACCGTCAAGGCCCCTCCCGCCGACGACACCGCCGAACTCGGGGGCTGACGGCCCCGGTTCGGGGGGCGGCCGTCTACGACGGTTGGTCGAAGTAGTAGTCGTGGTCCAGGTCGGCCAGGAGTCCCATCCGGGTCGGTGTCCAGCCGAACCGCTTCCGCGTGAGCGTGCTGGTGCCCGTGAGGTCGGACGCGACGAAGTGGCCCAGCCAGCCGAAGTGGGTTCCGGCCTCCTCGGCCGGCACGCTCGTCACCGGTATGTCCAGCCGCTTGCCGATGACTTCGGCGATCTCCCGTACGGGTATGCCCTCGTCGTCGACCGCGTGCAGGACCGAGCCCGCGGGAGCGTTCTCCAACGCCAGCCGGTACAGCCGCGCGGCGTCCTCGCGGTGGACGGCGGCCCAGAGGTTGGTGCCGGCGCCGACGTAGGCCGAGACGCCCTTGGCGCGGGCGATGTCGATGAGGGCGGGGACGAAGGCGTGGTCGCCCTCGCCGTGCACCTGCGGCAGCCGTACCGCCGACGCGCGCACGCCCCGGTCCGCCGCGGTCAGGGTCGTCAACTCAGCTGCCAGGCGGGGCAGTTCGGGGTGGGTGGCGAGGTCGGGTATCTCGTCCTCGGTGCGGCCGTGACTCATCACGGAGCTGATGACCAGGGGGCGGTCCGTGCCCGCGAGCGTTTCGACCAGGGTCTCGATCGCGCTCAAGTCCGTTGCGACGCAGGGGCCGTAGTTCGAGAAGTCGTGGACGAAACCGGTGTGGATCACACCGTCGGCGGCGGACGCGCCCGCGCGGAGCGCGTCCAGGTCCTCCAGGGAACCCCGGTGGACCGCGGCCCCGGTCGCGGCGAGTCGTTCCGCCGAGGTGTCGGAGCGGGCCAGGCCGAGGACCTGGTGTCCCGAGTCGAGCAGTTCGCGGACGACCGCGCCGCCCACGAATCCGGTCGCGCCGGTGACGAAAACACGCATGACGAAATCACCCCAGGTGGGTCGGGAAGTGGTGTGCTTCCAGCTTGCGCCCGCCGTGCCCGGCCCGTCCAAGACCGGTTCCGGAAGACGTGATTCATCTCCGGTATCAGCAGATGGCCCTGGGTAGACTCTCGGCCGGGAACCCGCGGAACGGACAGGGCGCGCCCGCATGGGTAGAGGAGCTGTCGAGCAGTGCACGATCTTTTCATTTCCTATTCCAGGCGCAATGCGACATTCGTCAATCGGCTGGCGGCAGACCTTGAAGATCATGGCCTGGATGTCTGGCTCGACACCATCGAGATCACGGTCGGTGATTCGGTTCACAAGACCGTCGAGCAAGGGATCAGGGACAGTCGGTTCTTCTGTTTCGCGCTGTCACCGGCCGCCCTGGATTCGTTTTATGTGCGCGAGGTCGAGTTCGAGCAGGCTTTCTCCCGCATGGTGGCGGGCAGACGGGAGGGCTACATCCTTCCCGTGGTCGTTCAGTCATTGGTGGGTGATGTTCCAGATCGCATCGCTCATCTGCACAGGCTCGACTTCACCAAGCGGAAGCTCTACGCGCAGAACGTGAAGAGCATGGTGGACAAGATCCGTGGTGTGGACGGTGATTACAGCGGTTCCCGTTGGTACAAGGGGCTCAACATCTCCAACCTGGGGCAGCCCGCCGGTGTCGGGCCCACCTCGCAGAAGGCCTCACTCGGCATGAGCTACAACATCAAATGGAATTCCGGCGTTGTTTCGCGCGTCGATGTCTACAACAATGGCGCGCTGGCTCACTACAAGGAGTTCGAGTACGACAACCGGGGCCGGGTCGTCGCGAACAAGATGTATTCCCCGGACGGGTCGGGCGGGTGGGCCGTCCGCGATGACGTGTGGTATTACGCCTACGACCTCAAGACCGGTGTGCGCGCGACCAAAACCATGCGCTATCTCGGCGAGGCGACAGCTCGCGTCGTGCAGTACGACTCGCTCGGCCGCCCGACGGTCGAGGAGATCGTCACCGACGCCGGACGAACACCCGATCGCAGCTTTCCGTATGGTCGCAAGGTTTTCGACTACGACGTCGATGGAAATCCGGTGGGCGAGCTCTGGTTCGACCAGAACGGAAAGGGCATCCCTGCCGTGTAGATCAATAGACCATCGCGTTCAGCACGGCTCGTGCGGTCGTACAGTCGGCGTATGACCGACCTGGACCTGCGCCTGGTGCGCTGTTTCACCGTCGTCGCCGAGGAGCTGCACTTCGGCCGGGCGGCGGCCGTGCTGCATCTCGCGCAGCCGTCCCTGAGTCGTCATGTCCGGCGCCTGGAGGGCGAGTTGGGGGTGCGGCTCTTCGACCGGACCACGCAGGGCACTCAACTCACCGTGGCGGGAGCGGCGTTCCTGCCCCGGGCCCTGGCGCTGCTGCGGTCGGCGGCGGAGGCGACCGCCGTGGCACGGGCGGCCGGGACGCCGAGCCGGGTCGTCATCGGGTACATGACCGGACTCATCGTCACCCCGGCCGTGCGCGCCCTGCGCGGGCGCTGCCCGGACGCCGAGGTGCGGCACTGCTTTCTCGGGTGGGGCGAGGTGTCGTCCGCCCTGCTGGAGCACCGGGTTGACGTGGTGGTGGGCCGACTCCCCTTCTCCGCCGAGGGGTTGAGCGTGACGGTCCTCTACACCGAGCCCCGGGTGCTGCTGATGCCGGTCGGCCATCGGCTCGCCGGGAAGGAGTACGTCACCCTTGACGACATCGCGGACGAGCCCGTTCCCCGACTCCCGGACCCGGAACTCAACGCGGTCTGGCGCATCGACCCCCGCCCGGACGGACGGCCCGCGCCGGACGGTCCGCTGGTCGGGAGTCTGGAGGACAAGCTCGAAGTCATCGCCGCGGGTGAGGCGGTCGCGCTCGTTCCGGCGGGCGCCATCCAGAAGGGCCTGCGGCACGATCTGACCACGGTCCCGCTGGAGGGCGCGGACCTCGTCCCGGTGGTCCTGGCCGTGCGCGCGGGCGAGGAGGACCGCCGACTGCTCGCGGCCTTCCGCGCCTGCGCGGTGGAGCAACTGACGCCCGCCGACGGGCCGGTTACAGCCGCTGAATGATCGTGCCGGTCGCCAGCGCTCCGCCCGCGCACATCGTGATCAGCGCGAACTCCTTGTCGGCGCGCTCCAGTTCGTGCAGCGCGCTGGTGATGAGGCGGGCGCCGGTCGCCCCGACCGGATGGCCCAGCGCGATCGCGCCGCCGTTCACGTTGACCTTCTCCAGGTCCTGACCGAAGACCTGGGCCCAGCTCAACACCACTGACGCGAAAGCCTCGTTGATCTCGACGATGTCGATGTCCTTGAGGGTCATGCCCGCTTTGCCGAGCACGGCTCGCGTCGCGTCGATCGGGCCGTCGAGGTGGTAGTGCGGGTCGGCGCCCACCAGGGCCTGGGCGACGATCCGGGCGCGGGGGCGGAGTTTGAGCGCCCTGGCCATCCGTTTCGACGCCCACATGATCGCCGAGGCGCCGTCGCTGATCTGCGAGGAGTTGCCCGCCGTGTGGACCGCGGTGGGCATGACCGGCTTCAGTCGCGCCAGTGCCTCCATGGAGGTGTCGCGCAGGCCCTCGTCCCGGTCGACGAGCCGCCACATGCCGAGGCCCGCGCGCTGTTCGTCCTCCGTCGTCGGTACCTGGACGGCGAACGTCTCCTTCTTGAAGCGTTCCTCGGACCAGGCGATCGCCGCCCGCTCCTGCGAGATCAGGCCGAGCGAGTCGACGTTCTCGCGGGTCAACTTCCGGTTGCGGGCGATGCGTTCGGCGGCCTCGAACTGGTTGGGCAGGTCGACGTTCCACTCGTCGGGGAACGGCTTTCCCGGCCCGTGCTTCGATCCCGAGCCCAGCGGCACCCGCGACATCGCCTCGACACCGCAGCTGATCCCGATGTCGATGACGCCCGCCGCGATCAGGTTGGCGGTCATGTGCGAGGCCTGCTGCGAGGACCCGCACTGACAGTCGACGGTCGTAGCCGCCGTCTCGTAGGGCAGGCCCATGGTCAGCCAGGCCGTGCGCGCGGGGTTCATGGACTGCTCGCCGGCGTGGGTCACCGTGCCGCCGACGATCTGTTCGACGCAGTCGGCGTGAATGCCGGTGCGGCCGAGGAGTTCACGGTAGGTCTCGCCCAGCAGGTAGGCGGGATGCAGGTTGGCGAGCGCGCCGCCGCGCTTGCCGATGGGGGTGCGTACGGCTTCCACGATGACGGGTTCCGCGGCCATGGGACACGTCCTCTCCTCGTCCACCGCGCGGCGCGGGCGTCCCGGCCACCCGCCACGCAGAACTAGTACGCGTTCTAGTTCTGTGTGCAGTCTGCTGACAGGCCGTCCACAACCGCAAGGGTCGTGCAGGGAATTCGGCTTGCCGTGCCTCTTGCTACTTGTAGAACCCGTTATTACCTTCACGGCAGCCGGGTTCCTGATGGACCGTCAGATGACGGGAGTTGCGCCGATGCCCTGTCCAGCGTTGCCCGAAGGGTTCGACTTCACCGACCCCGATCTGCTCCACCACCGCGTGCCCCTGCCGGAGTTCGCCGAACTGCGCGCGGCCGAACCGGTCCGCTGGATCCCGCAGCGCGCCAACATCGCGGGGTTCCAGGACGAGGGCTACTGGGCCGTCACCCGGCACGCCGACGTCCGTTACGTCTCCACCCACCCGGAGATCTACTCCTCGACCCTCAACACGGCGATCATCCGCTTCAACGAGCACATGGAGCGCGGTTCGATCGACGCCCAGCGGCTGATCCTGCTCAACATGGACCCGCCCGAACACACCCGCGTCCGCCAGATCGTCCAACGCGGCTTCACCCCACGGGCGATCCGCGCCCTGGAGGAACGCCTGCGCGACCGGGCCCAGTCCATCGTGGCGGGCGCCCGCGCCCACTCCGGCCCCTTCGACTTCGTCACCGAGGTCGCCTGCGAACTGCCCCTCCAGGCCATCGCCGAACTCATCGGCATCCCGCAGGACGACCGCGTCAAGATCTTCGAGTGGTCCAACAAGATGATCGCCTACGACGATCCCGAGTACGCGATCACGGAGCAGGTCGGCGCCGAGTCCGCCGCCGAACTCATCGCGTACGCCATGGGAATGGCCGCCGAGCGCAAGCAGTGCCCGGCCCACGACATCGTCAGCACCCTGGTCGCCGCCGAGGACGAGGGCAACCTGAACTCCGACGAGTTCGGCTTCTTCGTGCTCATGCTGTCGGTCGCCGGGAACGAGACGACCCGCAACGCCATCACCCACGGCATGCACGCGTTCCTCACCCACCCCGAGCAGTGGGAGCTGTACAAGCGCGAACGTCCGTCGACCGCCGCCGAGGAGATCGTCCGCTGGGCCACCCCGGTCAACGCGTTCCAGCGGACGGCGACCCAGGACACCGAACTCGGCGGCAAACTCATCAAGAAGGGCGACCGCGTCGGCATCTTCTACGCCTCCGCCAACCACGATCCCGAAGTCTTCGAGAACCCGGACGAGTTCGACGTCATGCGCGACCCGAACCCGCACCTCGGCTTCGGCGGCGGAGGTCCGCACTACTGCCTCGGCAAGTCCCTCGCGGTCCTCGAAATCGACCTGATCTTCAACGCGATCGCGGACGCGATGCCCGACCTGACCCTGACCGGCGACCCGCGCCGGCTGCGCTCCGCCTGGATCAACGGCGTCAAGGAGCTTCGGGTGACCGCCGGTTGAGGATACGCACACAGCTCGGGCCGGCGGCATCCCGGCGCCGCCGGCCCGTCCTCGATCACCGCTGTGCTTACTTCTGTGCTTACCTCTGTGCTTACTTCCGTATGGCGAACTTCATGAGTTCCCGCTCGTCCCCCTGCTTGATCTTCCCGGTCTCGTTGATGACCTGGAGCTTCCAACTGCCGCCTTCCCGGACCGCCTTGGCGACCGCGCAGCCGTTGTCGGCGCTGAGCAGGTTGGGCCAGATCTCGGCGACCTGCTGGGTGCTGCCGCCGCTCGCGTCGTACACCTTGAAGGCGATGTTCCGTGCCTTCTGGAAGGAACTGCCCTTCTTGTAGGCCGCGGCGACGAAGACGATCGACGTGATGGCGGCCGGGATCTTGGTGAGGTCGACGGTCACCGTCTCGTCGTCGCCGTCGCCCTTGCCGGTCTGGTTGTCACCGCTGTGCAGCAGCGAGCCGTTGCCCAGCGGGTCCAGGGAGTCGAGCCCGGCGAGCCGCACCGGCTCGGCGCCCTGCATCGCGATGGCGATGAGATCGAGGTCCGTGCCCTGCTTCTGCCGCAGCTTCCCGATGATGCCGCCGCTGCTGCCGACAGTGGGGTCCCAGGACGCCCCGATCTCCAGATGGGTCACTCCGTCCAGATCCGCCGGACCGTCTTCCTTCGTGAGCGTGATCATGTGTGATCGATCCTCTTGATCGTGGGACTCAGACGCACGAATTCTGCCTTCTTGGCCGGGGTTTGGGCTACTCCCGTCCAGAAGCGATCGTGGCGAACACTCCGGCGACCAGGGCCGCGAGGAGGAGCGGGTAGCGCAGATCGTGGTGCAGGACCAGCCACGCGCCGACGAACGCGCCGGCGGCCATCGAGACGGCCGCCGCGAGCCGGCGGAAGGCGCCGGGGCCCCAGCCCTCGCCCGCGACCGTGTCGGCGACCAGGCCGGTCAGGGTCATCGTCAGGACCGTGGTGGTCGAGAAGCTGGTGACCTTGAGCTTGCGGACGGCCGCGTTGCGCAGCCCCATCGCGAAGGCGGTGAGGGCGATCAGGGGGTGCGTGGTGGCGCTGTCGCCCGGTGCCACGCAGGCGATCACCGCGGCCACGCCCACGAGCAGCGCCTCCGCGCCCAGACTCACCCGGGCCCAGGTCCGGCGCGAGCCGGTGTCCATCCGTACCGCGATCCGGCCGCCGACCGCCGCGCCCACCAGGAAGGCGCCCAGGGAGGTGAGGGTGCGCGACACCGAGAAGCCCGGTGCCCCGGCGGCGGCGAAGCCGAGGACCACCACGTTGCCGGTCATGTTCGCGGTGAAGACATGGCCGAGGCCCAGATAGCTCGCCGCGTCGATCAGTCCGCTGACCAGGGTCAGACCGAGCAGCACGGGCACCAGCCGGAGTCCGCGCGCCTCACGGTCGTAGGACTTGGGCTGTGTGTTCTGGTCCATGAACGCAATGTAGCGGCGGCCCCCCGGGCTCAACCTCATGGTTCTCGCCCTCTCTTCGCCTCGGTGTGCGGCAACGACGGTGC
>NZ_JBSFCQ010000030.1:0-18910 GCF_053891435.1 Streptomyces sp. NPDC002276 | reverse complement strand
GTGGGGAGAGATCCGCGAACTCGTCGATCGTCAGCGCGTCGAGCCGCCGCTGGATCGAGGCCCGGGATGCCGGGGGGCCGCCGCCGCGTGTGCGTGTGTGGGCCGGTGATCAGTACCAGCCGTTGGACTGCCAGAAGCTCCAGGCCGCGGTGGGGGAGCCGTAGCGGGAGTTCATGTAGTCCAGGCCCCACTTGATCTGGGTGGCGGCATTGGTCTTCCAGTCCGAGCCGGCCGAGGCCATCTTCGAACCGGGCAGCGCCTGGACCAGGCCGTAGGCGCCGGAGGAGGAGTTCGTGGCGGTGACGTTCCAGCCGCTCTCGTGCTCGACGATCTTGCTGAACGCGTTGTACTGCGCCGCGCTCGGGATCATCTTGTGCGCGATCGACTGAGCGGAGGAGGCGGAGGTCGTCGCGGCCTGAGCGGGAGCCGAGGTCAGCACCAGACCGGTGGTGGCGGCGGCCAGAGCGGCGGCGGTCAGGGCCTTCTTCGGGGAGGCGATGCGAGCGACGATGCGGGAGACGGACACGGAGAACCTGTTTCTTCGGGGACAGAGACGTCGTATGCCTGCCGGTGTCACGCGGGGCGCGGCCCCGGCAAGGCGTCGGCGCCGAGGCCCGTGAGGACTCGTCGGCGCCGTGCGACTGCTCCACAGAAGCACTCTCGATCCGTGTCCGCAAAGACCCCTTTTACTAGTTGTGGTCGCATGTGGGTGAATCGTCAACTGTGTGACGTGGCTCTCAAACCCCAGGTCAGGGGCTATACGGACGCGTTCATGACACGCATTTCCGCTACTACTCCGCATCGTTGGTGATGTGGGTCATGTGGGGCGCTTCACCACCCGTGTGACGGCCGGTGCGCGACGCCTCACGCAGGGCTTAGATTCTGGCCATGCCAGCCATGGGGAAGCTGATCGGCTCCGGCCGTACCGCGGACGTGTACGAGATCGACGAGGCGTGGGTGCTGCGCCGCAACCGGGAGGACTGGGGGGACGCGGCGGCCGAGGGCGCGGTGATGGAGCATGTGCGCGCGTACGGCTATCCCGTGCCCCGGGTACGGCCCGGGCACTCGCGCACCGACCTGGTGATGGAACGGCTGACCGGGCCCACCATGGTGGAGGCCCTCACCGCGGGCGCGATCGACGCACGGGAGGCGGGGACCGTACTCGCCGCGCTGCTACGGCGACTGCACGCGATCCCCGGCCGCCGCCCCGGCACCCGCGTCCTGCACCTCGACCTCCACCCGGAGAACGTGCTGCTCACCCCGGCCGGCCCCCACGTCATCGACTGGGGCACCACGGAGGACGGCGACCCCGGGCTCGACTGGGGTCTCTCCGCGATCATCCTCGCCCAGGTCGCCGTGGACGACCTGCCGATCGCCGACCCGGCCCGCGCGGTACTCGCCGCGCTCCTCGCCGATCCCGCCGACCTCACGGAGGCGGGGCTGGCGGAGGCCCGGCGGAGGCGGGCGGCCAATCCGACGATGACCGCGCACGAGGTCGAACTCCTCGGTGCGGCCGAGGAGTTGATCCGGTCGCTCGCGTTTCCTCGGGAACCGTGAATCGGCGTGAAGGCGTCACCGTCGACGAGTGCGTGAGGGGCCGGGGCGCCGGACGGCGTCTTCGGATGGGTTCCGAGGACTGCGGGGCAGTGTGAGGGAACTTCGGGCACGTGGGGAAGAGGGCGGGCTACCGGGCGGCGCGGTCCCGTTTCGCCGTCGGCTGCTCGCCGCGGCCGTGGCATCGCTGGCCGCGCTGGCGCTGACGGTGTCCTGCGCGAACTCGGCCGCCCCGCAACGGAGTTCACCCGCGGACACCGCGACCGCGACCGCGACCGCTTCCGCGAGCGCGTCGGCGGCGGCCGGCGGGAACTGCGATCCGTTACGGTCGCTGAAACCGCTCGCCCACATGCCGACGCCGGGCGGCAGGATGCCCAGCGGTACGGCGATGGAACGAATCGTCGCCCGCGGCCGGCTGATCGTGGGAGTGGACCAGAACACCTATCTCTTCGGCTACCGCGACTCCGACACCGGACAGCTGGACGGGCTCGACATCGACCTGGTGCGGGAGATCTCCCGGGCCCTCTTCGGGCGGCCCGACCGGGTGCAGTTCAAGGCCGTGCCGTCCGCACAGCGCATCGGGATACTCCAGCGCGGTCAGGTCGACCTCGTCGCCCACTCCATGACGATCACCTGCGAGCGCATGCAGCAGGTGCTGTTCAGCAGCGACTACCTCGACTCCGGCCAACGCGTCCTCGTCACCGAAACCTCCCCGGTGAAGACCCTCGCCGACCTCGCCGGACAGAAGGTGTGCACGGCCCGGGGCACCACCTCACTGACCGAGCTGCGACGCGCCCGCCCGGCGGTGCGGCCGGTGACCGTCTCCGACTGGACCGACTGCCTCCTGCTGCTCCAGCAGGGCGCGGTGGCCGCCGTGTCGACCACCGACAACGTCCTCGCCGGACTGAGCGCCCAGGACCCCGCCACCCGCATCACCGGACCGCGGTTCACCTACGAGCCGCACGGAATCGCCGTCCCGAAGACGGCACCGGAACTCGTCCGCTTCATCAACGGCGTCCTCGCGCACCTGCGCGCCTCGGGCAAGCTCCGCGCCCTGCACGAACGGTGGTTGGGCCCCTACGGCGACTTCTATCCGCCCGCGCCGCGCTACCGCGACTGACGGCGCACGAGTCGGGTGGAGAGGATGATGCGCCAGGCGGATCCGTCGTGGGGTCCGGTGACCGCCAGGAGCATGCCGGGGAGCAGTTTCAGCTCCCTTCCCCGGAGCCGTCCCGGCAGTCCGCCCTTGGTGTTGACCCAGTCCCGCCACCGGAGTTCGGGGGTGAGGGTGCGGACCGAGACCATGCCGGACCACCGGTGACAGGACCGGGTGACGACCCGCGTGGTGACGGGCGGCCCGGTGTAGCGGAGCACCTTTCCGCCCGTGCCGGTGAATTCCCCGTCGAAGGTCGGCACCGCGTCGAGCGCGGTGGTGCGCAGCTCCCAGCCTCCGTGGCCCCCGGTCTGGAGCAGCGTCGGCCCGGGACCGAGTCCGAGGACCGCACCGTCCCCGGAGCCGTGGTTCCTGGTGGACAAGGTCACCTTGTAGCCGCGTGACTCGACGCGGACCTCCACCTCGGGGACCTGTGCTTCGGGGGTGTCGCCCGCGTCCGACAGGGAGGCCAGCGTGAGCGCGGCCGGTGTCCCCGTGTGGATGAGGACCTCCGCACCGGTGCCGCGGGTGGTGGTGCCGTCCAGCGGGCGGGCCGCGGACAACGGCAGGACGCGCAGCCGCCATTCGCAGCCGACGGCGTTGCCGACCTCGACCCGGCCCGCCGACGACCAGATGGCCGGGGTGTCGTGGCCGAACAGGAACCTGGCCCGGTCGTCGTCGCCCACCGGCCAGAAGGCCTCGTCGCCGAAGTCCGTGCGCAGCCGGAGAAACAGGCCCGTGGGGCGAGCGCTCTCGATCCTGGTGAACTCCAGGATCGACGCTCCCGGCGGCTCCGCCTCGGCGAGTTCGACCGTCTGGTTGCCGATTCCCCGGCGGTTGAGGACTCCGCCGTCCTCGGGCTCGTCCTGTTCCAGCGGGGCGACGGAGACCGACCACCGCTCGGCCGTCTCGATCCGCAGCCGCTGCGGTCCCGACAGGCCCACCCGGTACTCCCAGGTGCGCGGCTCCTCCGTACGGCTCTGCTCGGGCTCGAACTCCCGGACCAGATGGGGGCCTTCGGGACCGAGGAGGGTGAAGCTCCCCACGTGGGCGCGGTGGACCACCGTGGCCCAGCCCTGCGGCCCCCGGTAGTCCAGTTCCGCCGGCCCGGTGCCCTCGGCGGCCTCGGAGAACGGGCGTACGTCGACTGTCATCGCACCCCCGTTCCCCGACGCGTCGTACCCGCAGGCTAACCGGCCGGCACCTCACCCGCCCGGTCCGCGACGCCAACTCCCAGGAGAGCGGCGTCGGTTGTGCCGCGATAGACGAGGCTCGACGAGTCGAAGACCCAGGCGTAGCCCTTCGGGGCGTTCTTGAACGTGAGGCCGACGCCCTCCCGTCCCGCCGCGTCCTTGACGTGGTCCACGACGCTCACGCCCGGGAGCTTGGCCACGGCCCGGTAGATCGCGGCACTGAGGTCGGGCAGCAGGGTGGCCTCGTCGACGACGGCGCCGAGGTTCTCCACGACGACTTCCGTACGGCGGGCCGCCGATACGTTCGCGGCGTCACTGGAGAACTTCTTCAGCAGGGCGTCGGGGTCGGTGGGCAGGGCCTGCAACTGACGGAAGGTCAGGTATCCGGCGCCCTTCATGTCCATGGACATCTTCTGGGTGGGGTCGGTGACCGCGACGCCCTTCCGCAGCCCGTCCGCCTTTCCGTCGACCGCGTCCCACTGCTCCTGCCGGACGGCCCCGTCGTACGGCTTCGCCGTGAACGTCCCCTTGTGCCCCGCGAGTTCGGCGGCGCTGCTGAAGTCGACACCCAACTCGGCCGCCGATCCCTGGGACTTGGTGTAGATGAACTGGTCGGCGCGTGCCGTGACCGTGGACCGGGAAGCGGCGGCCAGGGCGATCCGGTCCAGCAGTTGTACGGCCTTCTGGTGGCTGTCGGCGGCGGCCGTGCCGTCCTTGCCGTCCCGGGCGTTGTCGACCGCGACCACGCCCAGGCCCACGGCGGCGGCGAGGGCCAGCGGCGCGGCGACGAGAACGAGGCGCCGACGGGCGGGGCGCCGGGGTGCGGTGACGGTCGTGGTCGACTGCTCGCGGACGGTGTCGTGTTCGTGGGTGATGTGCTGCATCAGGTGTTCCCTCAGTACGCGGTGGCGGTCCCGCGAGAGCACCGGACGGCCCGGGGCGGGCAGCAACTCGGCCAGTTCCTGGGGGTCGGTGTTCATCGCGTCTTCTCCTGCGTGGACTTGGGTGTGGACCGAGCCGCCTGGAGGCGGCTACCCGGTGACTGTCCGACCGGGTCCGGGCGTTGCGTCTCCTGTGCCTGTTTCTGTTCGTGCTTTTGCTTCTGCGCCTGTCCGAGTTCGAGGTCGGTGAGCTTGCGCAGGCGTTTCCTCGCACGCGAGAGCCGGGACCGTACGGTGCCGACGGCCACGCCCAGGGCCGCGGCGGCCGTGGCCGCGTCCAGCCCCTCCCAGACGCAGAGCGTGAACGCCTCCCGCTCGCCCCGGCGCAGCTTGCTCAACGCCCTGTGCGCGGCGGCCAGTTCCTCGCTGTCGGCCATGCGCCGGGTCACCTCGTCGGCGAAGTCCGGCACGGGGTCGGGCGGCGGGATTCTGACGAGCGCGGCCTGATGTCTTCGCGCCGCCCGCGAGGTGTTGCGCGTGACGTTGGTCGCGATGCCGAGCAGCCACGGCCGCAGGCTGTCGTCGCCGGGCAGGACGCGTTCGCGCAGCCGCCATGCCTCCAGGAAGGTCAGCGACACGATGTCGTCGGCCGTGCCCCAGTCGCCGGTCATGCGGACGGCGTGCCGGTGGACCACCGAGGCGTGTTCGTCGAAGAGTTGCCCGAACGCGTCGGGGTCTCCAGCTCGCACGCGGGCCCGTAGTGAGATCTCCACACTGTTCCCTGTCCGCCGGGCGGACCGCGCTGCGGTGACCCGCGTCACACGGTCCTAGCCGGTCACCTCGGACCGGGAACGGCCGGTCTCCGGTGTCCGGGTCGCGGACGCGAGGAGGGCCAGTTTCTCGGCGGCGTCGGTGCCGGGGTCCGGGTGGTAGACGATCAGGGTCTGGCCCGGCACGCCGTCGATGCTCAGCCGCTCCCGGTTCAGTTCCAGGTCGCCGATCTGGGGGTGGGCGATGCGCTTCGGCGCGGCCTCACAGGTCCGTACGTCGTGGCGGGCCCAGAGCCTGCTGAACAGGGGGCTGGCGAGGGAGAGTTGACCGACCAGCTCGATGAACCGGGGGTCGTCCGTGTCGGGTCCTACGGCCTCGCGGAACGCGGCGACCATGCCGCCGGACGCGCTCTCCCAGTACGGGTAGAGCGCCTGCTCGGCCGGGTCGAGGAACAGCGACAGCAGCCGGTTGGACCCGGCCGTGAAGCGCGGGGACAGCGCGGTCGCCAGGGAGTTGGCGGCGAGGACGTCGAAGTAGCGGCCCTCGACCAGCGCGGGGAGCGGGAGCGTGCCGAGGAGCTTGGCGATCCCCTCGGGCACGGTCTCCTTGACCGGGCGGGGTCGGTGGCGCCGGGGCTTCGCGGCGCCCAGGCGCAGCAGGTGGGCCGTCGCGTCCTCGTCGAGCCGCAGCACCCGGGCGATGGACTCCAGGACCTGCGCGGAGGGGTTGCGGTCGCGGCCCTGCTCCAGGCGCAGGTAGTAGTCGGCGCTGATCCCGGCGAGCAGCGCGACCTCCTCCCGGCGCAGGCCCGGCACCCGCCGTACCCCGTGGGCGGGGACACCGGCCTGTTCGGGGGTGACGAGTTCGCGGCGGGCGCGCACGTACTCGCCCAGCAGATTCGGTTCACCGGCCATCCCCGCACTGTAATTCGGCCGTCGCGCGCGTGCCTGGTCCTGTCACCCCCAGGGGCGCGGGGGCCCTGGCTGGGGCGCGGGCCGGGCGGCAGCGTCACCCGTGGCGCGCTGATCGGCGACGCCGGCCACCACAGCGAGGAGCGACAGCCATGTCCACATACCTACTGGTGCACGGTGCCTGGCACAGCGGAGACAGCTGGCAGCGGGTGGTCCCGCTGCTGACGGCGGCCGGACACCGGGTGCTCGCGCCCTCGCTCACCGGCCACGGCGACAAGGCGCACCTGCTCGCCCCCGAAGTGGGCCTCGACACACACGTCGACGACGTCGTCGGGCTCATCACGGAGGAGGACCTCACCGAGGTGATCCTCGTCGGGCACAGCTACGGCGGGCTGGTCGTCTCGTCGGCCGCCGACCGGGTTCCCGACCGGATCGCCCACCTGGTCCACCTCGACGCGATGGTCCCGGAGGACGGCGAGAGCGCGATCGACATCATGCCCGTGACACAGGTGCTGATCGACATGGCGGCGAGTTCGGGTACCGGCTGGCGGATCCCGCCGCTGCCCGAACTGCCGCCGCCCGGGGGCCTGTTCGGGGTCACCGACCCGGCGGACGTCGCCTGGCTGCGGTCCACGCTCTCGGACC
Organism: Streptomyces sp. NPDC002276; assembly: GCF_053891435.1. NCBI lineage: Bacteria > Bacillati > Actinomycetota > Actinomycetes > Kitasatosporales > Streptomycetaceae > Streptomyces > Streptomyces sp. NPDC002276. Next base: position 11,802 of record NZ_JBSFCQ010000030.1, on the reverse strand, counting down.
AGTCGGCCCGCTGCCTCCAGCAGTCGGTACGGCTGGCCAACCCCGCCGCGCGCTCCATCCCCCGCACCCACATCCACTGCGTGGGCAGCGAACCGGAGGGCTTCGAGCGGCGGCCGGTCCCCGCGATCCAGCCCAACGGCACCCCGGCCCAGGTGTGGGAACTGGAGACCGGCCACGACTGCATGATCACCGAACCGGCCGAACTGGCCGACCTGCTGGTCAAGTTGGGCTGATCCGGGACCGGCCTCACACCGGGGCCGGTGCCACCACCCCCGCCGGCTGGCACAGGACGAGCGCCAGGTCGTCGCTGGGCGGGCCGCCGGCGTGCGCGAGCAGGCGGTCGTAGAGCGCGTGCAGCGCCGCGTCCGGTGTCGGCTCGCTCAACGCCGTCGCGCACTCGGTGAGCAGGGCGAACGGGGTGCCGTCGAGGGCACGGGACTCGGTGAGGCCGTCCGTGTAGAGCAGGAGGCGGTCGCCGGGCTGGAGGCGGACCCGGTACTGCCGGGGGTCCGGGCGCAGGCCCAACGGCAGTGCGGGCACCCGGGGTTCGAGGAGTTCGAGCCGATGCCCGGAGCGCAGGGGCGCCGGATGGCCGCAGTTGACGAGCCGCACCTCGCCGGGACCGAACTCGGCCAGCACCGCCGTGACGAAGTCCTCGGGTCCGAGCCCGGGCGCCAGCCGGGCGTCCAGCGCCCTCGCGAGGGTCGCCAAGTCCGGTGCCGTAAAGGCGAGTTCACGGAACCCGATGAGCGTGTCGGCCGCCGTCCGCAGCGCGTCGAGCCCGTGCCCGCGCGCGTCCCCGACCAGCACCCGCAGGCCGTACGGCGTCACCGCGAGGTCGTACAGGTCGCCGCCGACCGAGGACTCGCGATGCGCGCAGTGGTAGCGGGTGCTGACATGGGTACCGGAGAGGGTGCGGGAGACGGGCCGCAGGATCGCCTCCTGGGTGATCCGGGCCACCTCCCGCGCCTCCGCGAGCCGTTCCCGCAGCCGGCCGCGCTGCCGCGCCGCGTACACACCGCACACGCAGCCCAGCAGCAGCCCGCCCCAGCGGACGGCGAAACCGGCGTTCAGCTGCGCCCCCGAACCGAGCCCCGCCGCCAGCGCGAGCAGCACCGTCCAGCAGCAGACCAGGAGGGTACGGCGGGCGCCCAGGAAGGTGGCGGCCATCAGCGGTCCGATCGCCAGCAGCGGCAGGACCGGCTCAACCCGGCCGATCAGCAGACCCGGGGTGGCCGCCAGCAGACAGCCGACCGGTGCGACGAGCAAGCGGCGTCCTCCGTCCATCGTGTTCACGGCACGACCATTGCGGAATTCCGCTCTCCGCACCCGCGCCAACGGAGAGTTGATCAGCTCTCGACAGCAACTCGCCCCATCAGGGAGGAAAGTGATCGAAAGGAAGGGCTTTTCCGATGGTGACGCGATTCTTTCGTTCAGTCGTGGGCCGCGTTCCGGGACCCGCGCATGGCGCCGGTGACCTACGGACACACTGGCCTCGTGCCGGACAGGACCGACCGTGCGAACTCGGGTGACGTCAACAACCATGGGAATCTGCCGCCCGAGACACTGAGTTTCGTCGGGCGGCGCGCCGAACTCGCCTGGCTGCGGGCCGCGTTGGACCCGGACACGCGACCGGTCCGGCCCGTGACCGTCGTCGGGGTCGGCGGGGTCGGCAAGACCCGGCTCGCGCTGCGCGCGGCGGCGCGGGTCCGGGACGCCTACCCCGACGGCGTCTGGCTGACCGAACTCTCCCCCCTGCGCACCTCGGGACTCGTGGACCTCGCCGTCATGGAGACCCTTCGGCTCGCCGACCAGTCGACGCGCCCGGTGATCGACGTCATCACCGAATGGGCCCACGGCAGAAGGCTGTTGCTCGTCCTCGACTCCTGCGAACACGTCCTCGCCGACTGCGCCAGGTTCACCGCCGCACTGCGCTCCCGCCTGCCCGGTCTGCGCGTCCTGCTCACCAGCAGGGAACGGCTCGCACTGCCCGGCGAGGAGGTCCTCCACCTCGAACCGCTCCCGGTGGACGGCCGTCCCGGTGCCGACGAGGACGCCGGTGCCGCCGTAGCCCTGTTCGCCGCGCGCGCCGCGGCCGCCGGACGTCCCCTGCGCGACGACGACCCGGCCGCGCGCGCCACCGCCGTCGCCGTCTGCCGCCGCCTCGACGGCATCCCGCTCGCCCTCGAACTCGCCGCCGCCCGCCTCACCGAGCTGACCCTCGACCAGCTCCACACCCGCCTCGGCGAACGCCTGCCCACCCTGCCGCCCCTGCCGGACCCGTCCGCGGCGCCGGGCACACCCGCGCCGTCCTCGCCCCTCGATCTGCTCGTCTCCGCCCCCGGCGAACGCCCGCCCCGCCACCAGACCCTGCGCACCGCCATCGGCTGGAGCCACGAACTGTGCGCGCCTCTCGAACGCCTGCTGTGGGCGCGGCTGTCCGTCTTCAGCGGCGGCTTCTGTCTCGCGGCCGTCCGGCAGGTCTGCGCGGGCGGACCGCTGCCCCAGGAGCGGATCGCCGCTCTGCTCGACCGGCTGGTGGCCCAGTCCATCGTGCTGCCCGATCCCGTCATCTCGGCCCGCTTCCGGATGCTCGACACCGTCCGCGAGTACGGCGCCGACTGGCTGCACGCCCTCGGCGAGGAACGCGCCGTACGCCGCCGCCACCGCGACCACTACGCCCGCCTCGCCCGCGAGGGCTGCGCCGAGTGGAACACCGGACGGCAGGTCGCCTGGTGCGAGCGCGTGCTGACCGAACACGCCAATCTGCGCACGGCGGTCGACTGCGCGCTCGCCGAGCCGGACGGGGCGAGATGGTCCACGGCCGTGGAGATGGCCGGCCATGTCGGCTTCCTGTGGCGGCACTGCGGCTACCTCCGCGAGGCCCAGCACTGCCTGGACCAGGCCCTCGCCGCCGAGTCGCCGCCCGGCCCCGGCCGCACCCTCGCCCTGTGGTCGCGCGGCGCGGTCGCCATCCTCCAGGGCGACCAGGAGGCGGCGGCCAACTGGGCGGTGCGCTGCGCCGACGCGGCCCGCGAACAGGGCTCCCAGGTCGCCCAGGTCGCCGCCGTCTACCTCAGGGGCGGCCACCTGGCACTCACCGGCCGCCAGGCCGAGGCCATCGACGTCCTCGCCGCGGCCCCCCAACTCCCCGTCCAGGACGACGGGTTCGGCGCCGCCCAACTACAGGCCCGGCTCGCGCTGTCCCTCGCGCACGTGCTGCGCGGCGAGTTCGAGCGCGGCCGTGCGGTCGCCGACGAGGTGCGCACGGCGAGCCGGAAACAGGGCGAGTACTGGTGCGGGGCCTTCGCCGACTACCTGATAGCCCAGGCGGACCTGGCGCGCGGCGACATACGCGCCGCGATGAGCGGCGCCCGCACCTCGATCGCCGGTCACGCCCTGCTGCACAACACCGTCGGTGCCGCCATGTCCCTCGACCTGCTGGCCGCCGCCGTCGTCAGCGCGGGCGACGCCCACCGCGCGGTCCGTCTCCTCGGCATCGGCACCCGCCTGTGGGAACTCACCGGCCGCGCTCAGATGGACTCCCCGGACCTGATCGCCACCCGCCGCACCTGCGAACTCCGGGTCCGCGAGCACCTCGGCGACGACGCCTACACGACCGGCTACCGGGCGGGCCTGGCGATGACGTACGACGAGGGAATCGCGTACGCGGCCGTCAGTCGCTGACGCGGGTGCGGTCGACGAACGGCAGCCGGTGACGCGGGGTGGGACCGCCGAACGGCAGGAACAGGGTCCGGGTGTCGATCAGCCAAGTCCCGTCCACCTGGCGGAAGGTGTCCTCGTAGTGACCCACCTGGACCGGGGGACCGGCGGGGACCATGCCGCCTTGGTGGCCGTCGACACGGTACGTCGTGAAGTACGCGGTCGAGAGCGCGGTGTGGCGGGAGGTGAGGGTGACCAGGATGTTCGACATCAGGCGGCGCGAGAGCCGTCCGGCGGGGCGGGCGCCGAAGTACTTCCGCAGCGCCTCCCGCCCCTCGACCGCTCTGTTCCCCTCCGGCCACTCCCAGCGGCCGTTCTCCGTGAACAGCCCGGCGACGGTGGCCGGTTCACCGAGATCGAGCCGGCGGACGAAGGTCAGGATGAGTTGCTCACACTCGCGTTCGGCGAGCAGTCGCTGCAAAGGGTCCAGGTCCATGGGCTCGTTCGTATCAGCCGCACCCCTCGTCCCACGACCGAATTACACCGCCACGTACGTCACCGGCTCGCTCCCCGTCATGACCTCGGCCTGGCCCAGCTTCACCAGTCGGCGCAGGTGCGCCTCCGCCTCGGACACCGCGATGTTCCTTGACTGGAAGGGGATTTGGGCCCAGGGCCGGTTCCACTCCATCCGTTCCGCGACCTGCCAGGCGGTGAGCGGTTCGGAGAGCAGGGTGAGCAGTCCGGTCAGCCGGTCCTCGTGGTGGGTGAGCAACTCCCGTACCCGGCCGGGCGCGTCGGTGAAGGTGTGCTGGTGGGCCGGGAGCACCTCGGCGGGTGCGAGGCGCCCGATCCGCTCCAGGGAGTCGAGGTAGTCGCCGAGCGGGTCGGCGATGGTGGTGTCGTCCGGGTCCTCGTACAGGCCGATGTGCGGGGTGATCCGGGGGAGCAGGTGGTCGCCGGAGAACAGCCGCCCGTGGCCCGGGAGTTGGGCCGGGTGGTCCTCCTCCAGGTGCAGGCAGACATGTCCGGGTGTGTGGCCCGGGGTCCAGATCGCGCGCAGCCGCCGGCCCGCCAGGTCGAGGAGTTCGCCGGGGACGATCTCCCGGTCGGGCAGCGCGGGCGCGAGCCCCGGCACACTGCGCGGGCGGGCCGACCGGAGCGGCGCGAGGTGCTCCTCGGGCGCACCGGCCGCCGCGAGCTTCGCGGTCATGTACGCCAGCCAGCGGCCCGGTTCGGTGGAACGGGCCCGCCGGACGATCGCCGTGTCCGCCGCGTGCATCGCGAGCCACGCACCGGACGCCTCGCGCACCCGCCCGGACAGGCCGTGGTGGTCGGGGTGGTGGTGGGTGATCAGCACGCCGTGCACCTCGCCGACTCCCGTACCGCAGGCGTCGAGACCCGTGACGAGGGTGTCCCAGGAGGCCGGGTCGTCCCAGCCGGTGTCGACCAGGACCGGGCCGCGGTCGGTGTCGACGACGTAGACGAGCGTGGTCCCAAGTGGGTTGTCGGGGATGGGGACTTCGATGGAACGAACACCGCCGCCGTGGTCGTGGACCTGACCCGTGGACGTCATGGACTCCCCAATCGCCGCCTTCCGGCCACTATACGTGGACTCCATCGACCGGAACTGGTATTCAGTCCTCGTATCTGATGGATCGTCAGACAGCGATTCAGGCAGCGGGACCGGGGAGGCGTTCGGCCATGACGGAGCTCGTGGAACACCGACAGCTGTTCATCGGCGGGGAGTTGACCGACCCCCTGGGCAAGGACGTCATCGAGGTGATCTCCCCGCACACCGAGGAGGTCATCGGACGCGTCCCGCACGCGTCGAAGGAGGACGTGGACCGCGCGGTCGCCGTGGCCCGCGAGGCCTTCGACGAGGGGCCCTGGCCGCGCATGACCCTCGACGAACGGATCGCGGTCGTCACCCGCGTCAAGGACGCGATCGCCGCCCGGTACGAGGAGATCGGCCGCGTCATCTCCTCCGAGAACGGGTCGCCGTACTCCTGGAGCATCCTCGGCCAGGCCCTCGGCGCGATGATGGTGTGGGACGCGGCGATCACCGTCGCGAAGAACTTCACCTACGAGGAGTACCGGGACGGAGTCCTCGGCAAGATCCTCGTCCGCCGGGAGCCGGTCGGTGTGGTGGCGGCCGTGGTCCCCTGGAACGTCCCGCAGTTCGTGGCCGCAGCCAAGCTCGCGCCCGCGCTGCTCACCGGCTGCACGGTGATCCTGAAGCCGTCGCCCGAAACGCCCCTGGACGCCTACCTGTTGGGCGAGATCACCAAGGAGGCCGGGCTGCCGGACGGCGTCCTGTCGATCCTCCCCGCCGACCGCGAGGTCAGCGAGTACCTCGTCGGACACCCCGGCATCGACAAGATCTCCTTCACCGGCTCGGTCGCGGCAGGCAAGCGCGTGATGGAGGTCGCCGCCCGTCATCTCACCCGCGTGACACTGGAGTTGGGCGGCAAGTCGGCGGCGATAGTCCTCCCCGACGCCGACCTCACCACCACCGTCCCCGGCATCGTCTCGGCGGCCTGGATGAACAACGGCCAGGCGTGCGTCGCCCAGACCCGCATCCTCGTACCCCGCTCGCGCTACGACGAGTTCGCGGACGCCTTCGCGGCGGCGGCCAGCGCTCTCGTGGTCGGCGACCCGCTCGACCCGGCCACCCAGGTAGGCCCGTTGGTCGCCAAGCGCCAACAACAACGCAACCTCGACTACATCCGCATCGGCCAGGAGGAGGGCGCCAAAATCCTTACGGGCGGCGGCCGTCCACCCGGCCTGGACCGCGGCTGGTACGTCGAACCGACCCTCTTCGGAGACGTCGACAACACCATGCGCATCGCCCGCGAGGAGATCTTCGGCCCGGTCATCTGCCTCCTCCCGTACGGCGACGAGACCGAGGCCGTGAAGATCGCGAACGACTCCGACTACGGGCTGAGTGGCAGCGTGTGGACGGCCAACATCCCCCACGGCATCGACATCGCCCGCCAGGTCCGCACCGGCACCTACAACGTCAACACCTTCAGCCTCGACATGCTCGGCCCCTTCGGCGGCTACAAGAACTCAGGTCTGGGGCGGGAGTTCGGGCCCGAGGGCTTCTCCGAGTTCCTCGAACACAAGATGATCCACCTGCCCGCCGGCTGGGAGGGGTGACCAGGCGATGGGTGATCGCTGGCAGGTCGAGGTCGACCGTTCCGTCTGCATCGGCTCGGCCCAGTGCGTCCACCAGGCCCCCGACCGCTTCCGCCTCGACTCGGCCATGCAGTCCCACCCGGCCGAACCGGAGACCGACGCCAACGAGCGGATCCTCGCGGCGGCCGAGGGCTGCCCGGTGGAGGCCATCATGATCACGCTGCTGGGGAGCGGGGAGCCGGTGTTCCCACCGGAGGAGTAACGGCCCTAGGAGACCAGGAGGGCGGCGAACAGGGCACGGACGCGGGTGCCGTTCGCCTGCGCCCAGACGCCGGTGACCTGGCCCAGCGCGCCCTCGGGAGGTGTCGAGCCTGGGGTCAGCACCCGGTGCAGCCGCAGCGTCGGGCCGTTCGGTACGGCGAACTCGGTTGCCGTGTCAGTGTCGTTGGGGGCGCCGAGGGCGGGGAGGGGTGCCGTACCGGTCCAGGAGCGGGCGACCTCCCGGTCCAGGGTGTGGGAGACGCTCTGCGCCTGCGCAGGCGTGCGTCCCTCGATGAAAGCGACCAACTCGGCGGTCAGCACCGGGTCGTGGCAGCCGTCGTAGGCCCAGCGCGGACCGAGGACGCCGTGCTCCATGGTGCCGACGAGGGCGTGTTCGGCGCCGGGGAGCGGGGCGGCCCGGTAGGTGAGCGGGACGAGGTAGGCGCCGGAGCCGTCGGTGACGACCATGAACTCGATGCCGACCTCGCCCTCGGGGTCGTCGAGCCGGAAACCGCCGGCCTTCACCAACTCCGGTTCCGCGGAGCCGTGATACCAGGGGCGGGTGGGCAGCCAGGTGAAGAGGAGTTCGAGCTTGGTGGGCTTGACGTATGTGTGGTGGATGATCGCCATGCGGGAATTATCGGTCCGCGCCCGGCTCCGTCAGGTCGATCAGGCGGCACACCGTCTCGATGTCGATCTTCACCTGGGCGATGGAGGCGCGGCCCGACAGCCAGGTGATCAGGGCCGAGTGCCAGGTGTGCTCGATGACCCGGACCGCGGAGAGCTGCTCCGGCGTCGGATTCTCCAGGCCCATCGCGTCCAGGATGATCACCGTGGTCTGCCGGGAGACCTGGTCGACCTCGGGGGAAACGCTGCGGTCCGCGAAGGTCAGCGCGCGGACCATCGCGTCGGCGAGATGCGGCTCCCGCTGGAGCGCGCGGAAGGCCCGCATCAGGGTCTCCGCGACCCGCTCGGCCGCGCCCTCGCCGCCCGGCGGCTTCTTGCGGAGGGTGCCGTGCATGTGCTCCAACTGGTCCTGCATCGTGGCCACCAGGAGATGCACCTTGGACGGGAAGTACCGGTACAGCGTGCCGAGCGCGACCTGCGAGGACTCCGCGACCTCCCGCATCTGCACGGCGTCGAAACCGCCCCGGCTCGCCAACTGCGCGCTCGCGTGCAGGATGCGGCGCCGACGCGCCTCCTGCCGCTCGGTGAGGGGCGGCGAGGTCCGCGCAGTGGCTTCGGGCTTGGCTTCCACTGGCATGGCTCCCGTTCCGTGACTGTGTCCGTGACTGTCGGTGAGGGCGGGTGATCGGACCGATCATGGCAGGGTCTCGGCCGTGGTGTGAATCACCTGATCCACTTCTCACAGCGCCCGTACCGGCCGGTAGATTCAGAACCTCCTGGACGATCAAGTCTGAAACTTGTTCTAGATTAGCGTCCCGGCGTAATCTCGCGGGACAGTGCAGGCAGAAGGGGGCTCAGAGTGACCGCTGAGGCCAGTCAGGCGGGTCCCCAGGAGGACTTGGCCACAGACGGCGAGCGACCGCTCCGTATCGCACTCCTCACCTATAAAGGGAACCCGTTCTGCGGCGGCCAGGGCGTCTACGTCCGCCATCTCTCCCGCGAACTGGCCCGCCTCGGACACCGCGTCGAGGTCATCGGCTCGCAGCCGTACCCGGTCCTCGACGAGGGCTACCCCGGCATCTCCCTGACCGAGCTGCCCTCGCTCGACCTCTACCGCTCCCCGGACCCCTTCCGCACCCCGAAGCGCGACGAGTACCGGGACTGGATCGACGCCCTCGAAGTCGCGACGATGTGGACCGGCGGCTTCCCCGAGCCCCTCACCTTCTCGCTGCGCGCCCGCCGCCATCTCCGCGCCAGACGCGGCGAGTTCGACGTCGTGCACGACAACCAGACGCTGGGTTACGGGCTGTTGGGGGATGTCGGCGCCCCGCTCGTCACGACGATCCACCATCCCATCACCGTGGACCGGCAGTTGGAGCTGGACGCGGCGGAGAACTGGCGCCGGCGCATGTCCAAGCGCCGCTGGTACGCCTTCACCCAGATGCAGAAGCGGGTCGCCCGCCGCCTCCCCTCCGTCCTCACCGTCTCCGGCACCTCCCGCCAGGAGATCGTCGACCACCTGGGCGTCCGCGACGACCGCATCCACGTCGTCCACATCGGCGCCGACACCGACCAGTTCTCCCCGGACCCCGCCGTACCCCAGGTACCGGGCCGGATCGTCACCACGTCCAGCGCGGACGTCCCCCTCAAGGGCCTCGTGTTCCTGGTCGAGGCCCTGGCGAAGGTCCGCACCGAACACCCCGACGCCCACCTGATCGTCGTAGGCAAACGCCCGACGGAGGGCCCGGTCGCCCAGGCCGTCGAGCGCTACGGCCTCGAAGGCGCCGTCGAGTTCGTCAAGGGCATATCCGACGCCGAACTCGTCGACCTGGTCCGCTCGGCGGAGGTCGCCTGTGTGCCCTCGCTGTACGAGGGCTTCTCGCTCCCGGCGGCCGAGGCGATGGCCACGGGGACACCGCTCGTCGCGACGACCGGCGGGGCGATCCCGGAGGTCGCCGGACGCGACGGCGAGACCTGCCTGGCGGCACCGCCCGGCGACCCCGGCGCCCTGGCGACCGCCCTGAGCCGCCTGCTGGCCGACCCGGAGTTGCGGGTACGGCTCGGCCGGGCGGGCCGGGAACGCGTGCTCGCCCGCTTCACCTGGGCCAAGGCCGCCGAGGGCACGGCGGCCAGGTACCGCGAGGCGATCGCGGGCCGTACGACCTCTCCATCCCCCTCTCCGACCAGCGTCACCGGCGTCTATCCCGAAAGCAGGGCCACGTGCTGACCGTCGACTTCTCCCGGTTCCCGCTCGCCCCTGGCGACCGTGTCCTGGACCTCGGGTGCGGTGCCGGGCGGCACGCGTTCGAGTGCTACCGGCGAGGGGCACAGGTCGTCGCCCTCGACCAGAACGCCGAGGAGATCCGCGAGGTCGCCAAGTGGTTCGCGGCGATGAAGGAGGCCGGCGAGGCCCCGGCCGGCGCCACCGCCACCGCGATGGAGGGCGACGCGCTCCAACTCCCCTTCCCCGACGAGTCGTTCGACGTCGTCATCATCTCCGAGGTGATGGAACACATCCCGGACGACAAGGGCGTGCTCGCCGAGATGGTCCGGGTCCTGAAGCCCGGCGGCCGGATCGCCATCACCGTCCCGCGCTACAGCCCCGAGAAGGTCTGCTGGGCGCTGTCCGACGCCTACCACGAGGTCGAGGGCGGCCACATCCGCATCTACAAGGCGGACGAACTCCTCGCGAAGATCCGCGAGGCGGGCCTCCAGCCGTACGGCACCCATCACGCGCACGGGCTGCACTCGCCGTACTGGTGGCTGAAGTGCGCGTTCGGCGTCGACAACGACAAGGCGCTGCCGGTGCAGGCGTACCACAAGCTCCTGGTCTGGGACATCATGAAGAAACCCCTTGCCACCCGGGTCGCCGAACAGGCGCTCAACCCGCTGATCGGCAAGAGCTTCGTGGCCTACGCGACCAAGCCGCACCTCCCCCTGGCGGAAGCCAAGTGACCGCTCCCCGGACAGAACACCTCGTCCTGCCCGGGGTCCTCACCGCGGAGGAGGCCGCCGCGACCGTCGCCGGCATCCTCGCCGTGCAGCGGGAGGACGGGGCGATCCCCTGGTTCCGGGGCCATCACCTCGACCCGTGGGACCACACCGAGGCCGCGATGGCGCTGGACGCGGCGGGCGAACACGAGGCCGCCGAGCGGGCGTACACCTGGCTCGCCCGGCACCAGAACGAGGACGGCTCCTGGTACGCGGCCTACGCGGACGGCGACCCGCACGACGTCACCGACCGGGGCCGCGAGACCAACTTCGTCGCCTATGTGGCCGTGGGCGTCTGGCACCACTACCTGTCCACCGGCGACGACACGTTCCTGGACCGCCTGTGGCCCACGGTGTTCGCGGCGGTCGAGTTCGTCCTCCGGCTCCAGCAGCCCGGCGGGCAGATCGGCTGGAAGCGGGACGCCGACGGCACGGACACGGCCGACGCGCTGCTGACCGGTTCCTCCTCGATCCACCAGGCGCTGCGCTGCGCGCTCGCCATCGCCGAACAGCGCGAAGAGCCGCAGCCGGACTGGGAGTTGGCGGTCGGCGCGCTACGGCACGCGATCCGCCGCCATCCGGAACGGTTCCTGGACAAGGGCCGTTACTCGATGGACTGGTACTACCCGGTCCTGGGCGGTGCGTTGACCGGCACGGAGGCCAAGTCCCGCGTGGAGGAGGGCTGGACCCGCTTCGTCGTGCCCGGACTCGGGGTGCGGTGCGTCGTCCCCAACCCGTGGGTCACGGGCGGCGAGTCGGCCGAACTCGCCCTCGCGCTGTGGGCGTTGGGCGAGTCCGACCGCGCGCTGGAGATCCTCCAGTCGATCCAGCATCTGCGCGACGCGGAGAGCGGGCTGTACTGGACGGGGTATGTCTTCGAGGACGACGCGGTGTGGCCGCGCGAGTTGACGACGTGGACCGCGGGGTCGTTGCTGCTTGCGGTGGCGGCGCTTGGGGGGCATGACGCGACGTGTGCGGTGTTCGGGGCGGAGCTTCTGCCCCTGGGGCTGGATCCGGATTGTTGTTGAGTGCGGGCCGGTGGGGGCTGGCCGCGCAGTTCCCCGCGCCCCTAAAAACTCCGGCTCGCCGTGTCTTTTAGGGGCGCCGGTGCGTCAAGGAGGG
>NZ_JBSFCQ010000029.1:0-89887 GCF_053891435.1 Streptomyces sp. NPDC002276 | reverse complement strand
AGCCGCAATGTGATGGACCACCACCACCAAAACCCACTCATCAACCGCGTCCGCAACCTCCAACAACCGCACCCGCCACGGCAGATCCCGCTCCAGATCAAAACCCGTACCCGCTATCCCCGTGACAACAGCGGCAACCCGGTCGGTGGACACCAGCTCCACACGGACATCGGGAACACCCGCGGCAGAGTCCAGGACGAGCTGGCTCGGCTGACCATCAGCATCCTGCGGAAACACCGTCCGCAAGCTCTCATGACGACCCGCCACATCCCCCAACGCCGCCCGCAACGCCCCCACATCGAGCGTCCCCGTCAGCCGCAGCACGAGAGGAATGTTGTACGTCGCGGAGACGCCCTCCAACTGGCCCAGGAACCACAGCCGACGCTGCGCGAACGACACCGGAAGAACCTCCGGCCGCACCCGCACACCCAACCGCTCCCGAACCCCACCACCCTCATCAAACCGACCCACCAGACCCGCCACCGTCGGCGCCTCAAACAACGCCCGGATACCCACCTCAACCCCGAGCACCGACCGAACCCGACTCACCAGACGAGTCGCCAACAGCGAATGACCACCCAACTCAAAGAAACTGTCATCGATCGACACCGACTCCACACCCAGCACCTCAGCGAACAGACCGCACAGGATCTCCTCCCGCGACGTACGCGGCCCACGACCCACACCCGCGGCATACTCCGGCGCCGGCAACGCCCGCCGATCCAACTTCCCGTTCAACGTCAACGGCAGCGCATCCAGCACCACGAACGCCGACGGCACCATGTACTCCGGCAACCGCTCCGCCACGAACGCACCCAGTACGCCCTGGTGCACGCCGGCCGGGTCCGTGCCGGCAGGTGGGACCACGTAGGCCGTCAGCCTCTTGTCGCCGGGGGTGTCCTCGCGGAGGATCACTGCGGCCTGGGCCACTTGGTCGTGTCCGGCCAAGATCGTCTCGATCTCGCCCGGCTCGATGCGGAAGCCGCGTACCTTCACCTGGTCGTCGACGCGACCGATGAAGTCCATGGTGCCGTCGGCGAACCAGCGGACCACGTCTCCCGTGCGGTACATCCGCTCGCCCGGTCCGCCGAAGGGGTTGGCGACGAAGCGGCTCGCGGTCAGTTCGGGGCGGTTGAGGTAGCCGCGCGCCAGGCCGTCACCGGCGATGTAGAGCTCGCCACCGACACCGGGGGCGACCGGCCGCAGCGCCTCGTCCAGGACGTAGAGCTGGGTGTTCCAGAGAGGGCGGCCGATGGGAACCGTGTGGTCCGGTACCTGTCCGGGGTCGCGGAGCGGGTTGACGGCGGAGAAGACGGTGGTTTCGGTGGGCCCGTACTCGTTGGCGACGACCGTGCCGGGGCAGGCCTCCAGGACACTTCGTACGGCGGTGGCCGAGGCCACGTCGCCGCCGGCCCAGATCTCGCGGACGCCCTGGAAGCAGGCGGGGTGTTCTTCCGCGAGGACGCGGAACAGGCCGGCGCTGACGAACAGGCCGGTCACGTCCTGGTCGGCGATCACCTTCGCCAGATCGGCAGCGTCCAGCAGCCCTGCCGGTGCCACTACGACACACCCGCCGGTGAGCAGTGGCGTCCATATCTCGAAGGTCGATGCGTCGAAGGCGTAGGGAGAGTGCATGAGCACGCGCTCGTGCCGGCCCGAGCACCAGTACTTGTCGGCGGCCAGGTGGACGACGTTGCGGTGGGTGTTGGCCACTCCCTTGGGTACGCCGGTCGAGCCGGAGGTGTACATCACGTACACGAGTTGCTCGGAGTGAACCCCGGCCGCCGCCCTCGGGCTGCCCGTGCCGCTGTCGGCCGTCGCGGCGCCGGAACTGTCGGCTCCGGATGCCGCCTCTCCCTGGTCCGTGACCCGGATCACGGGTATGTCCGCGGTGAACCCGATGTCATGCGGAGCCCTGTCCGTCAGCAGCACCATGGCGGCGGTGTCCTGAAGGATGAACTCGGAACGCGCGGCCGGCTGGTTCGGGTCGATGGGTACGTACACGCCTCCGGCCTTGAGGACCGCGAGGGACGAGACGACCACGCCCACGGAGCGTTCCTGGAGGACCGCGACCCGGGATTCGGTGGTCACACCGGCGCGGAGGAGTCGACGGGCCAGTCGGTCCGCCCTGGAGTTCAGGTCCTCGTACGTCAGGACGGTGTCGCCGCTGGTCACGGCGTGGGCGTGAGGTGTCCGCGCCGCTTGGGACTCGAAGAGTTCATGGACGGCGACGTCGTGCGGGTAGTCGACGGTGGTGTCGTTCCAGTGGACGAGCATCCGCTCGCGCTCGTCCGGTTCGACCATGTCGGCCTGGCGCAGGGGGGCGTCGGGGTTCCTGACGAGCTGGTCGAGCAGGTGCAGGAAGCGGGTCTGGTGGCCGGCGACCTCCTCCGGGTCGTAGAGGTCGCGGTTGCCGTCGAAGTCGATGGTCGGTCCGCGGCCCTCGTCGGGGTCGCGGACGACGATGCAGAGGTCCGGCACCGGACCGCTCGAAAGGTTGTGCGGGACACCGTGGAGATCGCCCAGGGACATACCGTCGTTGAACGAGATGATGTTGGCGACGACGTTCCAGATCCGTTGGGCCTGGTTTCCGCCGCGGATCTCGCGGATCAGGTTCTCGGACCGGAAGCGTTGGTGGCGCAGTGCCTGGTTGACCTCGGTGGTGGCCCGGCCGAGCAGATCGCTGAAGGAGTCCTCGCCGGAGACCTTCAGGCGGAGGGGCAGTACGTCCGAGACCGTGGTGAGGGTCTTCCGGGCATGCGGCGACTTGCGTCCCATGACCGGAAGGCCGAGCACGATGTCCTGTTCGCCGGTCATGCGGCTGAGGTAGACGAAGACGGCCGCGATGAACACCACCGAGCGTGTCGACCTGCGGGTGTGGGCGAGGTCGCCCAGCCTGACGCTGTCGGCATGGTCCAGTTGTGTCGTCACCCGGGTGAAGCGGCCGTTGATGCCGGGCTCGCGGGACGCGAGCGTCGTCGGATGCGGACGGTCCGCGAACTTGTCGAGCCAGTACTGGCGGTCGGCGGCGAACTTCGGGGAGGTGAGGTACTTGTCGTTCTCCTCGCGCAGCGGGCCGAGGTTCCTCGCGGCTTCGTCCGCGGCCGGGACAGCGGTCCCTGACCGGAGAGCCGTGTAGATCTCCCCCATACGCTGCTGGAACAGTGCGCCGCCGTAGCCGTCCATGAGGATGTGGTGGAACCGGGCGTACCAGAGGTGCCGTCGGCTGGATATCTCGAAGAGGGCGAAGGTCCAGAGCTGATCGGTGAGGATGCCCACGGGTTTCACGAGGTCGGCGTGCATCCAGTCCCGCGCCGCGGTCTCGGGGTCGGGTTCGGCGGAGACATCGATGAGTTGGACGACCGGCACGAGGGAGGGGGCGACGGTCTGTCGTACTCCGTCCGGTCCTTCGCTGAACCGCAGGTGCAGGACCTCGGATTCGCGGAAGGCCTGCTTGCAGGCCTCCTGGAACAGGACGACGTCGAGCTCGCCCCGGAACTCGACATACTCGGCGATGTTGTAGGCATGCCCCGAGGGGTCCAGCTGGTGGCCGAACCAAATGCCGGCCTGCGCAGTGGACAACTCCCAGTGAGCGCTCTGCTCTTCGGACACCCTCATCACCTCAAACTCGAAGCCAAAACTGGAACGGACAGCACGACGGCACCCTCGTGTGCTGGGTGTCGCTCTCAGACCTTCGTCTCGCGCTCGGCGACCTGCTGTTCGGTCGGTCAGCCGAGGATCTTGTGCGCCTCGATCACGTTGAAGAACGAGTTCGCGAGTGGAGTGGCGTTCGAGATCCGCAGGCCCGCGAGTCGCAGCAGGGAGCGGTACTGGCCGAGGGTGCGTTCCCGGCCGCCGAGGACGACCATCATTCCCAGGTCGCTCCACCACGCCGGATGTGGTTCGTTCGACTCCGGCAGAATCATTTCGCAGATGAGCAGACGGCCGTCCGCTCGCAGCGCCTCCCGGCTTCTGCGCAGGATCTCGATCGCTTCGTCGTCCTCCCAGTCGTGCAGGATGCTGCACATCAGGTGGGCATCCGCCCCGGTCGGCAGGGCTCCGAAGAAGTTGCCCGCCGCGGTCTCGCAGCGGTCGCGCAACGGAACCAGCTCTCCGGACAGTTCTGCTCTCTCCACCACGTTGGGCCGGTCGAAGAGGATTCCCCTGATGTGCGGATTCGCCGTCAGGATCGCTGTGAGGATGGTGCCCTTGCCTCCGCCGATGTCCAGGACGCACCGCACGCCGTCCCAGGCGGGGAGCGCCGCCAGGCCCGCGTAGAGACGGTTCGCCCGCTCCCGCATACGTTCGTCGAACGTGGCGCCCACGGCGGAGTCGTGGTCCTTGTGCGCGAAGAACCCGGCCCCGAACGCGCGGTCGAAGGCCGGCTGACCGGTGGAGATCGTGTCGGCCGCGCCGAGCCAGGCACGGTACGAGTCCACGTTGCTGAGCGTGGCCCGCATCGAGACGGGAGAGTCGCTCCGCAACAAGTGGCCCAGCTGGGTGAGAGAGAACCGGCCCTCGCTGTCCTCGGTGAAGAAGCCGCAGCTGGCAAGGGTCCTCAAGAGCCGCTCCAGGGCCCCGGGGGCCACATTGAACACTCTGGCCAGGTCTTTCACGTTCTTCGCCGAGTCGGAGAACTCGTCCGCGATCGCCAGGCGTGCCGCGACGGAGAGCGCGTACGGCAATACGGCGACGATGCTGTCGTCGGCCATGCGGAGGAATTCGCGAACGATCGGGTCAGTCGCGGTGGCGATGACACGCTCTCTGTCCGTACTCACCCAGCTGTGCCTTTCAGTCATGACGTCGGTTCAGGAGGTCGGTTCAGGAGTTGGTGTCGCCCATGGCCTCCACCAGGCTCTTCGGGCGCATGTCCACCCAGTTCTCATTGATGTGGTCGAGGCAGGCCTGACGGGTGTCCTTGTCGTGGACGACGGTCCACCCTGCGGGCACTTCGGCGAACGAGGGCCAGAGGGAGTGCTGCCCCTCGTCATTGACCAGAACTACGTAGGTGCCCTCGGGGTCCTCGAACGGGTTGGCCATGGTGTGTTCCTTCCTTGCAGAACGGATTCCTGGGTGCCTGAACGAATCCAGCGGATCCGTGGACCAGGTTCTCTATCGACCGGCCGGCAGCAGGCGCAGGACCGCGCCGGCCACCGCTCCGTCGGGATCGGCGGCCGTGACGACCACGAGGTGGTCACGGTCGCCGCCGCGGCGCTGTGCGGTGCTCAGCAGCGCCAGGATCTGGAAGAGGGAGGCGGCGGCGGACGTGTCCCCGATCAGTGAGCCGATCTCGGGGCGGACGATCGTCTCCGCGCCGAACATCTGTGTGAGGAGTCGGGTCTCCATCGACTCGGACGTGCCGCCGCAGCCGCTCGACATGGCGGCCCGCACGTCCTGGGCGGAGACTCCGGCGGCCTCAAGCGAAGCGGACACGCAGCGTTGAAGGGCCTCGGCGGGATCGCCGTTCACGTCGACGCGCGACGTGACCGACAGCACCTCGGCCAGCACGCCGCGCCCCGCGGCCAGTGCCTCGGCCTCCGATCGTTCCAGCAGCAGCACGGCTGATCCTTCGCCCAGCTCCACGCGGTCCTCGGAGTCGGGTCGTCGGTGGTGCTCAAGCCAGGAGCGGGCTTGGGAATACTCCTCGGTGGCGCCGACCATCACGGTGTCCACACGGTGCTCGACCAGCAGCCGCCGGCCGTACTCCAGGGCTATCAGGCCCGCTACCCGGCCGGCGGCGATGGTGCTGTTGGGCCCGCGGACGCCGTGGAAGATGGCGCTGGCGGAGGCCGACCTGTTCATCGCCATGTTCGGGAGGGCCACGGGCGGTACGTCCTGAGGGCGCCGGCCCTCGAAGGAAGCGCGGGTCACGTCGGCGTAGCCCTGTGCGCTGCCGGCCGTTGTGCCCAGTACCACGGCGGTCTTGAACCCTCCGTCGGAGACGATCTCGGGCACGTCCCGCAGCAGTTCCCGTATCGCGGTGATCACCAGTCCCGCGGCTCGGTCGAGACCTCTGGTGCCGGTCATTCCCAGGACCTCCCGGACGCGGAAGTCCGGTACCAGCCGGGCACTGGCGTCCGCCACGACTCCCCATTCGGCGATGTCGGGAGGACCAGCGGTGTCATGGCCGGACGACAGTCCCTGTTCGAAGGCCTCGCGTCCCACGCCGAACGGCGACACGGCGGACCAGGCGGTGATGACCGGACCCGTCGCCCGGTTCGTCTCGGTCCCCAACACGGCTGCTCCTTTGGTGGCTTCGGCGTCATTCCTGCTGTCTGCTTCCGTGTGCGCCACTAGTCGTCGTGCCTGCCGAGGACCACCACAGCGTTGTTGCCGCCGAACGCCAGGGCGGTGTTCTGGACGATCCTGACGTCAGCTTCGAGCGAGTGGTTGGGTACGCAGTCGACCGCGCATTCCGGGTCCGTCTCTCGGTGATTGGCCGTGGGCGGAATGAAGCCGTGATGAATGGCGAGGGCGCCGGCCACCGCTCCGATGGCACTCGCCGCGCCCATGGTGTGACCGGTCATGGACTTGACCGCCGACATGCGCGGCATGGCATCGCCGAAGACGTCGCGCATGGCTTGGGCTTCGACGAGGTCGTTGGTCTTGGTTCCAGTGCCGTGCGCGAGGGCGAGATCGACATCCTCGGGCTTGATCCCGGCGTCGTCGAGGGCCAGCCGCATGCACCTCGCCACGCTCTCCCGTTCCGGGGCCACCGGGTGGTGGGCGTCGCAGTTCAGTCCGTAGCCCATGACTTCCGCGTAGACGCGTGCGCCGCGCGCCCGTGCGGATTCGGCGTCCTCCAGTACGAGCATGCCCGCGCCCTCGCCGAGCAGCAGGCCGTCACGTTCGGCGTCGAACGGGCGGCACTCCGTTTCGGCGATCAGGCTGAGTCTGGTGAAGCCGGCCAGGTTCTTGCGGCACAGTACGTCCGCTCCACCCACCAGGGCGTATGCGCACTCTCCGGACCGTACGGCGTCCAGCCCGGCACCGATGGCGTAGTTTCCGGCGGCACAGGCGGTGGCGATGGACATCGCTTCCACGTTGCCGAGCCTCAGCTCCCGCGCCACGTGCACGGAGAGCTGGGAGGCGGGGACCCGGCGGGCCAGCTCCGCGGGCATGTCTTCGAGGGTTCCGGGGAGGACCGCCTCGACCACTGCCTCCAGGTCCGGGTTCCCTCCGTCCGTCGTGCCGACAGCGATCAACCCGCGTCGTTGCTCTTGCAAATCTGCAAGGTTCAGGTCAGCGTCGGACAAGGCCATGCGGGCCGCCGCGATGGCAAGTCGGGCCGCCGGCCCGACTTCCTCAAGGGGAAGGTGGAGAATCCAGTCCTCCGGCGTGAACCCGGCCACCTGGTGACCGCGCCGGTACGGAAATCCTTCGGTGTCGAATCGTGTTATCCGCGTTGTGCCGACCAGGCCCGCCCGCAGTGCTCCGGCGAACTGCTCGACACCGTTGCCAATGCTGGAAAGTACACCCATGCCGGTGATGACCACACGTCGATTTCTGCCATCTGTCTTGTCCCCCGTGCCTGCCATTATTTGGCCTTGGCGGTATCGAGAAGTTCAAGCACCGTCTTCAGGTCGACCATACGCTTCAGATCCTCCCGAGCTATTTCGATGCCGAATACGATCTCTATACGGCTCACTATCTCGATGGCGTTCATGGAGTCTGCGCCGTAGTCCTCCAGGAACTGCCCGGTGAGGGTCAGCTCGTCTTCTTCCATTTCGAGAATGCCGCAGATGATTTCACGAACCATGGCTTCGCGCTCGGCAGAAGGCACAGCTGCCCCTTCCCTTCAGTCCTGTGACAGCAAAAAAGTTACCGTTGACCAGAAAGGGTCAACATCATTTGCCCTGGAACGTGCGCTCATAGGCGTCACTGTGGAGGCCGTGACGGTAGGTTTCCACTCTGAGTATTTCTTCCAGGCGCACATTACCAAGCGCGACATCGGCCTTGAAATGATCGAGCAGTGCAAACTGGCTCGGCTTGGTGGGCGCCTCGAAAATCAGGCGCTGCAACCCGAACTCGTCGGCCAGAGCGTCGGCCAGTCGGCCGTTCAGCCTGCCCCGGGAATCGAAGAGCCCCACGTCGGCGGCATTTTCCCGGCCTTCGACAACCAGGTGAGTGGCACCCTCACTCAGCCACTGCGCGCCTTCCTCGATAAGCTCCTTCACCGTCACCTCGTCGAAGGATCCGGCGTGTTTTCCGCCTATCTCATAGCTCACCGTGAGGCCGCGGGAGGTCGCCGCCTCCATCACGCGTCCGGGGTGGAGATCGGTGCGGGTGAATCCCTGGCCCGCCTCGATGCCCGTCAGGCCCAGTCGCCGGCACAGGTCGAAGTACTCCTCCAGGTACCCGCGGTCCGCCGCTATCTCGAACATCCCACCGCCGACCGTCACCGGCAGGTCGTGATCCCGGGCGGCGCGGATCTTCTGCCGCAGGCTGCTGTCCTCGATGAGCAGCCATGTCGCCATGGAGAGCTTGAGTCCCGCCATCAGCGCATGGCTCTGACCGATGTGGCTCGCCACCGTCCCGACGTCGTAGCCCGGGTCGAAGGGGTAGGTACGGGGGGCTCGTCGGACGACGCCCAACGATGCGAGGAAAGCCTGTTGCGGGGAGGCCGCATCATTCACTTCTAACACCATTTGATCTTTTCTTCATGGAAAGGGGTCACCTTTCCAGACGAGTGCCGACGCCGCTCTCGACCGCTCGTCCGTAGATCGCGGCGGCGCAGGCAATGTCTCCGATGGCTTGTCCGATGGGGTTGAAGAAGATGGTTTCCTCGGGTTTCTCCCGTCCCGGGCGCGAGCCCGTGACGAGGTCGGAGAGGTCCGCGTGGCAGCGCTCGGGCCCGAAGGTGCCCTGCTGCGCCATGGTGTGCAGCAGCTTCCCGGGCCGCATCACCTGCTCGTAGCAGTCGACGACGATCTTGTCGCTCCTGAGGACCACATCCGGCATCGGGTCGGCGAGCGAGACGTTCAGGAACAGCGAGCCGCGCGGTACCCATGCGGCGGGGATCCACGGCTCGGGCGCGGTGGTGACCACGAGGACGACATCGGCTCCGCGCATGCATGTGGCGGCGTCGCCGTGGACCGTGACGGGGAGCTGATGCTCGTTCTGCGCCCAGCGGGCGAAGGCCTCCGCCTGCTGTGGGGAGACGTCGTGGACGTCCACCGCGTCGGGCCTGCCCCACGTCTGGCAGAGGAGGGAGAGGTGCGTCCGCGCGAGAAGTCCGGTTCCCAGGACGGCGAGGCGTCTGCCCTCGGGGGCCAGGTGGCGGCAGGCCAGGGCGGAGACCGCCGCGGTCCGCCACGCGCTCACGACGGAGCCGTCCATGATCGCAACGGGGTAGGCGCTGTCGGCATCGTTGAGCACGATGACGGCCGACGCTCTGGCGATCCCGCGGACTTTCTGGTTGTCGTGGGCGCTGCCGATCCACTTGATGCCGGAGATATGGACGTCCCCGCCCACGTATGCGGGCATGGCGATGATGCGGTCGGTCGGATGAGGGCGTTCAGGGCGACGCAGGTAGGGCTTGAGCGGCTGCACCACGTCGTCCTCGGCCTGGGCCCGCAGCGCGACTTCCATCGCCTCGACGAAGAGGGTGTACTCGCGGCCGATGGCGCGTTCGACGTCGACGGCCGACAGGTACAGCAGTGCATCACGTGCCATGGGGTCCAACGCGTTCAAGATTCCTCCCGCATCCCGTTCGCGGCCAATTCGATCACTCAGTTCTCCGCGTTCGACCTGAGAGGTAAAGGTTCCGCTTTTCCACCGGCAAGCCGGTGGATGGTGCGGTGCACCTCGTGTGCGAGTTCCTCTTCATGCTCCACGAGATAGAAATGGCCACCGGGGAATTTATGTGACACATAGGACCCCGTCGTGGCGTCCTCCCATGCGGCCACCTTATTCCACGGAACATCGGCGTCGTCAATGCCGGCGAAGGCGGTAACGGGCGTAGAGATCCTGCGGAGCGGCTGCGGAGAGTACTCCCGCAAGAGACTGAAATCCGAACGAATGGCGGGCAGGACCAGTTCCCGTAGTTCTGGCCGCAGTACCGGGGCGATGTCCGCACCATCGATCCTGCGCAGTTCGGCGATCAGCCCTTCGTCACTACCGTCCGGCCATTCCCGCTCGGACGGCAGGTGGGGCGCCACCTGGCCGGAGACGATGAGTCCGAGCGGCCGGTGGGCAAAGGATATCTCCAGGCGCCGTACCACCTCGAATGCGACCCAGGCGCCCATGCTGTGACCGAACAGCACAAGAGGGGGATCGCGAGCGAGGTACGGCTGGAGGGCTTGGGTCACTTGGACCGCGAGCTCGTCCATCCTGGATATGGGTGGCTCAGTGATGCGGTCCTGCCGACCGGGATACTGAACGGTCAGCAGCTCGACTCCGGCGGGCAACCACCGAGCCCAGGAGTTGTAGAAACTGGCGGCACCACCGGCATGCGGCAGACATACGAGACGTAAGCGCGTTTCATGGAACCGCCCGACCCGCCGAATCCACTCCGCTCCCGGAGTGAGGCGGTCAACAGGCATGCCCAGCACCGAATTTATCCGGCGGGGTCCCTGGTTCACAAGAAGCTTCCGCGGTCGCCGCGGACGAACTCTCCCCTAACGCCGCGAAGAGCGGCGCACCGACACTTGGACAGCGTCGAGCCATGCTATTCACCCCCGTGTGAGTTAGCACATTTTGTGTTGCAGATGTGAAACCGTCAAGATCCTAGGGGAGTTGGGCGGCGAGGGCAACGAAGTTTCCCGCACAACCACCGGCCACCCGACGCGCCGATGACGCTCGGCGCACGGTCCCGACGCGTACCTGCCGTCAGGACGCCCTCGCCCGGCCGGCCTCGTGGACGCGCTCCAGCACGCGCACGGCTTCTTCGACGGCGTTCTCCGTGCTCAACCGCTCGGCGAGCCGCTCGGCGTTCCGCGCGACGCGCCCGTCGGTCGACGTCGTGACGATGGCGGACGCCAGGGCCTCGCCCGTCAGCTCCCGGAACTTCACCGGCGGCGTCGACACTCCGAGCCCGTGGACGTGATCCGCCCACATCTGCTGCTCGTTGTGGAACGGGCAGGCGATCTGGGGGATGCCGGCCGTCAGTGCGGCGTTGTACGTTCCCACGCCTCCGGCGTGCACGGCGGCGCGCACCCGCGGGAAGAGCCAGTCGTAGGGGACGTCCTCGACCACCATGATGTTCGCCGGCGGATCGCTGATCCGCACACCTCCCCAGCCCTCCACCACGACCGCACGCTCCCCGGCCTTGCGAACCGCCTCGACGACCAGCTCACCGGTCTCCTCGGGGTCGCCGCCGAACATGCTGCCGAAGCCCACCGAGATCGGTGTCGCGCCGTCGCCCAGGAACTCCACCAGCTCGGCCGGGGGCTGCCAGCCGGGGTGGTGGGGCAGCGTCCAGAAGCCGGTGGTGTGCACCCAGTCGGGCCAGTCGGAGGCCGGCTTGAGGACGTGCGGGCTGAAGCAGTGGAGCACGGGTGTCGGATTGCCGTGGGCATCGGTCCTGAAGTCGGTGGAGCCGTCCCGGGGCGGGAGCCCGAGCACGTCCGAGCGCCACGCCGACACCCAGTCGGAGATCGGCGGTGCGAGGGGCCCGTTGACCCTGGCGTGATCCTCAAGGTTGGTCTTGGTGGGCCGCAGCCCCGGGCCTGGCGAGTACTCGCGGGAGACGACGTAGTGCGGATAGAGGGAGGCCAGGACGTGCGGTACGCCGAGTCGCTCGGCGATCTGGGGGACCACGTGCCGGGAGGACGGCGAGTGGACGATGACGTCGGCCCCGTCGGCCGCCACGTCCCATATCTCCCTCAGCATCAGCGGGAAGACACGGGGGAAGAGCGCGATCGTGGCCTCTTGGAGTTGGCGCTGCGCCTCGGGGTCGTCGTTGTGCAGGTACAGCTTCCTGGTGTCCGGGTGGGACTGAAGCCGTACCAGTTCGTCGTTGAGCGGGGCGAACGGCACGCCGTACGTCTCGGCCAAGGGCCCGTACAGGCGCGGTCCGGCCAACACGGCGGTGTGTCCCGCCTGCTTGAGCCCGTACGCCAGTGCCAGGTATGGCTGAATGTCGCCGCGGCTTCCGTCCGCGACATACACCAGAACCTTCAATTTCGTTCCTCCCTGAACCGGACCTGGAACCCGCGCACACGGCGGAAATCCGCCGAAGGTATCGAGGTGGTCCGCGACCGGCCGACGTGTGGGAGGGAGGGGGCGGCGCATGTGCCGCAGCATGGCGGCCTACCGCTCGAAAACGTCCCGTCCCGCTCCCCCGCAGGATGTTCTGGATCGTACAGACATCCCTCACGGGAGCCACGAGATCGCGTCAACTTCGTTGCCTGGAACGGTTGTTGGGCGTCTCGCGGCCGAGCGCCCGGGCAGGCCGCCCGTGGACGGTTCCCGCCCGGACTGTGTCTGTGATCACTTGTAAAATGCCTCGACCGAAGGTCAAATCAAGGGGTTAAGGTGCCATGGGCCACGGGGGCACACGAGGGGACAGGTCCATCCCCCACCACAAACATCGCCGTCTTCCGGCACAGGTTCCCCCTGCGTGCTCCACCTGCTCGCGCCCCTCCGCCAGGAGGGGGCTGATTCGAGCGGGGATGCGACAACCGTCAAAGTGCCGGAGAGAGTCGGGGAACAGGTGCATCAGAGCGAAGGGCGGGTGGGTGAGGCGTCGGCCCCGATACACCACGGCGAAGTGCTCCAGGGCTTGTTCCCCGACAGAGGCACCCTGCGCCGCGGCCTGGTGACCCTTCCCTGCCCACTCCATTCCGTGCACGCACGGTTCACCTCGAACGGCCGGGCCGACGTCGCCGTTTTCCCCGCCTGGCGGAACAAGGCGCGCACAGCGGCCCGACTGACCCTGGCCGCCTACGACTTACCCGTCGGCGGCCACCTGCGCATATCGAGCGATGTACCGCTCGGGCGCGGATTCGGATCCTCCACGAGTGACGTGCTGGCAGCGATCGGCGCCGTTCAGGACAGGTACGCGCTGCGCCTGTCCCCCGCCGCGAAGGCCCGGTTGGCGGTACGCGCCGAGATCGCGTCCGACTCACTGATGTTCGACTCGACAGCCGTACTCTTCGCCCATCGGGACGGCGACGTCATCGAGAACTTCGGCCATCCCCTTCCGGCACTGCACGTCCTGGGCTTCGGGTCGCGGCCGGGTCAAGGGGACCGCGGAGTCGAGACCCTGTCCCTGGCTCCCGCCCGCTACACCGATGACGAGGTGCTGCGGTTCGCCGAACTGCGCGCCATGCTCCGCGAGGCCGTACTCGCCAAGGACGTGGAGCGGTTGGGGCGCGTGGCCACCGCCAGCGCCCTGCTCAACCAGCGCCATCTCCCCATCCCACAGCTCGACCGGATCCTCGAAATCGCCGAGGAAGTACGGGCGTTGGGGCTCCAGATCTCGCACAGCGGGGACATCGCGGGACTGCTCTTCGACCGCGACCACCCCTCACTCGACGTCCGCTCCGCACACGCCGAGGCGTCGCTGCGTGACATCGGCATCGTCGAGTCATGGAAGTTCACGACGAATGGATGAATGGGATCATGTCAACCCATCAGTCAAGCGCTTATCCCTCGGTGATCGAGGCGGTGGAACTGCCGAAGATCATCCATGTCGGCGGGAACCTCTACGCCGCCGCGTTCACCCTGATGAAGCTCCTCCCGGCCCGCTACATCATCGACAGGGCCATGGCCGCCGGAGACCTGACCCCGGACACACCGGTCATCGAGACGTCCTCCGGCACCTTCGCCCTGGGCCTCGCGCTGGTCTGCCGGCAGCGGGGGTTCCCGCTCACCATCGTCGGCGACCGGTCCATCGACGACGACCTGCGCAACCGCCTGGAGATGCTCGGCGCCGAGGTCGAACTCGTCGAGGACCGCGGACAGCCCGGCGGCATCCAAGGGGCGCGGCTGGCAAGGGTGGAGGAGTTACGCCGGGCGCGACCCGACAGCTTCGTCCCGCAGCAGTACACCAACCCCGACAACCCCGCCGCCTACGCCTCGGTGGGCCGACTGGTGTCCCGGACCCTGGGGTCGGTCGACTGCATGATCGGACCGGTCGGTTCGGGGGGTTCCACGTGCGGTATCGCCTCGACGCTGCGCTCGGACACCCCCGGGCTGCGCCTGATCGGCGTCGATACACACGGCTCCGTCATCTTCAAGGCGCCGGAGGGGCCACGACTGCTCAGGGGCCTGGGCAGCAGCATCGTTCCGGGGAACGTCGTGCACGCGGCGTACGACGAGGTCCACTGGGTGATGCCCGGCGATGTCTTCCAGGCCACCCGTGAGCTCTACCGGCGTCACGGCCTGTTCATGGGTCCGACCAGCGGCGCCTCCTTCCTGGTCGCCTCGTGGTGGGCGCGGCTGAATCCGGACGACAAGGTGCTGATGGTGCTCCCGGACGAGGGGTACCGCTATCAGTCCACCGTCTACAACGACGCCTGGCTGCGTGAACAGGATGTCCGGTCCACGCCGCCGGCCACCGCGGGGCCGCGGCTCGTGGAGCGGCCCGGCGAGGACGGCGGGAGCTGGTCCAGGTTCCTGTGGAACCGCCGTACGTACGAAGATGTGGGCGCCTTCACCGGCCTGGAGACGCAGGGGAGCATCGCGTGACTCAGCCCATGCTGCTACTGGTCGAGAGCAACACGACGGGAACGGGGCGGCAGTTCGCCCGGCGGGCCAGGAGCCGGGGGATCCGGCCCGTCATGCTGTGCGCGGATCCCGGGCGCTACCTGTACGTGGCCGAGGACGACGTGCGCGCCGTCGTCGTCGACACCTCGGACGAACACGCGGTCCTCGCCGCCGCGCGGCGGCTGCGGGCGGACGGGCCGATAGCGGGGGTCACCTCCAGTTCGGAGTACTACGTGGCCGTGGCCGCCGCGACGGCGCGCGCCCTCGACCTGCCCGGACCGGACGTCGACGCGGTGCGCGACTGCCGCGACAAGGCACGGCAGCGGCGACTCCTGAGCGAAGGGGGCGTGGCCGTCCCCGCACACGAGCGGGTCGGCGGTGCGGACGAGGCGCGGGCCGCCGCCGAGCGGATCGGCTGTCCCGTCGTGCTGAAACCGGTCCAGGGTTCCGGGAGCCTCGGGGTACGGCTGTGTGCGGACGGGGACGAGGTCGCCGCCCACGCCGCCGGGCTGACGGCCGCGACGACGAACGAGCGGGGCGTCGCGGTGCCGCGGTACGTACTCGTCGAGGAGTACCTGCGCGGTGACGAGTACTCGGTGGAGGTGTTCGGGCACACGGCGGTGGTCGTCGTCGCGAAGCGGCTGGGCCCGCTGCCGGACTTCGTCGAGCTGGGCCATGACGTTCCGGCCGCGCTGCCGGAGGTCGACGCGGCCGCTCTGCGTGAGCAGGCCGTGCGCGCGGTGAAGGCACTGGGACTCGGCTGGGGCGCCGCACATGTCGAGCTGCGCATGGAAGGCGGCGACGTCCGCGTCGTCGAGGTCAATCCCCGGCTGGCCGGCGGCATGATCCCGGAGCTGGTCCGGCACGTCCTCGGCATCGACCTGGTGGACGGCCAGGTCTGCGCGGCCGTCGGTGCGGACCCGGCCTTGGCACCGCGGGCCGTCCCACGGACCGCGGCCATCCGTTTCCTCACCGCGGACCGCCCGGGATTCCTCGACGACCGTATCGGGACCGAGCGGGCGCTCGCCGCGGCCCGTGCCGTGCCGCACACGGAGACGGCCGTGCTCTACCGGGCTCCCGGCCAACCCGTGGAACCCGCCCGCGACTTCCGGGGCCGGCTCGGACACGTCATCGCCACGGCCGACGACGCGGCGCTCTCCGGCCCGGCCGCCGAGAGCGCGCTGCGCGAACTGGCAGGCGCACTGCGCCCGACGACCGAGGAGGTGCCCGCATGAACACCCGGCACACCACGGGTACGGCAGCCGCCGCGGCCGACCCCGGCGTGAACACCGGAAGGCTGAGCACCGGGCTGAACGACGAGGCGCACGCGATCGTCTACGACCAGTATCTGCCGGCCGACCGCACGGCGGACGGGCTCGGTGAGGAACTCCGCCTCATCAGCGAGGTCGACCGCGCCCATCTGGTGATGCTCGCCGAGCGCGGCATCGTGAACCCCGCGCACGCAGCCGCGCTGCTGCGCGCGATCGACGATCTGCGCCGCTCGGACTTCGCGCCGGTACGGGCCAGACCCATGCCCCGGGGCGTCTATCTCGCCTACGAGGGCACGCTGACGGAGCGGCTCGGCGAGGAGATCGGCGGCGTGATGCACACCGGCCGGTCCCGCAACGACCTCAACGCGACGACGGCCCGGCTGCGGGGACGGCGGCACTTCATGCGCCTCGTGGAGGCTACGGCGGCCCTCGCCACCGCCCTCCTGGACCAGGCCGAGGAGCACCGGTCCGTCGTCATGCCCGCGTACACCCACGGGCAGCCGGCGGTCCCCATCACATACGGCCACTACCTGGTCGGAGTGGGCTGTTCCGTGATCCGTGCGCTGGCGGACCTGCTGCACGCCGGACGGGAACTCGATGTCAACCCGCTGGGCGCCGGCGCGGTCGGCGGTACGTCCGTGGCCATCGACCCGGAGCGTACGACCGTCCTCCTCGGGTTCACGGCACCGGCCCCCAACTCGGTGGACGCGGTGGCCTCCCGGGATTTCGCGCTCAGGCTGCTGGGGGCGGCCAGTGCTCTGGGCGTCTCGGTCGCTCGCACCGCGCGGGACTTCACGGCCTGGACGTCGGAGGAGGCCGCCCTCGTGCACCTCGCCGACGACCTCGTGGGCTCCAGCTCGATGATGCCGCAGAAGCGGAACCCGTTCCTCCTGGAGCACATCCAGGGGCGGGCGACGGCGAGCTTCGGCGCGTTCACGGCTGCCGCCTCCTCGATGGCCACGGCGACGTACACCAACGCCATCGCGGTGGGCACCGAGGCTCTGCGGCACACGTGGCCCGGTCTGGGGAACACGACGGACGCCGTGACGCTGCTGCGTCTCGTCGTGCGGGGCGCCACGCCGGATGCCGAGCGCATGCTGCGGCGGGCCGTCGACGGGTTCACTCCGGCCACGTACCTGGCCGAGCGGCTGGTCGCCGCGGGGATGCCGTTCCGTAGCGCGCACCATTTGGTGGGCAGGACGGTGCTGCGCGCCCTCGATACGTCGCGGTCCCTCGCGGAGGCCGCCCGCGACGTTCCGGAGATCGCCCGCCTGACGCCACATCACTCCGGGGCGGAACCCGCGGGCAGCGGTCCGCGGGCTGTGGGCGAGGCGGACGACTGGCTGGAGCCGACGGCTGTCGTGCGGGCCTCCGCCTACGGTGGTGGACCTGGTGGTGAGAGCATCGCGCGCGCGGTGGCCGCGCTCCGGTCCGATCTCAAGGCGGCGCAGGTCGAGGGTGCCGAACGCGGGAACCGGTGGGCGGCCGGGGCTGCCCTGCTCGACAAAGCGGTGGAAAGGTTGGTGTCACCGCTCCCGAGCGCGTCTCCCGAATGAGTTCGAAGGCGAAGACGTCGTCGAGCGGCGCCAGTTGACACCATGAAGCCCCACCCCCTCGCGCCCAGGAGCAGGACTTCACGACATAGTGCGAACGGCGTCCTACGACGACTCAGCCGATCCGCGCCCCGAACGTCGACAGTGCCTCGGTGACCGGCTGGAAGAAGGTCTCGCCGCCCGAGGCGCAGTCGCCGCTGCCGCCCGAGGTGAGGCCGATCGCCGCGTCGCCGTCGAAGAGGGAGCCGCCGCTGTCGCCGGGCTCGGCGCAGACGTCGGTCTGGATGAGGCCGTTGACGATGTCGCCGTTGCCGTAGTTCACGGTGGCGTCCAGGCCGGTGACCGTGCCGGTGTGCACCTGGGTCGTCGAGCCGCTGCGGGTCACCTTCTCGCCGACGGTGGCGTCGGCGGCGTGGGTGATGGGCTGCGAGGAGCCGTTGTGGAGGTCGACCGCGCTCGGGTGGGCGACGTCCGAGGTGTACTTGACCAGGCCGAAGTCGTTGCCCGGGAAGCTTGATTGCTCGTTCGTGCCGATCTGGTTCCCGCCGGCGTCGGTCCAGGTGGAGATGGCCTCGGTGCAGTGCCCGGCGGTGATGAAGTAGGGCGCGCCGCCCTTGACCACGTTGAAGCCGAGCGAACAGCGGCCGCCCGAGCCGGTGATGGCGTCGCCGCCCGCGATGAAGGTCTTGAACTCCCCTGCGGTGCGCCGGAGTTCGGCCTTGCTGCCGAGTCCGTCGACGACCTTGGTGAGTTTGGCCCACTCCGCGCCGGAAACCGTGCGGTCGGCGGTGACGACGACCTTGTTGGTGGTGGGGTCGGTCGCCCATGAGGTGCCGGGGATGGTGGCGTCCTGCTTCAAGGTCGTACGGGCGCCGGTCAGTTCGGCGAGGGAGTGCTCGACGATTCTCGCCTTGGCGCCCGCCGCCTCGACGGTGTCGGCGGCGGCCCGGTCGAGCACGTTGACCACGAGGCTCTTGGTCTTCGCGTCGTAGAACGTGCCGGCCGCGTCGGTGCCGAGGTGCTCGCCGAGCGTCGAGGCGAGCTTTCCGGCCGCCGGGGCCGAGAGGGTGCGGAGTGCGGCCGGCTTCGATGTCTCGCTGGCGTTCGCACTCTGCAAGGTGACTCCCGCGACGACCAGCGCGGCTATGCCCGCGCCCGCCACGGTCGCCCGTCGCCCGGATATGCGTCGGTGCTTCAACTCTCGTCCTCCTGTGGGGGGGTCGGTCCGGCAGGTCAGAGGGCCCGTTGGACCGAAAGGTAGGTTGACGGGCACCCACTCTTCCCAACCTCACAGGGGGCGCACAAGGTCGACTTCAGGTCGCGCGCGGGGCGCGGCCGTACGCCCTCATCGCTTTGACTGTTCACTGTCACCCCAGGCCGTTCGCACTGCAAACACCGCGCGCGAGCGGCGGCCATCAGCCGGTGAGGACTAGTCCCGTCCGGAAATCGATCCCTCGGGTTCCGGATCCGAGTGGGGCGCGGCGGGCGGGAGTTGCTCCTGCACCGGTTGCGGTGCCACAGGTGCCACAGGGGCAACCGGTGCCACGGGCGCCGCGGGTGGGGCCGGGGCCGCTCGTTCCAGGAAGCGCAGCAGTTCCACCGGGAAGGGGAGGACGAGGGTCGAGTTCTTCTCGGCCGCTACCGCGACCACCGTTTGCAGGAGCCGGAGTTGGAGGGCGGCGGGCTGCTCGGACATCTGCTCGGCGGCCTCGGCGAGTTTCTTGGAGGCCTGCAACTCGGCGTCGGCGTTGATGATCCGGGCCCGGCGCTCGCGGTCGGCCTCGGCCTGGCGGGCCATCGAGCGTTTCATGGTCTCGGGGAGGGAGACGTCCTTGATCTCGACGCGGTCGATCTGCACGCCCCAGCCGATGGAGGGGCTGTCGATCATCAACTCCAGTCCCTGGTTGAGCTTTTCGCGGTTGGAGAGCAGGTCGTCCAGGTCGCTCTTGCCGATGATCGAGCGCAGTGACGTCTGGGCCATCTGGGAGACGGCGAAGCGGTAGTCCTCGACCTGCACCAACGCGTCCGCCGCGTCGACGACCTTGAAGTAGACGACCGCGTCCACGCGCACGGTCACGTTGTCGCGGGTGATGCCCTCCTGCGCGGGGACGGGCATCGTGACGATCTGCATGTTGACCTTGCGGAGCTTGTCCACGAACGGGACGACCATCGTGAAGCCGGCCCCGCGCACTTCGGGCCTGAGCCTGCCGAGCCGGAACACCACGCCCCGCTCGTACTGTTTGACGACCCGCGCGGCGGCCATCGCGTACACCACTCCGACGGACGCGAGTGTCACTCCCGCCGTCACCAGCTCCTCGACCATCACGGCCCCCCAGGGTCCGACGTGGCGCATCAGGTGCCTTCTCCGATACGACGACGGTAACTCCAGGCGACGCACAAGAGCGAGCCCCCGCACGCCAGTTGCGTACGGGGGCTCACCCGCTACCGGCCGCGGTCCGGAGCGGAGGTGCCGCGGGTGGACGTCAGCCGACGCTCACGCCGTAGTAGCTCAGTGCCTCGGTGACCGGCTGGAAGAAGGTCGTGCCGCCGGAGGTGCAGTCGCCGCTGCCGCCCGAGGTCAGACCGTAGGCCACGGTGCCGGAGTACAGCGGGCCGCCGCTGTCGCCGCCTTCGGCGCAGACGGTGGTCTGGATCATCTGGTACACGATGTCGCCGCTGCCGTAGTTGACGGTGGCGTTCAGGGCGGTGACCCGGCCGCTGTGCGTGCCGGTGGTGGAGCCGCGCCGGTAGACGGTGGTGCCCACGGCCGGGGTGGCCGCGCTGGAGATGGTCTGCGTGCCTACCGCGCTCGGGTGGGCGATCGCCGTGTTGGTGTACCTGACCAGCGCGAAGTCGTTGGTCGGGAAGCTGTAGCCGACGTTCGTGCCCAGCGTCGTGGTGTGCCCCGAGTTGGAGTACCAGGTGGAGGCGACCTCACCGCAGTGGCCGGCGGTCAGGAAGTAGTACGTGCTCCCGCTGTGCACGTTGAAGCCGAGCGAGCAGCGGTAGGCGCCGCCGTAGATGGCGTCACCACCGGTGATCAGCTTCTTGAACTGACCGGCCGTGTGCTTGATGGTGAGCGCGCCCGCGGCGCTGCCCGCCTGCGACTTGATCTTCGCGATCTCGGCCTGGGAGACCGTGCTGTCGACGGTGACGACGACACGGTTCGTCTTGGCGTCGACCGCCCAGGCGGTGCCTGGGACATCGGCCTTCAGCACGGACGAGTTGGCCGCGGAGAGCTGGGTCGCGCTGAACGTCTGGGCTTCGCTCGCGTTCGCGGTGGGGACGGCGAACGCCGCAGCGGCGACGAATCCGGTGGCCACGGCGATCAGCCCGGTCCGTCTCGCGATTCCGCTGCGCGGGGTGGTGCGCTTGATCCTCACGTTTCGTTCCCTCCTAGGGGAATTCGGGGGCCCGCGTGGGGTCGGGGCCCGTGAGGCGCAGTCGGGGGCGGGTGTCCGGTTTTCGAACAAGCCGTGTCCCTGACAAGCGCTGTGGGGGAGTATTCGGCTGCGTGACCGACGGGCGCAAGGGCGCCTTTCGGCCGTACAGCCTTCAACTGGCCCACGATCTACGCGAGTTGATCACCCCGCCGCTGGCAGCCACATCCCGGCCCACCAGGGCCGATGCCCCGTCTACCGAAGGGTGCGCTCCCCCGCCTCGATCGCGACGCCCAGCGTATTCCCCGGCGGCGGGAAAGGGCAGATGAAATGGTCGGCGAACGCGCACGGCGGGAGCACCGCCCGGTTGAGGTCGACCGTCGTGCGCCCCTCGGCATCGGGCGCGTCGGGATACAGGAACCGGAACCGGTAACTGCCGTGCCCGCTCGTGGAGTCGGCGAACACCGCCCACAACCTGCCGTCGTCCTGCACCGCGACCTGGAGCGTCACCTCCAACCCGTCGAGCCTGAAGGCGAGTTCACCCGAGAGCCCGAGCCCGCGCCGGACACCGTCCGCCGCGTCCACGCGCACGAGGCGCCGGGTGTCGTACGGCGTGAAGCGCCCCGGCACCGAGAAGCGCGGATCGTGGGGCGTGGCCTCGATGCCCCGGAACACGCGGCGGGCCGCCGAGTCGGGGTCGTAGTCGCGCACGCACCAACCGCCCTCGCGGATCAGGACGACCAGCCGGTGCTCGCCGAGGCCGACGCGGGCCGCGGCCACCGGGCCGGTGTCGGCGCCGAGACGGACCGGGCCGGTGAAGAGTTCCCCGTCGAGGGTCAGTCCGGTCCGTTCGTCCTCCGGTGCGCCGAGGACGACCGCGTCGCCGTCGAGGAGCCACACCCCGGGGATGCCCGGAAGGCGCCCGTCCGGATGGTCCTCCAGCCAGTGCGTGCCGGTCAGGGCGAGCGGGCCGTAGGGCGCGGACACCGACTCGACGCGGCGCTCGTGCCACCGCTTCCACTCGGCCACCGCGTCCGAAGGCATCCCGATCAGCCCTTCCCTCCCGGCTCGGCGAGCCCGAGGTGTGAGCGCAGGGTGGCGCCCCGGTATTCCGTGCGGAACGCGCCGCGTTCCTGGAGCAGCGGCACCACCCGGTCCACGAACTCGTCGAGCCCGCCCGGGGTGAGATGCGGCACCAGGATGAAGCCGTCGGCGGCGTCCTGCCGTACGAAGGTCTCCAGTTCGACGGCGACCGCCTCCGGGGTGCCGATGAAGGACTGCCGGCCGCTCGCCTCGATCACGGCCTGCCGGATGGACAGGCCCTTCTGCCGTGACAGCGCCCGCCACTTCTCGGCCGTCTCGGTGCTGTCGCCGCGCCGGGTCCGCCCCTGGGTGAGCGCGGGGTCGGGCACCGGGTCGAAGTCGGGGAACGGGCCGTCCGGGTCGTAGGAGGAGAGGTCCGTGCCCCAGACCTGCTCCACGGCGAGGATCGCGTTCTGCGGGGAGACCTGCTGCCGGCGGATCTCGGCGGCCCGCTCCTGCGCCTCGGCCGCCGTGTCGCCGAGGACGACGGTGACACCGGGCATGATCTTGAGGTCGTCGGCGCTACGGCCGTACTTGGCGAGGCGTCCCTTCACGTCGGCGTAGAAGGCGCGGCCGTCCTCCAGTGTCCCGTGCCGCGTGAAGATGACGTCGGCCGAGCGGGCCGCGAACTCCCTCCCCTCCCCCGAGTCCCCGGCCTGGATGACGACCGGGTGGCCCTGCGGTGAGCGTGGCACGGTGAACTCGCCCGCGATGTCGAAGTGTTGACCCTTGTGGGCGAAGGGGCGGGAGAGTCCGTCGGGGGTCCAGGAGTCCCACAACTCCCTTGCCACCTCTACGAATTCGGCCGCCCGCGTGTAGCGGTCCGCGCGGTCCAGGTATGCCCCGCGGCGGAAGTTCTCGCCGGTGAAGGCGTCGGAGGAGGTCACCACGTTCCAGGCCGCCCGGCCGCCGCTGAGATGGTCCAACGTGGCGAGTCTGCGGGCGAGTTCGTACGGTTCGTTGAAGGTGGCGTTGACCGTGGCGGCGAGACCGATCCGCTCGGTGACGGCGGCGAGCGCGTTCAGGACGGTGAGGGATTCCGGGCGTCCCACCACGTCCAAGTCGTGGATACGGCCCTTGTGTTCGCGCAGCCGCAGGCCCTCGGCGAGGAAGAAGAAGTCGAAGAGTCCGCGTTCGGCGGTGCGGGCCAGGTGCTCGAAGGAGGAGAAAGCGATCTGGGACTTCGACCGCGGATCGGCCCACACGGTCGTGCTGTTGACGCCGGGGAAGTGCGCCGCCAGATGGATCTGTTTACGGGGCTGCACGGTCATGACGCTCCCCCGGTCACGGCGTACTGGTTGGCGGGCCGGGCCAGGCCCAGGTGCTCGCGGAGCGTGCTGCCCGGGTAGAACGTGCGGAACAGGCCCCGGTGTTGGAGCAGCGCGACCGTGCCGTTGACGAGCCGTTCCAGGTCGCGGCGGGGTTCGACGGGCGTGA
Source organism: Streptomyces sp. NPDC002276 (assembly GCF_053891435.1). Classification (NCBI taxonomy): domain Bacteria; kingdom Bacillati; phylum Actinomycetota; class Actinomycetes; order Kitasatosporales; family Streptomycetaceae; genus Streptomyces; species Streptomyces sp. NPDC002276. The sequence continues at coordinate 66,511 of NZ_JBSFCQ010000029.1, read as the reverse complement.
GGTGGAAGCCGTCGACGGTACGGTCGCCGTGCCAGGCCGCGATCAGTTCGGCGAGGTCGACCGGGCCGCCCCGGTACAGCGGGCCGTGCGCGGTCTGCCGGGGGCCTCCTCCGCCGTGGCACGGTTCGGCCGCGTGCTCGCCGTCGCCGAGGTCGACGACCAGACTCACCAGGACTCGCAGGGTGTCGGGATCGCGCCCGAACTTCTCGGCGGACGCCCGCAGTTCGGCCCGTACGGCCCCGGCCTGCGCGGAACTCGCCGCGCGGACGAGGGCCACGTCGGCGTACCGGGCGGCCGTCCGCCGGGCCTGGCCCTCGGTGGCGTCGACCACGCGGACGGGGTGGCCCTGCGGGGGTCTGGGCACGATCGAGGGGCCCTTGACGGAGAACCCGGAGCCCTGGAAGTCGACGTGGTGCAGCTTGTCGCGGTCGACGAAGCGGCCGGTGGTGGCGTCCCGGATCTCGGCGTCGTCCTCCCAGCTGTCCCACAACTCGGCGGCCACCTCGGCGACTTCGCCCGCCTCCTGCCACAGCGCGTCGGCGGGCGCGGCATGGCGGCGGCCGAAGAGCCGGGCCTCGCCCTCGGTGGTCGACACGTCGATCCGCCAGCCGGCCCGGCCCCGGCTGACCCAGTCGAGGGTCGCGACCGCCGCCTGGACGTGGAAGGGCTCGGTGTGGGTGGTGGTCACGGTGGGCACCAGGCCGATCCGGCGGGTGGCCGGGGCGACGCGGGACAGGACGGCGAGGGCGTCGGGGCCGGGGCGCGCGAAGGTGTCGTCGAGCGTCACGAAGTCGAGTCCGCCGCTCTCGGCGAGCCGCGCCAACTCGACGTAGGAACCGGCGTCATAAGCCGACCGCTGGTCGACGGCGGCGGCCAGATGCAGGCCCCGGCCGTGCGAGGAGGTCATGGGAGGAAAGCCTTCCTGTCGTTCGGGAGCGCCTCGGAGAGGGCCAAGTCCTCGGTGAAGTACGGGACTTCACCGATCGGCTGGGGGTCACGCGGCGGCCCGACACGCGAGGTCCCGGAGAAAGGCCAGTACGGCCCGTGCGGTGGCGTCGTTCTGCCGGAAGGCGGGGCCGCCGGTGCGCGGTCGGGTGAAGGCGCCCGGGGCCCGGACGTCGGTGTAGGGGCCGAGCGCGAAGCGCCGGGGGTGCGGGCGTCCGGCCGCGTCGAGGATCCGGCCGTCGGTGCGGTCCACCCGCAGCAGTCCCTCCGGGGTCTCCACGGCTCCGTCGGCGTGCAGTTGGCGCAGCAGCGGGTCGAGGGCGCGTCCGACGGTGGGCTCGGGCAGCCGGGCCTCGACGAGCGCCCGTGCCTCGACGGTGGCGCCGGGGACGGTCGGGCTGGACGCCCGGAACACCCCGTCCTCGGCGGTCACGGCCATGTCCGCGCCGACGAACCGCACGATGCCGGCCCGGGACAGCGCGAGCAGTTGGCGAAGCCGGGGTCCGGGCGGCCCGGAGGCGAGGTAGCTGAAGAAGCCGTGCCACCAGGGTCCGATGTCACCGAGCCGGATCAACTGCACGTAGACGGAGAGCAGTCCGAGGAAGACGGACAAGTCCGGGCTGTTGGACGGATCGTGACGGCGCGTCAGATCTGCCTCGACATACGTCCGCAGGCCCTCCTGGAACGCCTCCCGCGAGGGATACCGCACCCCGTCCAGCGGGCGGTCGAGCGCCGCGAGGTCGAGCCGGTCGGCGGGGTCGGGCACGGCGGACGCCACGAGGGCCTCGCGTTCCGCCGCTTCCCCGGCCGCGTACTTCTCCTCGAAGTCGGTCCAGGCGATCGTCGTCCGCTCGGGCTGCACACCGAACAGCCGGTGGTAGTGCGCGAACCCCAACTCCTTCTCGATCAGCGGCCATACGTCCCGCCTGAAGTCGAAGCCCTCGGGCCGGGCGAGGATCGCGTCGACCTCGGCGGGCCCGAAGAACCGTGGCAGCGGCGGCCGTTCACCGGTCCACTCGTAGCCGATCTTCGAGTGGTACGGCACTCCGCGCCGCGAGCCGACGTACAGCACCGGCTCCTGCCCCGAGGGGACATAGGTGTCGCCGTCGTGACGTCCGCCCCGTCCCTCGGTGAGCAGCACCATCAGGTCGACGAAGGCGAGTCCGAAGCCGCGGACGATGGCGGGTTCGCCGGGCGCGAGCGAGGTCAGGTCGCTGTCGGCGGTGAAGTCGGGCGGCAGGTGGACCAGGTCGTGGGCGCGGGCGTAGGCCGCCAACTCGCGCTGTTCGTAGTCGAGTTCGGCGTCGAGGTGGCCGATCGCGAGGACGACGAGGTCGGCGAGGAGCGGGCGCGCGCGGCCTTCGAGCCACACCTGCTGGCGTCCCTCCCGCGGGCCGCTCACCCGGAGGGCGCGCTGCGGGTGGTGGTGGACGGTGACGCCCGGCGGCAGCGCGGCCACGGCCTCCTCGTGCACCCAGCGCAGATAGGCGCCCTGGAGCTGCCGGTCGGCGAAGGTGGAGCCCTCGATCTCCGCCCATTCGTGCAGCGTGGGGCCGGGGCGTACCGGCCCTTCCATGACCACCGTCTCGTCGGTGAACATGGTGACGTCCTCGGCGTGCGAGTTCATCCACAGCAGCGGCGACTGGGCCGCGCGCCAGATGCGTCCGGCGCCCGGCTGATGAGGATCGACGAGGTGGATGTCGAAGCCCCCGGCACCCTCTGTGCCCGGCCCGGCGTACAGCTCGGGCGCGCTGGCGGCGATGCGCTCGATGAGGCCGGTCCCCCGCGGCCCGGCCCCGACGATCACGAGTGAGGGCCTGGTCCCCGGGGCGGCGGATATGGGGGTGGGAAGGTCGGAAGGCATGCGAAGACTCCGTGACGTGAGCAACACGGGCGAATGCCTTCACACAGGGCGCCTTACGGCACCGTACGGCCGAGCCCCTCAGCAGGGCCGTTATCCGACTGTACGGCGCCGTTTCCCCTCGCTGTCAAGGAAGTCCACACTGTGAGCAGTACGTCTCATCTTGGTTGACGCCCCACCGGATGCCTGTTCCACTTACTCCATGAATCGGCAGCAGTGGCTGGTCAAGCGCTCCCACATCGACCTCGGTCGAGTGTGGTCCTCTTCCTGTTGAGCTGACCCACTGCGCGTCCCGGTCGCCGGAATCCCGCTCCGACCGTGCGCCTCACGTGTTCTCCCGCTCCACCCGTTCCGCCTTCACACGCACCCCTCCCCTCGGGTTCCGTCCGCATTTCCTCCACCCCGCCTACCGGGTCAGCGCGGCCGTACGCCGTCGCGGTGTCGCCCGGACCCCGATCACCCGGTCCATCAGCGCGCCGAGCACATCGCGTACGGAGTCGCGGTTCCGCGCGTCGCACTCCAGCACGGGTACGTCCGGGCTCAGCCCGAGCGCTTCCCGGACCTCCTCCACGTCGAACCGGTCGGCGCCGTCGAAGCGGTTCACGGCGAGGACGAACGGCGCGCCCTGCGACTCGAAGTAGTCGACCGCCGGGAAGCAGTCCTCGATCCGCCGGGTGTCCATGAGGACCACCGTGCCGAGCGCGCCCTCCACCAGGTCGTCCCAGAGGAACGAGAACCGGTCCTGTCCGGGCGTCCCGAACAGATACAGCGTCATCGTCGGATCGAGCGTGATCCGCCCGAAGTCGAGGGCGACGGTCGTGGTGGTCTTCGCCTCGACCCCCACCAACGAGTCGACGCCCACGGAGACTTGGGTCATCGCCGCCTCGGTGTCGAGGGGTTCGATCTCCGAAATGGCCCCGATGAACGTGGTCTTGCCGACCCCGAGGCCGCCGCTGACCACGATCTTCACGGCCAGCGGCACGATCTTGTCAGAGCGCCCGGACATGGTCCCTGATCCTTTCGAGCATCGGGAGCGGCAGCTCCGCGGGTTGCCGGCAGGCGAGTTGCCCGGCGACGACGAGGTCGGAGATCAGCACCTTCGCCACTCCGAGCGGCACCCCGACCCGGTGTGCCACCTCGGCGACGGTCGTCGGCCGCTCGCACACCGCGACGATGTGGCGCCGCTCGAAAGCGAGCGACGGATCCGGCACGCCGACGGCGACGACCAGCGTCTCCAGGCGCAGATCGGCCTGGAGGGGCTCGGACCGGCCGCCGGTGATGATGAACGGCCGGACGAACGTCGCGTCCTCGTCAGGTTCTACGTCCCTGGACTGTTCACCGTTCACCGTGGCAACGCCTGCCGTAGATCGGCGATGAGCGTCGGGGTGAGCAGATCACCCGCCCGCTCCGCGAGCACCGCCATCTCGTAGCCGACGAGGCCCAGTTCACCGCTGCTGTCGGCGAGGACACCGAGACAGCTGCCGTCCCGGATCGCCGAGACGAGCAGGAAACCCCGGCCCATCTCGATCATGATGAGTTTGACCCCGTCGAAGCTGTACCGCTTGGACGCGCTGCGGGCCAGGCTGCTCAACCCCGAGACGATCGCGGCGAGATGGTCGGCCTCGGTGCGCCCGAGCCCGTCCGACACGGCGATCAGCAGCCCGTCGGAGGAGACGGCGACCGCGTCCCGTACGCCGTCGGTGCTCTTGACGAAGTTGGCGAGCAGCCAGTTGAAGGTCTGCGAGTCGTGCTGGATGTCGACGGCGGTCACTTGGCGGCACCCTCGTTCGTCTCGGCGTTCTGCTGCTTCTCCTTCTCGACGCTGATCCCGCCCCGCATATGGGCGCTGCGCAGGGTGGAGAGCATCCCGGAGACCTGTTCGGGGGTCCGCTCCGGGTTCGGCGGTGCGGTGGGGGTCGTCCGGTCGGTGCGGTCGGTCTCGCTCACCGCGGCCGCGATACCGCTCCGCTGGGGCCGCTTGACCAGGCCGTTGCGGGTGCGAGCGGCGGACGAACCGCCCTTGGCGGCAACCGGGGCGACCGCCGGTTCGGGCTTCGGGCCGTCCACCTTCGTGCCCATCCTCGTGTCCGGCTCCATGTCCGTCTCCGCCTTCCTCGGTGCCGGGACCGAGGGCTTCGCCTCGGCCGCCTTCTCCGTCAGCAGCGCGGCGGGGATCAGCACCCGCGCGACCACACCGGCCGCCGGTGCCTCGCCGAGCCGCACCTCGATACCGCACTTGCGGGCCAGCGCGCCGACCACGAAGTGGCCCAGGAACCGGGTGGGTTCGGCCATGAAGCTGGCGGTGCCGGAGAGCCGTACGTTGGCCTCGGCGATGGCCTGGTTGTCCATGCCGAAGCCGTGGTCGACGATCGCGACCAGATAGCCGGCGCTGGTGCGCCGTCCCTCGATCTCCACGTCGGAGTCCGGCGGCGAGAAGCTCAGCGCGTTCTCCACCAACTCGGCCAGCAGATGGGCGATTTCGACGACGACGGAGCCGGTGACGAACGCGGGCTCGATCCGGCGCAGGGTGACCCGGCGGTACTCCTCGACCTCCGAAAGCGCCGCGCGCAGCACGTCGTTGACGGCCAGCGGGGTCGACCAGGGGCGCGGGCTGGACTCTCCGGCGAGCACGAGGAGGCTTTCGGCGTTGCGGCGCATACGGGTGGCCAGGTGGTCGAGTTCGAAGAGGTTGGCGAGGGTCGCGGGGTCGGCGTCCTCGTGCTCCAGCTTGTTGATGAAGCTGATCTGACGGCGCACCAGGTTCTGGTTGCGACGGCCCAGGCTCACCAGGGAGTCGGTGGCGTTGCGCCGCAACACGGCCTGCTCGGTGGCGAGATCGAACGCGGACCGCTGCACCCGGTCGAACGCCTCGGCCACCTCCCGGACTTCGGCCCCGGCCCGGTCGGTGACGACGAGCCTTGCGGGCGGCTGCGGCGCCGCCCCGGACGAGCCGTCCTGTACGGCGGCCACGGCCTGCGGCAGCCGGGTCCCTGCCATCTCCCGTGCCTGTTGGGCGAGTTCGACCAGCGGCGAGGAGACGGACCGTACGCAGTCGAGGGCCAGCGCGGCGAGCGCGGCGACCGTGCCGAGGGCGAGCAGCAGGAACAGCAGCAGGTCGCGCTGGGCCGAACTCTCCAGCTGCGCGGCCCGGTTCTCGACATCGGCGCCGAGGGAGATCTGCACGCTCCGCATCCCGTTGATGGTGGAGGTCATCGAGTCCCACCAGGCCATGGGCGGAATCGCGCTCGACTTCAGCTTCCCGGTGCCGTGCACCGCCTTGCTCTCGTACGCCAGCGTGCGTTCGGCGTCGGGCGTGGTCAGGGCGGTGTTCAGGCGCCGTTCCTGCACGGCGGTGGCCGACCGGGGGAAGGCGTCGAGGGCGGCGAGGCGTCCGGCGCGGATCTCCATGAACCGGCCGTAGTCGTCGCCGCGGAACTTCCCGGCGCGTACCGAGCCGAGCACGATGGCCCGCTCCTCGCCGGTGAACTCCTTCGCGTTGCCGAGGACTTGGAGCGCCTGGTAGGCGTCGCGCAGGGTGCCGTCGTGGACGTCTCCGAGGCCGAGGTCGAGCCGGTCGAGGACGGTGATGGTGGTGGTGAAGTAGTCGAAGGTGTCCTTCACCACGCCGGTGCCGTCGTCGGCGTCCTTGCGGATCCCGGCCAGGCCGTCGAGCCGCCCGAGGGACTCGCGCACGGAACCGGCGGCCGAGTCCTCGCGCCCTTTCAGGGCCACGTCCAGCTGCTCGCGCGCGGCGTCGGTCGCCTTGCGCTGCGCGGGCAGTTTGGCGCTGAACTGCCGTACGCCGCCGACGTATCCGGTGGTGAGCCCGCGCTCCTTCTGGAGTTCGTGCACGAGTCCCTGGAGGGTGATCTCCAGACGGGCGTTGTCGGCTGTCGCGGAGGCGTTGCGATAGGCGGAGATCTGCTCGGTGGCCGCGATACCGAGCAGCGCGAGCAGGACCGCGAGGGCGAGGACCAGAATCCTCAGCAGCCTGGCGCGGATGCTGGTGGTCGCTTTTGTTGTGACGTCCACTGAAGTGCCTTAAGTGGGTGGCGAGTTGATCAAGAGTCGAACCTGAGGCAGAAATGGTTCTGCTCCCGCCCAACGACCCTCACCGCACACCGGTCACCGGATCATGTTTTTGTTTTACCGCGCCGAAACACCGGCCTCCCGGCCTCGCAGGTCGGCAATACCCCGCGAGACGGTTGTATACAACGATGGTGACTGCCCGTCACCGTCACGCTCAGCAGTCACAGCACGAGAGACATTCACAGCACTCGCAGCATTCACAGGCGTCACAGCACGAGCAGTCGCAGCTGGAGCAGCACCCCTCGCGCCGCCGCCGTGACCACGGCCCCTCGAACTCGTCGGCGCAGCACACCTTGCAGGTGCAGCACAGCCCGAGCGCGGCGGCGCACCCGGCCCAGAAGCCGCGCTTGTCGGGCCGCGGGGGCTCACCGCCGAAGGGGTTGCCGCCGTGCGGATTCCCGCCGTAGGGATTGCCGTCGTGGCGCGGATCGCCCGGCAGGTAGGGGGTCTGCGGCGGCCCGAAGGCGGCCTCGGGTCCATGTCCACAAGACTTCGTGCCGAAGGCCCGGTCGACCGAGCGGCTGAGCTCGTGCGCGAGGAGCAGATGCGCCAACTTGCCGTCCGTGAAGGACGTCTCCCGCAGCGCGAGGCGTATCCCGTGCAGCGCGTCGTCGGCCAGGCGGCGGGCCTCTGCGAGTGGGGTGCCGGTCGCGGTGAGGGGGTTCCAGGCGCCCGTCGCCGCGTCGGACTCCCGGTCCTCCACGGCGTCCAGGAGATGCGCGAGCCGGCCGAAGAGGCGCCCGGCCTCGGCGAGCGGTACGGCGTTGCCGGGCCGTCCGGCCAGGAGCGCGGTGTGCGCGAAGGCGGCCGCGGTGGCGGTCTCGGTCGGTTCGGTGACGGTCAGGATCGGGGTGCCGGGCCCGGCGAGGGCCTCGATGCCGAACTGCCGCTCCACGGCCTCGACGAGGACACCGGCGTCGAACCCGACACTCGCGCCGGTCCGCGCCCCGGCCCGCCCCCAGCTCCCGGCGACCCGCCGCGCGGCCAGCGCCACGGGCTTGCGGGCCAGCAGCCCGTCCCCGTCGGCGACATGGTCACGCACCTTGGCGGAGGCGAGCACCAGCGAGACGGCCGCCGCGAGGCGCGCCCCCTCGCCCTGGGCGACGGACGCGGTCCGCATCCCGCGCAACGGGCAGGGCCCGGCCGTACGCCGCCAGCCACCGCCCTCGCGCTCGCGCTCGGCCTGAGCCTCCGTCAGGACCGAGAGCAGCAGCCCGTCGTAGTTCGTGACCACCCGCGCGAGCTGCCCGTGGTCACCGCGCAGCGCGAGGCACAACCCGCACAAGTGCGCCATCCACTGGGCCTTGAGGCTCTCCCCGAGCCGATGACTGCAAGGTCTGACCATTCCGAACACGACGATCCCCCGTGGCGTGTACGACATCTGACGTGGTGTTCACTACGACACCCGGTGGGCGTTGAGCGGTCGCATCGCATCGACCACTCCGTTCACCCGTACGCACCAGCCATCACCCGGACGCCGTGAAGAATCATATTTCACTCTCAGTCAGCAGCCGCATGCGGCAACACCCTTGATACACGGGGGCCCTCGACGTATTGGCTGTGCACCAGTAGCGTCACAAACCCCCCGCGCGGCGTCTATCCACTTGGCGCGCGATCCGCATCATGGATGACCATAGGGATGCGGATAGCAATAAAGACCGCTGTGAGAGGAGGCGTCCATGGGATCGGTACGCAAGGCGAGTGCCTGGCTTGGGCTCGTTGACGACAACGATGACGAGCGCTACTACGACGACGACTACTCCGAAGGGACCGAGCAGCCCGGGGATGCCTGGGTGACGGACCCGCGAGTGAAGGTGGCCTCGGACGTCGCCGAGGTGAAGGGCCGGCGCATCGGCACGGTCACCCCGGACAGCTTCCGGGACGCCCGCGCCATCGGTGAGCTGTTCCGGGAAGGTGTCCCGGTGATCGTGAACCTCACGGCGATGGAGGCGACCGACGCCAAGCGCGTGGTCGACTTCGCGGCCGGCCTCACCTTCGGCCTGCGCGGCACGATCGAGCGGGTCGCGACCCGTGTCTTCCTGCTGACCCCCGCCAACACGGAGATCGTCAGCGGCGACCCGGTCGCGCGCCGCGAGGACGGTTTCTTCAACCAGAGCTGAGGCAGGGCCGCTTACCGGCCCTGCCTCCCGCAGGGTTGCCCCTCGGGCCGCCGGTCTACCGGTCTACCGGAAGGCGTCGAGTCCGGTGAGCGCCTTGCCCAGCACGAGCTGGTGCATCTCGACGGTGCCCTCGTAGGTGAGCACCGACTCCAGGTTCGTCGCGTGCCGCATCACCGGGTACTCCAGCGAGATCCCGTTGGCACCGAGGATCGTCCGTGCCGTACGGCAGATCTCGATGGCCTCCCGTACGTTGTTCAACTTGCCGAAGCTGACCTGCTCGGGACGCAGGCGCCCGGCGTCCATGCGCCGCCCCAGGTGATGGGCGAGCAGAATCCCCTTGTGCAGTTCGACCGCCATGTCGGCGAGCTTGGCCTGGGTGAGCTGGAAGCCGCCGATGGGCCGCCCGAACTGCTCCCGCGTCTTCGCGTATTCGACGGCGGACTCGAAGGAAGCGCGCGCCGCGCCCATCGCACCCCACACGATTCCGTAACGAGCGTGCGACAGACAGCTCAGCGGCCCCTTCAGCCCGACGACCTCCGGCAGCACGGCATCGGCCGGCAACCGCACGTCGTCGAGGACGAGTTCACTGGTGACGGACGCGCGCAGTGACCACTTGTGCTTGATCTCGGGCGCGGAGAAGCCGGGGACGTCGGTGGGTACGACAAACCCCCGGATGCCGTCGTCGGTCTGCGCCCACACGACGGCGACACCGGCCACGGACCCGTTGGTGATCCACATCTTCCGCCCGTCGAGGATCCAGTCGCCGCCCGCGTCGCGCTTGGCGTACGTCCGCATGGCGCCCGGGTCGGAGCCGTGGTCGGGCTCGGTCAGCCCGAAGCAGCCGATGACCTCACCGGAGGCCATGCGCGGCAGCCAGGTCTGCTTCTGCTCCTCGCTGCCGAAGCGGTGAATGGCGTACATGGCGAGGGACCCCTGCACGGACACCAGCGACCGAATTCCCGAGTCGGCGGCCTCCAACTCCAGGCAGGCGAGCCCGTATTGGACCGCGGAGGCACCGGCGCACCCGTACCCGTCGAGCGACATCCCGAGCGCCCCGATCCCGCCCAACTCCCGCGCGAGCTCCCGGATCCCGGGCAACTCCCCCTGCTCGTACCACTCGGCGACGTACGGCAGCACCTTGTCGGCGGCCCACGCGCGAACGGTGTCGCGGATCGCGAGGTCCTCGGGGTCGAGCAGGTCGTCGATGCCGAGGGGGTCGGCGGGGTCGAAGGGGGGCAACTTCGAGGACGAGCTCATGACACAGCCTCCGGCACCTAAAAACTATCACCGCTAGTTACGACAACGGGGTCGACGTTACGACGACGAGTCGAGCACGTCCACCACACCCCAGACCTTCTCCCACCCGCCCACCCGTTTACGGGCGTCCGAGGGGTTAACGTCTGCCGCGGGGGCGGAGCGCCGTCGGCGACTGCGGCTATGACCACCACCTCCGCCATCGGCTCGCTCCCCCTCCCCACCCCCGGCCCGCAGCCGCCAACGGCGTGGCACCCCCACAGGAGACGGTCACCTCTTCAAGGTCCGTAAACGGGCGGTGCGTGGGTGGGAGAAGGTTTTTCAGGCGGAGACGCGGGGCTGTGTGACTTCGCGTGGGGCGGGCACCTTGGCCAAAGGTGCCTCGCATTGCATGACTCGGGGCAGGCGCAACGCCATCACCGCGCCCAGCAGCAGCAAGCCCGCGCTGACGAGGAGCGTGACGTGCAGCCCGTGCACGAAGGCGTGCCGTGCCGCGTCACGCAGGGCGGCACCACGAACCCCACCGAGACGCGACGCGACGTCGTACGCCTCGCCCAGTGAATGGCTCGCCGATGCCGACGCCGAGGTCGGCACCCCGGGCACGGACCGCAGCCCGGGCGCGTACGCCGCGTTCATGACGCTGCCGAGGAGCGCGATGCCGATCCCCGCGCCGAGTTGGTAGGAGGTCTCGCCGATCGCCGCCGCGCCGCCCGCCTGGGCCGGTGGAGCCTCGCTCAGCATCGACTCGTACGCCCCGAAGAGCGTCATCTCCAGGCCGAACCCGAGCAGCAGGAACCCGAAGAGCAGCAGTCCGGTGTTGTCCCGGCCGCCCATCGCGGTGAGCGTCAGTACCGAGAACGCGGTCAGGCAGAAGCCGAAGCACACCATCCGGCGCGGGCCGAAACGCCGGAGCATCCGCGCCCCGAACAGCCCGGCCGCCATCGCCGCGAACGTCAGCGGCAGGAGTCGTAGACCCGTCTGGAGGGGGGACAACCCCAGCACCAGTTGCAGGTACTGGGCCGCGATCAGTTCGAGGCCCACCAGGGCCAGCATCGCCAGCACGATGCAGCCGACGGACGTGCTGAACGCCGGCCTGCGGAACATGCCCAGGTCCACCAGCGGATGCGTTCGGCGCCGTTGCCGTCGTACGAAGAGAACCATCAGCACCGCGCCCACGAGCAGCGGGGCCACCGTCCACGCGCTGTCCACGGGCTCTCCGCCGCCGAGTCGCTTGACGCCGAGCACGACTCCGAAGAGGCCGCCCGCGGCCATCAGCGCGCCGACGACGTCCCACGGGCCGTTGCGGTCGCCGTGGGACTCGGGGAGCAGGAGGCGACCGATCGGCAGGCTGATCAGCATCAAGGGGATGTTGACCAGGAAGACCGAGCCCCACCAGAAGTGTTCGAGGAGGAATCCGCCGAGCAGGGGTCCCACCGCCGCGCCCACCGCGGCCACCGCGCTCCACACGCCGATCGCCACCGCGCGCTCGCGCCGGTCGGGGAAGACCTGGCGGAGGATCGACAGCGTGGCGGGCATGATCATCGCGCCGCCGACGCCGAGCAGCGCCCGCGCGAGGATCAGGACCTGGGCGGAGTGGGCGCAGGCGGCCAGGCCGGAGGCGATGCCGAAGAGGCCGTAGCCGAGGAGCAGGATGCGTCTGCGGCCGACGCGGTCGCCGAGCGTGCCGAAGAGGATGAGGAGCGAGGCGCAGACCAGCGGATAGACGTCGACGATCCAGAGCAGCTCTATCGCGCCGGGTTTGAGGTCCTCGGTGACGGCGGGCACCGCGACATGGAGCACGGTGGCGTCGAGCGCGACGAGGAGCAGGCTCACGCAGAGGACGACGAGGACGACCCAGCGGTTGGCACCGGCCCCGGCCGCCCGACGGCGCAGCGCTGCGGCGGCCGTGGTCGTCCCGGACATGTACTACCTCCCAGATGTTCCCTCGCGTTCGGCGGGCTCACGGGGTGGGGACTCCCCGTGACTGCGGCCGGAGAGGAGCGGTGTCTCCGGCCCGCGCAACGAAGGCGAGTGAGCCGTCAGAGTACGCGAGTTCACGCCAATGCCACGTGGCGGACCTCTCACACTCTCCGGACAACACGTGTGGCGTACACCACTCCCCCTCCTGTGGACCACGCCCCGGCGGGCCTGCCGGTTCCGCACCCCGTCGATAATCGAGCCCGTGACCGATCTTGAAGCACCCCTGCGCCGGGCGGCCCCGGCCCTCCTCGGGTACGCCGCCGTCCGCACCCTGGGCCTGGTGGTGCTCGCGGTGTGGAGCGCGGCGCGCGGCAAGAGCGCCCACACCTTGCTGACCGCGCGGTGGGACGCCCTCTGGTACACGCGGGTCGCCGACCTCGGTTACGGCTACGAGGTGCGGCTCCCGAACGGCGACGTCCACTCGAACCTCGCCTTCTTCCCGCTCCTGCCCTGGCTGGAAAGGTTCATGCACGCGGTCTCCCCGCTGTCGTACGCGGACGGCGGTCTGGTGGTGAGCCTGCTCGCGTCGCTCGCGGCGGCCTGGGGGATCTTCGCGGTCGCGGAGCATGTCTACGGCCGCAGGGTGGGCGTGTGCGCCGTGCTGCTGTGGGCCGTGCTCCCCGTGGGGATCGTGCAGTCGATGGCGTACAGCGAGTCGCTGTTCACGGCGCTCGCCGCCTGGTCGCTGTACGGCGCGTTGACCGGCCGCTGGCTGACGGCGGGCACGCTGGCGCTGCTGGCGGGGCTGACCCGGCCCGTGGGGCTCGCCGTGGTCGCCGCGGTGTGGGCGGCAGGCGTGACCTCATCCGTGATCCCTTCGGTCACTTCTTTCGTGCGGGACCGCAGCACGGCGCTCGCGCCCGGCGCGTGGAACTGGCGGTGCGCCCTCGGTCTGGTGCTCGCGCCCCTGGGCGCCGCCGGGTACGTCCTGTGGGTGGGCCATCGCACCGGCAAGGGTCCGCTGGGCTATCTCGACGTGCAGGCGGGCTGGCGCAACGGTTTCGACGGCGGCGCCGCCTTCGCCCGTTTCGTCGGCGAGAAGTTCACCTCGTTCCCGTCCGCCCTGGCCGGGGTCGGGCTGATCGTCGGTGTCGGGCTGGTCGTCTGGCTGTACGTCGTGGGGGTCCGACAGGGGCAGCCGCTGCCGCTCCTGGTGTTCACCGGAGTCGTCACCGCGCTCGCGCTGTGCGCGTCGAGCTACTTCGGCTCGAAACCGCGCCTGTTGATGCCCGCATTCCCCCTGTTGTTCCCTCTCGCGCTCGCCCTGGCGCGGCTGCGTACGTCCAGGTCAGCATGGGTGGTGGGCGGTGTCGCGGTGGCGTCGGCCGTGTACGGGGCGTTCTGGCTGAACGGCACCGGTCCACCATGATCCACTCCGGGGGCCGGTGAGCACCCGGCTAATTCCACCCCAGCGTTTGGTGAACTAATTCATAAGTGCCATAAAACTCGGACCCGGCATGATCAAAGGAATTGAAGGACGGAGGCATCAGGGATTGCGGAATCCTCGGAAATAAACCTGTCCCTGAGAGCTTTCCCACATCACATCGTCATCACAAAGCCGCTGATTCGACGGGCATCCACACTCACTCGCTGTAACGTCGATTGAGTGCGTACCGAACGAAACCTCACCCGTCTGGACCGGGTGTTCGCGAGGCTGGACCGGGAACCGGAACGGCCGGCCAACATCGATGTGCCGAAGATGAGCCGGCACAGGGTCGTGCTGTTCGCGGCGACCCTGGCCTTCTATCTGGCGATCGTGTGGCTTGTCGTGACCACCTCCTGGCTGGTCCGGTTCGACTGGCAGGTCATGTTCTTCCGGCCGTACCAGCAATGGGCCGGCATCCACTGGTTCGTCGACTACTACGTGGTGCTGGGCCAGCGCGGCCCCACCGCGGTGATGGTCGCGGCCTGGCTGGGCTGGCGCTCCTGGCGGCAGCACACGCTGCGCCCGCTGCTGACCCTGGGCACCCTGCTGCTGCTGCTGAACATCACGGTCGGCGCCGCCAAGCTCGGGATGGGCCGCCTCGGCCCGCACTACGCGACCGTCATCGGCTCGAACGAGATGGGCCTCGGCGGCGATATATTTCCCAGCGGCCACACCGCCAACGCGGTCGTGACCTGGGGGATTCTGGCGTATCTGGCCTCGACACCGAGGGCCCGCCGCTGGTTGTCCGCCGCGTCCGCCGTGACCTCGCTCGGCGTCGGTCTCGCCACGGTCTACCTCGGTACGCACTGGCTGAGCGACGTCCTGCTCGGCTGGGCCGCCGGTCTGCTGGTGCTGCTCGCCCTCCCGTGGTGCGAGCCGCTGATCGCGCTGGCCGAGACCCGCATCTTCGACTACCGCGACCGCTGGCGCGCCCGCCGCGGCGGTACGGCGCCGGCCCCGGTGCCGACGTCGCCGGTCACCGCGCCCGTGCTGCTCAAGCCGCGCACCTCCGCCTCGGGCGACGAGGTCCCGGCGGCCCGCGAGACGGTCACCGCGAGCCGTGCGGCGCGGCCTCCCGCCCATCTGGCGCCGAGCCCGCACACGACCCGGTCGGAGCGCACCCCGGTCACCCCGATCGGCAGCCGCCGCCCGCCGCATCCGGAGCGGGTGGCACGTGGCACCACCTCGGCGACGGCCCGTCCGGCGGCGGGCGCCTGACCCACCGAGCCGCGGGGCCGGTACGCACAACCCATCCCCGCATGACGAAGGCCCCGGTTCCTCCTGCGGAACCGGGGCCTTCGTGACGTGCGCGTTCAGCCTTTCCAGGCGCGCGCCACCGTGCCGTCCTTCACCTCGAAGTTGAGCCGACCCGCGCGGTACTCCATCGTGATGATCGCCCCTGGCGGCAGCGACCGGACGGTCGACCACCCCTGTTCCCGCGCGAGCCGCTCGGCCTCGGGCGCGTCGAGGCCGACGTAGGTGTTGGGGTTGTCCTGGGGCTCAGCCGGTGGAGTCGGAATGGGTGCCATGCCCGCCACGCTAGCCGCTCTCCCGCTCTTCATGACCCGCTCCGGTCACACTTCTGTCACAGGATCAGGACGTGTGTTTTGTTCTGCCTACCTCACACGTATGAGCGGTTCCGTACGCCTTACGCGGGCATTCGAACGTAATTCCCGCCTGTCGGTCCGGCCCGTCGAATAGCCCGGCGGAAAGTTCCGGGAGAACCGTCCGGGTGCCCCATTCCATTCGGATTCCGTGCCGTACGGCGGGAGCTGACGCCGCATAAGAGTTTCACCGTTCCGGCACAGAATCTTCGTGCGGCACCCGGCCGTCCCGGTCCAGCGCACGGGACAGCCGGTCCCGCGCCGTCCTGATCGCCCCGGTCAGCTCGGCCGGTTCCAGGACCTCGAACTCGAAGCCCATCATCACCACATGGATCACCATCACATCGAGGTTCGGCGCCCCGGTCCGCAGCAGGCAGGCGTCCGGCCCGTCCGCCTCCAGCGTCCCGGCGGACGGTGAGATCCGCTCGGCGGCCCGCTCCAGGGGCACGAGCAGCCGGACGACGGCCTGCGAGGCGTACGCGCGCGTGGAGACCCCTTTCGAGACGTACGCGGCGAGGTCCTCGGCCGGTGGTTCGCGCGGGGTGAAGCGCGGCCCGTGCGGCGGTCTGGGCATGACGCGGTCCACGCGGAAGGTGCGCCAGTCCTCCCGGTCCAGGTCCCAGGCGACCAGGTACCAGCGGCGCTCGGTGCACACCAGGCGGTGCGGTTCGACGGTACGGCGGGTGGGGGCGCCGTCATGGCTCTCGTAGTCGAAGCGCAGCCGCTCGGCGTCCCGGCACAGGGCGGCCAGCTCGGTCAGCACGGCGGGGTCGACGGCGGACGGCAGGGTGTTGCGCAGCATCGGCACGGTGAACGCGTTCAGGGCGCCCACCCGGCGGCGCAGCCGGTTCGGCAGGACCTGCTCCAGCTTGGTGAGGGCGCGTACGGAGGTCTCGCCGATGCCCTCGATGCCCTGCCCTGCGGCGGTGCGCAGACCGACCGCCACGGCCACCGCCTCGTCGTCGTCCAGCAGCAGCGGCGGCAACTCGGCGCCCGCGCCCAGCTGATAGCCGCCGCCCGTGCCGGGGCTCGCGTTGACGGGGTAGCCCAGCTCGCGCAGCCGGTCGACGTCCCTGCGCACGGTGCGCGGGGTGACCCCGAGCCGGTCGGCCAGGTCGGCGCCGGACCACTCGCGGTGGGCCTGGAGCAGCGAGAGCAGCCGCAGGAGTCGTGCCGAGGTCTCCAACATGGTCACAGTCTGTGGCAAGGGCCGTAGGGCAGTGATCAAGGGCGGTACGGCAGTTGGGGCACCTCGAAACAGGTGCTGTTCATGTCCCCCTGCGGGACCCACCCCCTCCCGTCCTGCCACCGCGCGACCGACAGACAGGTCGTGCGCGTCCTCGGCGGTTCCGCGAGCCGCTCGAATGCGACGGGAACCAGCAGGCCGTCTGCGGTGTAGTTCTCGCTCCGGTTCATGAATCCGTCGACGCACGCGCGCGTGACGCCCGTTTTCGTCTTCGCGCACGCCTTCGCCGCGTCCGTGAACCACATCGCCGCCGCCCAGCCCTCCAACTGCCACTGGGAATGCGTCTTCAGCCTCTTGGTGGCGTCCCGGAACTCCCGTACGGCCGGCTGCGACACGTCGTCGAAGTCCCGGCTGGACCCGGTCGCCCACAGGGCGTTACGACAGCGCGGGGAGTTTTTGTAGTCCTCCGGGACAGTGGATGTCCAATTCTGTACGTTCGTCACCTTGGCGACGACATTCGCGCCGACCTGGTCCATCGCCGCACACAACTGGGAATTCCCGTGCGTGTCGAGGGCGTCGAAGACGAGGTCGGCGCCCTGCTGCTTCAGATCGGCCGCGGCCGCGCGGAAGTTGGGCAGCGCGAAGTCGACCTGCTCGGGCACGACCTTGTAGCCCTCGGCCTTCAGCCCCTGCTCGACGAGCCGGGCGTAGGCGGCGGACGCCGCCTGGTTGTACGACACGACGGCGGCGGTACGGGCGCCCCGCTCGCGCTTGAAGTAGCGGTAGACCTCCGTGCCGCCGTACAGCTTGCCGTCCCAGCCCGGGGTGCCCGTGCGGGGCGCGAGGCTGCCGTAGATGCCGTACAGGTGCGGCCAGGTGTCGTAGGCGGCGCCGATGGGCTGGCCGCCGATGTCGGGCACGCGCGCGTGGGAGACGCGGGAGGCGCCCGCGTAGTCGAGGGCGGTGGTGGCGACCAGGGCGACCACCTTGTCCTCGTCGATCAGTTGGCGCACGCACTCGTTGTCGCCGACCCCGCTGCCGCCGTCGTCGCACAGTCGCACCTCGACCCGGCGCCCGGCGATGCCCCCGCGCGCGTTGACGCGGTCGAAGTACGCCTGGGCGCCGTCGCGGGGGCCGGTGAAGGTGTCGCCGCCGACCGGGCTGGTGGCGCTGGTGATGATGCCGACCCGGATCGGTGTGCCGGTGCTCGGCGCGGGCGTACGGCTGTCGCCGTGCTCGAAGTCGCTCTCCGGGAGACGGCTGCCGCAGGCCGTGCCCCCGAGGAGGAGCAGCAGCACCGCGGCAGCGGCCTCAGCAGCCCGACCCGGGCGACGACGAGGCATCGCCGCTCAACGCCACCAGCGCGCACAGGGTGTTGACGGACACCTTCCAGGTGCCGCCCTGTTCGACGGAGGTCCCGGAGGCGTCCGGCAGGGCGGTGGCGCCGTTGAGGGTCAGCGTGTAGGTCACGGTCGCCTTGTCCGCCTTGGTGAA
This sequence comes from Streptomyces sp. NPDC002276, assembly GCF_053891435.1. Lineage (NCBI taxonomy): Bacteria > Bacillati > Actinomycetota > Actinomycetes > Kitasatosporales > Streptomycetaceae > Streptomyces > Streptomyces sp. NPDC002276. The sequence continues at coordinate 48,552 of NZ_JBSFCQ010000029.1, read as the reverse complement.
CACGACCTTGGTGACCTCGGCCTGGACCTGCCCGCCGCGTTTGTCGCCGTTGAAGGCCTTCAGGACCGGGCCCATCTTGTCGCCGTTCTCCAGGACGGCCTGTTTGTCCTGGGTGGAGCCGGCCGGGTCGAAGAACTTCTTCCAGTTGGCCTTGATCTGGGCCGTGGCGGCGGCCGGGTCGGCGGGCGCGGTCGCCGGTGCGCTCGTGGTCCGTTCCACGGACGGGGTCGGCAGCGGTGTACTGCTGCTGCCTCCCCCGCTGTCGTCGCTGCACGCCGCCAGGGCCGGGCCGAGCACGAGGACGAGGGCGGCGGCCGTAACTACCGTGCCCCGCACGCGCGTTGTGTTCGTTCGCCTGAGGTCGCTCCCGAGAACCATCTGGCTCACCGCCGGGTGTCGGTCCGGGCCGTGCGCGCCCGGTGTTTTCAGGTCGGGTGTCAGAAGGCATAGTGCAAGCCATTGCCCGGCATGGACAGACACCTGACATGTGGGAGCCGTAAATGCGCACAGCCCGACCGCGGACCGCGCGTCCCGTCCTGTGGGCCGGCTGGGCCGTGCTCGCCGCGGGTGCGGTGCTGTGCGTGCTCGGCTGGTACGGCGTCTCCGGCGAGCGCTACGCGGAGCGCCAGCTCCCCTACCTGGCCTCCTGCACGATCCCCGGCGCCGCGCTGATCGTCGCCGCCGCGATCCTGCTCACCCACGGCCGCGGCGCCCTCGCCACCGCGCGCGTGGAGGAGCTGTACGCCCTTCTCGTGGCCTCCGAACCCGACGACGCCGAGGAGTCGGCGGAGGCCTCCGCAGCGCCCCTGGCGGTCAGCGGAGACCTGTTGATGGTGCCCGGGGGCACGTTGTGGCACCGCGCGGACTGCCCGTTGGTCGCCGGGAAGGCGGAGGCGGTGCCGGTGGACTCGAAGCTGGTGGCGAACGGCGAGTTGAGCCCCTGCCCGATCTGCGAGCCCGCCGAAGCCGACGACTGATGTCCTCCCTGACCTACGACCTCACCCTCGCCGGTCTCTCCGTCGGCAGCGCCGCCGCGCTCACCGGGATCGGCCTGATCGTGACGTACCGGGCGACCGGCGTCCTCAACTTCGCGCACGGCGCGGTCGCGATGGTCTGCGCGTACGCGCTGCGGCAGTGCGTGGTGGGGTGGGGCTGGCCGCTGTGGCTGGGCGCGGCGGTGACGCTGCTGTTCCTCGCGCCGGGTATCGGGGTCGCGCTGGAACGGTTCGTCTTCCGGCCGCTGTCGGTCCTCGGCGGCGATCCGGCGCAGAGCCTGGTCGCGTCGATCGGGGTGTTCGTGCTGCTGGTCGGCGGAGCGGCGCTGGTGTGGGGGCAGGGGGCGCGGGACGACGCGCCGGAGCTGGTGTCGGCCGATCCCTGGGGGCAGTTGGCGGTGGTGCTCGTGCTCGCGGCGGGCGTCGGGGCGGTCATTCGCTGGACGCGGTTCGGGCGGGAGCTGCGGGCCGTAGTGGACGACCGGCAGCTCGCGCTGCTGGCCGGGGTGGACGCGGACCGGGTCGCGGCGGCGGGCTGGGCGTTCGGGTCCTTCACGGCGGGCCTGACGGGCGTGCTCCTCGCCCCCTACGTGCGCCTGGACCCGTACGGCCTGCCCCTGCTCGTCATGGAGGTGGTGGCGGTCGCGGTGGCCGCGCGGATGCGGAGTCTGCCGGTCGCCGTGCTGGTGGCGTTGGGGATCGGGGTCGGGCAGAGCCAGTTGACGAGGGTCCATCTGTCCGGCTGGGGTGGGCAGTTGGTGCAGGCGGTGGGCGCGAACCTGTTCGTGGTCGCGCTGTTGGTCGCGGCGCTGGTGCTGCCGGGTGTCGGTGCGAGGGACGCCCTCCCCCGTACGGCTTCCGCGCGCGTCGTGACGCCTCCCGGCGCCTGGATCGTGGCGGCGGTGCTGTTCCTGCTCCCCCTCGGCTTCGCGGGCTCGGACCTGCACACCTCGGTCCAAGTCCCGGCGCTGGGCGTGGTGTTGCTGTCCCTGGTGGTGGTCACCGGGCGCGGCGGCCAGCTCTCGCTGGGGCAGGCGGCGTACGCGGGCCTCGGCGCCCTGTTCACCGCGCTGCTGGCGGCGGGCCGCTTCCCGGGCCTGCCCCGCCTCCCTGAACTGGCCGCGCTCGCGGTCGCCGTCCTCCTGGTCGCTCCCCTCGGCCTCCTCACCGGCTGGCCGGCGATCGGCCGCCACGGCCTGTCCCTGGCCCTCGCGACCTTCGCGGTCGGCGTCGGGGTCAGCCGCTTCGTCTTCGCCCAGCCGTACGCCACGTCGGGCCTGTCACTGGACCGCCCGTCCGGCTTCGACGGCGACCGCGCCTACTACACCCTCGAACTCGCCCTCCTGACATGCGCGTTGCTGGCGACCCACGCCCTGCGCCGGGGCCGCACGGGCCGCGCCCTCGCCGCGATGCGCGACCACGAGGCGGGCGCGTCGGCGGCGGGCGTCCAGGTCCCGTCCCTGAAACTCCTGGCCTTCGTCGCGGGCGCCGCGCTGGCCGCCCTCGGCGGCGGCATGCTCGGCATGGGCCTGCGCGCCTTCGACCCTTCGGCCTACGACCCCGTCCGGGGGTTGTTGTGGTTCGCCGCGGTGGTCGTCCTGGGCGCCGACAGCGCCCTGGGCGCACTGACGGCCGCGGCCCTGCTGGTGGGCCTGGACGCGGGCGCGCGCGGCGGAGTGGCGGCGGCACTGATCGGGGTGCTGGCGGTGTGCGTGGGGCGGTTTTCCGGGGGCCCGTACGAGGCGCTGCGGGCGGGAGTCGAGCGACTGCGGCCCCAACGGCGGGCGCGGCTCACGCCGTTGGGGGTGCGGGTGCGGCGGAGGTTGCGGGTGGTGGGCGGGTCGGTGCGGACGGGGTCAACTGCTGCTGTGCACGCGGGTGTCGCGCGCCGCGTGGAGCTCGGTGGCGGGCGGGTGTCCGACGGCGCCCGGGACCCACGAGGGCGCGCCGCTGGGTTCGGGCAGCGGGGTGAGGCGGGCTCAACGGCGGCTGCTCGCGGGGGCGGGACCGCTCCAACGGCGGCCGCCGGCAGGGGCGAGACCGGCGCAACGGAAACCGCCCGCAAGGACGGAGCCAACCCAACAGCACGCACCCGCGGAAGCGAGACCGACTCAACGGCGGCCGCGCGCAGGAGCGAGGCTGGCTCGAAGGCGGTCGCGCGCAGGAGCGGAGCCGGGCCAACGGCGCCCACCCGCAGGGGTGTTGCGCACCCAGCGGAGGCCCACTCCGGGTGGACGCCCGCCTCACCCGTCCTCACCGCCCACACCCTGCACGCCGGTTACGGCGGCTTCGCCGTCCTCAACGGCGTCGATCTCGTCGTGCGGGCGGGGCAGGTGACCGCCGTCGTAGGGCCCAACGGGGCTGGAAAAAGTACCCTGTTCCACTGTCTGGCCGGGACCCTGCGGCCCGTGCGCGGGCGGGTTCGGCTCAGTGGACGGGACATCACTCGGCTGCCCGCGCACGCCCGGACGCGGCTCGGGGTCGCCCGGACCTTTCAACAGCTCGCCGTCTTCCCCTCGTTGACCGTCGCCGAGAACGTGCGGGTGGGGGCCGAGCAGGGGCGCGTCGAAGAACCGGGTGCCGTGGAGCGGGCGTTGCGGCTCTTCGGGCTCGGCGGGGAGCTTCGGTCGCTGCCCGCCGCCGGGCTGTCCACCGGGGCACTGCGCCGGGTCGAACTCGCGAGGGCGTTCGCGGGCAGCCCGCACGTGCTGCTGCTCGACGAGCCCGCCGCCGGGCTCGACACCGCCGAAGTGGCCGCGCTGACCCTGGTGTTGAGGGCGCTGGCCGCCGAGGGCACCGCGCTGCTCGTCGTGGAGCACGACCTCGATCTGGTCGCCGACCTCGCCGACGTGGTCCATGTGATGGCGGCGGGCCGCATCGTCGCCTCCGGGCCGCCGGACCACGTCCTCGACACGCCCAGCGCCTGGGAGAGCCCCGCATGACCATCTCCCTGCGCCACGCGCGCGTGCGCTACGGCCCCCTCGAAGCCCTGCACGGCGTCACCCTCGCCGCCCCGGCCCACGGGCTCACCGTCCTGCTCGGCCGCAACGGCTCCGGCCGTACGACCGTGCTGCGTGCCCTCGCCGGTACGGTCGCGCTGTCGGGCGGCGCGGTGGTGTGGGACGGCGCCGATGTGACCCGTACGCCCGCCTACGAACGGGCTCGCCGGGGACTGTGTCTGGTGCCGGAGCGGCGGGCCGTGTTCGGGTCCCTCACAGTCCGCGAGAACCTCGAACTCGCGGCGCGGGACCACTCCGTGGCCCTCGACGCGTACCCGCAGCTGGGCCCGCTGCTCCCCCGCCGGGCCGGCACCCTCTCCGGGGGCGAGCAGCGCATGCTGGCCCTGTCCCGCGCACTGCTGGCACGCGCGCGCGTGGTGCTCGTCGACGAGCCGGCGCAGGGCATGTCACCGGCGGTCGCGGACCGCACGTACGAACTGCTGGGCGGGCTGGACGCGTGCGTGGTCGTCGCCGAGCAGCGGCTGCCGCCGGTGCTGCGCGGCCGGGCCGTTCTCGTGTACGAACTGCGGCGCGGGGCGGTCGTGTTCGGCGGCGAGGCGGCCGAACTGACGTAATGGGCACGCCCCCGCCCGGTCGGAGGACCTGGCGGGGGCGGCGCGGGAGCGGTTCGGCTCAGAGGTCGAGCTGCTGGCCCGGCATGATCAGATCGGGGTCGCCGCCGATGACGGCCTTGTTGGCGGCGTAGATCTTCCGCCAGGTGGTGCCGTGTTCGGCCGCGATGCCGCTGAGGGTGTCGCCCTCGCGGACGGTGTAGTCGCCGCGGGACGTGCCGCGCGAGGCGTTGTTCGTGCCGCGGTCCGGCGTCTTCGCCGCGGGCTTCGAAGGGGCCGCTTTCTTGGTCGACTCGGCCGTCGACTCGGTGGACGACTTCTTCGTCGTCTTCACGGACTTGTCGGACTTCGTCTTCGTGGACTTCTCGGTGACCGTGCCGGAGGAGGTCCCGGGTGCGCTGCCGCTCGCCCCGGCCCGTACCGAACAGACCGGCCAGGCGCCCCAGCCCTGGGCGTGCTGGACCTTGGTGGCCACGGTGATCTGCGCGGACCGGGAGGCCTGGTCGGCGGTGGCCGCGTAGGCCGAGCCGCCGTAGGCGCGCCAGGTGCCGGCGGAGAACTGGAGTCCTCCGTAGTAGCCGTTGCCGGTGTTGATGTGCCAGTTGCCGCCGCTCTCGCACTGGGCGATGCGGTCCCACACTCCGCTGTCGGCCGCCGCGGCGTTGCCGGTGGCCGCGAGCACGCCCAGCGGGGCGAGCAGGGCGGCTCCGGCGAGGACCGCCGTCGTCCGTGCCTGACCCTTGCGGTGGGTCTCAGGCGTGTTGTCGCGAGTGGTATCGGCACATTCGGACATGTAGTTCCCTCTCCAACAACTCGGGGTCCCCCAAGGCGGTTCGCGGCTCCCACGCATCGACGTGGTCCTCGCGCTCCTTCCCGTCCGTCGGCGGCTGTGCTGTTGAACTGGCTTGTTCGGCCGGCGGACGTTCCCGAGCGGTGCTCGTTGCACACGGCGGAGGAATGTACGGAGGTGAACGAGCCGGTGTCGACCAACGGCCTGTTGTGCCAGGCCAGTTGACTGTTACCTCGGGTAGCGGCATTTTCCGGCCACCCACTACATTCCCTCATTTACTGATTTTTCGACCAACCGCCCCTTCGCGCTGTGACTCGGTTCACGCAACCAACTCCCTTGCATTTCCATGCAGTTGACACGGAGTGCCCGATTCCGCACCCGGTGTGACGCTGTGCTGCGGTTGGTTGGATTCGGTTCGCTCTGGAGCGTGACTCCCGCCACAGATCCTCCGTTGTCTTCTTCATGAGCCCGGGACCCACCGGGCACCGCATTCCGAGGGAGCCACCCGTGCCGCGCATGCTCGACGTCAGCGACGACGTACGCGCCGAGATCGGCGACGAAGAAGCCGACCGGCTGCTCGCCGGAGACAACGCCCCGGGCAGCTACGACTGCACGTCGTGCCGCACCCAGGGCGACTCCGATCAGGAGCGCACCAGCACCGTCCTGTTCATCGGCGACGAGACCGCCGTCCTCGCCTTCGCCCACGCCACCTGCCTGCCCTCCCAGATCGTCCAGGTCACCGAGGAGCAGCTCCAGGGCGCCGTCCGCTCGATCAGCGGCAACACGCACGCCCCGGCCGGCGCACCGGAGAAGGCCGTACCCGAGCAGGCGGTGCTCGGTGTGACCAGCGGACTCGTCCTGATCTCAGGGGAGTTGCACCCCGCCCTGGTGGTCGAGCCGACCGCGCCCATCGTGCGGCCCGGTTCGACCGGCGCGGGGGACGACTTCCTGCCGCTGCTGATCAAGCAGGGCTTCATGCCGCTCAGCGAGATCACCACCGTGCCGCCGGTGCTGCACGGCTGGTCGGTGCTGCTCGCCGCGGGCCAGCTGCACGCGGTGCTCCAGCCCAGCAGCAACGGCGGTTCCCCGGTGGCCTGGTGGCAGGCGCACCATCCGCTCCAGGTCACCGACAGCTGGCGGGCCGCCGCCAACAAGCACCAGCAGGTGCTGATGTTCGCGGCGCCGGTGGGCTCGATCGGCCGCCAGCCCCGCGAGGACCTGCTGCGCGGCGCGCTCGACAAGGCGGCGGCCAACGGCCAGTTGGTCGGCTCCGCGCTCCCGCTCGCGGGCACCTGAGCCGCATCCCTTCAGGTCACGCGTCGTTTGGACATACGTGCACGCATACGATGTTCCCCGCAGCCGGCCGTACCAGTCGATCCCGTCCTCGCGATCGGACCGGGACGGCTCCGGCGGCCCGTCGGCCACGCCGATCTACGACCGGCTCTACTCGGAGTGGGTCAAGACCTTCCGCTCGCTGCCGGGTGACCGCAGCGGCGAGGAGGAGCTGGGCTTCACCGCCTTCGGGCACAGCCCGCACAGCACGGGCTCGTTCGGCGGCTCGTTCAGCGGCTCCTTCAATGGCGGCTCGTTGGGCGGAGGTTCGTACAGCGCGTACAGCGCGGGTGCCTACAGCGCCCGGCAGCAGTCGCAGTGGCAGCGCGTGGGACAGCTCGGCCATGTCGGCCAGCAGCAGGGCCACACCGGGATGCACCACATCCCGGCGGCCCTGCCGCCCGGCCCACGCCGGGGCATCTGACGCGGAACGCACACGAGGAGGGCGGCCCCTGTGGAAACAGGGGCCGCCCTCCTCGTCGTAGAACAGCCGTATGGCTACGGCTACTTCTTCTTGCCGCGCTTCTCGCGGACCCGGACCGAGATGTGGATCGGGGTGCCGTCGAAGCTGAACTCCTCGCGCAGGCGGCGTTCGATGAAGCGGCGGTAGCCCGCCTCGATGAAGCCGGAGGCGAAGAGCACGAAGCGCGGGGGCTTGGTGCCGGCCTGGGTGCCGAAGAGGATGCGGGGCTGCTTGCCGCCGCGGACCGGGTGCGGGTGGGCGGCGACCAGCTCGCCGAGGAAGGCGTTCAGGCGGCCCGTCGGGACGCGGGTCTCCCAGCCGGCGAGGGCGGTCTCGATGCCCGGGACCAGCTTCTCCATGTGGCGGCCGGTGCGCGCCGAGATGTTCACCCGGGGCGCCCACGCGACCTGGGCCAGCTCGGTCTCGATCTCGCGCTCCAGGTAGTAGCGGCGCTCCTCGTCGAGGGTGTCCCACTTGTTGAAGGCGAGGACGATCGCGCGGCCCGCCTCGACGGCCATGGTGACGATGCGCTGGTCCTGCACCGAGATGTTCTCGGAGGCGTCGATCAGGATGACCGCGACCTCCGCCTTCTCGACGGCGGCGGCGGTGCGCAGCGAGGCGTAGTAGTCGGCGCCCTGCTGGAGGTGGACGCGCTTGCGGATACCGGCGGTGTCCACGAACTTCCAGGTGACGCCGCCGAGTTCGATGAGTTCGTCGACCGGGTCGCGGGTGGTGCCCGCGATCTCGTTGACGACCACGCGCTCCTCGCCCGCGACCTTGTTCAGCAGCGAGGACTTGCCGACGTTCGGGCGGCCGATCAGGGCGATCCGGCGCGGGCCGCCGGTCGCGACACCGAAGGTCTGCTCGGGCGCCTCCGGCAGCGCCTCCAGGACGGCGTCCAGCATGTCGCCGGTGCCACGGCCGTGCAGCGCGGAGACGGGGTGCGGCTCGCCGAGGCCCAGGGACCACAGGTAGGCCGCGTCGGACTCGCCGCTGAGGCCGTCGACCTTGTTGGCGGCCAGCACGACGGGCTTGCCGGCCTTGCGCAGCAGTCGTACGACCGCCTCGTCGGTGTCGGTGGCGCCGACCTTGGCGTCGACGACGAAGACGACCGCGTCGGCGGCCTCGATCGCGTACTCGGCCTGGGCGGCCACGGAGGCGTCGATGCCGAGGACGTCCTGCTCCCAGCCGCCGGTGTCGACGACCTTGAAGCGACGCCCGGCCCACTCGGCCTCGTACGTCACCCGGTCACGGGTGACGCCGGGCTTGTCCTCCACGACGGCTTCCCGCCGCCCGATGATGCGGTTGACGAGAGTCGACTTGCCGACGTTCGGCCGGCCGACGACGGCGAGCACGGGCAGCGGCCCGTGACCGGCCTCCTCGATGGCGCCCTCGACGTCCTCGATGTCGAAGCCCTCTACGGCGGCGAGCTCCATGAACTCCGCGTACTCGGCGTCGCCGAGCGCCCCGTGGTCGTGCTCCTCGCCGGAGCCGTCGGGCTGGATCTGGTCGTTCATGAAGTCGGTACCTCGTTCATCGTGGTGATCGGTGGAACCCCCGGATCTCGGGTGATCCACTACTCAAGTACTCAAAGTGTCTCTTAGCGCCCGGTGAGGCGCCTGGCATCGTCCAGGTGGGCGGCCAGCTGCTTCTGGATCCGCTCGGTCGCCTCGTCCAGTGCCCTGCGCGTACGACGGCCGGAGCCGTCGCCCGCGTCGAACGGGTCGCCGAAGACGACGTCGACGCGGGAGCGCAGCGGAGGCAGCGCCTTTATCAGTCGTCCGCTCTTCTCGGCGGTGCCCAGCACGGCCACCGGCACGATCGGGGCGCCGCTGCGGACCGCGAAGTAGGCGAGCCCCGCGCGCAGCGAGGCGAAGTCGCCCTCGCCGCGGGTGCCCTCGGGGAAGATCCCGAGGACGCCGCCGGCCGACAGGACGTCCAGCGCCCGGGTGATCGCCGTACGGTCGGCGATCGACCGGTCCACCTTCACCTGCCCGATACGCAGCAGGAAGGGGTCCAGCGGGCCGACGAACGCCTCCTTCTTGATCAGGAAGTGCGTCGGCCGGGGTGCCACGCCCATGACCATGGGCCCGTCCACGCCGTGGGAGTGGTTGACGGCGAGGATCACCGGACCGGCGGCGGGCACCTTCCAGGAGCCCAGCACGCGCGGCTTCCACAGCCCGTACATCAGGCCGACGCCGATGCGCCGCCCGACCTCGGCGCCCCGCTCGGATGCGGCGGTTGGAGCTGTTGAAGCTTTTGGAGAAGCTTTTGGAGCTGTCACTTGGCGGCCCGCTTCTCCCCGACCAGGGTGACCACGCACTCGATGACCTGTTGGAGCGTGAGGTCGGAGGTGTCCACCTCGACCGCGTCGTCCGCCTTCGCGAGCGGCGAGGTCTTGCGCGAGGAGTCGGCCGCGTCCCGCTTCAGCAGCGCCTCGCGGGTGGCCTGGACGTCGGCGCCCTTCAGCTCACCGCTGCGCCGGGCGGCCCGCGCCTCCGGGGAGGCGGTGAGGAAGATCTTCAGATCGGCGTCGGGCAGCACGGTCGTCCCGATGTCCCGCCCCTCCACCACGATCCCGTGCTCCGCCTCGGCGGCCAGCGAGCGCTGCAACTCGGTGATCCGGGCCCGCACCTCGGGCACCGCGCTGACCGCGCTGACCTTGGAGGTGACCTCCTGGGTGCGGATCGGACCGGCCACGTCCACGCCGTCGACGCTGATCGTCGGGTGCGTCGGGTCGGTGCCCGAGACGATCTCCGCCTTGCCCGCCACGTCGGCGATCGCGGTGGGGTCGGTGAGGTCGATCCCGTTGTTCACCATCCACCAGGTGATCGCCCGGTACTGGGCGCCGGTGTCCAGATAGCTCAGCCCGAGCTGCGCGGCCACGGCCTTCGACGTGCTCGACTTGCCCGTGCCGGAGGGGCCGTCGATGGCGACAATCACTGCCGGGGCGGTCCGGGCGGCGCCGTTTTCCACGGGAGGACACCTTCCTGGTGAAGGGTGGTGAGCGGGGTGGGGACGCGAGTGCGCCCCGCACAAGGTTACTGGCTCCCCGCACGGCGTATTACTGCCGGATGGCCGACCGGCACTACTGCCGGATCGCCCAGCCCCGCTCCCGCAGCGCGGCGCTCAGCACCGGTACCGACTTCGGCTCCACCATCAGCTGGACGTAACCCGCCTGTTGCCCGGTCGCGTGCTCGATGCGGACGTCCTCGATGTTGACCCCCACCATCCCCGCGTCCGCGAAGATCCGGGCCAGCTGGCCCGGCTGGTCGTCGATCAGTACGGCCACGACCTCGTACACCCGCGGAGCGGACCCGTGCTTGCCGGGGACGCGGACCTGCCCCGCGTTGCCGCGCCGCAGCACGTCCTCGATGCCGCCCACGCCCTCGCGACGTTTGTCCTCGTCGGCGGACTGCAACGAGCGCAGCGCCCGCACCGTCTCCTCCAGGTCCCCGGCGACATCGGTGAGCAGATCGGCGACCGGCCCCGGGTTCGCGGAGAGGATGTCGATCCACATCCGGGGGTCGGACGCGGCGATCCGGGTCACATCGCGAATGCCCTGCCCGCACAGCCGTACGGCGGCCTCCTCGGCGTTCTCCAGCCGGGCGGCGACCAAGCTGGACACGAGATGCGGCATGTGGGAGACCAGCGCCACGGCACGGTCGTGGGCGTCCGCGTCCATGACGACCGGCACCGCGCGGCAGTGCGAGACCAGCTCCAGCGCGAGGTTCAGCACCTCGGTGTCCGTGTCGCGGGTGGGCGTCAGCACCCAGGGGCGGCCCTCGAAGAGGTCGGGGGTCGCGGCCAGCGGGCCCGACTTCTCGCGGCCGGACATGGGGTGCGAGCCGATGTACGACGACAGGTCGAGGCCGAGCGCCTCCAGCTCGCGGCGCGGGCCGCCCTTGACGCTGGCCACGTCGAGGTAGCCGCGGGCCACGCCCCGGCGCATCGCGTCGGCGAGCACCTCGGCCACCAGGGCGGGCGGGGCGGCGACGATCGCGAGGTCGACAGGTCCGTCCGGTGCCTCCTCCGTACCGGCGCCGAGCGCCGCGGCCGTACGGGCCTGCTCGGGGTCGTGGTCGGCGAGGTGGACGACGACGCCCCGGGAGGCGAGGGCGAGCGCGGCGGAGGTGCCGATGAGGCCGGTGCCGATGACGAGCGCGGTTCTCACTGGGCGATGTCCTTGCGGAGGGCGGCGGCGGCACCGAGGTAGACGTGCGTGATGTCGGCGCGGGGCTTGTCGGACTCGATGTGCGCCAGGACGCGGACCACGCGGGGCATGGCACCCGCGATGTCGAGTTCCTGCGCGCAGATCAGCGGTACGTCGGCGAAGCCGCCGCCGAGCTTGCGGGCGGCGGCGGCCGGGAAGTCGCTGTGCAGGTCGGGCGTGGCCGTGAACCAGACGCTGATCAGGTCGTCGGCGGTGAGGCCGTTGCGCTCCAGGACGGCGGTGAGCAGCCCGCCCACCCGCTCGTCCATGTGACCGGCCTCGTCCCTGTCCAGTTGGACGGCGCCCCGGACCGCTCGTACCGCCACTGCTCTGCTCCTCGCTGATGGACAACCCGGCTCTGCGCGTCCAGCCTAGTCAGCCCGTCCGGTACGGGTGCCCGGCGCCCGCGTCCTGAGACGGGCCGGGGCGCGGGGCGGGGGTGGGCCGGAGCGGGCCTCGCGAACCCTGCCAATGTCACCTGAATCACTCTGTTCCGCTACTGGTCCGCTACAGGTGGTGAGATCATCCCGGTATGCCTCTTTACGCACGGCCCCGAGTCCGCTCTCATGGGCTGGTAGCTCGCCTCGGGGGAGGACAGTAATGAAGCGTCCTGGACCACTGCTCACTCTTCTGGCGGGCCTGGTGCTGGGCCTGTTCATGCTGACGCTCAATGTGACGTCGGGGACGAAGACCGCGTCGTCCTCGTACAGCGAGGCATCGCCCTCCCCGAAGAAATCGGCGCCCGCGTCACAGACGCCGACACCGACACCGACCGTCACGCCCAGCCCGACACCGTCCAAGTCGGCCGTCCCGAACGCCAGTTACGCCGGCCGCACCGACGACGACACCGCGTCGGTCGCCGTGACGATCCGCGACGGCAAGGCGGTCGCCTACTTCTGCGACGGCCGCTACAAGGAGGCCTGGCTGCGCGGCCCGGTCGCGGACGACGGCACGATGAAGCTCACGGCCCCGAACGGCGCCGTACTCGACGGAAAGCTCCAGCAGGGCACGAAGATCCGCGGCACCGTCAAGGACGAGGGCCGGAAGTACGCGTTCACCGCCGACAAGGCCGTGAAGCCGTCCGGACTGTGGCGTGCCACGGCCAAGGTGCGCGGCGCCAAGATCGACGGCGGCTGGATCGTGCTGCCGAACGGCCGCCAGACCGGCATCGTCACCCGCGACGGCAAGGTCGCCGCCGCACCCCGTATCGACCCGGCGACCGGCGCGGTCACGGTCGACGGACAGCAGCTCACGGCACAGCCCGTCACCCCCTGACCCACCATCCGCCTCAGGGAGCCGATCATGACCGCCGACCCGAACGCCGCCCCCCAGGCCTTCCCGCCGCCCCCGCCCGGACACCGCCGCGACAGCCCCGCCCGCTATCTGGTCCCGGCCCTGGTGGCCGCGGCCGTAGCCGTCGGACTCGGCGTCTACGGCAAGGTCCACGACCCGGCCGGCACCGCCTTCAACCTCGCCGGCTTCAGCAGCACGGGCGCGGTGAAGTCGTGGCTCGCGACGACCGCGTTCTTCTTCGCCCTGGTCCAGGTCGTCTCGGCCTTCATGGTCTACGGCAAGCTGCCGGGCCCGAGTTGGTCGGCGACGCTGCACCGCTGGTCGGGGCGGATCGCGTTCCTGGTGGCGGTGCCGGTCGCGGTGCACTGCCTCTACGCGTTCGGGTACCAGACGTACTCGACACGCGTGATGTGGCATTCGCTCCTGGGGTGCCTGTTCTTCGGTGCCTTCAGTGCCAAGATGCTGCTGCTCCGCTCGGAGCGCCTCCCCGGCTGGCTGCTGCCGCTCGTCGGCGGGCTCGTCTTCACCGGCCTCACCCTGCTCTGGCTGACTTCCGCCCTCTGGTTCTTCCGCACCTTCGGAGTGAGTACATGACCGACAGCTCGACGCGCCGCACGGTTCTCGTGACGGGTGCGGCCGCCGCGCTCGCCGCCGGGTGCAGCAAGTACGGCGACAGCAACGACTCCTCGGGCTCGTCGTCCGTAAAGGCCTCCGGCGGCCAGGAGTTGGCGAAGACCGCCGACATCCCGGTCGGCGGCGGAAAGATCCTCAAGGCTCAGAAGATCGTGGTGACCCAGCCGAAGAAGGACGAGTTCAAGGCCTTCTCGGCGATCTGCACCCACCAGGGCTGCACGGTGAACGCCATCGCGAACGGCACCATCGACTGCCCCTGCCACGGCAGCAAGTTCAACATCGCGGACGGTTCGGTCGCGGGCGGCCCGGCCCCGAAGCCGCTCCCGGCGGAGCAGATCACGGTGGAGGGAAATTCGATCCGCCTGGCGTGAAGTGCCGCGTACGCTCCCGGAATGCGCCCCGCCACTCCCGGAATGCACCCCGAGTCCCTGGTCCGCGACCACACGATCTACGCCTGCGTGATGGGTTCGCGCGCCTTCGGCCTGGCGACGGAGGGCAGCGACACGGACCGCCGGGGCGTGTTCCTCGCCCCCACTCCCCTGTTCTGGCGCTTCGAGAAGCCGCCGACGCATGTGGAGGGCCCGGCCCAGGAGCAGTTCAGCTGGGAGCTGGAGCGCTTCTGCGAACTGGCCCTGCGCGCCAACCCCAACATCCTGGAGTGCCTGCACTCCCCGCACGTCGAGCACGTCGACGACACGGGCCGCGAACTCCTCGCCCTGCGCGGCGCGTTCCTCTCCAGCCAGGTCCACGAGACGTTCACCCGCTACGCGTTGGGCCAGCGCAAGAAGCTGGAGGCGGACATCCGCCTGTACGGGGCGCCCCGCTGGAAGCACGCGATGCATCTGCTCCGCCTGCTGATGAGCGCCCGCGACGTACTCCGCACGGGCACCCTGACGATCGACGTGGGCGACCGGCGCGACCCCCTGCTGTCCGTCAAACGCGGCGAAGTCCCGTGGCCGGAGGTCGAGTTGTGGATGACCCGCCTGGCGACGGAGACGGACGAGGCGGCGTCCCGCACCCCGCTCCCGGCGGAGCCGGACCGCGCCCGCGTGGAGGACTTCCTGATCGGGGTGCGGCGCGCCTCAGCGGGGTGACACCACCGGCAGCCCGGCGTCGGCGGCGGCCTCGCCCTGACGCTTGTCGTACGTCACGAACCAGCTGACGCCGTGGCCGAGCTTGAGGGCCGCCACGGTGTGGATCGCTTCGAGGCCGCGCAGCGCGGAGCCGGGCGCCAACTCCCCTGCTTCCAGCATCAGTTCAGGCGTGAGACGAACTCGGGCGATGGCGTTCAGCAGCGCGTCCGCGGCCGATCGCTCGACCTCGTCCGCGCCGAGCCGGTGCAGCAGTCGCCGCACTTCGGTCTGCGCCAGGTCGCAGGTGACCACGCGCCGCATCCCGCCGTGCCGCCCGATCCACTGCTCCAGCGCCGTCGTCTCGGCCTCCGCCCGCAACAGCTTGGCGATCGCCGAGGCATCGAGGTAGAGCAGTGTCACCGCGTCTCCTCCTCGCGCTGGGCGAGCAGTTCCGCGGTGGGGCCGCGTCCCGCCACCTCCCGCCTGACCGCGCGCAGCCGCTCCAGCGCGTCCGCGGCCTCGGCACCGTGGCTCTCGTCCATGACCGAGGCGTCGAGCAGGCCGATGGCGATCGCGGCACGGATGTCCCGTTCGGCCGGCTCCAGCGGAGACAGTACGGCGACCGGCACTCCGTCCCGAGTGACCTCGATCGACTCACCCGCCGCCACCGCGTCCAGCAGAGCCGCCGTGTGCCGGGACAGCTCCCGGACCGGCACTCGCCTGCGCTTCGTTTCGCCCATGCCTGACACAGCACGCCTGGCGCATGACAGCATCCACTGACGTCATGCGCCACCGCGAATCGTCAGGCGTCCCAGAGGGCCCCCAACGCCAGCAGCTCCCCCCGGTACTCGATCCGCCCCGCCCACTCCTCGGGCCAGGCGTCCGCGCCGAGGTGGGCGCCCGCGAAGGCCCCCGTGAGGCAGGCGATCGAGTCCGAGTCGCCGGAGGTGCAGGCGGCGCGCCGCAACGCGGTCACCGGTTCCTCCACGAACAGCAGGAAGCACAACAGACCGGTCGCCAGGGCCTCTTCGGCGATCCAGCCCTCGCCGGTGGCCAGACAGGGGTCGGTCTCCGGGGAGTTGGCGCGTACGGCATCCTGGAGACGGTCCAGGATCGCCAGGCAGTCGTCCCAGCCGCGCGCGATGAAGTGCTCGGGGGTGGGGTCCTGGCTGCGGGTCCACAGGTCGCCCAGCCAGCGGTGGTGGTAGCGGGTGCGGTTCTCGACGGCGTACGACCGCAGCAGCCCGACCAGTCCGGTCGGTTCGGCGCCCTGCGCGAGGAGCCGTACGGCGTGTGCGGTGAGGTCGGACGCGGCGAGCGCGGTCGGGTGGCCGTGGGTGAGCGCGGACTGCAACTGGGCGGCGCCGGACCGCTGTTCGTCGCTCAGACCGGGGACGAGCCCGATCGGCGCGACCCGCATGTTGGCCCCGCAGCCCTTCGAGCCGATCTGGCTGGCGTCCTGCCAGAGCCGGTCCTCAGCCTTCAGGAGGTTGCAGGCGACGAGGCAAGTCCGGCCGGGGGCACGGTTGTTGTCCGGCGACTGGTACCAGTCCACGAACTCCTCGCGCACCGGCCGTTCCATCCGCTTCGGACCAAGCAGCCCTCGATCCATGGCGGTTCGCAGCCCCCGCCCCAGCGCCAGGGTCATCTGCGTGTCGTCGCTGACGATCGCCGGCTTCGTCAGCTCCATCTCGCGCCAGGGACCGCACTTGGCGAGGATCGCGGGCACGTCGTTGAACTCGGTCGGGAAGCCCAGCGCGTCCCCGAGGGCGAGGCCGATCAGGGCTCCGGTGGCGGCGCGCTTGCGGACACTGGTGGTGGTCATGCGGGGCTTCCTTCCCGGGTCGGGCGGAGCAGCGGCGGGTAGAGGGTGGTGGCGGTTCCGGCGCGGTACAGGGCGGCCGGTTTGCCGCGACCGCCGGTCAACTTGGCGCCGCCCGGCACCGGTTCGACGAATCCCGGCGTCGCGAGCACCTTGCGGCGGAAGTTGGGGCGGTCCAACTCGGCGCCCCACACGGTCTCGTAGACCTGTTGCAGCTCCCCGAGCGTGAACTCGGCCGGGCAGAAGGCGGTGGCGAGGGAGCTGTACTCCAGCTTGGCGCCGACCCGTTCGTGCGCGTCGGCCAGGATCCGGTCGTGGTCGAAGGCGAGCGGCCCGAGTGCGTCGTAGGGCAGCCAGCGGGCCTGTGCCGCGTCGCTGCCCGCACGTGGTTCGGGCGGGTCGGGGAGCAGTGCGGCGAAGGCGACGGTGACGACCCGCATGCGGGGGTCGCGGTCGGGTTCGCTGTAGGTGCGCAGTTGCTCCAGGTGGAGCCCGGAGACGTCCGACAGGCCGGTCTCCTCGGCGAGTTCACGCCGGGCTGCCGTCTCGGCGGACTCGTCGGGTGCCACGAAGCCACCGGGGAGCGCCCAGTGTCCGGCGTAGGGCTCCTGGCCGCGCTCGACGAGCAGGACGTGCAGGGCGCCCGCGCGGATCGTGAGGACGGCGAGGTCGGCGGTGACGGCGAAGGGTTCGAAGGCGTACTTGTCGTAGGCCGGTGTTGCGGTCATGGTGATCAACCCCGTTAATAGTCAGTTCGACTATAAAGAGCGACGGCCACCGAACGCAACCCTCAGAAGAGAACGCAGCCGAAAACGAAGCGGCCGGCCCCGGAGACTCCGGGACCGGCCGCACTCAACTCGCGCTTCCAGAGATCGACTTACAGATCGACTTCCTGCATCAGCATGCCGACCTCGGTGTTCGACAGCCGTCGCAGCCAGCCCGACTTCTGGTCGCCCAGGGTGATCGGGCCGAAGGAGACCCGCACCAGCTTGTCGACCGGGAACCCGGCCTCGGCGAGCATGCGGCGGACGATGTGCTTGCGGCCCTCGTGGAGGGTCACCTCGACCAGGTAGTTCTTGCCGGTCTGCTCGACGACCCGGAAGTGGTCCGCACGCGCGTACCCGTCCTCCAGCTGGATGCCGTCCTTGAGCTGCTTGCCCAGATCGCGCGGGATCGGGCCCACGATGTGCGCGAGGTAGGTCTTCTTCACGCCGTACTTGGGGTGGGTCAGCCGGTGCGCCAGCTCGCCGTGGTTCGTGAGCAGAATCACACCCTCGGTCTCGGTGTCGAGCCGCCCGACGTGGAAAAGACGCGTCTCCCGGTTGGTGACGTAGTCGCCGAGGCACTGCCGGCCCTCGGGGTCCTCCATCGTCGCGACGACACCGGCGGGCTTGTTCAGCGAGAAGAACTGGTACGACTGCGTCGCCACCGTCAGCCCGTCGACCTTGATCTCGTCGTGCTCGGGGTCGACGCGCAGCCCCTGCTCGACCACGATCTCGCCGTTGACCTCGACCCGGGACTGCTCGATCAGCTCCTCGCAGGAGCGCCGCGAGCCGTAGCCCGCGCGCGCCAGGACCTTCTGGAGCCGCTCGCCCTCCTGCTCGGCGCCCGGGAAGGTCTTGGGCAGCTTCACGTCCTTCTTGCCCGCGTACCGCTCCCGGTTGCGCTCCTCGGCCCGCGCGTCGTACTCACGCGAGGTCGCCGGCGCCCAGCGCCCGCGTCCGGTGCTCTGGCCCTGCTTGGGGCCGCCCTTGGCACCACCGCGCGCGGAGGCACCGCGCCCGGTCTTGGGGCCTTCGTGGGACCCCGTGGGGCCTACGTCGTAGCGCCGCTCCTCGGGACGCGGCTTTCCGGCGCGCTTCGGCTTGTCGTCGCGGCCTCCCGCGCCCCTCGGCTGGGAGCCGCCCCCGCCGGCGCCCCGGGAGTTGCCCGCGCCGGAACCGCGACCGCCGCCGCCTCCGCCGGAACCCCGGGGATTGCCGCCCCCGCCGGTCCCGCGGGGGTTGCCGCGCCCGCCGCTCCTACCGCCGCCACCACTGCTGCCACTGCCACTGCTTCGCATCAAAGTTCCGTCGTCGTCGTTTCGTCTGCATCTGCATCCGGTGCATCCGGATCGAACGACGGGACCCCTTCCAGCGTCTCCGCCTCGATCGCCTCGGCCTCAGGGAGGAAGGGCGCGAGCTCCGGGAGCTCGTCCAGGCCGCGCAGGCCCATCCGCTCCAGAAAGTAGTTCGTCGTCACGTACAGGATCGCACCTGTTTCGGGTTCCGTGCCCGCCTCCTCGACGAGACCCCGCTGGAGGAGGGTGCGCATCACGCCGTCGCAGTTGACTCCGCGGACCATCGAGACCCTGCTGCGGCTGACCGGCTGGCGGTACGCGACGACCGCCAGGGTCTCCAGCGCCGCCTGGGTGAGCCGGGCCTGCTGACCGTCCAGGACGAAGCCCTCGACGGCCGGCGCGAACTCCGGGCGGGAGTAGAAACGCCAGCCCCCGGCGATCAGCCGCAGCTCGAAACCGCGCCCCTGGACGGTGTACTCGTCGGCCAGCTCGCGCAACGCGTCCGCGATCCGCCGTTTGGGCCGCTGGAGTATTTTCGCGAGGTGTTCGACGGTCGCGGGCTCGTCCACGACCATGAGGACGGCCTCCAGGGCGGGCTTGAGGTCGAGTTCCGCCACGGCGGACGGGCTCGCCGGTACTCCCGTGGACTCCTCGCTCACGCCGACTCCTCCTTGGTCTCCTTGGGCACCTCGGGCGGCCGGTCGAACTCGTCGGTGACCACGGGCTCGGCCTCCCCGTCCCCACCGGTCCAGCGCACGATCAGATCGCCGAGCGCGGTCTCCTGGTCCAGCGCGACGGCCTTCTCCCGGTACAGCTCCAGCAGGGCCAGGAACCGCGCCACTACGGTCAGGGTGTCGTCGACGTCCTCGATCAGCGTGCGGAAGCTGGCCTCGCCGAGCTCCCGCAGCCGCGCCACCACGATCCCGGCCTGCTCCTGCACGCTGACCAGCGGCGCGTGGATGTGGTCGATGTAGACCTGCGGCCGGGGCTTGGGCTGCATCGCCTTCACGGCGAGCCGGGCGAAGCCCTCCGGGCCGATCCTGATGACCACCTCGGGCAGCAGCTCGGCGTGGTGCGGTTCGAGTCCGACGGTACGGGGGTAGCGCCGGGCCTCGTCGTCGAGGCGCCGGTTGAAGATCTCGGCGATCTGTTTGTACGCCCGGTACTGCAACAGCCGCGCGAACAGCAGGTCACGGGCCTCCAGCAACGCCAGGTCGGCCTCGTCCTCGACCTCGGCGGCGGGCAGCAGCCGGGCCGCCTTCAGATCCAGCAGGGTCGCCGCGACGACGAGGAACTCGGTCGTCTGGTCCAGGTCCCAGTCGGGCCCCATCGCCCTGATGTGCGCCATGAACTCGTCGGTGACCTTGGACAGCGACACCTCGGTGACATCGAGCTTGTGCTTCGAGATCAGCTGGAGGAGAAGATCGAAAGGCCCCTCGAAGTTCGCGAGCCGCACCTTGAAGACCCCGTCATCGGGTTCTTCGAGGGCTTCCTCTACGACCGCTTCTTCAACTACCTCTTCTACGACGGCCTCGGGCGCCGCACCCGGCCCTTTCCCGAGCGCACGCCGACGTCCGGCGGGTGCGCCGGCGGCGGGAGCGTCGTTCGAGGTCATGGCCTCCGCAGGCTACCGCTACCGCCCGCGAAGCCGGCGGACGAGAATGCTCGCGTCTCCCCGGGACTCCAGGTCGGCCAGCACCACGGCGACCGCCTCGCGGACGATCCGCCCGCGGTCGATCGCGAGGCCGTGCTCGCCCCGGAGCACCAGCCGGGCGTGCTCCAGGTCCATCAGTTCCTCGGCGGAGACGTACACGGTGATTTTCTCGTCGTGCCGCTCCCGCCCGCTGGGACGCCGCTGGGCGGGCTGTCGGCCGCGCTTGCGGGACTGCTGGGCGGCAGAACCTTCCTGCGCCTCCTGACGTCGTACGGAGCCCTCCGCGGCCCGGCTGCGGGACTCGCCCGCGTCCGCGTCGGCCGCTACGTGCTCCGCGCCCTCGCCGTCACCGCCCTGTGCGGGTACGGAGTGCGGGGCGTCCTCCCCGGCGGCGGCGCCGTCGCTCTCCCCCGCCGGAGCCGGTACCCGCGCCTCGCCGTTGGACTGGCGCCTGGGGGTGGACGCCTGGAGCGCCATCCCCCCTGTCGTACGGAACAGTTCGTCGGCCCCCGGCAGACTCACTCGGCGTGACACCGGGCGAGCACCTCCCTGGCGAGCTGGCGATAGGCGGCGGCACCGACGGAGTTGGAGGCGTACGTGGTGATCGGCTCACCGGCGACCGTGGTCTCCGGGAAGCGCACCGTGCGCCCGATGACCGTGTGGTAGACGTGCTCGTCGAACGCCTCGACCACGCGCGCGAGCACCTCACGGCTGTGCACGGTGCGGGAGTCGTACATCGTGGCGAGGATCCCGTCGAGCTCCAACTCGGGGTTGAGGCGCTCCTGGACCTTCTCGATGGTCTCCGTCAGCAGGGCGACACCACGCAGCGCGAAGAACTCGCACTCCAGCGGCACGATCACCTTGTGAGCCGCCGTCAGGGCGTTCACGGTGAGCAGGCCGAGGGAGGGCTGACAGTCGATCACGATGTAGTCGTAGTCGGCCATCAGCGGCTTCAACGCCCGTTGCAGGGTGGACTCGCGCGCGACCTCGCTCACCAACTGCACTTCGGCGGCGGACAGGTCGATGTTGCTCGGCAGCAAGTCCATGTTCGGGACAGCTGTCTTGAGGAGCACCTCGTCGGCCGACATGCCCCGCTCCATGAGCAGGTTGTAGACGGTGAGGTCCAACTCCATGGGATTGACGCCCAGTCCGACCGACAGCGCGCCCTGCGGGTCGAAGTCGACGAGCAGTACGCGTCGTCCGTACTCCGCGAGCGCGGCACCCAGGTTGATGGTCGACGTGGTCTTGCCGACGCCGCCCTTCTGGTTGCACATCGCGACGATCGTGGCGGGGCCGTGACTGGTCAGCGGGCCCGGAATCGGGAAGTACGGGAGCGGGCGTCCGGTCGGGCCCACGCGCTCACGGCGCTGGCGGGCCGCGTCGGGCGCGAGTGTGGCCGCGTACTCGGGATCGGGCTCGTACTCGGCGTCGGGGTCGTAGAAGTGCCCGTCGGGCAGTTCGTCGTAGTCGGCGAAATGGTTGTGGGGCGCGCCCCTTCCGTCGCCGGCCATGGCGTTCACGTGATGGCCATCCATGCTCTGGTGTGCTGGCTGGGTCACCCCTGGCTTCTGGTGACCCTGGTGGGCTGCGAAGGTTCGCACCGCAACGGAGCCGACAGCCTCGAACCCCGCGGGCTCCTGGCCCCTTGCAGGCATTCCTGGTTGACCACCCCCGGGAGAAAATGTCGACTCATTCACAAGTCGTCTTACCTCCTTGGTGACCAGGGAACTTCTCGATAGGTCAGCGTGGCACCATGCCGACGGATGGCGACTCTATGGCGTGTCGGGTGTTCGCAGCAACACAATCCGCCGGACCCGGCCCGATGTGTCGGCAATGAAACATCCCTCTGTCAAGGGCGTACGGCAGTCGCACAGCAGGTTTCACCGGTGCACGAATCGGTTCAAGGGTTACGTTCGGCGCGAGTTGGCCGAGTGCCGCAAAGTGACCATACACACACTTCCGGCCGGACCTGTCGAGCAAGGTCCGGCCGGGCGCGCTGTGTTGACGACCTGTGTTGACGTATCGCCTTTTGCTGAACGGTGACTTAGTCGACAGAGTCAGCCGAGCAGGCTCTCCAGCTCGACATGCTCCAGTCCGTGCGCTTCGGCGACCTCGCGGTAAATCACCTTGCCGTCATGGGTGTTGAGGCCCTTGGCGAGAGCAGGATCACGTCGCAGCGCCTCGACCCAGCCGCGGTTGGCGAGCTCCACGATGTACGGGAGCGTCGCGTTGGTGAGCGCGTAGGTCGACGTATTGGGCACCGCGCCGGGCATGTTGGCGACGCAGTAGAAGACCGAGTCGTGGACCGGGAAGGTCGGCTCGGCGTGGGTGGTCGGGCGGGAGTCCTCGAAGCAGCCGCCCTGGTCGATCGCGATGTCGACAAGAACACTTCCGGGCTTCATGCGGGACACGAGTTCGTTGGTGACGAGTTTGGGTGCCTTGGCGCCCGGGATGAGCACCGCGCCGATGACGAGGTCGGCGTCCAGGACGGCCTTCTCCAGCTCGAAGGAGTTGGACATGATCGCCCGGACCTTGGTGCCGAAGACCTTGTCGGCCTCGCGGAGCTTGTTGATGTCGCGGTCGAGCAGCGTGACGTGGAAGCCCATGCCGACGGCGATCTGCGTGGCGTTCCAGCCGGAGACCCCGCCGCCGATGACGACGGCCCGCGCGGGCTGGGTGCCGGGGACACCGCCGGGGAGCACACCGCGGCCGCCGACCGAGCGCATCAGGTGGTAGGCGCCGACCTGCGGGGCGAGGCGGCCCGCGACCTCGGACATCGGGGCGAGCAGCGGCAGGGCGCGGCCGGGCAGTTCGACGGTCTCGTAGGCGATCGCGGTGGTGCCGGACTCGATGAGCGCGTCGGTGCACTCCTTGGAGGCGGCCAGGTGCAGGTACGTGAAGAGCGTCTGATCCTTGCGGAGGCGGTGGTACTCCTCGGCGATGGGCTCCTTGACCTTGAGCAGCAGGTCGGTGGTGGCCCAGACCTCGTCGGCGGTGGCGAGGATCTCGGCGCCCGCAGCCACGTACTCGTCGTCCGGGATCGAGGAGCCGACGCCGGCGTTCCGCTCGATGACGACCTGGTGGCCGTGGCGCACCAGTTCGTGCACGCCGGCGGGTGTGATGGCCACCCGGAACTCGTTGTTCTTGACCTCGCGGGGGATGCCGACCTTCACGTGGATCACGGTCCTTGGCTCAGAGGGTGTGGGGCAATACATCTCATACCCGGACATGCGTGAGCGCACCGGGAGACCGCAGGAGAAGGTGCGGCAGAGCCAGTTTAATGAAGGTGTTCTCGGTGTCTAGCCTTTCAATGCATCAATCTTCAGCGGATGTACTGCGGATTTCGCAGGCGTTAGCATCATGTTCCAGGGATTCGGGGGCGGGATCGCCCTCCTGGAGCTCCTCGCCGAGCATGCGTTCGGCCGTGCCGCGGTGCAGCGCGGCGGACGCCGGGTCGCCCAGCCGGTCGAGGGTGTCGGCCAGCCGCAGCTGCAACGCCGCCTGGAGCCGTACGTCCTCCGCGCGGCGCGCCCACTCGACGGCCTCGTGGCAGGTGAGCAGCGACTCCTCGGGGCGGCCCGCGTACTCCTGGACCCGCGCCAGCTCGCTCAACGCCCGTGCCTGGGCGGGCACATCGCCGTTCTTGCGGTACCCGGCGACGGCCGCCCGCCAGTTCCGCAGCGCCTCGCCGTAGCGGCCCGCGTAGGTGTGCGCGGCGGCGATCCGGCCGTAGAGCCTGGCGGCCTCCGCGCGCTCGTCCCGGGCCAGCCGCTGGGCCAGCGCGCGGCCGAACCAGTCGGCGGCCCGGTCGTAGTCGCCGAGCTCCTGGTGCGCGCCGCCTACGGATTCCATCGCGCGGCCGGTCGCATACGGGTCGTTCGCTTCCCGTCCGGCGTCCAGCGCGGCCCGGTAGCGGGCCAGCGCCTCGGTCGTACGGCCGGTCTGCGCGTCCAGGTCGGCGAGGTTCAGCAGCGCGGCTGCCTGCTCGCGGGGCAGGTTGCGCCGCTCGGCCACGTCGAGGACGAGGCGGTGGATGCCGTACAGCTCGGGGGCGGCGGCCTGGGTGCCGAAGTGGGCGACCATCGCGCGCACGAGCTGGGACATCAACCGGCGCGCCAGCGTGTCGAGTTCGCCGTCGGCGACCGCGAGGCGGGCGGAGGCCAGCAGGGCGGGCTGGCGGACGCGCAGCCAGTCGGCGGCGGCCCGGGGGTTCGGGAAGCGCAGCGCGCTGGGCATGCCGAGGAGTTTTTCGCGGGCCTGGGGGCTGTCGGTCTCGGTGATGGCGCGGCAGGACTGGAGCAGCCGTACGGTCCGCTCCAGCATGCGGGCGCGGGCGAGCTGGAGTTCGGCCGGGCGGTCCTGGGTCTCGGCGAGGGCGTGCAGCAGGGGCTGGAGGCAGCCGGGGACCTCGTACTGCGGCAGCGGGGAGTCCAGGGCGCGCAGCAGGCCCGCGGTGACGAAGTCGTCCAGGGTGGCGCGGGCGCCGTTGACGGAGCAGCCGGCGAGCGCGGAGGCGGTCTGCGGGTCGACGAGGCCGGCCGGGGCGAGGGAGAGCAGTCGCAGTATCCGGGCGGCGGGGCTGGGCAGCGAGCCGTAGACGAGCCGGAAGACGCGGCTGAGGGGGGTGCCCTCGTCGGTCTCGGCGTGCAGGTGCTTGGCGAGGTCGGCCACGGCGGCCTGGGGGCGGGCGGCGAGCCAGCCGCCGGCCAGGGTCAGCGCGGCGGGCTGGGCCCGGCAGACCTCGACCAGGCCCTCGGCCGCGAGCGGGTCGACGGTGATGCGGACCGCGCCGGTGTAGCGGGTGAGGAGTTCCAGCGCGGACTTGGTGTCGAGGCCACCCAGGGTGCAGGGGCGGACGTCGGCGATGCCGGTGAGCGGGCCGCCGGAGACGGCGACGACCAGGCAGTCGGGAGTGTCCGGAAGGAGCGCGTCGACCTGTTCGGCGTCGGCCGCGTCGTCGAGGAGGAGCAGTGCCCGCCGGTCGGCGAGGGCGGCGCGCAGGATGTCCGAGAGGTCGTCCTCGGAGGCTCCGGCCGGGGTGGGCAGTTCGAGGGCGGTGAGCAGTTCGCGGGCGGTGCGTTCGGTGGGGACGGGGGTGCCGTCGGGTTCGCTGAGCCGGGCCCGGAGCACACCGTGGTCGTAACGGTCAGCGACCTGTCGGACGAGTTCCCCGGCGAGGGCGGTACGGCCGGAGCCGGGCTTGCCCGCGATGAGGAGGACACGCGCGCGGGGGGCCTTCCGGCCGGCGATGGTGTCCAGGCCCGCGCGCTCGATGTCGGCCCGCAGCTCCTTCAACTCTCTTGCGCGGCCCAGGAATTGACCCTCGGCAGAAGTGTCCTCGGACAGCTTCACGCCATCTGTGTCCACTGCCTGATCCGTCACGGGCCACACTCCCGTCCCACCGCACGCGCAAAGCCCGCCGGGACTCCGGATCGGGCATTTCCAGAGCCTAGTTCACGCTCTGCGACGAACCGTGCGGAGCGCGGCGGGCACATCCCCCGATCGGATCAGCCGATCGTCACACCGGCGATCGATGACAAGGAGAGGCCGGGTTCAGGACTCGAAGGGACGCGCGGGCCACGGCGCCTCGGCAGGGCGCAGCGCGTCGATGCCATCGCCGTGCCGGGCGGCGACCAGCGAGAGGACGCCTACGACGAGGCAGTTGTTGTGGAGTTCGCCGGCGAGGACCCCGCGGACCAGGTCGTCGAGGGGCACGCGCGCGTGCTCCATGTCGGCCTCCTCGTCCTCGACCTCGAAGCGCGCTCCGTCGGCCTCGGAGAGATCGCGGGCGAGGAAGATGCGGATGGCCTCGTCGCAGCCGCCGGGCGTGGTGTAGACGTCGGTCAGCACCCGCCAGTCCTCGGCCTTGACGTGCGCCTCCTCGTACAGCTCGCGCTGGGCCGCGTGCAGCGGGTTCTCGCCGGGGATGTCGAGGAGCCCGGCCGGGATCTCCCACAGCTTCTGCCGCACGGGGTGGCGGTACTGCCTGATGAGCAGCACCCGGTCCTGCTCGTCGAGGGCGAGGACGCCCACGGAGCCGGGGTGGACCTGGTAGTCGCGGTGCACGACCGCGCCGCCGGGCATCACCACGTCGTCGGTGCGCACGGAGGTCTTGTTGCCCACGAAGGGGGTCGCGGTCGCCCGGACCTCCCACTCCTCCGGGGTGTCCTTGATGGTCATGCGCTGTCCCTCCACACGTACACGAACCTGACGTACAGAACGGCCGGGGTGCGCACCTCTTGAAGGCGCGCACCCCGGTCACCGTACAACCCTCGTACTACTTGCCCGTCTTGCGTGCCACGGCCGCCTTGACCAGGCCCGCGAAGAGCGGGTGCGGCCGGGTCGGGCGGGAGCGCAGCTCGGGGTGGGCCTGGGTGGCGACGAGGTAGGGGTGCGCCTCGCGCGGGTACTCGACGTACTCGACGAGCTTGCCGTCCGGGGAGGTGCCGGAGAACTGGAGTCCGGCCTTCTTCTCCAGCTCGGCGCGGTAGGCGTTGTTGACCTCGTAGCGGTGGCGGTGGCGCTCCTCGACGTACTCCTTGCCGTCGTAGACCTCGCGCACGATGGAGCCCTCGGCGAGCTTGGCCGGGTACATGCCCAGGCGCATGGTGCCGCCCATGTCGCCCTCGCCGGCGACGATGTCGAGCTGCTCGGCCATGGTGGAGATGACGGGGTGGCCGGTGGCCGCGTCGAACTCGGTGGAGTTGGCGTCCTCGATGCCGGCCAGGTTGCGCGCGGCCTCGATCACGATGCACTGGAGGCCGAGGCACAGGCCGAGCAGCGGGATCTTGTGCTCGCGGGCGTACTGGATGGCGCCGACCTTGCCGGACACACCGCGGTCGCCGAAGCCGCCGGGGATGCAGATCGCGTCGACGTCACCGAGCTGCTTGGCGGCGCCTGCCGGGGTCTTGCAGTCGTCCGAGGTGACCCACTTGATCTTCACGCGGGCCTTGTTGGCGAAGCCGCCGGCGCGCAGGGCCTCGGTGACCGAGAGGTAGGCGTCGGGCAGGTCGATGTACTTGCCGACCAGCGCGAGGTTGATCTCGTGCAGCGGGTTGTGGACGCGGTCGAGGAGGTCGTCCCAGGTCCGCCAGTCCACATCGCGGAACGGCAGGTCCAGCTTGCGGACGACATAGGCGTCCAGGCCCTCGCTGTGCACGGTCTTGGGGATGTCGTAGATCGAGCGGGCGTCGGGGCAGGCGACCACGGCGGCCTCGTCGACGTCGCACATCAGCGAGATCTTGCGCTTGATCGCGGTCGGCACCTCGCGGTCGGAGCGCAGCACGATGGCGTCCGGCTGGATACCGATGTTCCGCAAGGCCGCGACCGAGTGCTGGGTGGGCTTCGTCTTCAGCTCGCCCGAGGGGCCGATGTACGGCAGGAGGGAGATGTGGACCACGAACACGTTGTCCCGGCCGACCTCGTGGCGGACCTGGCGGACCGTCTCCAGGAAGGGCAGCGACTCGATGTCGCCGACCGTGCCGCCGACCTCGGTGATGACGACGTCGACCTCGTCGGTCGCCATGCGCCGGATGCGGTGCTTGATCTCGTTGGTGATGTGCGGGATGACCTGCACGGTGTCGCCGAGGTACTCGCCGCGCCGCTCCTTGGCGATGACCGTCGAGTAGACCTGGCCGGTGGTGACGTTGGCGCTGCCGTCCAGGTCGCGGTCGAGGAAACGCTCGTAGTGGCCGATGTCCAGGTCGGTCTCGGCACCGTCGTTGGTGACGAAGACCTCACCGTGCTGGAAGGGGTTCATCGTGCCGGGGTCGACGTTCAGATACGGGTCGAGCTTCTGCATCACGACGCGCAGGCCCCGGGCCTTGAGCAGCATGCCCAGGCTGGAGGCGGTCAGGCCCTTGCCGAGCGA
Source organism: Streptomyces sp. NPDC002276 (assembly GCF_053891435.1). Classification (NCBI taxonomy): domain Bacteria; kingdom Bacillati; phylum Actinomycetota; class Actinomycetes; order Kitasatosporales; family Streptomycetaceae; genus Streptomyces; species Streptomyces sp. NPDC002276. The sequence goes on along the minus strand of NZ_JBSFCQ010000029.1, from coordinate 20,784 downwards.
GGAGGCGACACCCCCGGTGACGAAGATGTGCTTGGTCGTCGTGGATTTGGGTGGCATGGCCAAGAGGGGGCTCCCGTGGTCGCGGTTCGAGTTGCGGTCGGGGGTTTTGTGCCCACCGGTCCACGGGCTACCAGGGTATCAGCGCCCGGACGAGATGGCTTCCGGCCACGCTCCGCACTCGCCTCGACACACTGGTCACTCGCGTCGACCCAGACGCGCCCTGGTTACCTGCTTCTCACGTGCTGCTCACCCGTTCAGCCCAGGTCCGTTGGCGAGAGCGGCACACAGATCATCTACGTGCGTCGTATCCTGCTCGGACACTCGCCGCCGAGCCGGTCCGGAACACGGCACCACCCCCGCCCGTACATCCCGGAACAACGAGAGCTCGTCGGCCCGTTGGGCAACGACCCCCATTTGCTTCATGGCTCAACGACGCACTACAAACGATCCCTTGACCGCACACAGCGACCGCCCCCTTTTCGGTGGGGCGACGTGGCCGTTCGACTGGAGTTGCACGTGGCCGGGCGCATCGAAGATTACGCACTCATCGGAGACATGCAGACCGCTGCCCTGGTCTGCCGGGACGGATCGGTGGACTGGCTGTGCCTGCCCCGGTTCGATTCCCATGCCATCTTCGCCAGTCTGCTCGGCACCGAGGAACACGGCTTCTGGCGGCTGGGCCCGGCCCACGCCGCCGACGCGCCGCCGCCCACCGCGGCCCGGCGCGGCTACCGCGGCGACTCGCTGATCCTGGAGTCCGAGTGGGACACCCCGCGAGGCACGGTCCGCGTGACCGATTTCATGCCCCCTCGCGACGGCGCCCCCCAGCTGATCCGCATCGTCGAGGGCATCTCGGGCCGCGTCCCGATGCGCTCGGCCCTCCGGATGCGTTTCTCCTACGGCCGGGTCGTCCCCTGGGTGCACAAGCACGAGGGCCGCACGGTCGCCGTCGCGGGCCCCGACTCCGTGTGGTTCGACACATCCGCCGAGACCTACGGCAAGCAGCTCACGACCTACGCCGACTTCACCGTCGCCCCGGGTGACCGCATCGCGTTCACGATCTCGTGGGAGCCCTCGCACAAGCAGCCGCCCGCGCTCCCCGAGCCGGAGCAGTCGTTGGAGGCGACCGAGGACTTCTGGCGCGACTGGGTCGACCAGTGCACGTACCACGGCCCCTACCGCGAGGCCGTCGTCCGCTCGTTGATCACGCTCAAGGCCCTCACCTACGCCCCGACCGGCGGCATCGTCGCCGCGCCGACCACCTCCCTCCCGGAGGAGATCGGCGGCGTCCGCAACTGGGACTACCGCTACACCTGGCTCCGCGACGCGGCCATCACCCTCTCCTCCCTCCTGCGCACCGGCTACCGCGAGGAGGCCCGCGCCTGGCGCGAGTGGCTCCTGCGCGCGGTGGCAGGCGACCCGGAGAACCTCCAGATCATGTACGGCATCGCCGGCGAGCGCGAGCTGGGCGAGGCGGAGCTGGACTGGCTGCCGGGCTACGAGAACTCGGGCCCGGTCCGGGTCGGCAACGGCGCGGCGCACCAGCTCCAGCTGGACGTCTACGGCGAGGTCACCGAGGCCCTGCACCTGGCCCACATGACGGGCCTGGCCCGCAACGACTACGCCTCCCTCCTCCAACTCAAGCTGATCCGCTACCTGGAGAAGCACTGGGACGAGCCCGACGAGGGCATCTGGGAGGTGCGCGGCCCGCGCCGCCACTTCGTGCACTCGAAGGTGATGGCCTGGGTCGCGGTCGACCGCACGATCAAGCTGATCGAGTCGGGCGACGCGGACGGCCCGCTGGAACAGTGGCGCGAACTGCGCGACGACATCCACCGGGACGTGTGCGAGCGCGGCTACGACAAGGAGCGCAACACCTTCACGCAGTCGTACGGCTCGAAGGAGCTGGACGCCTCGCTGCTGCTCATCCCGCAGATGGGCTTCCTGCCTCCCGACGACAAGCGCGTGATCGGCACGATCGAGGCGATCCAGCGCGAACTGTCCACCCCGGACGGCTTCATCCTGCGCTACCCGACCTCGGGCGAGGACGAGGGCGTCGACGGCCTCCCGGGTGACGAGGGCGCGTTCCTCGCCTGCTCGTTCTGGATGGCGGACGACCTCGCGATGATCGGCCGCGTGGACGAGGCCCGTAAGCTGTTCGAGAAGCTGCTCTCGCTCCGCAACGACCTGGGTCTGCTGGCCGAGGAGTGGGACCCGCGCCTGCAACGCCAGGTCGGCAACTTCCCGCAGGCCTTCAGCCACGTCCCGCTGATCGACACGGCCCTGCGCCTGACGGCTTCGGGGGCCTACGGCGGCTGACACCGGCGCCGGGGTGATGAATCCGCGGACCACTTGACATCACTACCGGGAGAACCATGACCGTCAGCAAGAACATCAACAACCCCGTGGGCCAGGGCGGCGGCAAGCGCAAGAAGCTGTCCCGTGCCGAACGGCAGAACCACGGTCCGCACCGCAACCTCGACCGCCAGGGCGCGGCCGACCTGAAGGCGGAGCTGGTGCGCAAGATGCGCGAGAAGGCGGCCGAGGCCGAGGCCGCCGGGCAGGCCGGCGACGACACCGCGAAGAGCTGACGCCCGGCCGACCCTTACGGCTTGGTGACGTGCGGCGGCCCGGCGCGACCGCCGCACGTCACCCGCCTAGGCTGGAAGCGGACAAATGCCCCTTTTCTGAAAGGGGGGCGGCCATGGCTTCCCTCTCGACGGCGGGCGCGGCCCTTGTCGCGTTGCGCGAGGATCTGGTCGGCGACGTGTTCGCCCCGGGGGATCAGGGTTACGACGACGCCCGTGTCGTCTTCAACGCGATGATCGACCGGCGGCCCGCGGTGATCGCCCAGTGCGTGGACGAGGCCGACATCGTACGGGCCGTGCGCTTCGGACGTGAACTGGATCTGCCGATCGCGGTGCGCGGCGGCGGGCACAGCGTCGCCGGCATGGCGTTGGGCGACGGGGCGCTCGTCGTGGACCTGCGCCACATGCGCGAGGTGACCGTGCACCCGGCGGCCCGGGCGGTACGGATCGCCGGCGGGGCCACCATGAGCGAACTGGACGGCGCGACCCAGGAACACGGTCTCGCCACCACCGGCGGCCGGGTCTCCACGACCGGGGTCGGCGGCTTCGTCCTGGGCGGCGGCTCGGGCTGGCTGGACCGCGCCTTCGGCCTCTCCGTCGACAACCTGCTCGGCGTCGACCTGGTGACCGCCGACGCGCGGGTGGTGCACGCGAGCGCCGAGGAGAACCCGGAACTGTTCTGGGCCCTGCACGGCGGCGGCGGAAACTTCGGCGTCGCCACCGCCCTCACCCTGAGACTGCACGAACTGCCCGAGTTCTCCGTCGCGTTGATGATGTACGACCCCGAGCACGGCCCGGACGTGGTCCGCACCTACCGCGAGATCATCGAGACCGGTCCGCAGGAGGCGAGCGGCGGAGTCATCTATCTCACCGGCCCGCCCGAGGAGTTCGTGCCCGAGCATCTGGTCGGCACCCGACTCTGTGGCGCGCTCCTCACCTACGCCGGGGCCGAGGAGGACCTGCGCAAGCTGGCCCAGCCGCTGCTGGCGCTGCCGCACGAGGTCGAGATCGTCACCGCGCTGCCGTACACCCAGTTCCAGACGATGCTCGACGATCCGCCGAACCTGCGGAACTACTGGTCGGCCGAGTATCTGACCGGCGCGCCCGACGAGTTCGCGGATGTCTTCTGCGCGCTCGGGGAGAGCATGCCGGTCCCCACCGGCACCCAGCACGTGTTGTTCCCGCTGGGTGGCGCCATCGCCTCCGGCCCCGCCGGGTTCCCGGTGCCGTACCGGGACGCGCCCTGGGCCGTGCACCCCTTCGGCATCTGGGAGGACCCGGCCGACGACGAACGCTGTATCGCCTGGGTCAAGGACGTCCGCGCCCGGGTCCGGCCCTGGAGCACCGGAGCGGTCTACCTCAACTTCGTCGGCGACGAGGGCGCGGACCGCGTGACGGCGGGCCTGGGCGCCGAGAACACCCGGCGGCTCGCGGCGGTGAAGCGGGAGTACGACCCCGACAACGTTTTCCGCTTCAACCACAACATCGTGCCCGCGTAGCCCGAGATGTGCGGAGGGCATCCGCGCAGGTAGCGTCCGCTGCATGGACAGCCGTACGGACAGCACATTCGACAGCCAGGGCGCCGGGATCACGGTTCAGCGGGCGCTGGAGCTGCCCGGGCTGCGCAGCGGGCTGCCGGAGATCCTGGCGGGCGCCGACCGGCTCCAGCGGACCGTGCGCTGGGTGCACGCGGGCGAGGTCCCGAACATCGCCTCCCTCCTCAAGGGCGGCGAACTCCTCCTGACCACGGGCTACGGCCTCGGTACGCGCCCGGCGGAACAGCGCGCCTTCGTCCGTACGCTGGCCGAGCGGGGCATCGCGGCCCTGGTCGTCGAACTCGGCCCGCGCTTCACCCGCCTCCCCGCCACCCTGGTCGAGACGGCCAGGGCGACCGGCCTCCCCCTCGTCCAGCTGCACCGCGAGGTGCCGTTCGTCGCGGTCACCGAGGAGATCCACACCGAGATCGTCAACGGCCACTACGCGCTGCTCCAGCAGGCCGAGGAGGTCCACCGCCGCTGCACGCAGGCCCTGCTGGGCGGCGGCGGAATCCCCCAAGTCCTGGGCATCCTGGCCGACTTCAGCGGCAACCCGGTCTTCCTGGAGACCCCGGACGGCCAACTCCTCTACGCGGCGGGGTCCGGGCCCGAGGGCGCCGACCCGCTCCAGGTGTGGGAGGGGCTGCGCGGCCCGCACAAGGACGCCTCGCCGTCCGCCGGTTCGGTGCTCGTGGACGTGCCTGGAGGCGGTCCGGGTACGGGTTCGGTGCGGGCGCGGATCGTGCTGCTTCCGGTACGGGCGCCGCTGGCCCCCGTGCACCGCATCGCCGCCGAACGGGCCGCCGGCATCCTGGCCGTGGTCCTGATGCAGGCCCGCCAGGAGGAGGAACTGGCGGCCCGCGGACGCGGCGACTTCCTCACCGACCTCGCCGAGGGCCGTATCGCCGCCGAGGACGCCCCGGCCCAGGCCCGCGTGCTCGGCTTCAAGCCCGGCACCAGCCCGCTGCTGCCCGTGGTGATGCGGCTGGGCGACGCGCTGACCGCACCAGGCGGCGGCTGGGCGGTCCTGGCCCGCGCGGTCGCCGAGGAACTGGCCTCGGTGGGGGTCCCGGTCCTGCTGGGCGTACGACCGGTGGAGGGTCGGGTGCCTCTGTTGCTGGGCCTGCGCTCGGAGTCGGAGCGGTCGGCGGTCGCGGACCGGGTCGCGGCGGCACTGCGGGCGGGGGTGGAGCGGGCCGGGATGCAACGGCCGGGCGCGCAGCCGCCGATCGTGGTGGTCGGCGTGGCCGGCGGCTGGGCGGCGGCGTCGGCGGGCCTGCGGCACGCGGCCGAGACGGCGACGGCGGCCCAGGGCCTGTCCGACCGCCCCTGGTACGACGCCCGGCGCCTGGACATCGAGCTGCTGCTGTGGCGACTGCGCGACCACCCGGACCTGGCGGCCTTCGTGGACCGCGCGATCGGCCCGCTCCGCGACCACGACAGCCGCTCGAAACCACCCCTACTGCCCACGCTGGAAACGTACTTGGCGCACGCGGGCCGCAAGGCGGAGACGGCCCGCGAACTGCACCTCAACCGGCAGACCCTCTACAACAGGCTCGCCCGCATCGGGGAGTTGCTGGGCACGGACCTCGAAGACCCGCAGACGGTACTGGCGTTGAGCCTCGCGCTGCGGGCCCGCAGGCTCGTGCCCTGAGTCAGCGGGCCGCTAGGCGTTCTTCGCCGCCCGGGCCCGATGGGCCGCGACCGTCGTCCGGCTCGCGCACGCGTTGGAGCAGAACCGGCGGGTGCGGTTCCGTGACTGGTCCACGAAGTAGTTGCCGCATCCGGCGGCGGCGCAGCGCCCCAGCGTCACCGCCGGATCCCCGGCCGCGACCAGGGCGAGCTGGGCGGCGATCAGCTGACCGGTCCAGCGCTCGGCCGGAGTGCCGTTGCGGCTGAAGTGGATGTGCCAGCCGCCGTCGTGGTCGGACAGGTGCATCTCGGGCGGATAGTCCCGCAGCAGACGGTGCACGGCCGTGGGAGCGGCGCCGTCGACCGACTGCGCCAGAGCCGTGCGCACGAGGTCCGGCAGCTCGCCGTAGTCGCCGCCCGGCGGCGAAGTGACCTCGTGTTCCGTGAAGAACGCGGCGACCAGTTCGCCGTGTTCGTCGAGGGTCCCGGTATTGGCCAGCTCGACGGCCAGCCGCGTCACATTCCCAATGTAGTCACCGTAAAGCACTTGACCGCCTACATCGCCGCTTCCTAATGTAGGCGTCATGTTACCCGATGACACCTACACGGCCCGTCGCCTGTTTCTGCTCGGGGAATGGGACGCCGCGCTCGCCGTCCTGGGCCCGGACGCCGAATCCGAACTGCGCGCGGAGATCGCCGTCGACCGCTGGTTTTTCCGGATCGAGGGTCACGAGGAGGCCGAGAAGGCGGTCGAGGCACTCGATCCCGCGTCGCCGACCCGGCAGCTGCTCACGGGCCGACTGGCCTACAGCCGCCTGCTGTTCCGGCGCGACCCCCGCGCGGACGACCGCGCCACGGCCGAGGCCGGCTACCGCGCGGCGGCCGAGAGCGGCGACGAGAAGCAGCGCGCCTGGGCCGAGTACCACTGGGCCGTCCTGCTGGACAACATCGACGAGGACCCGGCCGGGGCCGTCCCGCTCTACGAGTCGGCTCTCACGACCGCGACGAAGACCGGTGACGGCCTCTTCGAGTCCTACGTCATCCGCCATCTCGCACCGCACAAGGAGCCCGCCGAGCGGATCGCCATGCTGCGCCGCTCACTCCACCTGCGCGCCGCGCTCGGCGCCCGGCCCCAGACGGTCGCCTCGCAGGCCCTCCTCGCCGACAACCTCCCCGAACACGACCCGGAGCGCGCCGAGTTGACGCGCACCTTCCGTCCGGCCGCGGAAGAACTCCGCATCGGCTGGCTGCTGTCGGAGCACTGATCCGCCGGGCCCGCGGGCCCGTCTCAGGTCAGCGGCAGGGGCTGGGTCAACTCGTCGTAGACGCTGAGCACTTGGGCGACGGTCTCGTCCTCGGTGGGCCAGGTGGACGCCTGTCGGACGCCCTTCTCCCGGAGCAGTTCCCGGCGTTCGGGGTCGCGCAGCAGCCGGGTGACCGCGTCGGAGAGGGCCTTGGCGTCGCCGTAGGGCACGAGTTCGGCGGCGTCGCCGACGAGTTCGGGGATGCCGCCGACGGCGGTCGCGACCAGCGGCACGCGCGCGTGGAGGGCCTCCTGCGCGATCACCGAGCGGGACTCCCAACTGCTGGGCAGGAGCGCGAGGTCGGCGGCGGCGAGCAGTTCGCCCACGTCGTCGCGGCGCCCGACGAGCCGGACCGGCAGTTCCTCGTCCTCGATGCGGCGCTGCAACTCGGCCCGCAGCGGCCCCTCCCCCGCGATCACGAGCAGCGGGGTCGGATCGAGGCGGCACCAGCCGCGCGAGGCGTCCAGGAGGGTGTCGTAGCCGCGCTGCCGGTCGAGCGAGCCGACGGCGACGAGCAACGGGCGGTCGGCGGTGCCGAGTTCGGCGCGGAGCTTGGGGCGCAGCGGGTCGGGATCCTCGTACTCGACGGCCTTGCGCGGCCCCGGCAGCGCGACGGCGGCGAGCCGCGCGTCACGGGCGCCGGTCCGGCGCGCCCGGTCGACGAGGTCGGACGTGGCGCCCAGCACGACGACTGCGGCCTTCACGACCCGCCGCTCCAGCAGCCGCAGCAGATGGGCGCGCGCCCCTTCGGCGTGGGCGCGGTCGTGCCAGGTGACCACGAGGGGCGTACGACGGCCGCTGAGCGCGAGGACGGCGCGGAAGGAGGCGTGCAGTCCGTGCGCGTGCACCAGGTCGGCGTCCGCGCAGGCGGCCCGCAGCGCGGCCACGGAGGACGGGTCGCTGCTGCGCGGGACGTGCACGTGTCCGGCGCCCGCGCCCGTGAAGTCGTAGGTGTGATCGGCCTCGACGGGGGCGCACACCGTGACCCGCACGCCCCGCGCGACGAGCCCGGAGGCCAGGGAGCGCACATGCGCGCTGCTGGCGGCGTTGCCCCCGCCGAGCACCTGCACGGTGTGCAGCGGCGACTGGCCGTGCGGTGAGTGGCTGCTCACGGGGGTCACGTGGCCGGGGCTCCTGGTTCGGCGACGGGCGGTCACGAAGAAAGTACAGAACGATCGTGCGGTGGGGATGTACCGCACGCTTCCTACGCGTTCCAACTCAAGGATGCCAGTACGTACGAGTGTTCCGACAACGCGGAAAAGCCCGGAGGCCGAACGAAAGGGCAACACGGGCGGGGCATGTCACCCGTACGAGTGAGTCCCGTACACCTCCTGAACGACGCGCCCGCCCTAACCGTCCGCCCTCGCCGTCGCCAACAACTCCTCCGCGTGGGCCCGGGCCGTCTCCGAGTCCTCCTGGCCGGCCAGCATCCGGGACAACTCCCGTACCCGGTCCTCGCCTTCGAGGACCTTCACGCCGGAACGGGTCACGGACCCGTCGTTGGTCTTCTCGACCAGCAGCTGCCGGTCGGCGAAGGCGGCGACCTGGGGCAGGTGCGTGACGACCACGACCTGCGCGGTCTTCGCGAGCTTCGCGAGCCGCCGGCCGATCTCGACCGCCGCCTTGCCACCGACACCGGCGTCGACCTCGTCGAAGAGATACGTCGGCACGGGATCCGTCCCCGCGAACACGACCTCCACGGCCAGCATCACGCGCGACAGCTCACCACCGGACGCGCCCTTGGCGATGGGCCGCGGCGGAGCACCGGGATGCGGGGCGAGCAGCAGCTCGACCTCGTCGACGCCCGACGGGCCGTAGGCGACCGCCCGCCCGCCGACCTCGACGCCCTCCGGGTCCTCGGTCTGCCGGATCTCGAACGACACGCGCGCGTGCGGCATCGCGAGGGACGCCAGCTCGGCGGTGACGGCCGCGGCGAACCGCTCGGCCGCCTCCGTCCGGGCGTCGGTCAACGCCTGCGCCAGGCCGCCCAGTTCGACCCGCAGCGCGTCCCGCTCGGCGGTCAGCTCGTCGATCCGCTCGTCGTCGCCGTCGAGTTCGGTGAGCCGCACGGCCCCCTGCTCGGCATAGGCGAGGACGGCCGCGATGTCCTGGCCGTACTTCCGCGTGAGCGCGTTGAGGGCGGCCCGCCGCTCCTCCACGGCGGCCAGCCGCAGCGGATCGGCGTCCAGGTCGTCGGCGTAGCCCGCCAGCTCCCCCGCCACATCGCCCAGCAGGATGCCGATCTCACCGATCCGGTCGGTCAGCGAGGCCAGCGCCGAGTCGTGCGACCGTACGGCCTCCAGGGCCCGCTGCGCACCCGCGACGAGGGTCGCCGCGTCGATGCCCTCAGGGTCCTCGGGGTTGCCCGCGAGCGCGGCGTGCGCGACCGTCGCGGCGGACGCCAGCGCCTCCGCGTGCCCGAGCCGCTCGGCCTCGGCGGCCAGCTCCACGTCCTCACCGGCCCGCGGTTCCACGCCCGCGATCTCGTCGAGGCCGTAGCGCAGCATGTCGGCTTCCTGGGCCCGCTCCCGCGCGCGCGTGGTGATCTCGTCCAGCTCGACGGCGACGGCGCGCAGCCGCCGGTACGCCTCCGCGTACTTGGCCAGCGGCCCGGTGACGGCGTCCCCGGCGTACCGGTCGAGCGCCTGCCGCTGCCGGGACTGCTTCAACAGCCCCTGCTGATCGGTCTGTCCGTGCACGGCGACCAGTTCGTCGGCCAGCTCGGCGAGCACGCCCACCGGCACGGAACGCCCGCCCAGGTGCGCCCGGGACCGCCCCTCGGCGGAAACGGTACGGCTGATGAGCAGCGTCCCGTCCTCCAGCTCGGCCCCGGCCTCCTCGGCGCGCAGCACGGCTGAGCCGCCCGGAGGGACGGAGATCCGCCCCTCCACGACCGCGTTCTTCGCCCCGATCCGCACCAGCGCCGGGTCCGCCCGTCCACCGAGCAACAACCCGAGACTGGTGACGACCATGGTCTTGCCCGCACCTGTCTCACCCGTGACAGCGGTGAACCCCGGCGACAGCTCGACGACAGCGTCGTCGATGACTCCGAGCGACCGTATCCGCATCTCTTCCAGCACGGTGAAGACCTTACGAGGTAGGGCGGGAGAAGCGCGAGGCACCCTGTCACCCGGGGGAGTGTCCCCACGCAATCGTGCTAGTGAGGAGCCCCCCGCCACCCCGAAACAGGCAACGCGAACTTCGCGACGAGCCGATCCGTGAACGACGCGTGATGCAGCCGAGCCAGCCGCACCGGCACAGCGCCCCTACGAACCTCGACCCGAGCCCCAGCAGGCAGTTCGACAGTCCGCCGCCCGTCGCACCACAACACCCCCGGAGGGATGTGCGGCAACACCTCGACGGCCAGCACAGAATCCGGCGAGGTCACCAACGGCTTGGCGAACAGCGCGTGCGCACTGATCGGCACCATCAACAACGCCTCCACCTCGGGCCACACCACAGGCCCACCAGCGGAGAACGCATAGGCCGTGGACCCGGTGGGCGTCGCACAAACGATCCCATCGCACCCGAACCCCGTCACCGGGCGCCCATCGATCTCCAGCACCACCTCAAGCAGCTTCTCGGCGCCCGCCTTCTGCACCGCCGCCTCGTTCAACGCCCAGTCCGTGTGCACGATGTTGCCGTTCTTGTGCACGACGACATCGACGGTCATCCGCTCCTCGACCTCGTAGGCCCGGGTGACCACCCGGTCCACGACCTTGTCGAGATCGTCCCGCTCGGCCTCCGCGAGGAACCCCACGCTGCCGAGGTTGACGCCGAGCATCGGCACCCCGGACGCGCGTGCGAACTCCGCGCCGCGCAGCAGCGTGCCGTCGCCGCCGAGGACGATGAGCAGTTCGCAGCCCTCAAGGCACTGCGGGGTGGCCTCGGTGACCGTCTCCACCTCGTCGGGCAACGGCAGGTCGCGTGCCTCGTACTCCAGGACGCGCACTCCGATACCGGACGCCAGCAGCCCCTTCACGACCAGCTCGGCACTCCGGATGGCCGCAGGCCGACCCGTGTGCGCGAGCAGGAAAACAGTACGAGCTCGGTTCTGTGTCAACGCGGCCCCTCCGCCACTGCACGGTCAACATCGGCCGGGTCCAGTTCGGGTGCGCCGGCCCGCAGCCACAGAAAGTACTCGACATTCCCGGACGGCCCGGGCAGCGGGCTGGCGGTCACGCCCTCCACCCCGAGCCCCAACTCGGCCGCCCGCCGGGCGACTCCGCGCACGGCCTCGGCCCGTAGCTCCGGGCTGCGTACGACACCGCCACTGCCCAGCCTTTCCTTCCCCACCTCGAACTGCGGCTTGACCATCATCACCAGGTCCGCGTCCGGCTTCGTGCACCGCGCCAGGGCGGGCAGCACCAGTCCGAGCGGGATGAAGGACAGATCCCCCACGACAAGATCCACAGGCTCCCCATCGATCGCTTCAAGCGTCAACTCGCGTACGTTCGTACGGTCCTTGACGGTGACGCGTTCATCGCTCTGCAGAGACCACGCGAGTTGTCCGTACCCGACGTCGACCGCCACGACCTGCGCGGCACCGGCCCGCAGCAGCACATCGGTGAAGCCTCCGGTGGACGCGCCGGCGTCCAGCGCCCGCCGCCCCTCGACCACGAGCCCCCGCGGCCCGAAGACCTCCAGGGCGCCCGCGAGCTTGTGGCCGCCCCGCGACACGTAGTCGGGGTCGTCGTCGTCCGCCACGACGACGATGGCCGCCGCCGTCTCCACCTGGGTGGCGGGCTTGGTCGCGACGGCCTTGCCGACGGTGACCCGCCCTGCGGCGATCAACTGGCTCGCGTGCTCCCGCGAGCGCGCGAGCTTCCGCCGCACCAGCTCGGCGTCGAGACGGCGGCGTGCCACTCCTGCCACGTTCGGTTCAGCTCCTATTGCCATACGTCGAAGGGGGCGCCGGAGGTCCCGGGCGGGCGTCGAGCGCGGTGAGCGCGTCGCGCAGCCCCCGGTGTACATCCTCGTACACCTCGACATGTCCGTCCGTGGCGAGGTGGTCGGTGTCCGCAAGCCGCCCCAGTTGGGCGTCGACGTCGGGGTTACCGCTCGGGGTACGGTCCACGTTCAGCGGGGCGGGGGCGGCGGGGTCGTAGGCGGGTTCCGCCTCGGGTACTGCCTCGGGCGCGGTCCCGGCGTCCGCCTCGGGAACTGAGTCGCTCATGCCCAGACGCTACCCCGAAGGCCTGCGGTACCGTCGATCACGATGGCAACGATCGAGGAGTGCCGCGCCGCACTCGAAAAGCTCTCGGACAACATGCAGAAGGCCGACGGGAATGTCCGCGCCGCCGCGGCCATGGACCGTTCGGTCAGCTGCCGGATCACCGATCTCGACGTCACGTTCGTCGGCCGGCTGACCGGCGGCCGGATCGTGGTGGACGAGACCGTGGAGGGCCTTCCCCCGGAGAAGGCCCAGATCAGGCTGACCATGGCCGGCGACGACCTGGTCGCCATGGTCAACGGCGGCCTGAACTTCGCTAAGGCCTGGGGCTCGGGCCGGGTGAAGCTGGAGGCCAACGTGTTCGACCTGTTCCGGCTCAGGAAGCTTCTGTAACTACTGCGCTGACCGCACGCGCGCGTGCCTTGCGCGCCGCCGGTACCACCAGTGGCGTCCCCGTCTCCGGGTCGTCGATGACCTGGCAGCGCAGCCCGAAGACCTCCTCGACCAGTTCCGCCGTGACGATGTCGCTCGGCGCCCCCTCCGCGATCACCGCGCCCTCCCGCAGCGCGATGAGGTGGGTGGCGTACCGGGCCGCGTGGTTGAGGTCGTGCAGCACCGCGACCAGCGTGCGGCCCTGCTCCTCGTGCAGCTCGGCGCAGAGGTCGAGGACGTCGATCTGGTGCTGGATGTCCAGGTAGGTGGTCGGCTCGTCGAGCAGCAGCAGGGGTGTCTGCTGGGCCAAAGCCATCGCGATCCACACGCGCTGCCGCTGCCCGCCGGAGAGTTCGTCGACATAGCGGTCGGCCAGCTCGGCGACTCCGGTCTGCGCCATCGACTCCTGTACGACCCGCTCGTCCTCCTGGGACCACTGGCGCAGGATGCCCTGGTGCGGGTACCGGCCGCGGCCCACGAGGTCGCCGACCGTGATCCCGTCGGGCGCGATGGACGACTGCGGGAGCAGGCCCAGGGTGCGCGCGACCTTCTTCGCGGGCATCGACTGGATGACCTGCCCGTCGAGCAGCACTCGGCCCTCGTTCGGCTTCAGCATCCGCGAAAGGGCCCGCAGCAGCGTGGACTTGCCGCACGCGTTCGGGCCGACGATCACCGTGAAGGAGTTGTCGGGTATCTCCACCGACAGCTCGCGTGCGATGACGCGCTGGTCGTAGGCGAGGGTGACGTTCTCGGCGGACAGGCGGTTCACGGTGCTCCTTCGGTTGGCCTCGTTCGCCGAGGTGTTCGTACCCGCGTTCTTCACCGCGTTCTTCTCCGTGGTCATATCCGGCCCGCCTTGCGCTCGGTCACCAGCAGCCACAGCAGGTAGACCCCGCCGAGCACTCCGGTCACCACGCCGACGGGCAACTGGTCGGCGCCGAAGGCCCGTTGGGAGGCCCAGTCGGCGGTGACCAGCAGGGTGGCGCCCATGCACAGCGAGGGCACCAGGTTCGGGCCCGGTGAGCGGGTCAGCCGCCGGGCGAGCTGCGGCGCCGTGAGGGCGACGAAGCCGACGGGTCCCGCGGCGGCCGTCGCGGCGGCGGTGAGCAGCACGGCGGCCACCATCAGCAGCAGCCGCACGCGCTCGACCCGCACCCCGAGGGCGTACGACACGTCGTCGCCCATCTCCATCATCCGCAGCCCGCGCGCGTTGGCGAGGACCAGCGGCAGCAGCACGGCGCAGAGCGCGAGCAGCGGCCAGACCTGGGTCCAGTCACGGCCGTTGAGGGAGCCGGTCATCCACACCACCGCGCGGGCCGCGTCGACGAGGTCGGCCTTGGTGAGCAGATAGCCGTTGACCGCGGTGACGACGGCGGAGACACCGATGCCGACCAGGACGAGCCGGTATCCGTGCACCCCCTGCTTCCAGGCGAGCAGATAGATCAGGAGCCCGGTCACCAGACCGCCGACGAGCGCCCCTAGGGTGACGGCGGTCGCGCTGCCGGAGAACAGCACGATCATGACGAGCGCCCCGGCCGTCGCCCCCTGCGAGAGGCCGAGGACGTCCGGACTCCCCAGCGGATTGCGGGAGATGGACTGGAACAGCGCACCGCCGAGCCCGAGCGAGGCCCCGACCAGCAGCCCGACGAGGACGCGTGGCAGCCGCAGCTCGTTGACGATGAACTCCTGGCCCGCGTCACCACCCCCGAACAGCGTTCTGAGGACGTCACCGGCGGAGATGGGGAAGTCGCCGGTCCCGATCAGCACGACACTCGCGGCGAGCGCGCAGACGAGGAGCAGGACGACGACCGTGACGGCCCGGAGATCGAGGCGGAGCGAGAGACCGCCGGTCCGTACGGCCTGGACCCGGGAGGCCCGCATACGTGAAGTCTTCACAGCTGAGCCGTCCTTCGGCGCCGCACGAGAAGGATGAAGACCGGACCGCCCAGGACCGCGGTCACGATGCCGACCTGGAGCTCCGCGGGCCGCGCGATCAACCGGCCCAGGACGTCCGCGCCGAGCAGCAGCACGGGCGAGAGGACCGTGGCGTACGGCAGGATCCAGCGCAGGTCGGGGCCGGTGAAGGAGCGCACCACGTGCGGGACCATCAGGCCGACGAACACGATCGGCCCGCACGCGGCGGTCGCGGCCCCGCACAGCACGGTCGCGGAGAGCATGGCGAGCGCCCGGGTGCGGTTGAGGTTGGCGCCGAGGGCGCGGGCGGTGTCGTCGCCCATCGCCACCGCGTTCAGCGGCCGGGCGAGCAGCAGCGAGACGACCGTGCCGACCGCGAGGAACGGCGCGACCTGGGTGATCGTCGAGCCGGTGGCCGAAGCCAGTGAACCGACCGTCCAGAAGCGCATCTTGGAGAGCGCCGCGTCGTCCATGATCATGACGGCCTGGAGATAGCCGTAGAGCGCGGCGCTGATCGCGGTGCCCGCGAGGGCGAGGCGCACGGGGGTGGCGCCCCGGCTGCCGCCGAGGAACCAGACCAGCGCGCCGACCACGGCCGCGCCCGCGAAGGCGAACCAGACGTAGCCGCTCAGCGAGGTGACGCCGAAATACGTGATGGCGGTGACGACCGCGGCCGAGGCGCCGGCGTTGATGCCGAGCAGCCCCGGGTCCGCGAGCGGGTTGCGGGTGAGTGCCTGGAGGACCGCGCCGGAGAGGCCGAGCGCGGCTCCGGCGAGCAGCCCGAGGACCGTACGGGAGATGCGGTCGTCGACCACGATGTCGGCGTACGTCCCCGAGTCATGGAACAGGCCGTGCCACACATCCCCCAACGGCAGCGATTTCGCGCCGATCGCGATGCTCGCCAGGGCGACGAGCAGCAGGAGCGCCACGGAGACGAAGAGCCCAAGGACTCGTACGGCCCTGCGGGTTGGGGGCGCGGGGGCGGTCTCCGCGCGCTGTTCTGGGGGGCTGTCGACCAACACGAGGTTAGGTTAGCCTACCCTCACATACGGCCCTGTGGGCGAACCCCCTCTTCACAGCCCCAGTCGCGCCAGCGCCTTCTCCGCGTCCAGCGCGCAGGAGCCGTCCCCCGCCGCTGTCCAGGCCGCCGCGCAGAGCGCTCGGAGCCCGTCCAGGGGCTCGCCCGCACCGTCGAGTTCCAGCCGCTCCCGGCCCGCCCTCGCCGTCCAACCCCCGCAACGGAAGCCGTCTCCCGCCTCGCCGACCTCGGGCTGCCCGGTGAGCATGCCCCGCAGATCGGCGTCGACGTACGTCGGCCGGTGCCGCGGTGGCGCGGCCAGCAACTGCGCGCCGTCGGTCACACCGGTCAGCACGAGCAGCGAATCCACCTCCCCGTTGAACGCCCCCTCGATGTCCGTGTCCAGCCGGTCTCCCACGACCAACGGCCGCTCGGCGCCGGTCCGCAGGATCGTCTCCTTGTGCATCGGCGGCAACGGCTTCCCCGCCACCCGCGGCTCGGCCCCGGTCGCGATCCGTACGACCTCCACCGCCGCGCCGTTGCCCGGCGCGATGCCGCGCGCGCTCGGGATCGTCAGATCGGTGTTGGACGCGAACCACGGCACCCCGCGCGCGATGGCGTAGCAGGCCTCGGCGAACCGCCCCCACACCAGGTCGGGGCCGCCGTAGCCCTGCGCGACCGCCACCGGATCGTCGTCGGCCGAGTCGACGGGTTCGAGTCCGCGCTCGCGCAGCGCGACCCGCAGCCCCTCCCCGCCGATCACCAACACGCGGGAGCCGGCCGGCACCTGCTCGCTGATCAGCCGGGCGACGGCCTGCGCGGAGGTGATGACGTCATCGGCCCCCGTCGGTATCCCCAGCTCGGTGAGATGCTCGGCAACGGCATCGGGCGTCCGCAGCGCGTTGTTGGTGACATAGGCGAGCCGCATCCCGCCCGCGCGGGCCGTGGCGAGCGAGTCGACGGCATGGGCGATCGCGTTACCCCCCGCGTACACCACCCCGTCGAGGTCGAGCAGCGCCGTGTCGTACGCCTCGCTCAGGGCCCGGCCACTGCCCTCGGGACTCGTCCTGACGCTCTGGCTCATTCCACATCGCTCCTCGTTCGATCGCTTTCACCCGATCATCCCGCACGCCACTGACACACGTACGATGCCGGGATGAACACCGCAGGTCACTCGGAAGCAACGGAGCGCCGAGGCCTGGAACTCACCCCGTTCCGAGGCCTCCGCTACGACCCCGACCTGGTCGGCAGCCTGGCCGCCGTGACGTCCCCACCGTACGACGTAGTCGTACGCCCCGACGGTCTGCACCATCTCCAGGACTCCGACCCGCACAACATCGTCCGGCTGATCCTCCCGCAGGCCACCACCCCCAGCGCCCGCAACGAACAGGCCGCCGACACCCTGCACCGCTGGCTCTCCGAAGGAGTCCTCACCACCGACCCCGAGCCCGGCCTGTACGTCTACGAACAGCACGACGGCAACGGCCTGTTGCAACGCGGCATCATCGGCGCCCTGCGTCTGACGGACCCGTCGGAGGGCGTGGTCCTGCCGCACGAGGACGTCATGCCGCACGTGATCGCCGACCGCGCGGCCCTCATGCGGGCCACCTCCGCCAACCTCGAACCCCTGCTCCTCACCTACCGCGGCAACGGCTCACCGTCCGACACGACCACGGTCGTCGAGCGCGTCGCCGAGCACCCCGCACTCCTCTCGACGACCACGGAGGACGGATACAGCCACCGCCTCTGGTCGGTCACCGACCCCACCGAGCTGGCCCGCATCCAGACCGACCTGGCCGGCCACCAGGCCCTCATCGCCGACGGCCACCACCGCTGGGCCACCTACCGACGTCTACGCGCGGAGCACCCCTCCCCCAGCCCCTGGGACTACGGCCTCGTCCTCCTCGTCGACACGGCCCGCTACCCGCTCCGCGTCCGCGCGATCCACCGCCTCCTGCACGGCGTCCCGGTCGCCGACGCCCTGGCCGCCCTGGACGGCCACTTCCGCGTCCAGCACCTGGAAGTGCCCCTCCCGGAAGCCCTGGAGGCCCTGGCCGACGCGGCCTGCGCGGGCAACGCGTTCCTCCTCGCCGGCGACGGCGCGTTCCACCTGGTCGACCACCCGGACCCGGACCTCCTGGCCCGTACGATCCCGGCCGACCGCCCCGCCGCCTGGCGCACCCTGGACGCCACAGTCCTGCACTCCACTCTCCTGGACCGCGTCTGGCTCATCCCTGAGGATGACCCGGCCCGCATCGCATACATCCACGACACCGCCGCCACCGTCCGCAAGGCCGAACGCGACGGCGGCACGGCCGTGTTGATGCACCCCGTCCGCGAGGAGGTCGTACGCGACCTGGCCCTCCAGGGCGTCACCATGCCCCGTAAGTCCACGTCCTTCGGCCCGAAGCCGGCATCGGGGCTGGTGCTGCGCGCGCTGGAGCCCTGAGACACCGGGAACGCGAGAAGGGCGGGACCCCGGTGTCGGGGTCCCGCCCTTCTCGTCACTGCTGCTGACGTGCGCTGCCGTCAGTCCTTGTCGTCGTCGCTGTCGTCGGCCTTGTCGTCGGCCTTGTCGTCGGCCTTGTCGTCGGCCTTGGTCTCGACGGCGACGGTGGGCTCGGCCACGAGTTCGTCCTCGTCGTCGTCTTCATCGTCTTCTTCGTCTTCGATGTCGTCGTCTTCGTCGTCTTCGTCGTCGAGGTCCACCTCGTCGGCTACGGAGGCCTCGTCGTCGATCTCGGAGTCGGCATCCGTGTCGGCATCGACGACGTCGCTGTCGTCCTCGTCCTCGACGAACGCGTCGACGAACGCGACACCGTCCATCTCGGCGAGCCGGTCCGACGCGTCCGTGCTGCCGTCCTTGTCGGACTCCACGGCCTTGGCGAACCACTCCCGCGCCTCGTCCTCACGCCCGGCGGCGAGCAGGGCGTCGGCGTAGGCGTACCGCAGTCGCGCGGTCCACGGCTGCACGGTGTTCGAGGCCAGCTCGGGGCTCTGGAGTGTGACGATCGCCGCGTCGAGCTGGTCCATGTCACGCCGGGCACCGGCCGCGACGAGCCGCATCTCGACCTGACCGGCCTTGTCGAGCTTGTGCACCTCGGGGGCCCCGGCCATCTCCAGCGCCTTCTCCGGCCGCCCGAGCCCACGCTCGCAGTCGGCCATCACAGGCCACAGGTCCACGCTGCCGGTCATCCGCCGCGAGGCCCGGAACTCGGCCAGCGCCTCGCTGTACTTCTGGTTCGCGTACGCGGCGAACCCGGCCGCCTCACGTACGGCGGCGACGCGCGACGCCAGCCGCAGCGCGATCTTGGAGTAGGCGTAGGCGCCCTCGGGGTCCTCGTCGATGAGCCGGGCGACCATCACCAGGTTCTTCGACACGTCCTCCGCGAGCCCTTTCGGCAGGCTCAGCAGCTCCTGACGTACGTCCTTGTCGATCTCGTCGCCCGTGACGTCCTCGGGGATCGGCAGCCGCTTGATCGGCTCGCGGTCGCGGTCACGCTCCCGCTCGTCACGGAACCGACCGCCGCCGCGCCTGTCATCACCTCGGCGGTCATCCCGCCGGTCGTCGCGGCGGGGGTAGCTGCCACGGTCACCACGGTCGTCGTCACGGCGGAACGCGGGACGCTCACCTCGGCTGTCGTCACGGCGGAAACCACCGGGACGGCTTCCGCGATCGCCACCGCGGTCATCACGACGGGGACCGGCCGGACGGTCGTCGCGACGCGGCCCGGCGGAACGGTCGTCGCGGCGGGGGTAGCTGCCGCGCTCGCCACGGTCGTCGTCACGGCGGAAGGCCGGACGCTCACCCCGGTTGTCGCTGCGGTTATCGCTGCGGTCGTCGCGGCGGAACGGCGGACGCTCACCGCCCCGGTTGTCGTCCCGACGGAAAGCCGGACGCTCACCACCACGGTCGTCACGACGCGGGCCCGACGGACGGTCGTCGCGGCGGGGGTAGCTGCCACGGTCGTCATCGCGCCGGAACGCGGGACGGTCACCGTCACGGCGGTCGTCCCTACGGTCATCGCGGCGGAAGGGCGGACGCTCGCCGCCCCGGTTGTCACTTCGGTTGTCGCTGCGGTCGTCACGGCGGAACGCGGGACGCTCACCTCGGCTGTCGTCACGGCGGAAACCACCGGGACGGCTTCCGCGATCGCCACCGCGGTCATCACGACGGGGACCGGAGGGCCTGTCATCGCGACGCGGGCCAGCGGAACGGTCGTCGCGGCCACGGAACCCACCGCGATCACCGCCACCGCTGCCGCCACGGTCGTCGCGACGGGGGTAGCTGCCACGGTCACCACGGTCGTCATCCCGCCGGAAGGCCGGACGCTCACCCCGGTTGTCGCTGCGGTTATCGCTGCGGTCGTCGCGACGGAACGGCGGACGCTCACCGCGACTGTCGTCACGCCGGAAACCGCCACCGCCACCACCGCGGTTGTCGTCACGACGGAAGGGCGGACGCTCGCCTCGGCTGTCATCGCGCCGGAAGCCACCGCGATCACCACGGTTGTCGTCGCGACGCTCGCCGCCACGGTTGTCGCTTCGGTTGTCGCTGCGGTCGTCACGGCGGAACGGCGGACGCTCACCACGGCTGTCGTCGCGGCGGAAACCACCGGGACGCCCACCGCGCTCACCACCACGGTCATCGCGACGAGGACCAGCGGGCCGGTCGTCACGACGCGGAGCCGCAGAACGGTCGTCACGACGCGGGCCGGCGGAACGATCGTCGCGCCCGCGGTACCCACCGCGATCGCCACCGCCACCGCTGCCACCACGGTCGTCGCGACGGGGCGCACCGCCCCGGTTGTCGTTGCCACGGTCGTTGCTACGGCTCGGGCCTCCGCGGTACCCGCCACGGTCGCCGCGGTCACCACTGTCCCGTCGCCGCTCGTCGCGCTCCGGTCGGTCCTCGGGAGAGTTGGTGGACATCGGTGACTCCTGTCTTCGGTACCGCAAGTCATTCTCGCGCAGCCAGGTACTCGGCGCGCTCCGGGCTGTGCTTGTGCTCAGCTGTGCTTGTGCTCAAAACGAGAAAAAGAAAAGGACCCCTGGTCCCAGCGTGAACGCTGGGACCAGGGGTCCTCCAAAGATTGTTCGGCGGCGTCCTACTCTCCCACAGGGTCCCCCCTGCAGTACCATCGGCGCTGTAAGGCTTAGCTTCCGGGTTCGGAATGTAACCGGGCGT
>NZ_JBSFCQ010000028.1:0-90255 GCF_053891435.1 Streptomyces sp. NPDC002276 | reverse complement strand
CGAGCCCGCCGCTTAGCTGGTCCCCACGCCGTCCACTGTGACAACACCAGAGGGGCACAACCGCGGCGGGCTCGCCGTACCGCCACGCCCCCGACCCCACCCCCGGCGCCACGCGGCCGAGATGACCCGATACGCGGCGTTTGCATGACAGCCTGTGCGACGTCATCCCCCGCACCTCCGAAGGTGAGCACCATGACCACCCTGCACCTGGAGCACTCCGCGCACACCCACGCCCACGGCCCCGACTGCGGCCACGCCCCGGTCCCGCACGGCGACCACGTCGACTACGCGCACGACGGCCACCTGCACCGCGAGCACGGCGGCCACTGGGACGAGTGCGAGCCCGGCGGCCATGTCGCCCACCAGGAGCACGCACACCAGCACGGCCAGGACTGCGGCCACGAGAGCGTGCTGCACGGCGACCACATCGACTACGCCCACGACGGCCACCGCCACGCCGAGCACAACGGCCACTGGGACGACCACTGAGCCGACAGACAAGGCACCCGACAGCTCCCCGCCGCCCCGCGCGGGGAGCTGTCGGCCTATCGTGGCCCCTCGTGGCCCCGGTCACGTTTCACTCCCCCACTGGACGACATACCGACCGGTCGGCATGATGGTGCACGACCTGTTCGTCCATTCACAGGAGTGATGTATGAGCCCCGACCACCCGCCCGGACTCGATCTCGACCGGCTGCGCGGTCTGCTCGACCGCGAGCGGCCCGGTCTGGTCACCGCGCCCCTGTCCGGCCGGCTGATCGAGGGCGGCAGGTCGAACCTCACCTACGCGGTCACCGACTCCACCACCAAGTGGGTCGTACGACGCCCCCCGCTGGGCCACGTCCTGGCCACCGCGCACGACATGAAGCGCGAGCACCGGGTGATCAGCGCCCTGCACCCCACCAACGTACCGGTGCCGAACCCCGTACTCCTCTGCGAGGACGACGACGTACTGGGCGCACCCTTCTACGTCATGGAGTTCGTGGAGGGCACCCCGTACCGCACCGCCGACGAACTGCTCCCACTCGGCCCGGACCGCACCCGGGGCGCGGTGCTCGAACTGGTGGACACCCTGGTCGAGTTGCACGCGGTGGACCCCGCAGCCGTGGGCCTCGCGGACTTCGGCCGCCCCGAGGGCTTCCTGGACCGCCAACTGCGCCGCTGGGGCAAGCAGTTGGCGGCATCCCGCAACCGCGAGCTGCCCGGCGTGGAGGAGCTGCACGCAGCCCTCGGCCGCCGCCTCCCCACCTCCCCCACCCCCACGGTGGTCCACGGCGACTACCGCTTGGACAACGTCCTCATCGGCGAGGACGACAGGATCAAGGCGATCCTCGACTGGGAGATGTCGACGCTCGGCGACCCCCTCACGGACCTGGGCCTGCTGGTGATGTACAGCATCCCGCTGGAACTCCCCAACTCCCCCATTTCCACGACCGCTTCGGCCCCCGGCCACCCGACACCCGCCGAGCTAATCGAGCGATACGCCGCGCGCTCGGGACGCGACGCGTCGTCGGTCGCCTGGTACACGGCGTTCGCGTGGTTCAAGCTCGCCGTGATCCTGGAGGGCATCCACTACCGCTACACCCTGGGCCAGACCGTCGGCCGCGGCTTCGACCGCATCGGCGAACTGGTCCCGGTCTTCATCGAGCACGGCCTGACCACCCTTCAGGAAGGCTGATCCACCATGGACTTCGCGTTCGACGCACGCACCGAGGAACTGCGCGCCAAGCTCCTGGCCTTCATGGACGAGCACGTCTACCCGGCCGAAGCCGTGGCGGAAGAGCAGCGCGCCCAACTCCCCTCCCCCTGGGACACCCCGGCCGTAGTAGGGGAGTTGAAGGAAGAGGCCCGCAGCCGAGGCCTCTGGAACCTCTTCCTCCCGGACGCCGAGTACGGCGCCGGCCTGACCAACCTCCAGTACGCCCCCCTCGCCGAAATCACCGGCCGCTCCCCGCACTTGGCCCCCACCGCCCTGAACTGCGCGGCACCGGACACAGGAAACATGGAGGTACTCGCACAGTTCGGCGACGAACAACAGAAAAAGCAGTGGCTGGAGCCGCTACTCGCAGGCGAGATCCGCTCCGCATTCGCGATGACAGAACCAGAGGTGGCTTCCTCGGACGCCACCAACATCACGACCCTCATCGAGCGGGACGGCGACGACTACGTCATCACGGGCCGCAAGTGGTACATCTCCGGGGCGATGAACCCGGACTGCAAGATCTTCATCGTGATGGGCAAGACGGACCCGACAGGCGCCGACATCCGCCGCCAGCAGTCGATGATCCTCGCCCCCCGCGACACCCCCGGCGTCACGGTCAAGCGCGCGATGCAGGTCTTCGGCTACGAGGACCACTCCCACGGCGGCCACGCCGAGGTGATCTTCGACCACGCGCGGGTACCGGCGACGAACCTGATCGG
The DNA here is from genome assembly GCF_053891435.1 of Streptomyces sp. NPDC002276. Lineage (NCBI taxonomy): Bacteria > Bacillati > Actinomycetota > Actinomycetes > Kitasatosporales > Streptomycetaceae > Streptomyces > Streptomyces sp. NPDC002276. The sequence goes on along the minus strand of NZ_JBSFCQ010000028.1, from coordinate 87,834 downwards.
CGAGGAGGGCGGCGGCTTCGCCATCGCCCAGGCGCGGCTGGGCCCGGGCCGTATCCACCACTGCATGCGGCTGATCGGTATGGCCGAGCGGGCGATCGAGTTGATGTGCCAACGGGCAGTGTCCCGAGTCGCGTTCGGCAAGGCACTCGCCCAACAGGGCGTCGTCCACAACTGGATCGCGGACGCCCGGGTAGCCGTGGAACAACTAAGGCTGCTGGTCCTGAAGACGGCATGGATGATGGACACCGTAGGCAACAAGGGTGCCCACGCGGAGATCCAGGCCATCAAGATCGCCACGCCCCGCACGGTGGTCGGCATCCTCGACAAGGCGATCCAACTGCACGGCGCGGGCGGTGTCAGCCAGGACTTCCCGCTGGCGGAGCTGTACGCGAGCGCCCGCACGTTGATGCTGGCCGACGGCCCGGACGAGGTGCACCAACGATCTCTCGCCCGCCGGGAGTTGAAGAAGTACCTGTAGCAAAACGAATGGGCTGGAAGGGATACGCGAACCCCCCTCCAGCCCATTCCCCCCGAGGCGATGGTCAGTTGGGCGTGCTCGCCTTCAACGTCCAGCCCTGCCGGCAGGTGTGCCCGAAGGTCCCGATGTCACAGCCCTCAACGACGAACACATACGCGCCAGTGTTCCGCTCCTGCACCCGGATCCGCCCGCCCGTCCCCCCGCCGAACTCCCGCTGGGTCCCCCCAGGGTCGGAGGCGCTCGTCCAGCGGACCAGGAACGAGTCGTAGCGGTGCTCAGGGGCCGTCGTACCCCAGTTGAAGTAGGCGTAGCCGCGGTCCTCCCACGCGGCGACGACCATGTTCGAGCCCTGGCGGGGCGACCACGTGGCGGTGCCGTAGGTGAAGTACTGGCGCTTCCCGGCGTAGGCGCCGTTCAGGTACACGTCCCTGGTACCGGTGGTCGGACAGCCCAGCCACCCACCGCCCCCGCCGAGCGCGCTCCACCGCTGATAGATGTGAGGCTCGTTCACCGCGATACCGCACCCGGCCCGCGCCGGAGTCTGCGCGGCGGCAGGCACCGCCGCCGTACCGCCGAGAGCGAGCACGGACCCCAGGACAACGCCGGTCAGGCGCCGCTTCGTTGACAGCATGGTGTTCCCCCGTTGGTTCCCGTTGGTTCCTGTCGGTCGATCCGGCGGTGCGTGCGCCCGCCGTTCCGCTGCTACGAGCATCACGGCGACGGGGGCCGGGAGTTGAGGGGAAGCCCCCGGGCAACGCCGGGGACCTCTCCCGGGTGGTCCGGGAAGCGTTCCCATGACACCCGGGTGCCGGGCCCCCACGATGGGACGCATGGAAGACCGCGACGGGCGCACCCGGCCCCACTCGGCCGCCGCGTACGCGCTGTTGGGCCTGGCGGCACTCCAAGTGGCGGTCGGGTCGGCCGCGTTGGCGGCGGCCGACGTCTCCCTCACCGACCTGGTCCACTACGACATGGTGGTCGACCTGGCGGTGGGCCTCGCCTACCCGGTCTGCGGCACGGTGATCGCGTTGCACCGCCCCCGCAACCCCATCGGCTGGCTGCTGATCGCCTACGGCCTGGGCCACGCGTTCACGGGCATGTCGATCGGACTGGCCGTAGAGGGGCTGCGGTTGGGCTGGCCGCCGGACGTACTGCACGCGGTCACGACCGTCGGCCGCCACAGCTGGATCCTCGGCAGCTCCACTGCGTTCGTGCTCGTCTTCTTCCTCTTCCCCGACGGCCGGCTGCCCGACCACCGCTGGCGCTGGGCCCTGGCCGCCCAACTCCTGTCCTCCCCACTGGACTTCGCGATCTGGGCCCGGGACGACTGGGGCCTGTTCCGCGGCACGCCCGCCCAACCCTCGTACCTCCCGGTGCCGGACGGCTGGATGCCCGTCCTGCGGGACGTGGAGACCGCCAAGGCCTGCCTGGTACTGGCCGCCGTGTTCGCCGTCATGGCCGTCCGCTACCGGCGTGGCGGGGAACAGGACCGCCGCCGACTCCTGTGGCTCATCGCGGGCATGCTCCCGCTGGCACTGAGCGTGGCCCTCCAGATCCTCGGCTTCCCGGCCGTCTACACCTCGTGCTGCACCCTGTTCCTGCCGACCGCCATCATGATCGCCGTGGTCCGCGAGGAACTCCTCGACATCCGCCTCGTCGTCTCCCGCAGCCTCCTCTACGGCACGCTCACGGTCGGCGTGATCGTCACCTACGTCGGCCTCGTCACCTCCGTGCAGGCCCTCGTCAACCCCGACCCCGCCCTCCTCGGCCCGGCGCTGATCACCGTCACCCTGGCCCTCGCCTTCGCCCCCGCCCGCCGCCTCCTCCAACGCATGGTCGACCACGCCCTCTACGGCGACCGGCACGACCCGGTGCGCGCGGTCTCCCGCATCGGCGAACGGCTGGCCGGCACCGGAGTAAACGCGATCCCCGAGGCGGTCGGCGAGGCGCTGCGGCTGCCGTACGTCTGCGTGGAGTCGAAGTCCGGGGTGACGGACGGCAGTTGGGGCGAGCCGGGCGAACGCATCCACGCCATACCCCTCGACTACGACGGCAGGACCGTAGGCGCCCTGGTGATCGGGCTGCGCCCCGGCGAACAGCAGCCGACACCCGCCGACCTGGCCGTACTCGAACTGCTCGCCGTACCGCTGGCCGCCGCGCTCCACGCCACCGACCTCACCCGGCAGTTGCAGCACTCCCGCGAACGCATCGTGGCCGCGCGCGAGGAGGAACGGCGCCGGATCCGCCGCGATCTGCACGACGGGCTCGGACCGACCCTCGCCGGAGCGGCCTTCCAGGCGGACGCCGTCCGCAATCTGCTGGCGTTCGATCCGGAGCGGGCGGCGGAGCTGCTCACCGAGTTACGCTCCGAGGTCGGCGGCGCGGTCGCGGAGGTGCGCCGCCTGGTGGACGGGCTACGGCCCCCGGATCTCGACCAGTTGGGGCTGCTGGGCGCACTGCGGGAACGTGCGGTGCGGCTGTCCTGGCGGGCGGACGGCATCCCGCTCCAGGTGCGGGTCCAGGCACCCGAGCGGCTGCCCGCCCTGCCCGCCGCGGTCGAGGTGGCCGCGTACCGCATCGCGATCGAGGCACTCACCAACGCGGCCCGGCACGCCCGCGCCTCCCGCGTCGACCTGCGGATAGAGATCGGCGACGGGTTGCGGCTTGAGGTGTCCGACGACGGTTCGCCGACCGGCGAGGAGACGGCATGGACACCCGGCGTGGGCATCACGTCGATGCAGGAGCGCGCGGCGGAGCTGGGCGGCCGGTGCGTGGCGGGGCGCGGGCGGGTGGTGGCGACGCTGCCGCTGGGAGGCGTGACGTGACGGAACACGACGTGACGGAACAAGAGGACGACACCGACGCGCTGCGGGTCGTACTCGCCGATGATCACCCCGTGGTCCGCACCGGGTTGGCCGCGCTGCTGGAGTCCGTGCGGGACGGGACCCCGCGGGTGCGGGTCGTCGGAGTCGCGGCGAGCGGGCGGGAGGCGGTGCGGGCGGCGGTGACCCTGCGTCCGCACGTCATGGTGATGGACATCCGGATGCCCGACGTCAACGGCATCGAGGCGACCCGCGAAATCGGCCGGGTCGCGCCCCGGGTCGCCGTGCTGATGCTCACCATGGTCGAGGAGGACGACTCGGTGTTCGCCGCGATGCGGGCGGGCGCCCTGGGCTATGTCCTCAAGGGCGCGGGCCAGGACGAGATCGTCCGGGCGATCCGCGCGGTGGCCGCCGGTGAGGCCATCTTCGGCCCCGGTGTCGCCCGGCGCGTGCTCGGCCAGCTCAGCAGACCGCCCGACCGGCCCGACCCGTGCCCGACGCTCACCCCGCGCGAACGGGACGTACTCGCCCTGATCGCCGACGGTGAGCCCAACTCGACGGTGGCCACCCGGCTGGGCCTGTCCCCCAAGACGGTCAGCAACCACATGTCGGCGGTCCTGGCCAAACTGGGCCTCCCGGACCGCGCGGGAGCGGCGGCCTGGGCCAGGGAGGCGGGACTGGGACGCCCACCGGACACGTGACCGCGGATCAGGGGCGCAGTGCCCGCAGCAGCAGGTCCGCGAGGTGGTCGGCGACTTCCTGGGGGCTGAGCGGGCCGCCCGGCCGGTACCACGTCGACAGGTGGTGGACCGAGCCGAAGTGGTAGTCGACGACGAGGTCCGCGGGGGTCGCCGTGGAGAAGACGCCCTCGCGCTGGCCCTCCTCCACCAGCGCGCGGAAGCGCTCGTGGTAGCGGCGGCGCTCGGCGCGCACCTGTTTGTTCTTCTCCGGGCTCAGATGGTGCATGGACCGGAAGAAGATCGACGCGTCGTCGAGGTTGTCGATCGTCGTCACGACGACGTCGGCCGCAGCCGCCCGCAGCCGCTTCTCCACCGGCTCGTCCGCGCCCGCGAACACCTCAAGACGCTCCATCTGCACACGCAGCACGCGCGCGTACACCTCGTGCAGGAGGTCGTCCTTGGAGCCGAAGTAGTGGTAGAGCGCCCCCTTGGTGACCCCTGCCGCCTCGACGATCTCCTGCACCGAGGTGCGGTCGTAGCCCTGCTCGGCGAAGAGCCGGGTGGCGGCGGCCAGCAGCCGCTGCGGGACGGGAGCCCCGTCTCCGTCGGTCGTCCTGGGCACTGCCGCCACCTGCCTTTCCTAGGTGTTCACTCGCTGTCGTGCGACCGGGAACGCAGTTCCCGCCGGAGGATCTTCCCACTTGCCGTCTTCGGCAGCTCGGGCAGGATCTCCACCTGGCGCGGGTATTTGTAGGCGGCCAGTCTCTCCTTGCAGTACACGGCGAATTCATCCGGGTCGGTTTCGGCGCCCGGACGGAGACTGATGTACGCCTTCACGGTCTCGCCCCGGTACCCGTCGGGCACCCCGACGACGGCCGCCTCGCGTACCGCCGGGTGGGTGTACAGGACGTCCTCGACCTCGCGCGGCCACACCTTGAAGCCGGACGCGTTGATCATGTCCTTCTTGCGGTCGACGACGTACAGCCAGCCCTCCGCGTCCATGAACCCGATGTCCCCGGTGCGCAGTTCACCGTCCGGGAAGGTCTCGGCGGTGGCCTCGGGGCGCCGCCAGTACCCGGGCACGACCTGCGGCCCGCGCACGACGATCTCGCCCTGCTCCCCGAAGGGGACCTCGTCGCCCTGGTCGTCGACGATCCGTACGACGGTGTCGGGCCCTGGCACGCCCACGGCCAGCGTCCCGGACGCGGGGTCGACGGGCGCCTCCAGCTGGGGCGGCACGGAGGCGCAGGGCGCGGTGCACTCGGTGAGGCCGTAGCCGTTGCGGATGTACGGCCCGAAGCCGGCCCGGAACTTCTCGACCAGGGTGGGCGGTACGGGCGCGCCGCCGGAGGAGATGTTCCGGAAGGACGCGAAGTGTTCGCGGGTGACGGCCGGGTGTGCGGCGAGTGCCATGAAGGCGGTGGACGGGCCGACCGTGTAGTGCGGCTTGTGCTCGGCGAACGCGTCGAGCACGACCCCGCCCTCGAAGCGGTACGCCAGCACCAGCGAGCCCCCGCTGACGAGCGAGGCACCGAGCTGGCACACCATCCCGGTGATGTGGAACAGCGGCGCCATCGCGAAGTAGACGGGCGGGTCCGGCAGTCCGAGCCCGGTGCGCTGCCGTTCGGCGTTGTAGAGGATGTTGCCGTGGGTGTTGGTGGCGCCCTTCGGGGCACCGCTCGTCCCCGAGGTGTAGCTGATCAGCGCGATGTCGGAGGGCACCGGGGCGGGTACTTCGGGCGTCTTGCGCCCCTCCTTGGCGACGGCCACGAGATCGGCCGCGTCCTCGGCCTGCGGAAGCCGCTCGAAGGTGAGCACGCGCGCGTCGTCGCGAGTTTGGAAATCCAACTCACACGCGGTGAGGACGATCCGCACCGGCGGCCCGCTCTCCTCGACCGCAGCCGCGGTCTCGCGCAGATACGACTCCCACGCGCGATCGGAACAGATCAGCGCGGCCACCTCGCCGTCCCGCAGGACATGGGTCACCTCGCCCGACTTGTACATCGGGTTGACGGGCACGACGATCGCGCCCGCCTTCCAGGCGCCGAGCAGCGCGAGCACGAAGTGCGGCGAGTTCTGGAGCAGGATCGCGACCCGGTCGCCGTGCTCAAGTCCCCGCGCGGCCAGGTACCCGGCGACGGAGTCGCTCAGCTCGTCGACCTCTCGGTAACTGAGCGAGCCGTCGAAGTAGGTGAGGAAGGTGCGGTCGGGCGTCTCGGCGACGACCCGTCGCAGGGCGTGCACCAGCGAGTCGTCGGGGCTGACGGGCCCGCGCTGGGCCTCGTTGAGCAGCCCGACCCAGGGCCGGGCGGCATAGCGGGAGTCGGTCACTCTCCGGCCTCCCACTTCTGCTGGATGTGGTTCATGGTGGTCAGCCAGCGGTCCGGTTCGGCGGCCCTGAGCTGGTAGTACCCGGCGACCTCGGGGTGCGGCAGGATCAGGAAGCGCTCCTCCTCGATCCCCGCCATCAGCGCGTCCGCCACAGCGTCGGGCTCGATCGCGGTCGGCTGGAGCACGAGGTCGCCCGCGCTGCCCGTGGCGGCCAGCATGTCGGTGCGGACGCCCTGCGGACAGATGGCGTGGACCTTGATCCCGCGGTGGCGGTACGTCAGCGACAGCCACTCGGCGAAGGCGTACGCGCCGTGCTTGGTGACGCTGTAGGGCGCGGCGCCGATCATGGTGAGCAGCCCGGCGGCCGACACGGTGGACACGAACCGCCCGCCGCCCCGCTCCAGCCACCCCGGAATCAGCGCCTCCGCGGCCCGTACATGGGCCATGACATTGACGTCCCAGGCCTGCGCCCAGACCTGCTCACCGGCGGCTTCGGACCCACCCGAGCCGAGCCCGGCGTTGGCGCAGTAGATGTCGACGGTCCCGCCGAGCGCGTCCCGGGCCTCACCGACAACGGCGGAGGCATCGCCCGGCACGGCGATCCCGCCGATCTCGTCGGCGACGGCTTTCGCACGATCACCGTCCAGGTCGTTGACGACGACCCGGGCCCCCTCGGCGGCGAACCGCCGCGCGAGCGCAGCGCCGATGCCACCCCCGGCCCCCGTGACGACTACCCCGGCACCCTGAACGGCTTCCACCATCGGTCTCCTTCGACTGCGGCTCCACTGCACGGCCAGACTAACCGGTCGGTATGTAACACCGGAAGGGCAGATCCGCTTACGGGCGCGGGGAACGGCGCGACCAGCCACACACAGCCCGCAGCCGACAAACCACACGCGGTAGCACATACCGTGCCGACATGCCCCTCACCAGAAGAGCCCTCCTGGCAGCGACCCCGGCGGCAACCCTCACTCCGACACAGCCCAGGAAGACCGCACTACGCACCGGCTTCGAACAACTCGCCGCACACGACTACACCCAGCTCGACGGCCAACGCATCGGGATCGTCACCAACCCCACCGGCATCACCAGAGACGCCCACCACATCGTCGACGTCCTGCACGCCGGCCCCCATGTGAACCTCACCGCGGTCTTCGGCCCCGAACACGGCTTCCGCGGCACCGCGCAAGCAGGCGGCTCCGAAGGCCGCCACACCGACCCGGCCACCCAACTCCCGGTCTACGACACGTACTTGAAGAGCGGTCAGCCCCTCGCCGACATCTTCGAGGCCTCCGCCGTCGACACCGTGGTCTTCGACATCCAGGACGTGGGCGCCCGCTTCTACACCTACATCTGGACCCTGTACGACTGCATGGAGGCGGCCCGACTCGCCGGCAAACGCTTCGTCGTGCTCGACCGCCCGAACCCGGTGACCGGCCGCAGCGCCCAAGGCCCGGTCCTGCACCGGGAGTTCGCGACCTTCATCGGCAGGCAGCCGATCGCGCAGGCGCACGGGATGACGGTGGCGGAGCTGGCGCGGTTGTTCAACGGGGAGTTCCTCAGGACACCCGTGCCGCTGGAGACCGTACTGATGACGGGCTGGAAGCGGTCGGAGTTCTACGACGCATGGTCGCTGCCGTGGGTGCCGCCGAGCCCCAACATGCCGACGCCGGACACCGCCCTCGTGTACTCGGGAACGTGTCTCTTCGAGGGGACGAACCTGTCCGAGGGGCGCGGCACCACCCACCCCTTCGAACTGCTGGGCGCGGAGGGGATCGACGGCCGTTGGGCGGCGGCGGTGAATCAACTCACCCTGCCCGGTGTGCACTTCAGGGAGGCGTACTTCGCGCCGACGTTCTCCAAGTTCGAGGGCAAGACCGTCGGCGGAGTCCAGATCCACGTCCACGACCGGGCCGCGTTCGACCCCGTGCGCACCGGGATCGCGCTCCTGGTGACCGCCAAGAAGGTCTGGAGCGGCTTCCGTTGGCGCTCGGACCACTGGATCGACAACCTCACCGGGTCCGCGCGGGTGCGTACGGCGATCGACGCGGGCGCGGGCACCGACGAGGTGGTGGCGCAGTGGCAGGAGGAGTTGAGGGTGTTCCAGGGGATTCGAACTGAATACCTCTTCTACAAGTGACTCGTGACGTATGGCCAATCTTCACCGGTAGCGGGACGATGCGCCCACATTGAGCCACTCCGGGGGACGAGGAGGCCGGTCATGGCGGATCCGGCGATGAGTGTGAGCCCGTACTGGGAGTTGACCTTCGACGCCGACGGAGACGTCGACCAGGGGGAATGCGATCGGATGCTGCGTGAGGTGCGGCAGCGCGGGGTCGGTGACCTGATCGTGTTCTCGCACGGGTGGAACAGTCAACGCGCCGGTGCCACGCGGCTCTACAGCCGCTTCTTCGCGCCGATTCCGAAGCTCGCACCGAAGGCCCGCATCGGGTACGTGGGCGTGATCTGGCCATCGATGGAGTTCCCGGACCAGCCGATCCCGAACTTCCCGCGATCGAACGTGGCCGCGACCGAACCGATCGCCTCTCGGGTGCTCGACGACGACACCCGGCACACACTCCTGGACGCCTTTCCGGGCAACGCGACGCTGATCGACCAGATCGCCCGCATGCTGGACCAACAGCCCGCCCAGGACGCCGAGTTGGAGGAGTTCGGGCGGCTGGTGCGGACGCTCGTGGAGGTGGTGCCGACCGGGCCGCAGGCGCAGTTCGGCGCGGACACGATGGCGGAGGGGTCGCCACAGTGCGAGCCGCGGATGCTCGCCGTCGGCTGCACGGCCGAGGTCTGCGACCAGTTCGCGCAGGCCCTGGAGCAGCTCGTGTCGCCCCAACCACCGGGCGCCACCGTGGAGTTCACGCTGCCGAACCCGTGGAAGGGGGCGCGGGAGCTGCTGCGGCAGGCGGCGTACTACGCGATGAAGCGGCGCGCGGGCACGGTCGGCGAGCGGGGTCTCGGTCCGGTGATCGGGCGGCTCGCGGGGGTGGCGCCGGAGGTGCGGGTGCATCTCGTGGGGCACAGTTTCGGCGGGCGCCTGGTGTCGTTCGCGCTACGCGGTCTGCCCGAGGGGGTGCACTCGGTCAAGTCGGTGACGCTGCTCCAAGGGGCCTTCTCGCACTACGCGTTCGCGTCCCGGCTGCCGGACGACGTGCGCGCCGGGGGTGTGTTGCAGGGGCAGCAGAACCGGGTCGACGGTCCGTTGGTGTGCTGCTACTCGCACTTCGACTCGGCGCTCGGCACGATCTATCCGCTGGCCTCGCGGATGGCGGACGACGACCGCTCGTTCGCCGCGTTCGAGATCGGCCGGGTGCTGGGCGACAAGTGGGGCGCGATGGGCCACGACGGGGTGCGGGCGGTGCCCGGCACCCAGGCGCTGACGCTGGCCGAGGCCCTCAACTCGCCGCTGCCGATGTCGGGTTGTGTGAACGTCGACGCCTGTGCGGTGGTGTGTCAGGGCGGCGCTCCTATGGGAGCACACAGCGACATCGTGCACCCTGAACTGGCCCGGGTGGTGCTGGCGGCAGGCCGGATCGGCCGGCCCACCGCCGCTACGGCGTCACCGGTGTGACGTGTACTCCACCACTTGCTGGAAGGTGGGCCGGTTCTGCCAACTGATGTTGTAGTGCTTGATGCCGCCCAGGGTGCGCTGGACGATCGAGTCGGCGCACCACTGGTCGCCGGCCGAGCACAGGGAGTCCCCGGGGTAGACGGTGGCCGCGGTGGTGCCGGCCGCCGTCTTCAGGGTGCTGATGAGGATGTCCCGGCAGGCGCTGAGGCTGCCGCCGCCGCAGTACTGCGCGCCCAGCGGCCCCGACACGGTCTGCCCGAGCACCGACCGGATGTCCTTGTCGACGTAGCTCCACCAGCCGTACTGGAAGGAGCTGCCGGCGTGCGACCCGGTCGGGCCGTGGGCGGCCGACGGGGTCTCGTCGATGTACAGGTTGTTGGTGAAAGCGGTGTACAGGCTGTCACCGAGGCCGGGTTGGAACTCGGCCTTCACCAGCAGCGGCCACCAGCCGTCCAGGATCCGGATGGCGTCGGCATTGGCGTAGGTCTTGGACCCGGCCGAGGTCTCGGTGCGCTTGCCGCCCGCGGTCAGCCAGGTCTGGAGCTTGGTGACGGCGGCCGCCGCGGTGGTGTCGGTGACCGTACTGCTGTTGACGACCTTCAGCAGGTCGGGCAGTACGTCCTCGGCGCGCAGGTCGGTGAGCGAGGCGTCCGACATGGCCTTCACGAGCGCGGATCTGGTGACCCCGCCGGCCGCGACGAGTTTCTTCACCCGGTCGTCGAGGAGGTTGCCCCGATGGACGGACCCGTCGCCCCAGCTCGCGGTCGTGTAGTTGAGGGCCTGTTTGTTGTTCCAGGAGATGTAGTAGTCCTGGTCGATGGAGTTGGGGTGCGCGGAGGCCGGGGTGTAGTCGGAGGTGTTGGTGGTGGGGTCCCAGTTCTGCCACTCGTAGGCGGCCTGGCCCCAGACCGGGAACTCGGGGTCGACACCGCTGGCCCGCACCGGGTTGTTGCCGCTGTTGTAGTACGCGGTGTGCTGGGAGTCGGCGTAGAACCAGTTGAACGTGAAGTTGATGTGCTGGGCCGCGGTCTGGAAGGTCTGCGGGCTCTTCACGTAGTCCGGGTCGTTGAGCATCTGGAAGCCGATGATCGAGTCGGCCTCGTGCATGTAGGAGGAGCGCAGGGTGGTGTAGGCGACCTTCTTGCCGCCGACGGTCGCCCGGTACTCGACGGGTCCGTACTCGGTCTTCCAGACCCGCATGGTGTACGACCCGGCGGCGGTGCCGTCGGCCGTGGTGGGCTTCCAGGAGTTCGCCTGCTGGACCTCCTCCATGGCGGTGCAGGTGCCGTGGAAGAGGTAGTGGTAGTCGTCCTGGCAGAGTTCGACCGCGTAGGTGTCGATGATGTCCTGGCCGGAGGTGGTCGCGGACCACGAGTAGTCCTGGCCGCGGCCGAGTTCGACGTACATGCTCAGGCCCGCGAAGGAGGCGCCGCGGGCGCTGATGCCCGGGCCCTGGATCTCCTGGAGCATGAGCAACTGGGGTGCGAAGTAGCCGGTTTGGGGTCCGAAGACGGCGATCGGGTGGCCGCTGGCGGTGTATTTGCCGCTCACCACAAGGGCGTTGGACATCCCGCGCTTGGCGGAGCTGAGGGCGGTGGCGGTCGCCGCGGCGGAGGCGGCGTCGGCGCTCTGGTCGGCACCGGTGCCCGTGGCGTCGTAGACGAGTGGTTCGGTCGTCACCGAACCGGCGTCCGGCAGGGCCTCGCCCAGTGCGGTGGTGGGCTTGGTGCCGTACGGGAAGCTCTCGCCGTTGTGGACGGTGAGCACGGCCTCGGGGTCGTTGCGTTCGCGGAAGGACTCCCAGACCTTGGTGCCCTGTTCCACGCCGTACTTCTCCTGGGCGGCGAGCAGGGAGATCGCGTTGTTCACCTCGCCGCCACCGCCGGAGCCGAACAGGGTGCCGATGACGGAGGCCAGCGCGACCAGGTCGGTGATCTTGAAGTGGTCGATCGTGCCGGCGTTGGTGATCGAGTCCTTGTGGCCGGTGAGGACGTACTCGCCGGGGAAGTAACGGCCGCTGTCCGAGGCGTCGATGTAGGCGTTGATGCCGGCCAGATAGGCGTTGGCGTCGGCGAGTGCCTGCTGGCCGCGGGCGCCGTTGTTGGCGACGGCGTTGTCGATCTGGGACTGGAGTTCGGCCTCGGTGTAGGGGGCGTTGCGGTAGAACTCCTGCTCAAGGCCCTGGTTGGCGGCGACGCCGCCCGCGAAGGTGGTGAGCTGGCCGCGTCCGACGTGCCGGAAGACGTCCATCAGCCACAGCCGGTCCTCGGCCGCCGCGTATCCGGCGCCGTACTCGGTGCCGTAGCGCGTGGTGCCTGTGATGTGCGGCACACCGGTCGCCTTGTCGCGGACGATGGTCACATCGGTGCGACCGCTGGGGCTCTCGGTCGAGGCGACGTTGGCGGCGGGGACCCCGAACGAGGCGTCGTTGAAGAAGGTGTTGATCTTCGCGTCGGTCAGTGTGGAAGCGCCCGTGGCCAGGTTGGCGTAGGGGCCGAGCTGATCCTCGGCGTGCGCGGGCTGCACTCCGAAGGCCTGGTTGAGAAGGATCTGGGCGAGGGTCGCGTTGCCGTTCTCGCCGGCCGGGAGGATGTCCGAACACTGGCCGCCGCAGTAGTCGTTCGAGGCGGTCGCGGCGGTCGCCGTTCCCTGGGCAAGAGGAGACAAAAGGGCGGCAATGAGGGCGCATACGGATGCGGCCTTCAGGAACCCGGGGAATCTGCCGGGAGTTCTCAGTCTGTCGAACAAGTTACGTGGGGTGCGCCGAGGCATGGCGGCTCCTACCGACGGGGGTGTGGCCGGACGTTACCGCCGGTATCCCCGGGATTGAAGATGAACATGCGTCAAGTTTTGGATGAGCAGCAGCGGCTTATGGGGGCCATCGGAAATCGGATGGAGCCAAATCGCTTGTCGATACGTCTATTCGGCGACGTCCGTACGACGACGCCGAGGTGACCGAAGTACAGGTGCAGGTGTGACGGAGGTGCAGGGCGATGGCCGGTTTCCGGAGTCTGGCGAGACAGGTGCGAGACCCTCGGTGCGATCTGGCGCTGCGGCGCTACTCGCTGCGCAAGTGCCTTGAGCGGTTCGCCCCTTATGGGCACAGGGCGACCTGGGACCACTTGAGCTCCCGGGCTGGGTTCGGACCCGAGGACCGCTCCCCCGACCCGGCGCGGCTCGTGGCCGCACTGGACGAACTGGAGGAAGCGCGCAAGGTCTGGCTCGCCTACGAGGCAGGGTTCGCCGAACGCCGCAAGAAGGAGAAGCACGACGGGCTCCGCCGCCCGGGCACCGTGGACGACTGGCACCGGCTGACCTGGGGCGGCTTCGGTGTCGCCTGGTGCGACGACCCCCGACTCCACCCCCATGAACCACTGGCCGAGGTGCTGCGACGGCTGATCGCCGCCCTGGAGCGCGAACCGGGTTCCGTGTGCCCGGTGTGCGCCGGGGAGCGCCTCCAGTGGAAGTACGACCTGGCCCACGAACCCTCCTCGGGCCCGGTCTGCACCGACTGCGGCATCGTCGTCCCGCGTCCGGTGCTCACGCCCGAGGCCCTGGCCTACGCCAGGCGCGGACGGCTGCTCATGTCGGCCTGAACCGGGGCGATCTACGAAGGGCGCCAGGGGTGCGCCGGGGATGCCGCACCCCCTTTGGACCGAACCGGTTTGCCCTTGCTCCCGCAACGGCCGAGGCTGCCGACGGCGATCCGTCGACAGCCCCGAAGTGGTGCGCCACAAGTGCCGGCAGGTGTCAGCTGGCCTTCCACACGTCGGCGAAACTACCGCCGGAGATCGAGCCCGGCTGCGCCCGTACGGCGGAGCTGCTGCTCTTCGTCATGACGATCTCGTTCGGCGAGTAGGTGTCCAGGTTGCTGCCGTTCGTCTTGGCGCCGGTGAAGGTCACGGTGCCGAAGTTGGCGAGGCTCGCGACCGAGCCGCCGACCTCGGGGGCCTCGGCGATGACCTCGGCGGAGGCGTTCTTGAAGCCGGACGAGCCCGCGTGCGTGGTGGTCTTGGTCCAGCCCTCGGTGGAGTCGGCGAGGGTCATGGTGAAGGTGGAGCCGGTGTAGGTCACGGTCGCGGTGAACTTGTCGCCGCCCTTGACGGTGACACCGGAGTACGCGCTCTCGGAGGCGGGCAGCACCTCCCACCAGGCGCCGTAGGTGGCCTTGCCGCCGATGCAGTCGGCTTCCGTTCCGGTCTGCTCCAGCGCGGAGTTGCTGTAGCCGTCGAGGCCGACCCAGAACGACGAGTACGTGGTGGCCGAGCCGCAGGTGACGGTCGGCTGGGTCCAGGCCGAGGTCACGGATGTGTAGGCGCCGGTCGAGCCGGTGGCCGCGTAGCCGGACCAGTTGGTGGACGAGACGGTGGCGTTGACCTTGCCGGGGTTCGCGAGCCCGTGCAGGGTGTGGCTCTCGTGGCTCGCTATGGCCTGGGTGAGCTGGGCGGGGGTGTTCGAGGCCGCAAGCGAGGGCGTGGCCAGGGCGGCGGTGAGGGCCGCGGCGGTGACGAGAACGAACCCGGCGGAAGATCTCGGGGACATGACTCTCCGTCATTCGAGGGGTGGGGGGCTGCCGTGACGACAGTGGACAGCAGCTTCCGCGAGGCCTCATGAGCATGGCAAGACGGTCAAGCCCCTTCAGTCTTGAGGGAATTGACGGCGCAACAACTGAGAAATCTGACAGGTTCATTCAAATTTGATCAATAACCGGGCAAGACTGACCAAACTTCAGGGCAACGGTCTTCCGCCCCACGACAGCCCTGACTTGAGCTGGAGTACGTGACTTCCAGACCGGAGTACGCGACGCCCGTCGGCGGGGCGATGCCGTTCCACGAGGCCTTGCGCGCGGCCATCGCGGCCAGCGGGCTGAGCCTGGACCGGATCCAGGACCGGCTGCTGCGCCGCGGTACGCCGGTGGCGTCGGCGACGCTCAGTTCCTGGCAGTCCGGGCGCTACCAGCCCGAACGCCAACGGTCGTTGGCGGCCCTGACCGTCCTGGAGGACGTCCTGCGGCTGCCGCCCGGCGCGCTCACCGGACTGCTCGGCCCGCCCCGGCCCCGAGGCCGGTGGCTGCCACCGGTCGGCGACCACCCGGATCTGGCCCGGGTCTGGTCGGACCACCGCGACCTCACCGCCACCCTCGCCGCGCTCGACACCCGCTGGGACGACAGCCTGACCCGGCTCAGCTGCCACAACCGGGTCGACGTGGCCGCCGACCGCAGCGTCCGCTCCATGACCAGCCGCCGACTTCTGCGCGCCGAGGCGGACGGCGCGGACCGCTGGATCGCCCTGTACCGCCTCGACGCGCCCGGCCCGTTGCCGCGGATCCGGCTGGCGGCCCCGGCCCGGCTGGGCACCGTCGTCGAACTGCCCGCCGAGGGGCTGGTGGCCGCGGAGCTGCTCTTCGACCGCCCGCTGGCCCGCGGCGAGACCGTGATCGTCGACTACACGGTGGAGCACCGGGACCCGCCCCCGTACTCGCTGCGCGCCGAGACGACCATCCACGTGCCGATGCGCGAACACCTCCTGGAGGTCCGGTTCGCCAAGGGGGCACTCCCGCGCGCGTGTTACTCGTTCCGCACGAACGGCCTCGACTCCCACGCCGGTACCGCGCGGCCCAGGGAGCAACGGCTACGGGTGGACGCGTCCGGGTCGGTGCACGCGGTGGCGTTGGGGGTGGGGCCCTGCCGGGTGGGGATTCGGTGGGTATGGACGTGAGTGGGCGTTGTCAGTGGTGGGTGGCACCATCGAGGCATGGTGCAGGTCTGTCTCAACGGGGCCCGAGGGGCCGCCGACGGCTGGATGGTGCCGGTCTCGCCCGGGGCGTTGGCCGATGCCGCGGTGGAGGCCGTCGCGGCGGGGGCCACGGATGTCCACCTCCACCCCAAGTCCCCTTGCGGGGACGACACGTTGTCGCCGCGTGTCCTCGCGGTGACGCTGGACGCGATACGGGCGCGGGTGACCGTGCCGGTCGGTGTGACCACCGGCGCCTGGGCCGAGCCGGACCCCGCCGCCCGGCTGGAGCGGGTGCGCGGCTGGACCGTGCTGCCCGACCACGCCTCGGTCAACTGGCACGAGCCGGGCGCCGAGGAGGTCGCGGCGGCGCTGCTGGACCGGGGCGTCGGCGTGGAGGCCGGTATCTGGTCCGGCACGGACGGCGCCGCCCGCTTCGCCGTCTCACCGCTGCGGTCGAGGGTCCTGCGGGTCCTCGCGGAGGTGACGGACCGGGACGGGGACACGGCGGAGGCGTCCGCGTACGCGCTCCTCGCCGAACTCGACACCGGTCACGGCCGCCCGGTGCTGCTGCACGGCGAGGACGGCGGCGCCTGGCCCGTGCTCCGGCTGGCGGGACGGCTGGGGCTCGCGACCCGAATGGGGCTGGAGGACACACTGTTCCTGCCGGACGGCCAACGGGCCCTGTCCAACGCCCAGTTGGTCGCCGAGGCGCTGGTGCGGTACGGATGTCAGGACGGCGCCGCATAGCAACTGACGGCCACCGTCTGCTGGGGGCTCCATCGCTGCTCGACCGTGGCCATCAGTTCCCAGCCCAGCCGCTCGTACAGGGCGGCGGCTGCGGTATCCGTGGTGACGACGTCGAGCACCGGATGCAGGCCGTGCCGCCGCGCCTCCTGGACTGCCCGGCCGATCAGCAGTGCGCCGATCCCATGTCCCCGCGCCTCCGGGGCGACGAACAGTCTGCCGACCACGGCGGCCGTACCCGGCGGCACCCCCGTCCGCTCGCCCCACAACACCGGTGCCAGATCGCCTTCGCCGACCCGCGACAGACTGACGTGCCCGACGAGGCGGCCTCCGCCGGCGGACTGTTCGGCGACCCAGGAGCCCAGCGAGGGCCCGTGTGTCAGCCAATCACCGGGCCGATCGGGCCAGTTGACCGGATAGCCGTCGTGCGCGTGGACCTCCGCGAGAACCCGCACGCACTCCTCGACATCGCCGTCGGCCCTCTCCCGGATCTTCACTCAGGAAGGGAAACACAGGCCACGGCGTCACGACCACCGGTTTCGACACCGGCCGCAGCCCGGCCCTAGCAGCCGAAATTCCCCTCGCTCAACCCGTTTCGTATCAGGACAGTTGAGGACGATGAAACCCAGTTGAAGAACCCGAGGAGTCCCGATGTCGACGCTGCGCGTCACCGCCGAAGTGCTGACCGTCCACGAACACCCGAACGCCGACGCCCTCGAACTGGCCCAGGTCGGCCTGTACCGGGCCGTCGTCGCCAAGGGCGCGTACCGCACCGGTGACACCGCCGTCTACATCCCCGAGCAGTCCGTGCTCCCGGCCGCGCTGATCGAGGAGTTGGGGCTGACCGGACGCCTCGCGGGGAGCAACGCCGACCGGGTCAAGGCGGTGCGCCTGCGCGGTGAGCTGTCGCAGGGCATCGTGTGCCGGCCCAAGGCGCTCGCGGACGTGGATCTGGCCCGGGCCGCCCTGGACGGCACGGACTTCGCGGAACTGCTCGGCATCGTCAAGTGGGTGCCGCCGATCCCGCCCACGATGGCCGGGGACGTCGAGTCCGCGCCCGATCTGCTGCCCTGGGTGGACATCGAGAACATCCAGCGGTTTCCCGGGATATTCGAACCGGGCGAGGCTGTGGTCCTGACCGAGAAACTGCACGGCTCGGCCTGCCTGCTCACGTACTTCGCCGAGGACGGCCGCGTCCAGGTCTCCTCGAAGGGCTTCGGCGCCAAGTCCCTTGCCCTGAAGGAGGATCCACGCAATCTGTACTGGCGGGCGGTCCGCGGCCACGCCGTCCCCGAGGCCGCCGCCCGCCTCGCCGAACGACTCGGCGCACGCCGGATCGGAATCTTCGGCGAGGTCTACGGCGCGGGCGTACAGGACCTGACCTACGGCGCCGACGGCCGACGCGCCACGCTCGGGTACGCCGTGTTCGACGTCTCCGCCGAGATCGACGGAACGCTGCGCTGGCTGAACCCGACCGAACTCCTCGCCGGGGAGCTGCCGTTGGTGCCCCGACTGTACGAGGGACCGTACGACATCGAGCAGGTACTGAAGGTCGCGAGCGGCCGGGAGACCGTGTCCGGGCGGGAACTGCACCTACGAGAGGGCGTCGTGATCCGCCCCGCCGTAGAGCGCTACAGCCCCGTGACCGGCGGCCGGGCGATCGCCAAGGCGGTGAGCCCCGCGTATCTGACACGGAAGGGCGGCACGGAGTACGAGTGACGCCCGGGCGCGGCCTCCGGCGGGGTGTGAGTGACGGCCGTCGCGCGAAACCCCCGGCAGGGTACGCGTGACGGCCCGACGCGCAACGCCCCCGCCGGGGTACGGGTGACGACCCGACGCGCGAATCCCGCGGCCCGATACGGGCAACGCCTCGGACGCTCAGCCCCGGCACGGTGCGCATGACGGCCGACGTGCGAAACCCTCGGCGCGGTACGGGTCACGCCCGTGAGGGAAGCCTTCGTGCGGTGCGCGTAACAGCTAGCGTGCGAGCCCCTCGGCGCGGTGCGCCTGTCGGCCGGTGTGCGAAGCGTTCGTCGTTGTGCGCGTGGCGGACGGTGTGCTCGCCGGTCAGTCGCGCTTCTCGGGGTCGGGGCCCGGCGCCCCGCCCCTGCCTGTGCCCGGTTCCGGCATCAGGCGGGAACCCGCGCCCCGTTCGCCGATCACGTCGTCCGGGTTGGAGAGGACGCAGGTCGCCAGGGAGAGGCAGCCGCAGGCGATGCAGTCGGTGAGGTGGTCGCGGAGGCGGTTGAGCTGCTTGATGCGTTCGTCGAGTTCGGAGCGCCAGGCCTCGGAGAGGTGGGCCCAGTCCTCACGGGTCGGGGTGCGCTCCTCGGGGAGTTCGGCGAGCGCCTCGCGGATCGTGGCCAGCGGGATGCCGACGCGCTGGGCGGCCCGTACGAAGGCGACCCGGCGCAGGGTGTCACGGGTGTACCGGCGCTGATTGCCCGTGGTACGGCGGCTGCTGATCAAGCCCTTGGCCTCGTAGAAGTGCAGGGCGGAGACGGCGGCACCGCTGCGCGCGGCGAGTTGGCCGACGGTCAGCTCGTGGATCTTCTCGGGAATCTGGGGCACCCCTCGAACCCTACCCATCCACCGGCACGGGTGTTCCGTTGACAGCGGCCCGGCATACGACCATGCTAAGCAGTTGCTTAGGCATGGCGACACATATGAGCTGGATGACGTGAGAGGCCGGGACATGGCAGAGCCGAGGATCTTCACCTCCGTCGACGACCTGCGGGCGGCGGTCGGCGAGCAGTTGGGGTACACCGACTGGGTGGAGGTGGACCAGAAGCGGATCGACCTGTTCGCGGACGCGACGGGCGACCACCAGTGGATCCACGTGGATCCGGAGAAGGCGGCGGCCGGTCCCTTCAAGACGACCATCGCGCACGGCTACCTCACCCTGTCGCTGCTCCCCCTCTTCGGACCGCAGCTCATCAAGGTCGAGGACGTGAAGATGGGCGTCAACTACGGGACGAACAAGGTCCGTTTCCCCGCCCCGGTCCCGGTCGGCTCCCAACTGCGCGCCACCGCGACGATCACCGGCGTCGACGACGTCCCCGGCGGCGTCCAGGTGACCGTCGCCTTCACCGTGGAGCGCGAGGGCGGCGACAAGCCCGTGTGCGTCGCCGAATCGGTGTCGCGCTACTACCTCTGAGCGGCCGACTCCCGCTCGGCAGGGGCTAGTTGGCCCCCACCATCCGCAGCACGAGGTCGGCGTACAGCGCGCCGACCTCGTCGGGCGTCCGGGGTCCGTCGAGGCTGAACCAGCGCGCCACGTCGATGCACAGCGACAGGATCGCGAGGGTCGTGCCCTTCACGTCCGGCACGTCGAAGGAGCCGTCCGCGACCCCGTCCTCGACGATCCCGCGCACCTCGGCGTCGACCTGCCGGCGCAGCGCGAGGATCTCGGCGCGGGCGTCCGGCCCGAGCGAGTCGAGTTCGTACTGCACGACCCGCGCGGTGGTACGACCGCCCGCGTGCCAGCGCACGAAGGAGCTCACCGCGTCGGCCAGCCGCTCGGCCGCGCTGCCCTCGCGCGCCGCCGCCGTACGCAGGATGTCGAGGGCCTTCTCGTGGCCGATCCTGCTGATCCGGTGAAGCAGCTCTTCCTTGGTCTTGTAGTGGATGTAGAGCGCGGCCGGGCTCATCCCGGCGCGGCCCGCGATGTCCCGGGTGGTCGTCGCGTGGTAGCCGCGCTCGGCGAAGGCCTCCACGGCGGCGATCAGCAGCCGCCGGGCCGCGTCGGGCGTGACCTCCGCCCAGGCCTGCGGGTCGCCCGCGGTGGTCTCCTCCGCCGTACTCATCGCTCGTGAACCCCTCTTCGATGACCCTTGATGACTCTCGATGACAAGGGCTCCACCATACCGCCGAACCTGAGCGAGCGCTTAGTCTCCCCGCTCAGAGCTTTTCGAACGGGTTGTAGGTGCCGCGCGCCCCCTCCTGCCGGTCCCGGATCACCTTCGCGAGGGTGAAGGAGGAGGTGACCAGATACAGGACGGCGATCGCGAGGAAGGCCCGCACCCAGGCGTCGGCCTGGAGCTTGAAGATGCCGATGGCGGTCGCCGCGATGGCGACGGAGAAGGACGCGACGGCCTGGCCGTAGAAGGCGGCCGTGTTCTGCGGTTTGCCCGATGCTTCACTCATGGGGACAAGCGTCCGCTCCTACGGCCGTCCCGGCATCCGTACGGATACTCAACTCCCGTACTCAGAAAGCCGAAACACCCGTCAACGCCCGCCCGATGAGGAGTTTCTGGATCTGGCTGGTGCCCTCGTAGAGGGTCATCACGCGGGCGTCGCGCAGCAGCTTCCCGGCCGGGTACTCGTCGATGTAGCCGTAGCCGCCGAAGACCTGGAGCGCGTTGTTGGCGGCACGCACGGCCGCCTCCGAGGCGAAGAGCTTGGCCTTGGAGGACTCGGTGGCGAAGGGGAGCCCTCGGTCGATGAGGTCGGCGACCCGCCAGGTCAGCAGGCGGGCCGCGTCCACGTCCACGGCGATGTCGCTGATGAGTTCCTGGACGAGCTGATGGTGAGCGATCGACTTCCCGAACTGCTCGCGCTCACCGGCGTATTGGACCGCCACGTCCAGCGCGGCCTGGGCGATGCCGACGCAGCCCGCCGCGACCGACATCCGCCCCTTGGCCAGCGCCGACATGGCGACGGAGAAGCCCTTGCCCTCGGGCGCGAGCATCGCGGAGGCGGGGACACGGACGTCTTCGAGGACAAGCTCGGCGGTCGCCTGGCCGCGCAGGCCGAGCTTGCCGTGGATGGTGCGGCGGGTCAGGCCGGGGGTGTCGGTGGGGACGAGAAACGCGGAGACGCCCTTGTGGCCGGGCGCGTCCGTCGAACGGGCGAAGAGCAGCACCACATCGGCCCAACTGCCGTTCGTGATGAACATCTTGGTGCCGTTGACGACGTAGTCGTCGCCGTCGCGGACCGCGCGGGTGGTGAGGTTGCCCGCGTCGGAACCGGTGCCGGGTTCGGTGAGGCCGAAGCAGCCGACGTACTCGCCGGAGGTGAGCCCCGGCAGCCAGCGCCGTTTCTGCTCCTCGCTCCCCCAGGCCGCGATCGACTTCGCGACGAGCCCCAGCGACACGGAGACGATGCCGCGCACGGAGGAGTCGCCGCGGCCGAGCTCCTCGGTGACCAGGCAGTACGCGAGATGGTCGCCGCCCGAGCCGCCGTACTCCTCGTCGATGGTCAGCCCCAGGAAGCCGACCCCGCCGAGCTTCTTGACGATCGACCGGTCGACCTCCTCGGCACGGTCCCAGGCGATGACGTGCGGGGCGATCTCGCGGTCCACGAAGTCCTTGGCGAGCCGCCGTACGGCTTCCTGCTCCTCGCTCAGTCCCAGGTCCATCGCGTGTCACCCCATAGCCGTATGCCCATTGCCCAATTGCCGCACATTTAAATTAGCACTGCTAGTTTCCCTCTCGCAGCCCTACTATGTGCGCCATGGCCCGACCGCGCAAGCCCCTCCTCAGCACCGACCGGATCGTCGAGACGGCTCGCCTGCTGGTGGACTCGGAAGGGCTGGCGGCCGTCTCCACGCGTCGGCTCGCCGCCGAGCTGGGGGTGAGCGGGCCCTCGCTCTACAACCACTTCCGCACGAAGGACCAGATCCTGGAGGCGGTCGCGGACTCGGTGAGCGCGCAGGTCGATCTGTCGATGTTCGAGGACGGCCGCGACTGGCGTACCGCGCTGCACGACTGGGCCGTGTCCTATCGGTCCGCGCTGCGGGATCACCCGAACATCGTGCCGGTGCTGGCGACCGGGCCCGGGCGGCGGCCGGCGGGGTTGCGGCTCGCCGACGCGGTGTACGGCGGGATGGTGGAGGCGGGATGGCCGCCTGCGCAGGCCACGTCGATCGGGGCGTTGATGCGGTACTTCGTCATGGGGTCGGCGTTGGGGTCGTTCGCCGGGGGGTTCGTGGGCGACGCGAGTGCGTACGATCCGGCCGACTATCCGCATCTCGGGCAGGCGCATCTTCTTGCCGAGCAGCAGGAGAAGGTTGACGAGCGGGCTTTCGAGGTGGGGCTGGCCGCGTTGCTGGATGGATTGGCGGGGCAGTTCTCGGAATTGACAGACAGGTAGGGTTCCGCGGTTTGCCCGGTGCCGGTCCGCTGTGGCTGGTCGCGCAGTTCCCCGCGCCCTGGCAGGCAGCGCTTCTCAAGAAGCTCGCAGGATCGCCTTCGGTAGGTACGCCGACACCACCCAGTTCGGCGCGTCCACGACCTCCGTGATTCTCAGGTCTACGGCGACACTGCACAGCACGTACGCGTCGATCGGGGCGAGGCCGTAGCGGCTGCCCAGGTGGTCGATCATTGCGCGGGTCGCGTCCTGGGCCGCCCTCATGAGATCCGGAGCTACGCCCATCGTGGCGTAGTGGCCGACGCGGTCGGCGTCGGTGCGGAGTGGGCCTGCCGTTTCGAATTGGGGGGCCGTGATGCGGCGGCCCTTGTGCAGGCGGATCCGGGCCGCGCCCGACAGGGACGCCTCGATCGCGCTGACGCACAACTCGCCGTCGCCCTGGGCCGCGTGGGGGTCGCCGAGGCTGAGGCGGGCGCCGGGTACCTGGACGGGGAGGTAGAGCTTTGTGCCGACGACCAGGTCCTTGCAGTCCACGTTGCCGCCGAAGTGGCCCGGCGGGAGCACGCTTTGGGGCTCGGTCGCGTCCGGGCAGACCCCAACCACCCCGCAGAAGGGGCGAATTGGGATGTCGGCCACGTCGAGGAAGTCGGCCGTGGATCCGCCGCTCAGGTCCCACAGGTGCAGATGCGCGTCGGGGAAGTCCTCGCTGAGCAGGCCGAGTCCGGGGAGTACGGCCGTCCAGCCCCAGTCCACCGAGCGGAGTTCAAGGAACTCCACCTCCAGTACGTCGCCCGGTTCGGCGTCCTTGACCACGATGGGCCCGGCCAGCGGATAGACCCGGTCCCAGTCGAAGCCCGCGACCGCGTCGACGGTCGACGTCGGGTCGAACTGGCCGTCCGTCGCCTCGGTGAGGTCGAACGACACGGTGTCACCGTCCTCGACCTCCAACACGGGTTCGTGCTCGGTCGACCACAGGCGATGCACGCGCTTCGGTACGGAGTGGTGGTGGCTCATCTGACCGTCCTCACCTGTCGGCACTTGTGCCGGACTCTGCCCCTCCGACCGAGCCGACGTCAAGCCTCATAGGCAACAAATCTAACCTCGTGGGCATCGCGCCGGCACCCCGAACCTCACGTCCGATTTCCGCTAGCGCCCCCTCCCCGCCCCCGCATAGTCTCGGGACATGAAGAAACCTCTCCGTCCCGCCGAAGCAACCGCCGCCGCAGCCGCTGTCGTCACCGTCGTGCTGTGGGCCTCCGCGTTCGTGTCCATCCGAAGCGCCGGAACCGCATACTCGCCAGGAGCCCTGGCCTTGGGGCGGCTGACGAGCGGGGCGCTGACGCTGGGAGTGTTCTGTCTCTTACGGCGGGAAGGGCTGCCGCCACGGTCCGCGTGGCGGGGGATCGCGATCTCGGGCGCGCTGTGGTTCGGCTTCTACATGGTCGTCCTGAACTGGGGCGAGCAGCAGGTCGACGCCGGTACGGCCGCCCTGGTCGTGAACACCGGGCCGATTCTCATCGCTCTGCTCGGCTCGCGACTGCTCGGTGACGCGATGCCGCCGCGGCTGCTCGCGGGGATGACGGTGTCCTTCGCCGGTGCGGTGACCGTGGGGCTGTCGATGTCGGGTGAGGGCGGCTCGTCCGTGCTCGGCGTGGTGCTGTGTCTGCTCGCGGCGGTCGCGTACGCGGGTGGGGTCGTCGCCCAGAAGCCGGTCCTCGGCCGGGCCAGCGCGCTCCAGGTGACGACGTTCGGGTGTCTCATCGGGGCGGTGCTGTGCCTGCCGTTCGCGGGGCAGCTCGTCCAGCAGGCGGCCGACGCGCCCGTCTCAGCCACGCTCAACATGCTCTACCTGGGCATCTTCCCGACCGCCATCGCCTTCACCACCTGGGCCTACGCCCTCGCCCGTACGACCGCCAGCCGCATGGGCGCGACGACGTACGCCGCGCCCGCACTGGTCGTCCTCATGTCGTGGCTCGCGCTCGGCGAGGTACCGGGCCTGCTCACGCTGGGGGGCGGGGTGCTGTGTCTCGCGGGTGTGGCGGTGTCGCGGTCCCGGCCGCGCGCCAAGGCGAAGGCCGAGACAGAGGGGGCTACGGCCATCGCCACTGACCCGCAGCCCGAACAGGTCCCGTAGGCAAGGCAGTTCAGCCCGAACCGCCAACGCTGCCGACCGGGCCGGTCAGAACACCACCAACGCCCGGCCGCCCTTCCCCGCCACCATGTTGTCGAACGCCGCCGGAATCCCCTCAAGCCCGATCCGTTCCGTCACCAGCGTTCCCAGGTCCAGGCGTCCGGCCCACACGTGTTCGGCGAGTACCGGCAGGTCCTTCGCCGGGTCGGAGTTGCCGTAGACGCAGCCGCTCAACGTCCGTCCCCAGTGGAAGAGTTCGAGGGCGTTGAAGGTGACCTGCTGGTCCTTGCCGCCGATGCCGACGACCGTGGTGCGGCCGCCCCGGCGGGTGGACTCCCAGGCGGTGCGGATGGTGACCGCGCGGCCGACGCACTCCACGGCGACGTCGACGCCCTGCTTTCCGGTGAGGGCGCGGATCTCGCGGGCCGTGTTGTCGGAGGCGACCACGTAGTCCGTCGCTCCGGCCGCGCGCGCCAACTCCTCCTTCTCCGGGGAGACATCGACGGCGACGATCTTCGTGGCGCCGGCGATCCGGGCCGCCTGGAGCGTCGAGAGACCCACTCCGCCGACGCCGAACACCGCGACCGTCTCGCCCTCCCGCACCTGCGCCGAGTGGTGCACGGCGCCGTAGCCGGTGAGGACGGCGCAGCCCAGAAGTGCCGCGTCCGTCAACGGGATTCCGCCCGGGAGGGGGAGCACGCAGGCGGCGGATACGACCGTCTCCTCGGCGAACGCGGCTACGTTCAGGCCGGGGTGGAGGTCGGTGCCGTCGGAGGCGCGGTGGGCGTAGACGTCGGCGGCGCCGTTGAGCGCGTTGGCGCAGAGCCAGACCTCGCCGAGCGTGCAGGCGTGGCAAGTGCCGCAGGACGGGGCCCAGTTGAGGACGACGGGGTCGCCGGGTGCGATGTGGGTGACCTCCTCCCCCACGGCCAGCACCGTGCCCGCGCCCTCGTGGCCGAGGACCGCCGGGACCGGTACGCGCATGGTGCCGTTGGTCAGGGACAGGTCGGAGTGGCAGACCCCGGCGGCCGCGAGGCGGACACGGACCTGGCCGGGGCCGGGGTCCGGGAGGTCGATCTCGGCGATCTCCAGCGGAGCGCCCACGGCGGGCAGTACGGCGGCGCGAACCATGCGAGGCCTCCTGGAGGGTCAACGGGATCAGAACTGAAGGGACTTGGTCTGGAGGTACTCGGACAGCCCGTGCGAGCCGAGTTCCCGGCCCACGCCCGACTGCTTGTAACCCCCGAACGGGGCACGGGGGTTGAAGCGTCCGCCGTTGATGTCCACCTGCCCGGTCTCCAACCTCCGTGCGAACGCGACCGCTTCCGCCTCCTCCCCGGCCCACACCGCGCCCGCCAGGCCGTAGACCGTGCCGTTGGCGATGCGCACGGCGTCGTCCTCGTCGTCGTAGGGGAGGATCGACAGGACCGGGCCGAAGATCTCCTCCTGCGC
Source organism: Streptomyces sp. NPDC002276 (assembly GCF_053891435.1). NCBI lineage: Bacteria > Bacillati > Actinomycetota > Actinomycetes > Kitasatosporales > Streptomycetaceae > Streptomyces > Streptomyces sp. NPDC002276. Next base: position 61,784 of record NZ_JBSFCQ010000028.1, on the reverse strand, counting down.
GATGGTCATGTCGGGGGTCACGTCGGCGAAGACGGTCGGGGCGACGAAGTAGCCCTGCGGGGACGGGTGTTCCGGCCCTCCCGCGACCAGGCGCGCGCCCTCCGCCACCCCCTTCTCGATGTAACTCCGCACCCTGGCCCGCTGCTTGGCGTTCACGACCGGGCCGATGCGGTCGCCGTACTTGACGGCGGCCGTCGCGGCCAGTTGCACCGCCTCGTCGTACTGGTCGCGGTGGACCAGCATGCGGGTCCAGGCGCTGCACGTCTGGCCGGAGTTGGACATCACGTTGGCGACGCCGACGTTGACGGCCTTGGCGAGGTCGGCGCTCGGGAGGATGACGTTGGCGGACTTGCCGCCGAGTTCGAGGGCGACCTTCTTGATCGCGGCGCCCGCCGTGGCACCGATCTGGCGGCCCACCGCCGTGGAGCCGGTGAAGGAGACCAGGTCGACGCCCGGGTGCTCGGCGAGGGCCTGTCCCGCGATCGGGCCGAGGCCGGTGACAAGGTTGAAGACACCGGCCGGGATGCCCGCCTCGGCGACCGCTTCGGCGAACAACTGGGCGGTGAGCGGGGTGTCTTCGGCGGGTTTCAGCACCACCGTGCAGCCTGCCGCGAGCGCCGGGGCGACCTTGGCGACGATCTGGTGGAGGGGGTAGTTCCAGGGGGTGATCGCGCCGACCACGCCGATCGGCTCCTGGTGGACGGTCGAGTTGCCGACCTTCTCCTCGAAGGCGTGGGTCGCGGCGAGTTCGGCGTACGAACCCGCGACCGCGATCGGCACGCTCGCGTGGACGGCCTGCGAGAAGGCGAGCGGGGAGCCGAGTTCGGCGGTGACCGTCTCGGCGATCTCGTCCTTGCGGGAGACGAGCACGTCCCTCAACACCCCCAAGAGCGCGGCCCGTTCGGCGGGCGGGGTGGCGGCCCAGCCCGGGAGGGCGGCACGGGCGGCCCGTACGGCGGTGTCGATGTCCTCGGCGTTGCCGACCGGGACGCGGTCGATCACCTGCTCGTCGACCGGGTTCACCACGTCGATGGTCTCCCCGCTCGCGGCGGGGCGCCAGGCGCCGTCGATGTACATGCCGTCGTGTGCCTTCATCGTGCTGCCTCCCGGGCGTGACTGCGTCGTCCGCCTCACAAACTAGCGGTGTTAGTTTTCCGGCGCCAGAGACCTCCGGTCACGGGTGCTCAGAGGTCCTCGGTCACGGGTGTCCAGAGGTTCCCGGTCACGGGTGCGCGGCCGGGTCAGAAGTCGGCCCGGGTCCGGTCGTCCACCCGGCCCACCGACTCCTGCGCGAACGCCTTCTCGTACGCCCGCCGGATCTCCTCGATCTTCCGGTCGCTCGCGCCCGCCGCCACCGGATATCGCGTCTCGACGTACGGCGTTCCGCGCGTCGACGCGGGAGCGGTTGCGGGGGCGGTCTCCGTGTCGAGGGTGGCGTAGGCGGTCGGGGCCGCGGCGGTCAGGAGGAGGCCGGCGAGGGCGAGGGCTGCCCGGTTTCGGGTGAGATGCACGTTCATGCGCCTATCCGTACCGGTCGTCACTCGTCCAGGTCGGGCAGCCGCGCCGGGGCGGGCGAGATCCGTTCGCCGTGCTGGTCGAAGACGAACAGGTGGGCGATGTCGACGAGGAGCGGGACCTGCATGCCGTGGCGGAGCTGGATGTCGGGGGTGGTGCGGACGACGAGGTCGCCGGGGAGCCGGCCCTCGGGCGGTATGAGGTCGGGTTCCGTGTCCGCCGGGTGGTCCAGGACGACGACCGGTCCCGCGCGCAACACGCCCGCGCGCTCCCGCAGTCGGCCCAGGACGCCGCCCTCGCGTCGACGGCGACGGGCCGGGCGGGTGGGGCGCGGGGCCTCCAACTCCGGTACGACGGCGGGCCGGGAGCCGGTGTTGAAGTGGACGAGGACCTCGTGGCCCTGGAACTCCACATGCTCGACGAGACCGCTGATCGCCACCTCGCCGGGGCGGGCGGAGGCGGGCTTGGCGATGCGGATGGCCTCGGAGCGCAGGCCGACGATGACCTCGCGGCCCTGCTGGACGCGGAGCAACTGGTGGTCCAGGCACAGGGGTTCGGGCAGGCGCAGATACTGCTTGCCGAGGCTGATGGTCATCGCGCCGTCCAACGGGGCCCGGACCAGGCCGCGCAGGAGGTTGATGCGCGGGGTGCCGATGAAGGCGGCGACGAAGACGTTGCGGGGCAGCGCGTACACCGAGCGGGGGCTGCCGACCTGCTGGAGGACTCCGCCGCGCAGGACGGCGACCCGGTCGCCGAGCGACATGGCCTCGGCCTGGTCGTGGGTGACGTAGACCGTGGTGACGCCCAACTCGCGGGTGAGGGAGGAGATTTCGGCGCGCAGGTGGTTGCGGAGTTTGGCGTCGAGGTTGGAGAGCGGCTCGTCCATCAGGAACGCGGAGGGGTGGCGGGCGATGGCCCGGCCCATGGCGACGCGCTGGCGTTCGCCGCCGGAGAGCTGGCTGGGGAAGCGGTCGAGGAGTTCCTCGATGCCGAGCATGCGGGCGGTGGCGTCCACGCGGGGGCGCGGGTCGGTGCCGGGTGACTCGATGCGCAGCGGGAAGCCGATGTTGTCGCGGCTCGTCATGCTCGGGTAGAGGGCGAAGTTCTGGAAGACCATCGCCATGTCCCGTTCGGAGGGGGCGAGATCGTTGGCGTACTCGCCGTCGAGCCTCAACTCGCCCTCGGTGATCTCCTCCAGGCCCGCGATCATGCGCAGTACGGTCGACTTGCCGCACCCGGAAGGCCCGAGCAGGACGAGGAACTCCCCCGGCGCGATGTCCAGCGACAACCGGTCCACCACGCGGGCGCCTCGCGGGTAGGCCTTGCTCACGTCGTGCAGGGAGATGGCGCGTGTCATGACGAGTGCCCCCGGGGGCTCCGCGATCGGATCACCCCGTACGGGTCGTACGAGGCTTGTGAGTCACGGAAGTTAACGGATTGTGCGCGCCGGGGGGAAGAGACCGGACGGGATCGGGCGGGTGGGTCCGGGTGGTGAGAAAACGGACGATCGCGTTCAGGGGATGCGGCGCTCCGCCGAGGTGTCGGCGGACCTGATCCGCTGCCGCGTGCGGGGCGGTTTCGCCGGTGAGCGCAGCGCGACCCCGGCCGAGAGCACCAGCAGCGCGCCGAGCATCACGAACGGGGCGGCCACGCCCGCGACTCCGGCGACGAGACCCGCGGCGGCGGGCGCGGCGACCTGGCCGAGGCGGTTGCCGGTGAGCCGTAGGGCGAGGGCGGTGGAGCGGGCGTCGTCGGGGGCGGCCTGGACGACCGTCGTCATGGAGAGGGGCTGGCCGACGCCGAGGCAGAAGCCGAGGGCGGCGAGCATCAGGCCGACGGCCCACACCGGCAGCGGGAGTGCGATGCCCGCGCAAACGACGCCCGCCAGGAGGCAGGTCGCGGTCAACAGGGCGGCTCGGCCGAGGAGTTGGAGGAGCGGGGTGAGGACGAGACGGCAGGCGATGGTGGCCGCCGCGCGGATGCTGAGCAGTACGCCGATCACCGAGGGCGCGATGCCGCGGTGTTCGCCGACCACCGGGAGGTAGGCGGTGAGGATGTCGGTCGCGGACAGCACGGAGAGGCTGACGAAGATGCCCGCGGGCACGCCCCGGGCGCCGAGGATGCTCCGCATGGGCACGCGATCGCCTTGTGCCGTACGGGACTTGACGGTCGTACGGTCCTCGATGCGCCACAGGGACGTGAACGACACGGCGGCGCCCGCGCCCGCGACGAGCAGGGCAAGGGCGCTGGTGCCGGCCATGTCGGGGCCGCCGATCAGGGCGCCCGCGGCGATGGGGCCGACGAGTTGGCCGAGGGAGGCGCCGATGGTGAAGTGGCCGAAGTTGCGGTCCTGTTCGTGCGGTGCGGACTGGCGGGCGACCAGCGACTGGGCGCCGATCACGAAGCAGAGATGGCCCAGGCCCATCACGCCGCTCCACATGGCCATCGCCCAGAGGGAGTTGGCGAGTCCGCTCAGTGCGCAGCCGCCGGAGATCAGGAGTACGCCGACGGGCAGCAGGGGTGCGCAGCGGCCGTGGTCGGTGCGGCGGCCGAGCGGTACGGCGGCGAACAGCGGGAGCAGCGCGTACACCCCCGCGATGACACCGATCGCCCGCTCGTCCGCGCCGAGGGCGAGGGCCCGGTAGGAGACCGCCGGGCGGGCCATCGACACGGCCGCCTGAGCGAAGCTGAAGGCGATGACGAGGCGGAGCAGCCAGCCGCGGTTCCTGCCGGACGTCATGGTGAAGTCCCTTGTCGTGTGGGTCAGATGATGCCGAACAGGATTCCTGCCCCGAGGACGACGAGCGATGTCAGGGCGGCCCACTTGACCACGAACCTGGTGTGGTCGCCGAACTCCACCTTGGCCATGCCGACCAGGACGTACACGGCGGGCACGAGCGGGCTCGACATGTGCAGGGGCTGGCCGACGAGGGAGGCGCGGGCGATCTCCAGGGAGGAGACGCCGTGTGCCTGACCGGCCTCGGCGAGCACGGGGAGGATGCCGAAGTAGAAGCCGTCGTTCGACATGAAGTATGTGAGCGGGATGCTGAGCACGCCGGTGACGAGGGCCATGTGCGGGCCCATGCCGTCGGGGATGCTGTCGACCAGCCAGGTCGCCATGTGGTCGACCATGCCGGTGCCCTGGAGGACGCCGGTGAAGACGGCGGCGGCGAAGACCATGCCGGAGACGTTGAGGACGTTCTCCGCGTGGGCGCCGAGGCGGGCCTTCTGGTCGGGCATGTGCGGGAAGTTGACGGTGAGGGCCATCGCCGCGCCGAGCAGGAACAGGACCGGGATCGGCAGCCACTCCATGATCATGGCGGTGAGCAGGGTGACCGTGAGCAGCGCGTTGAACCAGTAGAGCTTGGGGCGCAGGGTCGCGCGGTGGGGGTCGAGGCCCTGGAAGCCGTCGTCCTCGTGCTCCTCCGGAAGGTCCGCGCCGGAGCCGGAACCGCCGGTGGCCTTACGGTCGTTGCCGACGCCCGGGTCACCGGCGCCCTTGCCCGTACCGGCGCCCACGAGCACAGTCTCCGACTCGGCGGGCTCCTCGACCAGCGCCTCGTCCAGTGTCAGCACGCCGAGCCGCTTGCGTTCGCGGCGGCCGAGGACGTACGCGAGGACGAGGACGCCCAGCAGGCCCACGGCGAGCGCCGGGATCATCGGGACGAAGATGTCACTGGCGTTGAGCTTGAGGGCGGTGGCGGCACGGGCGGTCGGGCCGCCCCAAGGGAGCGTGTTCATCACGCCGTTGGCCATCGCGGCGACCCCGGTCATCACGACCAGGCTCATCTTCAGGCGCTTGTACAGCGGGTACATCGCCGAGACGGTGATCATGAAGGTGGTCGAGCCGTCGCCGTCCAGCGAGACGATCGCGGCGAGGACCGCAGTGCCGACCACGATCCGCAGGGGATCCGCCTTGCAGAACTTCAAGATCCCCCGGACGATCGGGTCGAAGAGACCCACGTCGATCATCACACCGAAGTAGACGATCGCGAACATGAGCATCGCCGCGGTGGGCGCGAGGCTGGTGACGCCGTCGATGACGTAGTCGCCGAGCTTGCCGCCCTTTCCGACGACAACGCAGAACAGCGCGGGTATCAGGACGAGCGCCGCGATCGGCGACATCTTCTTCAGCATGATCAGGACCAGGAAGGTCGCGATCATGGTGAAGCCGAGGATGGTCAGCATGAGTGGAACACCTAACGTTCGCCTTTGAACTCCCACCAGGGGCGGCGGTCCGACGACGTTAGGTCGCGCAAAGCTGCGTTAACAAGATGTTGACGCGCGAGCAATAAGCGCAAAACTCCAGGTCACAGCGGTGCGATGAGTGCGGCGACCTCCACGGGTACTCCGTTGAGCACCGCGTTGCCCGACAGCGGGTCGAGGAGACTGCCGTCGAGCAGCTGGTTCACGTTGACGCCCGGATCGGCGGACGCGTGGTTGAGGCGGGTGCCGGGACGGTCGTGGCCCCAGCCGTGCGGGAGGCTCACCACACCGCGCCGCAGACCGTCCGTGATCTCGGCGGGGGCGGTCACCTCTCCCCCGGCGCCCTTCACCCGGACCGGCGCTCCGTCGACCACGCCGAGGCGCTCGGCGTCCTCGGGGTGGATGTGCAGGGTGCAGCGGTTGGTGCCGCCGGTGAGGGCGGGGACGTTGTGCATCCAGCTGTTGTTGGAGCGGAGATGGCGGCGGCCGACGAGGACGAGTCCGTCCGCGCGCTCGCTCATGGCCTGCCGGAGCCGGGGCAGGTCGTCGACGATCGGCCGCGGCAGCAGTTCGACCTTGCCGCTGCGGGTCTTGAGCGGCTGGGGCAGGCGGGAGGCCAGCGGGCCCAGGTCGATGCCGTGCGGATGCGCGAGGAGTTTCTCCAACGACAGCCCGTCGGGCCGTACGCCGAAGCCGTCGCCGTAGGGGCCCAGGCGCAGCATCATGTCGAGCCGGCGCTCGGGGCCGGTGTCGCCGGTGAGTTGAGCGGCGACCTCGCCCGGATCGCGGCCGTGGACGGGCGAGTTGGGGTCGGTGACGGCCTTGCCGAGGGTCTGGTCGATGACCATCGTGTCGACGGCGGCCGGGTCGGCGCCGTGCATGCCGGTCGCGGCGAGGATCAGCCGGGCCAGGATCTCGGTCTCGGCCATCCGGCCGGGCTCCAGCGGGATCGCGGGGCGGGTGTAGCGGACCTGGTTGCGGACGGCGAGGGTGTTGAACGCGAAGTCGTGGTGCGGACTTTGGGAGGGCGGGGGCGGCGGCAGTACTACGTCGGCGTGGCGGGCGGTCTCGTTGAGGTACGGGTCGACGCTCACCATGAAGTCGAGCGAGTCGAGGGCCTTGTCGAGGCGGGTGCCGTCCGGTGCGGAGAGCACCGGATTGGAGGCTACGGCGATCAGCGCGCGGATCGGTTCGCCCTCGGCGGTCGCGGTGTCGATCTCCTCGGCGAGCGCGGAGAGCGGCAACTCGCCCTTCGCTTCCGGGTATTGACTCACCCGTGAGTGCCAGCGGCCGAGCGCGAAGCCGCGTCCCGGTCCGGCGGGCCGGGGTGTCCGGTCGGTGGCGGCCTGGGGGAAGAGGGCGCCGCCGGGCCGGTCGAGGTTGCCGGTGAGGATGTTGAGGACGTCGACGAGCCAGCTGGCGAGGGTGCCGTGCGGGACGGTGCAGCTGCCGATGCGGCCGTAGACGGCGGCAGTTGGGGCGGCCGCCAGTTCGCGGGCGAGGGCGCGGATCTCGTCGGCAGTCACATCGCAGGCCTCCGCCACGGCCTCCGGGGTGAAGTCGCCCATCTCGGCCCGGAGTTCCTCGACACCCTGGACGTGCGGGGCCAACTCCCCCAGCTCCACGAGGTGTTCCTCGAAGAGCACGTACGTCATCGCCGCGAGCAGCAGGGCGTCGGTGCCGGGGCGGACCGCGATGTGCCGGTCGGCGAGCTTGGCGGTGCGGGTGCGGCGCGGGTCGATGACGGTGAGGGTGCCGCCGCGGGCCTTGAGCGCCTTGAGCTTGCCGGGGAAGTCGGCGGCGGTGCACAGACTCCCGTTGGACTCAAGGGGGTTGGCGCCGATGAGGAGCAGATGGTCGGTGTGGTCGAGGTCGGGTACGGGGATCGCGTTGGCGTCGCCGTAGAGCAGGCCGCAGGAGACGTGTTTGGGCATCTGGTCGACCGTGGAGGCGGTGAAGACGCTGCGGGTGCCGAGGGCGCCGAGCAGGACCTGGGGGTAGAGGGCGCCGGCCATGGTGTGCACGTTGGGGTTGCCGAGGACGACGCCGACGGCGTGCGGGCCGTGGCGTTCGACGACCGGGCGCAGGCCTGCCGCGACCGCGTCGAAGGCCTCCTCCCAGGTGGCCTCGCGCAGTTCGCCGTCGCGGCGGACGAGGGGGGTGCGCAGCCGGTCGGGGTCGCCGTCGACGGCTCCGAAGGAGGCGCCCTTGGGGCAGATGAACCCCTTGCTGAACACGTCCTCGCGGTCGCCTCGGGCGCCGGTCACCCGGGTGCCCTCGATGGTGAGGGTCAGCCCGCAGGTGGCTTCGCACAGGGGGCAGATACGCAGGGCGGTGCGGGACACGGGGCCTCCCAAGGGCGACGTTGCCTCTTGGCGGTGAGCATACCGACCGGTATGGACGGTGGCGAGGGGGTGCAGGGGTGAGGTCGGAAACCCGCGGACCGGCAGGCGCCCGGCCGTACCTCGGTCCGGCCCGCACGGAAGGGCGACCGCCGCTCAGTCCAGCACGCGCGCCAGATAGGCCCGCAGCAGCGCCCGGGTCTCCTCGATGACCTTCTCGTCGCCCTCCGGAGCGACCCGGAAGGCGAGATGGACGAGGGAGTCCGCGGTCTCCACCGCGATGAGGAAGGTGCGGCGGAGGTCCTCGTCGGGTTCGCGCGAGAGATAGCCGGAGAGCAGGTCGGTGAGGCGGTCGGCGACGCGGTGATTGGGTTCCGCGTGGCCCGAGCCGACCGGGATCTGGTTGCCGAAGTCCACGAGGGAGAAGCCGGGCGCGGTGCGCTTCATGGCGATGTACTCGTCCAGGACGGCGTCCACCGCCGCCCGCCACCCTCCCCCGCCGCCGGTCTCCTTGAGGCGCTCGGTGACGCGCTCCGTGTAGCGCTCCAGGTTCCGCAGGGCGAGGGCGTCGGCCATCGCGCGCTTGTTCCCGAAGAAGCGGTAGACCGACCCGATGGGGACACCGGCGCGCACGGCCACGGCCCGGGTGCTCAGCGCGTCGTAGCCGACCTCGTCGAGGAGGTCGGCGCAGGCGTCGAGGATCCTGGTCAGCCGTTCGGCGCTGCGCCGCTGCACGGGCGCACGGCGGAGCGATGTCGTGTGGGGCACGGGCTTCATGATGCCTTTCCGCAGCGGTCAGGAGAAGCTCGCACCTCAGTACGGAACTGGGTGCCCGTTGCACTCATTCCGGCCCCCGCGTCGATGCGGAACCGGGTGTCTTGCTGCCGTCGGGGGTGGCCTGCACCGCCGACTCCGTGATGTCGGCCGTACTCTCCACCGGTTTGCCGTGCACGGCCCACACGGTGCCGTCGTCGGCGTAGAGGCGCGCGGTGACGTGGTGGGTGCCGTGCGGGACGAGGTCGGACGCGAGCCGGTACTCGGGGACGCGGAGCCGCGCGACGGTGCGGCCGTCCACGAGGAGGCGGACGGTCCCGCGCCCCGCGACCGCGACCGGCTTCGCGCCGGCGGGCGAGAAGCGGAAGTCGTGGACGGTCAGCCGGACGTCCCAGCTGTCGTCGGCGGCGTCGGGCTCCACCTCGATACCGACCTCGGGCGCGCCCTTCTTGCCCACCTCGCGGTAGTGCCGGCCCTGCTCGTCCGTGTTGTCGAGCACCTTGCCCACCGGGGACGGCGACACCCCGTCGCCCTTCCGCCCCTGGGCATCGCCGGAACCACAGCCCGCCGATCCGGCCAGCAGCAGGGCACAGACCGCGAGCGCGGTGAGAAGTGCGCGCGACCACGACATGCCGGGGAGACTAGAACACCGGTCTGACAGCCGGATCCCCCTTGAGGCTGGTTCTTCGCCTCCGAAGGTCGGATTTCCCCCGGACCTTCGTCGTCCCCTTGCGCCGGCGAAACCGCAATCCTACGGTGATGCATAGGAATCGTACGGCTCGGATGGCGAGGGGCAGAGATGAGCGGGGACGCGCGGAAGACCGCCGAGGGACTGACCCACCTCACCGGATTCGGCAATGAACACAGCTCGGAGGCGGTGCCGGGGGCCCTGCCCGAGGGCCGCAACGCCCCGCAGCGCGCCCCGCTCGGTCTCTACGCCGAGCAACTCAGCGGTTCGGCGTTCACCGAGCCGAGGGCACACAACCGCCGCTCGTGGCTGTACCGCGTCCGCCCCTCGGCCGCGCACCCGCCCTTCACCCGCGCCGACAACGGCGCGATCCGTACGGCGCCCTTCACCGAGTCGGTGCCCGACCCGAACCGACTGCGCTGGAACCCGCTCCCCGAGCCCGCGCCCGGCACCGACTTCCTGGCCGGCCTGTGGACCCTGGGCGGCAACGGCGACGCGACCCAGCGCACCGGCATGGCCGTGCACCTGTACCACGCCGACGCCTCCATGGACCGGGTCTTCAGCGACGCGGACGGCGAGCTGCTGATCGTCCCGGAGCGCGGCGGACTGCTGCTGCGCACGGAGTTCGGGCTCCTCCATGTGGAGCCGGGACATGTGGCGTTGATCCCCCGTGGGGTGCGCTTCCGTGTGGAGCTGCTGGATGGTTCAGCCCGCGGATATATGTGCGAGAACTATGGGGCACCCTTCCAACTCCCCGACCTCGGCCCGATCGGCGCCAACGGACTCGCCAACGCCCGGGACTTCAGGGCACCCGTCGCCGCGTACGAGGACGTCGAGGGCCCGGTCGAGGTGGTGAACAAGTTCTGCGGCAACCTCTGGACCGCGACCTACGACCACTCGCCCCTCGACGTGGTCGCCTGGCACGGCAACCATGTGCCGTACGCCTATGACCTGCACCGCTTCAATGTGCTCGGCTCCATCTCCTACGACCACCCCGACCCGTCGATCTTCACGGTGCTGACGTCTCCGTCGGACACCCCGGGCCTGGCCGGCGTGGACTTCGTGGTGTTCGCCCCGCGCTGGCTGGTGGGCGAGGACACGTTCCGGCCGCCGTACTTCCACCGGAACGTGATGAGCGAGTACATGGGGCTCATCGAGGGCGCCTACGACGCGAAGGCGGAGGGCTTCGTGCCCGGGGGCGGCTCGCTGCACAACATGATGTCGGCGCACGGGCCGGACCGGGAGACCTTCGACCGCGCGAGCGCCGCCGAGCTGCGCCCGCAGAAGATCGACGACGGCCTGGCGTTCATGTTCGAGACCCGCTGGCCGGTGACGGCCACGGCCCAGGCGGCCCACGCCGACCACCTCCAGCAGGGCTACGACGACGTCTGGCGGGGCCTGCAACGCCACTTCCGCCCCACCCGCTGACAATTCCCCACCGTCCTACGGCCCTTGCACTGATCCCTTCCTACCGGTACGGATGGCCCCGTGACCTCCTTCGCCCCGGATTCGATCGTCCTGAACCGCAAGCTGCCGCTCTGGTACCAGGTGTCGCAGTCCCTGCGCGCCTCGATACTCGGCCGCTCGCCCCAGGACCCGCTGCGGCTCCCCACGGAGGAACAGCTCGCGGGGCACTACGGCGTCAGCGTGCTCACCATGCGGCAGGCGCTGAAGGAGCTGGAGGACGAGGGGCTGATCACCCGGCACCGCCGCCGGGGCACGTTCATCGAACCGGACGTCCGACGGGCCACGCCGGTACGGCTGTTGGGCTCGGTGGACGCGATCGTGGCCCAGCAGTCCGGCATGACGACCGAGCTCCTGGAGCATGGTGCGGTGAAGGTGCCGCCCGAACTGGCCGAGTACTTCACGGACTTGACCGAGCTGGCGGCGTACCACCGTCTCCGCTGCGACGAGAAGACCGGCGAGCCCACGAACCACGCCCGCAACCACATCCGCCCCGAACTGGCGGCCCGACTCGACCCGGACGACCTGATCCGCTGGCCGATGACCAAGGTGCTGCGGGACGTCGTCGGCGCGGACATCAGCCGCATCACGGACACGGTGGAGGCCCGCCTCGCCGACCCGGAGACCGCCCGCCTCCTCCAAGTCCCGCTCCTCAGCCCGATCCTGCACTACACGGGCATCACCTACGACACCCGGGGCAGAGTGCTGGACGTGGCCGTCATCCACTACCGGGGGGATCGTTTCTCCTTCTCGGTGACGCTCGACGTCGCGAACTGAGGTCGTCGTACGATGCCGAGCGTGACGCACGACGACGCTCCGCTGCTCGCGGACCTGATGCCGTGGTCCGTCGCACCGATCCGGCTCGGCCGGGGGTGGCCGACGGCTCCTGACGCGGCAACCCTGAAAGCCCGCTGGGACGCTCTGCTGAAGGCCGAAGTCCCGGACCGGGAAACCCTGTTCGAGCCGAGCCGCTCCCGCACCCTCCACTCGGCGGTGACCCAACTCCCGGGCCAGTCCAGCGGCACGGAGAAACTGGTCCGCGCCACGGGCCCCTACCCCGAACCGGTCCGCATCCTCCACGCCCCCTTCGACGAGCAGTGGCTGATCCCCGACCACCGCGTGATCGACGTGGCCCGCCCGGAGTTGTGGCGGGTGGCGGACGAACACCAGGTCTTCGTGGTGGAGACGTCCCCGAACACCGCAGGCCCACCCCTCCTCACGTCATCACTCCTGCCGGTCCTCCGCCCCGGCCGCGTCCGCCCCCTGTACCGCCGCCCCGACGGCGAGGAACCGAACCTGGCACCGGGCCTGCTGGAACACCTGGCCAACCGCCTCGGCCACTCCCCCGCCCCGCTGGACCTCCTCGCCTGGACGGTGGCGGCGGTACGCCCCGGCCCGGCCGTACCCCTGACGGCCGACGCCGAACTCTGGTCACACGGCGTCGAGTTGGGCCGCCGCATCCTCTGGCTGACGCGCCGCAACGGCGACCGCCCCAAACTCCCCGGCGGCCGACGCCCCTACGTCCGCGCCCCGTTGCCGCCCCTCCCCCTCACCCTCCACTACGACCGCGACGAGGAGACCCTCCACCTCGACGAGGGCCGCATCTCCCCGGTCCCGCCCGAGTCCTGGGACTTCGAGGTGAGCGGGGTACGCGTCCTGGAGGAGTGGTTCACGTCCCGCACATCGGAGTCCGCCAACCCGGGCACGCTGGCGGCGATCCGCCCGACGACATGGCAACAGACGTGGACGTCAGAACTGCTGGAGCTGATCACGGTGTTGGCGTTGTTGGCGGAACTGAGGCCGCAGCAGGAGGAGTTGACGGTGACGGATCCAATCACCGCAGCGGAGCTACGCAAGGCGGGCGTCCTCCCGGCGCCAGAGTCAGCGCGCCACCCCGCATCGGTCTTGGACCACCACGAAGAGGGCCCAGAGGGTCAATTCACACTCATCTGAGTCACTTAAGGGCGCGGGGCTGTATTTGATATGCGGCTCCGCCGCGTGGGCGCGCCCAGCCACAACGAACCCGCGCACGCCTACAACGCAAACGCATCCAAAACCTTCCCCACCGCCACATCAAAAATCGCGTCCAGATCAATGGGCCCCGGGTCCTCCAAGAACGCCGCAGCCATCCGCGGATACGCCCCACCCGCGACCTGACTCCCCAAGTACGCGATCCGCACCGCGTGTTCCTGCTCCTCCGACCACGGCAACGACCGCGACCGCTCGGCAGTCGCCAACTCATTGCTCACGTACATGGTCACAACGCCGTTGAGCATCCCGACGAGTTGCATCTTCGTGCCGTACGTCGCCTCGACCGGATCGAGACAGGCAAGGCAGTGCTCCAGATACCGCAGCGCGTTCGGGCTGAAGCCGTACACCGGTGACATCAGCCGCGGCAGCCAGGGATGCCGATGCATCAACGTCCGCGTCTGATGGGCGACTCGGACCATGTCCGCCCGCCAGTCCCCCGACGGCTCCCACTCCTCGTGCTCGCCGCTGACCGCGTCAACCATCAGCTCGTACAGGTCCTCCTTGCGGGGGACGTAGTTGTAGAGCGACATCGTGCCGCACCCCAACTCGGCCGCGACATGCCGCATGGACACCGCGTCCAGCCCCCCGCCGTCGGCGATCCGCACCGCCGCCGCCGCGATGTCCGCGCGGCTGTACGCGGGCTTGGGCCCGCGCCCCGCCCGCTCGGGGCGGGCCCAGATCACTTCGGGTACGGCCGCTCGGTCCGCCATTGATCATCACCTCGACCACCATCCTAGTTACGTACACCGTACGTAGTGCGCTATGGTCGGCCCATGACTACTACGTACGCTGTACTTAGTGAAGGTCTGGAGAAGCGCTTCGGCGCCGTGCACGCGCTGCGCGGGCTGGACCTGGCGGTGGCGCGGGGCACGGTCTGCGGGGTCCTCGGGCCCAACGGCGCGGGCAAGACCACGGCCGTCCGGCTGCTCACCACCCTGCTGCGCCCCGACGCGGGCTCCGCGCGGATCGCCGGGCACGATCTGGTCCGGGAGGCTTCCGCCGTACGGCGCCGGATCGGCGTCGCCGGGCAGTACGCGTCGGTCGACGGCGACCTCACCGGCCGGCAGAACCTGCGCCTGTTCGCGCGGCTGCACCGGGTGCGGGCGCCGGCCGAACGGGCCGGTGAGCTGCTGGACCGGTTCGGTATGACCGAGGCCGCCGACCGGCCCGCGTCCACCTACTCCGGCGGGATGCGCCGCCGCCTCGACCTGGCGGCGAGCCTCGTACGCCGCCCCGACGTGCTGTTCCTGGACGAACCGACGACCGGCCTCGACCCGGCCAGCCGCAATCAAGTCTGGGACGCCGTACGGGACTTGAAGAGAGAGGGGACGACCGTGCTGCTGACCACGCAGTACCTGGAGGAGGCCGACCGACTGGCCGACGACATCGCTCTGGTGGACCGGGGTCGGGTCGCGCACAGCGGGTCGCCGTCCCAACTCAAGGCGCTCATCGGCACGTACGCCGAGGTCGTCGTCGCGCATGCGGACGCGCTGGCGAGGGCGGCCGGGGTCCTCGACCAACTCACGGGCGCCGAGCCGTCGTTCGACCACGACCGGAACACCGTCGGCGCGGTCACCGGCGACCCGACCCTCACCCTGCCCCGGCTCGTCCGCGAACTCGACGCGGCGGGCGTGCCGTTGCTCGACGCGAGCCTGCGGCCACCGACCCTCGACGACGTGTTCCTCCGGCTGACGGACCGTAAGGAGCAAGCGGCATGAGCGCGTTGGCGTACGACGGCGGCGCGATGCTCGGCCGGCAACTGCGGCGGGTGCGGAACAATCCGGCGCTGGCGATCCTCACCCAGACCATGCCGATCACGATGCTGCTGTTCTTCGGGTACGTCTTCGGCAGCGCGCTGGCGATGCCCGGCGACGCCTACCGCTCGTACCTGGTACCGGGGTTGCTGGTCGCGACCGCCGCCAACGGCATCATGACCGGCATGTTCCAGGCCGCCCAGGACTCGCACCGGGGCGTGACGGACCGCCTCCGCACGCTGCCGATGAGCAGGGCCGCCGTACCGCTCGGGCAGGCGAGTGCCGATCTGGTCGTCACGGCGGTCGGTACCGTGCCGTTCCTGCTGGTCGGTCTCGCGGTGGGGTGGCGGGTCGAGGGGTCGGTGGCCCAAGCCGCCGCCGCTGTGGGCCTGTTGCTGCTGTTCCGGTTCGCCTGCGCCTGGGTCGGCATCCTGCTCGGGCTGGCCTCGCGCAGCGAGGAGGCGGCCGGTCAGCTCGGCAGCGCGACCTTCATGCTGCCGCTGCTGTCCAACGCGTACATCCCGACGGACCGGCTGCCGGGCTGGCTGCGCGCGCTGGCCGAGTGGAACCCGATCAGCGCGGTGACCACGGCCCTGCGGTATCTGTTCGGCAACTCGCCCGTGCCCGAGGGTGCCGCCTGGCCGGTGGCCCATCCGGTCGCCGGGTCGCTGGCGTGGTGCGCGGCGCTGATCGCCGTGTTCGCGCCGCTCGCCGTACGCCGGTACGCGCGCGGCGGGCGTTGAGGTCCCCGCATGACAAAGGTGCTGGTGACAAAGGTGCCGGGCGCGGGACATGATCCCTCGCATGGAGCCTCTGCCGCTGCCCCTTGAGGGCGTCACCGTCGTCGCCGTCGAACAGGCCGTCGCCGCCCCCTTCGCCACCCGTCAACTCGCCGATCTGGGCGCCCGGGTGATCAAGGTCGAGCGGATCGACGGCGGTGACTTCGCGCGCGGTTTCGACACCGCGGCAGGCGGTCTGGCCTCGCACTTCGTGTGGTGCAACCGGGGCAAGGAGTCGATCGCGCTGAACCTGAAGGACCCACGCGGGCTGGACGTCGTGCGGCGGCTGGTCGCGGACGCGGACGTGTTCGTGCAGAACCTCGCGCACGGGGCGGCGGCCCGGCTCGGGCTGGACGCGGCGACGCTGTGCGCTGCGCATCCCCGGCTGGTCGCCGTGGACATCTCGGGGTACGGGGCTTCGGGGCCGTACGCGGACAAGCGGGCCTACGACATGCTCGTGCAGTGCGAGGCGGGGCTGGTGTCCGTGACGGGGACGCCGGAGCGGTCGGTGAAGGCGGGGATCCCGGTGGCCGACATCGCGGCGGGGATGTACGCGTTCTCCGGTGCGCTGGCGGCGCTGGTGCGGCGCGGCACCACCGGGCGGGGCGGGCCCGTCGAGGTCTCGATGCTGGACGCGGTCGTGGAGTGGATGGGGCATCCGCTGCATCACACGATGCACGGCGGAACTCCCCCGGCGCGTACGGGTCTTGCGCACGCCGTCATCGCGCCGTACGACGTCTATCCCACGGCGGACGGCGGGCAGGTGCTGCTCGCGGTGCAGAACGACCGGGAGTGGCGGCGGCTGGCCGAACAGGTGCTGGGGCGGCCGGAGTTGGGGACCGACCCGGACTTCGCGACCAACGCGGAGCGAGTGCTGAACCGGGAGCGCACGGACGGTCTCGTCGGTGCGGTGCTGGGTGGGCTGGCCACCGACGAGGCCGTGCTGCGGCTGGAGCGCGCGGGCGTGGCCTGCGCGCGCCTCAGGAACGTACAAGAGGTGGCGGAGCACCCGCAGTTGGCGGCCCGGGAGCGGTGGCGGGAAGTGGGTTCGCCGGTCGGGCCGTTGCGGGCGCTGCTGCCGCCCATCACCTTGCCGGGCGGAGGCGAGGCGCGGATGGGCGACGTGCCCGCGCTAGGGGAGCACACCGAGGCGCTGCTGCGTGCCGTGGGGATGGCGGACGTAGAGATCGCAGCACTGCGCCGGGACGGTGTCGCGTCCTGAGCGCGGGCCCCCGGGAACTCCCCGGGGACGCCGAGGACTTGCTCAGCGCCCGCCGAACAGCGAACGGCGCAGCCTGCGCAGTGGTGCGAAGAGCGAGACCCTGCTCACTCGCGCGCCCCTGTCGCTGCGTTCCTGTGTGGTGTCGCGCGAGGTCAGCTCGCGCATCAGCGAGGTCGCCTCGGCCGTCTCGCGCTGCGGGACGACAGGGCCGCCCAGCACCGAAAGATGGCGGTCGAGGCGCGAACTCGTCGCGCTGCTCCCGCACGTGATCGCAGGGACCCTTGCCCTACTGCGCACTATCTGTTCCATGTCACTCCCCACCCGTACGAGTCCACCCGGCCCGGGCAGGGTAACCCTATCGCCCCAACCGGGCACTCGTGTATCGAGGTCTCAGGATTCACCTTCCCCGTAAGGGCGTTGACGACCCCTCCCTGATTACTCTCCGAATCCAACCGATTTCAGGGCGAGTTGGACAACTGGCTGCGTTGTGGGCTGCGCTGAGCCCCCGTCGGGCTCGACGGTCACTGCGAGTGATGTTGCTGATTTGTCGAGTCCGGTGGTGACCAAGGGCGTGTCGTCCTTGAAGAGCCCGAGGGAGCGCGGTTGCACATTGGGGCGCATCAGCCACAGTTGACGCACGCGCCCGCTCGGCGGTGCGCCGTATCCGCTCAGGGTGACGACCGCGCGCCCCTCCGACGCGGAGGCGATCACGCCGATGCTCCGGCCCGCGGTGTCCGCGCCGGTGGTCGCACGGGCGTCGGGAGCCGCGAGAACGTGTGCGATCTCACGCGACTGCGCCTGCGCCGCGTCCAGCTTGTCCTGCGTCCGGTTCGCCTGCACGGCGAACAGCGAGGCCACGACGAGCGCGGCGGCGGCCGTCGCGGTGGCGAACGGCACGAAGAACGGCCGCCGTTGGGGCACGCGGGCGCGTGACGCCTGCGGCTCCGCGCCCCACACATGGGCCGGCAGCCGGGGCGTGTACTCCCGCGTCTCCCGCCCGCGCTCCCGCAACGGCCCGGGCTCCTGCGGGGTGTTGCGTATCGCGGACAGCACCCGGTCACGCATCGCGGGCGGCGGCTGGGCGGCCATGGACCTGGCGAGGCGGGCCGCGCCCTCGGTCAGGCCGCGGACCTCGAAGGCACAGCGCTCGCACTTCTTGAGGTGCTTCTCGAACTGGGCGCGCTCACCGGGTTCGAGGGCGTCGAGGGCGTAGGGGGCGGCGAGCGAGTGGAGATCGCCCCGGCGGAAAAGTCGGGCGAGGACGCTCATGCGGCACCTCCCAGGCAGTCGCGCAGCCGGGTGAGTCCGTCACGCATACGGGTCTTGACGGTGCCCAGCGGCAGCGAGAGCCGCTCGGCCACTTCACGGTACGTATAGCCGTCGTAATAGGCGAGGGTCACGGACTGCCGTTGCAGTGCGGTGAGCCGGTCCAGGCAGCGGCGCACCAACTGGCGCTCCAGGCCCGCCTCGACCTCCTCGGTCACCTGGTCGAAGGCCGGGTTGTGGGAGCGGCGGGCCTCGCGCTGCTCGCGGTCCACGGCCGCGCGGGCGCTGCGCACCCGGTCCACGGCCCGGCGGTGGGCGAGAGTGAGGACCCAGGACAGCGCACTGCCCCGGCCAGGATCGAACCGGGCGGCGGACCGCCACAGTTCGAGCAGCACCTCCTGGGACACCTCCTCGGACTGCGCGGGGTCGCGCACCACCCGGCGCACCAGTCCGAACACGGGCCCGGACACCAGTCCGTAGAGCTCCTCGAAGGCCTGCTGGTCCCCTCCGGCGACCTGCACCAGGAGTTCGTCCGCCCCCACCCGTCCCCCTCTCGTCGACCGCACGCGGCCCCTCCTCTTCGACCGCACGCGGTCAGTCACTTCGCATCCCGTCACACGAGGCATTCGCAGCGGATGCCCCTAAGGATGGGTTACGGATCAGCGGTCTTGAAACGCGGGTCACGAGCCGGATTGGAGTCCACCAAAAAAACTTTTCGGATTCGACCAATCCGGCCCGGCACCAGCTCCGAATCCCCGAGCGTCAGGCAAGTTGGCACTGAGGACGGACGGCATGACACCTATCTCCAGGAGCGGTGCGGGACGCAGGAAGCTCGCGGCCCTCATATGTGGCGCGCTCGCCGCCGGAGGGCTCGCAGCCGCCGGCACGGCCGCGCTGGAACCGGGAGTGGCCTTGGCCTCCTCCCACCGGGAGGCGCCCCTCATCTCGGGGACCCCCCAGTACGACAACACGGACCTCTACGCGTTCGTGAGCCCGGATAAGCCGAACACCACCACGATCGTGGCGAACTGGATCCCGTTCGAGGAGCCCGCCGGCGGCCCGAACTTCTACCAGTTCGCGGACGACGCCCAGTACGACATCCACGTCGACAACAACGGTGACGCGCTGGACGACTTCATCTTCCGCTACACCTTCAGCACCCAGATCAAGAACAAGAAGACGTTCCTGTACAACACGGGCCCGGTCACCAGCCTCACCGACCCGGACCTGAACGTCACGCAGTCGTACGACGTCGAGCTGATCAAGCTCAAGAAGGGCAAGGCGGTCTACAAGACCAAGATCGCCGACGACATCCCGGCGGCGCCCTCCGACGTCGGCGACGCGTCGATGCCGGACTACGCCAAGCTGCGTTCGCAGGCGATCTACAAGACGGCGAACGGCGGCGCGACCTTCGCCGGTCAGGCCGACGACCCGTTCTTCGCCGACCTGCGCGTGTTCGACCTGCTGTACGGCGGCAACCTCAGCGAGGTCGGCAACGACACGCTGAAGGGCTACAACGTCAACACGATCGCCCTCCAGGTGCCGAACGACCTGATCCGGCAGTCGAAGTCCCGTCCGACCGTGGGTATTTACTCCACGACCCAGCGCAAGAACGCCAAGGGTTACTACACGCAGGTCTCGCGCCTGGGCAACCCGCTGGTCAACGAGGTCGTCAACCCGCAGAAGGACAAGGACAAGTTCAACGCGTCCGAGCCCAAGGACGACGCGCAGTTCCTGAAGAACGTGACCGAGCCGGAACTGCCGAAGCTGATCGAGTCGATCTACAAGATCAAGGCGCCGAAGGAGCCGCGCAGCGACCTCGTCAGCGTGTTCCTCACGGGCGTCAAGGACCTCAACACCGAGCAGCCGTACGCGAAGCCGTCGGAGATGCTGCGCCTCAACACGTCCATCCCGCCGACCGCGCACCCCAAGCGGCTCGGTGTGCTGGACGGCGACAACGCGGGCTTCCCGAACGGGCGTCGGCTCACCGACGACGTGATCGACGAGGCGCTCCAGGTCATGGAGGGTGAACTCGTCGGCTCCAAGAACGACTTGGGCGACGCGGTCGACAAGAACGACAAGGGCTTCGAGAAGTACTTCCCCTATGTCGCCGAGCCGACCTCGGGTTCGCGCGGTCCGCTCGCCAAGGGCACCAGCGGCGGCAGTGACGTCAAGAACCAGCTCGGCGACGCGTTGCAGCCGGCGGGCTCGTCCTCCAGCAACAACATGATGCTGATCACCGCGTCGGCGGCCTCGGGTGTGGCCGGTGTCCTGCTGATCGGCGCGGGCGTCGCGTGGTGGCGCCGCCGGATGACCCACCGCCCGTACTAAATCCCCACCGACTGGCGCGGCCCGCACAGCTTCTTCCCCCACGGTGCGGGCCGCGCCACCCCTGCGTGACAACACTTCTCAGCAGTACGGCACTTGAACCACCCCAGGCGATGGAGGAACGGCATGGCCCCGCGCGAGCACGACAACAGGCCGACGGAGGGCGAGCCCGGCGAGACGCCGGTGGCGGCGGAGCGGGAACGCGAGTGGGAACGTGTGTGGGCGGAGGACGAGACCGACGCCGAGGCCGGGACCGGCCCTGAGCGCGAGGCCAACTCCCAGGCAGCCGAGGTCCGTTCCGAAGGCGGGGCCAACTCCAAAGCGGTCAAGGCCAGTTCCGAAGCTGAAGCCGAGGCCGAGGCCGACTCCGAAGCCAGCCCTGAAGTCAAGGCCGCCCCCGAGACCGAACCCGAGGCCGAGATCGAGCCCGAAGCCGAGATCGAGCCCGAAGCAGGACCGACCGAAGCCGCAGCCCCATCGCCTGGGCACGACCACCCCCATCCCCACCCGCACCCTCACTCCCACGATCACGACCACCCCCACGCGCACGACCACGACCATGACCACGACGATCACGCCCCGCACCCCGGCACACCGGAAGACTCGGTCGCCGATGAACGCGTCGCCGCCGTACGCCGGTTGGGCGCCGCGGGGCGTCGCTGGCAGGTCGTCCAACTCGCCGGGTGCGCCGCCCTGTTGGCCGTGGCGATGACCGCCGGGGCCATCGCGATCGGCGCGGCGAAGGACAGCGGTGCCACCGGCGTCACGAACGTCTCCAGCACCGTGTCGCCGGACCTGCTGGCCAGCGGGAGTCTGGACGCGAGCATCGCCGCGCTCCAGGCCCATCTCCGGGGCCAGCCGAAGGACTTCGACGGGTGGGCGACGCTCGGACTGGCCTATGTCGAGCAGGCCAGGACCAAGGGCGACCCTTCCCGGTACCCGCAGGCGCAGGCCGCCTTCGCGCGGTCGCTGAAGATCTCGCCGGACAACGAGAACGCCCTTGAGGGCAAGGCCGCGCTCGCCGCCGCCCGGCACGAGTTCGCGGAGGCCCTCACCTACGCGGACAAGGTCCTCAAGGAGAACCCGTACAGCGAGCGCGCCCTGTGCTCCCGTATCGACGCGCTCGTCGAACTCGGCCGCTACGACGAGGCGTCGAAGGCCGCCGACCTGGCCGACGCCCGCAAGCCCGGCGTCCCGGTGTTCACCCGCTACGCCTACGTCCACGAGCTGCGCGGCGACGTCAAGACGGCCCGCACCGTGCTGGAGCAGGCGCTCGCCGCCGCCACCTCCCCCGGCGACATCTCGTACGTGGCCGGCACGCTCGGCCAACTCGCCTGGAACCAGGGCGACTACAAGACGGCCCTGGACTACTACGGCCGCGCGCTCGCCGCCGACGAGAACTACCTCCCCGCCCTGGAGGGCCGCGCCCGCGCCCAGGCCGCCCTGGGCGACCGCGCCGACGCCATCAAGGGCCTGGAGCTGGTCGTCTCCCGCTACCCGCTGCCCCAACCCCTCGTGGAACTCGGCGAGTTGTACGAGAGCCGGGGCGCCGCGGGCGACAAGGCGAAGGCCGACGACCAGTACGCCCTCGTCGACGCCTGGATCGCCCTGGCCCGTGCCAACGGCGTCAACGCCGACCTCGACACCGCGCTCGCCGCCGCCGACCACGGCGACATCAAGTCGGCGCTGAAGGCCGCCCGCGCCGAGTGGGCCCGCCGGCACACCGTGCACACGGCGGACGCCCTGGCCTGGGCCCTGCACGTCAACGGCCGCGACGCGGAGGCCCTTCCGTACGCCCGTCAGGCCACGGCCACCGACTACCACAACGCCTCGTTCATCTACCACCTCGGCATGATCGAGCTGGCCACCGGTCACAAGGCCGACGGCCGCGCCCACCTGGCCAAGGCGCTGAAGCTGAACCCGGGCTTCTCGCCGCTGGGTGCGGCCAAGGCCCGTAAGGCGCTGGAGGCGACCAAGTGAGGCCCGTCCGCCGCCTGTTGGCGTCCACCGCGGCCGTCCTCACGGCCGCCGGCGCGCTCCTGCTCGTCCCCACGGCGGCAGCGAGCGCGCACCCGCTGGGCAACTTCACGGTCAACCGCTACGACGGTCTCGTCGTCGCCCCCGGTGTCCTGCGCGTCGCGCACATCGAGGACCTCGCGGAGATCCCGGCGACCCAGGCCAAGCCCGACATCAAGCGGCTCGGCATGACCGAGTGGGCCCGGGAGCGCTGCGACAAGGCCGCCGAGGGCAGCAAGGTCACCGTCGACGGACGTACGGTCGCGCTCACGCCCGGCGCCAGCACCGCGCGGCTACGGCCCGGGCAGGCCGGGCTCAACACCCTGCGGCTGGAGTGCAGTTCGACGGCGGCGCTGCCCAAGGGCAGCACGGTCGCCCTTGGCTTCCACAGCGCGGGCCTGACCACCGGGCCCGGCTGGCGGGAGATCACCGCGCGCGCCGACCGGATGACGCTGACCGGGACGGACGTACCGAAGAAGTCGGTGTCGCACGAACTGACCAGCTATCCCAAGGACTTGCTCTCCTCGCCCGCCGACATCACGAAGGCGTCGCTGCACGCGCGTCCCGGCGGCCCGGCCCTCACCGACGGCGACCAGTCACAGGCCGACTCGACCGCGTCCAACATCCTCCCGCGTGGTGTGGACCGTTGGACGGAGGCCTTGACCAACATGGTCGCCCGCCACCACCTCAGTGTCGGCTTCGCGGCCCTGTCCCTGCTCATCGCGATCGCCCTGGGCGCGATGCACGCGCTCGCCCCCGGTCACGGCAAGACGCTGATGGCGGCCACGGCGGCTGCCCGGGGCGGTCGCGCCCGGCTCAAGGACGTGCTCCCGCTCGCCGCCTCGGTCACGGTCACCCACACGCTCGGTGTGATCGCCCTGGGCCTGCTGGTCACGGCCGGTTCCGCCGCGACGCCCTCAGTGATCGCCTGGCTCGGGATCGCGAGCGGCGTCCTGGTCCTCTTCGCGGGCGGCAACCTCGTACGCCGTGCCTGGCGCAACCGCCCACGCCCACAAGCCACTTCGCACCCCCACCCGCACCCGCACCCCCACGGTGGCGATCACCGTCACGCGAGCGCCAAGTCCCCCGAGCGCTCGCTGGTCCTCGCGTCCGCGCATGCCCAGGCCGGTTCGACGCACACGCTCACCGAGGCCCACCCGCACCCCCACAGCCACGACGACGACCATGACCACAGTCACGATCACGAGCACGGCCATGACCACCCCCACCCCCATGAGCACGACCACGATCACGAGCACGGCCACTCGCACGACCACGAGCACGACCACGCCGTAGAGCACACGCACGGCGGCTTCACGCACACCCACTCCACCGCGCCCACCCTGCGCGGTACGCTCCTGCTCGGCTTCGCCGGAGGGCTCGTGCCGAGCCCGTCCGCGGTGGTCGTCCTCGTGGGGGCCGCCGCGCTCGGCCAGGCCTGGTTCGGGCTGCTGCTGGTCGTCGCGTACGGCGTCGGGCTCGCCCTCACCCTCACCGCCGCCGGATTCGCCGTCGTCAAGCTGGGTACAGGGATGAACCGAGTGCTGGACCGGCGCCCCCGCTGGACCACCAGCCCCATGGCGGTCGTGGTCCGCAGGACACTGCCGTTGGCATCGGCGTTCGTCGTCGTGGCCCTCGGTATCGGTTTGGTGCTCAAGGGGGCGGCATCCGCACTCGGCTGAGTTACGTTTGTGGAGAATTGGCCCGGATGCGAATGGGGAGCGACCATGCCCGAAGAACCGGGCACTGAACGTGTGATCGCGGACCGCTACCGACTCCTGTCCCCCCTCGGCGAGGGCGGTATGGGAACGGTCTGGCGGGCCCGCGACGAGGTTTTGCAACGCGAGGTGGCCGTCAAGGAGGTCCGCGCGCCGGCCGGACTCGCCTCCGGTGACGTGGAGCGGATGTACGCCCGGCTGGAGCGCGAGGCGTGGGCGGCGGCGCGGGTCGCCAACCGCAATGTGGTGACGGTGTACGACGTGGCGATGGAGGAGGGCCGTCCCTGGATCGTCATGGAGCTGGTGCGGGGCGTGTCCCTGGCCGATCTCCTGGACGCCGAGGGCCCGTTGACGCCGCAGCGGGCCGCGCACATCGGTGCCGAGGTGCTCGCCGCGCTGCGGGCCGCGCACGACGCCGGGGTGCTGCACCGCGATGTGAAACCGGCCAACGTGCTGATGTCGAACGACGGTCGGGTCGTGCTGACCGACTTCGGTATCGCGATGGTCGAGGGCAGTTCGGCGCTCACCATGACCGGCGAGGTCATCGGTTCGCCCGAATTCCTCGCTCCGGAGCGGGCGTTGGGCCGTACGCCGGGGCCCGAGTCCGATCTGTGGGCGCTGGGTGTGCTGTTGTACGCGGCGGTCGAGGGCAGTTCGCCGTTCCGGCAGAACACCCCGCTGAGCACGCTGCGCGCGATCGTCGACGAGGAGCTGCCCACACCGCACCGGGCGGGACCGCTCGCTCCGGTGATCGAGGGGCTGCTGCGCAAGGACCCGGCCGAGCGGCTGACGGCCGAACAGGCTGAGCAGGAGCTGCGGTTGGTCGCGGCGGGCGGTACGCCGCGTGCGGCCACCGCGCCCACGACGCCGTACACGCCGACGATGGCGGGCGTCCCGCAGGGCGCCTACGGGCAGCAGGACTCGCGGACGCCCGTGCAGGGCTTCGGGCCGCCGCCCACCTCCTACTCGACGCCGACGGCCGCGGACGAACCGCACCGCAATCGGCGGGCGGCCGTCGTGATCGCCGCGGGTGTGCTCGCGCTGGCCCTGGCGATCGGTGGACTGACGTACGCGCTGCTGAACCAGGGCAACGGGGACAACACCGACGCGGGCAAGGGTGCCAGCACCCCCAAGAGCCAGCCCTCGGACGGGACTTCGCCCAGCGCGAGCAGCGAGACCACGGCCGCCAGTGAGACGCCGAGCCCGAGCGCGAGCAAGTCCTCGTCGGCGCCGCAGTCGGTGCAGGTGTCCGTGGAGGGCGCCAACACCCAGTATTCCGGGAGCTGTCCGCCGTCGAACACAAAGGCGCCGACCTTCACCGCGAGCTTCACGGTGGGGAAGCTGCCCGCGGACGTGTCCTACCGGTGGGTGCTGAAGAACGGTTCGGTCTCCGACCCCGGCTGGAAGACGCTGTCGTTCCCGTCGGGCGGCGGGAAGACCAAGCAGGACCGGGTGTTCCTGACGACGTACTCCAACAGCGGGACATTCACGAACGAGATCAGTGTCGAGGTCCGTACCCCGGTGAAGACGACGTCCAACTCGGTGCCGTTCTCGGTGACTTGCCTGACGGAGACCCCGTCGGACGGGGCCTCCGCGTCGGACTCGGCGTCACCTTCTGACGGGTGAGCGGTCAGGCGGCGCTGGTGAACACCGGGAGGTAGCCGCCGGACTGGCCGGCCGCGGTCGGGTGGTACGACTCGGTGATGCTCAGCAGGTTGAGGCTGTGCAGCCAGGAGCTGCCGGAGCAGATCTCGTGGCCGGTGAACGTGGTGCGGACGTCGCCGAACGTGAAGCCGTGGTCGGCGGCGCGCTTGGCGAGGGCCGCGTCGAGGTAGTCGGCCGCGCCGTTGATGGCGGTGCGCTTGGTCGCGGAGAGGCCGAGGCAGGTGGTGCCGAGCTTGTAGAAGCGCGGGTAGCCGAGCACGACCACGTGCGCGGCGGGGGCTTTGGCGCTGATCGCCGAGTAGACCTTGTCGAGTTGGGCGGGGAGCGTCGAGTCGACGTACGCCTTCGCGGTGGCGATCCGGGTCAGGCAGGAGCTGTCGGACTGGAGGACGCAGGTCGTCATGACGTCGGCGAAGCCCGCGTCGTTGCCGCCGACGGAGATCGAGACGAGGGTCGTGGCCGAGCTGAGCGGGGTGAGTTGACTCGCCAGAACATCACCCGTTCGGGCGCCGGAGCAAGCGGTGAAGTCGAACGTCGAGGGTGAGTGGGCGGCTGCCCAGAGGTAGGGGTAGGCCTTGGTGCTGCGGTCGCAGGAGCCGCTGGAGCTGATGTAGCTGCCCGCGCCGACGCCCGAGGAGTAGGAGTCGCCGAGGGCCACATAGCCGCCGGTTGCGGCGAGTTGGGACGCCTGCGCCGTCATCGCCCCGGTGAGGGCGAGTCCGGCGGCGAGGAGGAGCGAGGTCACGTATGCCGTAAATCGGGAACGTCTCATGGAACCTCCCTTAGCAGGATCTCTGCCACAACCGTCGTACCAACTACGCGCATCGGCGGGAAGTGTCCATGCCAATAGACGGGTTGCCGGGGCCATTGATTGCGTGTTCATGACAGGTGTGTGACAGGCCGTCAACTCCCTTGAACCACACCGGTACATGACCCACTCTTTACTCAGCCTTGGTGCGGAACGCAACGCTCCACGGCTGTGCGCACGACGACGCGCGCACCCCCACATTCGCGCGCCGACCCGGGCGCGCCGCCTGGAGGAGGACTCCCTCGCAATGGCACTCCTGCGTAGCAACAAGCTCCGGCTCGCCGCGATAACCGGCGCGGCCACCGCCGCTCTCGTCGGCGGGCTCACCGCACTCCCCGCCCAGGCCGCTCCGGCCACGGGCACGGTCCTGGCCGCCGGCTCCCCCACAGCCGTCGACGGCAGCTACATCGTCACCCTCAAGAAGAGCGCCGGCCTCAAGGCGTCCTCGGCCGCGGGCAAGGGCCTGGTCAAGGAGTACGGCGGCACGGTCACGAAGACGTTCGGCACCGTGCTGAACGGCTACACGGCCAGCCTCTCCGCGGCCGAGGCCGCGAGACTCGCCGCCGACCCGGCCGTGGCCGCGGTGGAGCAGAACCAGCGCGTCCACCTGACCGACACCACCCAGTCCAGCGCGCCCTGGGGCCTGGACCGCATCGACCAGGCCGCGCTGCCGCTCTCGGGCACGTACACCTACCCGGACACCGCGGGCAGCGGGGTGACCGTGTACGTCATCGACACCGGCGTCCGGATCACCCACACCCAGATCAGCGGCCGTGCCTCCTACGGCTACGACGCGGTCGACGGCGACACCACCGCCTCCGACGGCAACGGCCACGGCACCCATGTGGCCACGACGATCGCGGGCTCGACGTACGGCGTCGCCAAGAAGGCGAACATCGTGGCGGTCCGGGTGCTCGACAACAGCGGCTCGGGTACGACGGCCGGGGTGATCGCGGGCATCGACTGGGTGACCTCGAACCACACCACCCCGGCGGTCGCCAACATGTCGCTCGGCGGCTCCGCCTCCACCTCGCTGGACACGGCGGTCGCCAACTCCATCTCCAGTGGCGTGACTTACGCCATCGCGGCGGGCAACAGCGCGGCCAACGCCTCCTCGTACTCCCCCGCCCGGGTCGCCACCGCGATCACGGTCGGCGCCACCACCAGCACGGACGCCAAGGCCAGTTACTCCAACTACGGTTCGGTGCTGGACATCTTCGCGCCCGGCTCGTCGATCCTGGCGGGCTACAACACCAGCGACACCGCCACCGCCACCCTGTCGGGCACCTCGATGGCGACCCCGCACGTGGCGGGCGCGGCGGCCGTCTATCTCGCGGGCCACACCTCGTCCACTCCGGCCCAGGTCGCCACCGCACTGGTGAACGGCGCCACTTCGAATGTCGTGACCAGCGCGGGCACCGGTTCGCCGAACAAGCTGCTGAAAATCGTCCCGTAGCGCTCGACCGGCCCCACTCGATTAATTGTTCCCCGGAGGCAACAGCCGCCTCCGGGGAACATTCATTCGGAGAGCCACGAGAACCGGTGCAAGCCTCTTCCGCACCTTGACGTGCCCGGTCGGGCTGCGCCACATTGAAACCCGGCATCCGGCGCGCTGGGGGGCAAAGTCGCCAATGCAGACCTTAGGTATCAAGAGAACATCCACCGCCGACACCGAGCGGGCGCGACCAGGACCGGGGAGGGACCTGTCGGCGCTTTTCGCCGGTGCGGCCGTGACCATCGGGGCGGTCGGCGCGGTGCTCGCGCTCATCGGTTCCGGATCACCGTTGCGCGGACCGTTCGCGCTGTTCTTCCTTTTCTCCGCGCCGGCCTCGGCAATTGCGGCGGCGCTGCGCGGACTTGATCCCTACGGCCGCGTTCTCGCGTCGGTCGCGGGCGCGGTGGTCGTCGACATGCTGGTCGCCCAGGGAATGCTGGCCGTGCACCGGTGGTCGATCGACGGGGGAATCGTCGCGGTGGCGGTGATCAGTGGCCTGACAGCACTATCGGTATTCGTGCGGCATATGCGCCGCCGTACAACGGCTGACAAAGGAGTGTAACGGTCAAACCAACAAAAACGTGAGGCCTCGTTTCAGGCCTTGCCATACGGGTTCAATCATCAATACCGTCGTAATCTCACCCGCACTGGTCCATCATCGAGCGGCTCTAGGGGAGGGCTCAAGGACCGCGATGAACCGGCGCGGGGCGCGGTAGGGGGGTGCCGTGCTCGGTGACCGCACTGGTGGCCGAGTCGTCCGCGCGGCCGGCTTTCATATGTGTTTTCGGGGGTCGACCAGCTTTGCCAGCTCACCACGCGTGCACGGAGATCCATTGATCCGTGTCGCCCGTGAGAACCCCCCTTTCGAACCGGAGCACAGAGCCGGGCCGCCCAGGGGCGGGCGGTCCGCCGGACGAGAGGGACCAGACTCATGAGTTCCGTTCTGCGCCCAGCCACATCGGGCCAAGATCCATTAATGTCGGCCAAATACCGGCCGATCTCTTCTCACCTGGCCATCGCACCGCCGGTGAGCGTGGTGATTCCCGCCATGAATGAGGCGGAGAATCTCCCGTACGTCTTCAAGACACTGCCCGCGTGGATACACGAAGTGGTTCTTGTGGACGGCAATTCCACCGACAACACCGTGGAAGTGGCCCGCGAACTGTGGCCCGGGGTGAAGGTCGTCGAACAGCAGGGAAAGGGCAAGGGGGATGCCCTGATCACCGGATTCGAGGCGTGCAGCGGCGACATCATCGTGATGGTCGACGCGGACGGCTCGGCCGACGGACACGAGATCGTCAGCTATGTCTCCGCGCTTGTCTCGGGCGCGGACTTCGCCAAAGGTTCCCGTTTCGCCAACGGCGGCGGCACGGACGACATGACGTTCATCCGCAAGCTCGGCAACTGGGCGCTGTGCACGATCGTCAACCGCAAGTTCGGCGCCCGCTACACCGATCTCTGCTACGGATACAACGCGTTCTGGCGGCACTGCCTCGACAAGATCGACCTCGACTGCACCGGCTTCGAGATCGAGACCCTGATCAACATCCGGGTGGTCAAGGCCGGCCTCAAGGTGCAGGAGATCCCCAGCCACGAGTACCTCCGCATCCACGGCACGAGCAATCTGCGCGCCGTGCGGGACGGCATCAGGGTGCTCAAGGTGATCCTCAAGGAGCGCTCCAACAGGCGTGCGCTGCGCAGCCGTTCGCACGCGAGGGTGATCGACTCGGTCCGGGGAGAGGTGTCTTGAGCGGTCCCGACATCTCCGTCGTGATCTGCGTCTACACCGAGGACCGCTGGGAGGACATCCTCGCGGCGGTCTCCTCGGTGCGTGCGCAGTCACGGCCCGCGCTGGAGACGTTGCTGGTCGTCGACCACAACCCCGCTCTCCTGGACCGACTCACCAGGGAGTACAAGGACTTCGAGGAGAGCGGCGAGGTCCGTGTGCTGGCGAACGCGGGCCCGCGCGGCCTGTCCGCCGGCCGCAACACCGGCATCTCCGTGTCGTTCGGCGAGGTCATCGCCTTCCTCGACGACGACGCCGTGGCCGAGCGTGAGTGGCTGCGGCACTTCGCCGAGGCGTACGCCGACCCCAAGGTCATGGCCGTAGGCGGCCGTACGATGCCGATCTGGGCGTCGGGGCGCCGACCGGCCTGGTTTCCCCAGGAGTTCGACTGGGTGGTGGGCTGCACGTACAAGGGCCTGCCGCCGGGCCGGGTCCGGGTGCGCAACGTCCTCGGGGGCAACGCCTCGTTCCGGCGTACGGCGTTCGACGCGGCGGGGGGTTTCGCCACCGGCATCGGTCGGGACGGCGACAAGCGTCCGCTGGGCTGCGAGGAGACGGAGTTGTGCATCCGGCTCACGCGGGCCAGACCGGACGCGGTGCTACTGATCGACGACCGGGCGGTGATCCACCACCGGGTGCCCGAGGCGCGCGAGCACTTCGGGTACTTCCGTACGCGGACGTACGCCGAGGGTCTGTCCAAGGCGCTGGTGGCCCGAAGTGTCGGCGCGGACAAGGGACTTGAGTCGGAGCGCCGTTACACCACCCGGGTCCTGCCGGCCGGGGTGGCGCGCGGGCTGCGGGACTTCGTGTTCGCCCGGCCGGGCGGCGCGGGCCGGGCGGGCGCGATCGTCGCCGGGGTGTTCACGGCGGCGGGCGGGTATGTCGTCGGGAGCGTACGGGCACGGCGGGGCGGGGCCGGTTTCGAGGTGGCCGGGATCGAGCGGGGGGACGCGCATGAGTGACACACCGGTGCCGATTCTCATGTACCACTCCGTCGCCGCCGCCCCGAACGACGCCACCCGCGACCTGTCCGTGGCGCCGGAGGCGTTCGCCGAACAGCTGGCGCTGCTCGGCGACTTGCACTTCACCCCGATCAACACCGCCGATCTGGCGGCTAGTTGGCGCTCGGGCAAGCCGCTGCCGGAGCGCCCGGTCCTGATCACGTTCGACGACGGCTACGAGGGCGTGCACCGGCACGCGCTGCCCGCACTCGTCCAACACGGCTTCGCGTCCACCCTGTTCGTCTCCACCGGCTGGATCCGGGGCGCGTACGACACCGGGGGCGGCCTGGACACCATGCTCGACTGGGACCAGATCCGCCGACTCGCGGACGCCGACGTCGAGATCGGCGGCCACAGCCACACCCACCCGCAGCTCGACCAGCTCGACGACGAGACCCTGCGCGCGGAACTGGTTCGCTGCAAGGAGATCGTCGCCGACGAACTCGGCGCGGTACCCGTCTCGTTCGCGTATCCCTACGGCTACTCCAGCCGCCGGGTGCGCGTCGCGGTGCGGGAGACCGGGTTCACGCAGGCGCTCGCCGTCGGCAACGACCTCGCCCGCCGCCGTCAGGGGCCGTACGCGCTGCGACGGGTAACCGTGCGCCGCGGTACGGGTGTCGAGGAGTTCGAGCGGCTCGTCGAGGGCCGTGCGATCGCCCGCAACTTCGCCAGGGACCGGGCCCTCACCCAGGGGTACGCCATGGTCCGCAGAGCCCGACAGGTCCGCCGGAAGGCCAGCCGTTCCCGTGTCTGACACGACGACCACCACCCAGGACGCAGTGCCCGAGACCCAAGCGCCCCAGCAGTCCGGGCGCCGTCTGCGCCTGCCGGGGAGGCGCAAGTCCCCCGGCGGCAGCCCGCTGTTCCGCAACGCCTACGCCCTGATGCTCAACACCGGGATCTCCGCGGTGCTCGGCCTCGGCTACTGGCTGATCGCGGCCCACTACTACTCGGCCTCCGCCGTCGGACAGGGTTCGGCGGCGATCGCCGCGATGAAGCTGCTCGCCGGGCTCACCGCGGTGACGCTGACGGGCGCCCTCGCCCGCTTCATCCCGGTCGCGGGGCGCGCCACCGGACGCCTCATCTTCCGTACGTACGCGGGCAGTTCGCTCGTCGTCGCGCTCGGCGCCGGGGTCTTCCTGCTGACCCTGAGCGACTGGGGACCCTCGTACCGCTTCCTGCACGGGCCCATCCCCGCGCTCGGCTTCGTCGTCGCCGTCATGGCCTGGAACCTGCTCACGCTCCAGGACGGGGTGCTGACCGGACTGCGCAGCGCGCCCTGGGTGCCGGTGGGCAACACCGTGTTCTCGGCGGTGAAGTTGGGGCTGCTGGTCGGGCTCGCGTCGGTCTTCACCATGAGCGGTGTCTTCGTGTCGTGGGTCGCCGCGATCGCGTTCTCCGTGGTGCCGCTCGGCTGGCTGGTGTTCCGGCGGCTGGTGCCCCGGCACATCAAGGCGACCGAGGAGCACGCGAAGCCGCCGACGCTGCGGGAGATCGGGCGGTTCCTCGCCGGGGACTACACCGGCTCGCTGTTCTCGCTCGCCGTGGTCTACCTGGTGCCGGTGATCATCGCCTCGCAGGTCAGCTCCGAGGACAACGCGTACTTCTACATCACCACGACGATAGGCGGCACGGTCAACCTGCTCGCCATCAACATGGGTGCCTCACTGACCGTCGAGGGCTCCCACGACCCGGCGCGCATCGCCGCCAACACCCGGGCCGCGCTCAAGCGCATGGCCCGCATCATGCTGCCGATCTGCGGACTCCTGTTCATCGGGGCGCCGTACATCCTGGGCGTGTTCGGCTCGGGCTACGCGGACGCGGCGACCCCGCTGCTGCGCTGGTTCGCGGTGGGCGCGCTGCTGCGGGTCGTCATGGAGACGTACTTCGCGGTGCTGCGCGCGCAGAGCCGTACCGGTGGACTCGCCTGGCTCCAGGGCCTGTTGTGCGTCCTGGTGCTCGGTCTGACGCTGCTGCTGCTCCCCCGCATGGGCCTGACCGGCGCGGGTGTCGCCGAGATCTCCAGCCTCGCGGTGATCGTGACGATCGCCGCGCCCAAACTCTTCAGGACGCTCAGGGCCGCACCCGTGGAACTGCCCGCGGACGCGGCACCGGACGGCGACCTCGCCGACCTGGGGGCCCGCGAGGTCCCGGCCGCCGCGCGCCGTCGCGGCCCGGCCTGGGCGCTCGACTCCGACACCCTCGCGCTCGGCATCCACGTCGACTTCGACCACCTGGAACGGCGGCCCGACGTACGCCCGGGTCCCGGCACCCCGCCCGCCGGCACGCCCATCGTGTCCGGTGAGCAGCGGCCGACCTGGGCGCTCGGCATCAAGCGGTCCGAGATCGTGGGACTGCCGGTGGAAGAGCGCGAGCCGGGCTCGGAGTCCTCGGTGAGCCCGGTCGCGGAACCCGAGGTGGACGCGCCGTTCGAGCCCGCCAACGGCTCGGACCGGATGGTCGTACCGGAGGCGGCGCTGGTGGCGGCGGAAGCACGGGCGGCGGAGTCCCGGGGTGCGAAGTCCCTGGAGGCCGAAGTGCCGCCGCCCGCACGGCCGTTGTCGCTGCGCGAGCGTCTGGTGCCCACCCGTCCCGGGGTCGTCCTCGGCTGTCTGTTGGTCGCCGCGCTGCTCCTGTACTGGGTGCCCGCGCTGCGGCTCGGCGAGTCCGACCTCGACCGCATGGGCGGGCTCGGCCTGATCTCGGTGCTGCCGCTGCCCACCCTGGTCGGCGCCGCGCTGCTGATCACGGTGTTCGCCTCGCTGCTGTGGCTGGGCCGCGAGCACAAAGCACTGCTGCTGATCACGCTCCTCGCGACCGTGGTTTCATTGCACGCGCTGCCCGCCGTCATCGAACCCGAGCCGCGCTTCCCGACGGCCTGGCAGCACCTCGGGTTCATCGACTACATCGACCGCACCGGGTCGGCCGTACCCGACCTGGACGCCCGCTGGAGCTGGCCGGGCTTCTTCGCGGCGGCGGCGTTCATCGGCAAGGCCTGCGGGATCACCGACTGGACCGAGGTCATCCGCTGGTGGCCCACGGCCATCCAACTCGCCTATCTGGCACCGCTGTTCCTCCTCGTCCGTTCGCTGCGGGCGAGTTGGCGGGCGAAGTGGACCGGCGTCTGGATCTTCGTGCTCAGCGGCTGGGTCGGCCAGGACTACTTCTCCCCGCAGGGCTTCACCTTCCTGCTCTATCTGGCCTTCGTGGCGATCCTCCTGGTCTGGTTCCGGGCGCCCGGGGTCCTGTGGACGAAGATGCGCCCCGGCGAGGCGGAGGTCGAACCCACCGACCGGCGCCAACAGGCCGTCCTGCTCCTGGTGTTGATCGGTCTGTTCGCGGCGAGCGTCCCGGCCCACCAGCTCACCCCGTTCGTGATGCTGGGCGTCCTCACGGTCCTCGTCCTGATCGGCCGCTCCGAACTGCGCGGTCTGCCCATCCTGTTCGCGGTACTGGTCGCGGTGTGGATCGGTTTCATGGCCGAGCCGTACTGGTCCGGACACTTCAACGACCTCTTCGGCGGGGTCGGCGGCGTCGGCAGCAATGTCTCGACGTCCGTCTCCGGCCGTATCCAGGGCGGCAGTTCGACCCACAAGCTGGTCCTCTACACCCGCGTCCTGCTGGCCGGCGGCGTCATGTCCTTCGCCTGCTGGGGCTGGTGGCGCCGCCGCGACCACAAGTACCGCGAACGCTCCCTCCTCGTCCTCACCTTCGTCCCGTTCCTGGGCTTCGGCATGCAGTCCTACGGCGGTGAGATGGCGCTGCGGGTCTTCATGTTCGCGGTGCCGGGCGCGGCCCTGCTCGCGGGTCTCGCCCTCTTCCCGCGCACCGGCGTCACCGCCAAGGAGCGCGAGAAGGACCGCGTGAGCCTCGCCCCGCTGGCCGCGCTGGTCGCGGGCCTGGTGCTCATGGGCGGCTTCCTGGTGGCCCGTTGGGGCAACGAGGGCTTCGAGCGGGTGCGGCCCGGCGAGGTCGCCGCCATGAACTACGTGTACGCCCACGACAAGCCGACCGTACGGCTGCTGTGGCTGACCGACGACACGGTCAACGACGTGACGCCGGCGATGCCGTGGGGCGCGAAGGACATGGAGCGGGTCAACTACGTTCCCACGCTGGCCCCTTCGGACCCGGTGCTGGTGTCCGGTCTGGTCAAGGCGCTCAAGGACGCGGGCCCGAACTCGTATCTGATGCTCAACAAGAGCCAGGTCGTCTCGCTCCAGCTGGACGCGGGCTACTCGGCGACCTGGGAGTCCCGGCTCATCCAGAACCTGGACAACCGGCAGGAGTTGAGGAAGGTCCTCGTCAACGAGGACGTGACCATGTACGCGCTGCGCGAGCAGCCGGCCGGTGCGGTCCCGAAGCCCGATCCCGGGCCGATCGGACCGCAGATCACCTGGACGCCGTGGTCGGTGGTGGGCGCGCTCGCCGCGCTCGCGCTGATCCTGATGCTGACGGCCCGCGAGATCGTCCGGGTCGCGGTACGGCCGAGCGTGCGTCAACTGCGGTGGTTGCAGAGCAGTTTCTGGTTCTCGCTGCCCCTGCTGGCGGTGCTGCTGGCCTCGCTGGTGCAGCGGTTCCTGACGATGAAGTAGCGGGGTCCTACGGGGTCAAGTGGCTCAGCGTGTCAGCCACTTGACCCCATAGGCCGCCATCTCGAATTCCTGGCCGTCGACCTTCGCGCTGATCTGCCGGTCCAGGGTGTTCACGACCAGGACCGTCTTGTCGGTGGCGAGGACCTTCACGTTGGGCACGTCGTCCGCGGCGACCGGCACGGTCGTGAACTTCGTGCCCGGCCCGAAGGCCGCGTCGAAGCGGGAGACCAGGTCGTACATGGGCAGTTGCCTCCCGCCGTCGGAACTGTCGGTCGGCGTCCACAGACAGCCCGCGCAGTTCGCGCCCTTCTCGGTCTCCGGGTTCCAGTAGAAGCCGGAGGTGGCGCCACCCTTGGCCATGGCGATCATTCCGGCGGCCTGGACGGCGACGCGGTGGGTCTCGGACCAGCCCTTGCGGTCATCGTTGCCGTCGGCGGGCTCGACGTAGTACTCGGCCCACCACAGGGGCAGGTCGTGCGTCTGCTGCCGTACCCACTCGCTGACGGCGGTGAGTTTGTCGGTGGCGGCGAACTCGTTCGGCAGCAGTTCGTCGTCGTTGGTGTAGCTGGAGCCGTCCACGACCACGAAGTCCGCGCCGACCTTGTTCTTGTTCCAGTAGTCGAAGGCGTCGATGATCCGCTGGTCCATCGCGCCCCAACTGCCCTTGAAGGAGCTGGAGGCGTTCGGATCGCGCGGGTCGACGCTGTCCATCACGAGGTAGGGGCCACCGACCATGATCTTCGGGTTGACCTTCTTCAGCGCCTTGTAGACCAGGTTGTAGAGCTGCGTGTAACCCTCGTAGTCCCAGCGCTGCTTGGCGTTGTTCCAGAAGCCCTTGAACTCGTTCCACACGATGAAGTGGGTGACGTCCGGGTACCGCTTGGCGACCGTCGCGGCGAGCGCGGCGAAGTCCGCGTAGTGGTCCGGCCGCGGGGCCGTCTCCAGCGACGCCTGGCTCCAATCGGTGTTGTCCACGCCCGACTTGCCGCCCTTCATCCAGTCGGGCGAGCAGCACAGCGTGATCACCGGGGTGCCGCCCGACTTGCGGACGAAGTCGATCCGGCGGTCGAGGGCGCCGAAGTCGTAACGCCCCTTCACCGGCTCGGGGTTGTCGGCACCCCAGCCCATGATGGCCTGGTCCTGCGGGAGTTGGGACTTCGCGAGCAGTCCCTCGACGCGTTCGGTCGCGGTGTCGCTGCCCTCGTCGGCGCTGTACTGGGTGTGGGTGAAGCCCCAGCCGACCTCGGGCCGGTCCTCGTCGGGCGGGCTCGCGGGGGTGCCGTGCACCTTGTCGCCGTCGCGCGAGGTGCCCGCGGTGCTTCCGCCGCCGGGAAGCGTGTTGATCAGGGTCACGATCAGAGCCAGTGCGGCCACACCCACGCCGAGCAGCGCGGTGAGGCGCCACCGTCGTGCCCCCGAATTCCACCCATGACGTCCCATCAAGGGCAACAGTAACGTCGGTGCCCGGTACTGGGGCAGGTCTCCACATGCACAGGCTTGTAACAGGACCGAGGGGATACACGGCCGACACGGAGCGGACACATCGGATGCACCGGGCGCAGGCGACACTCGGGGGCGCACTACGGAAAGCGGGTGCACACGGCGTCCGCGTGCCGGATCATGGCCCCATGTCCACCAACCCGCACGACGCGCTGCCGATCCGGCTCAACGTCGACGACTCCGACTCCCCGTCCGATGTCGTCGACGCGCTGTTCCTCGGCCGCTTCGCGACGGGCGAGCAGCCGTACTCGCACGCGGCGAACATCGACCGCGTACGGTCCGGGGCGACCCTGCTCCCGCCGGGCGCCCGCGTGCTGCGCGCCGCCCGCGACGACGACCGCAGCGCGACGCTCGCGGAGGGTGACGGCTGGACGCTGCTGATCTCCCGCTGGAACCGGGGCGCCGACGTCACGGTCACGGCGACCAGCGAGGAGCTCG
Organism: Streptomyces sp. NPDC002276; assembly: GCF_053891435.1. Lineage (NCBI taxonomy): Bacteria > Bacillati > Actinomycetota > Actinomycetes > Kitasatosporales > Streptomycetaceae > Streptomyces > Streptomyces sp. NPDC002276. The sequence goes on along the minus strand of NZ_JBSFCQ010000028.1, from coordinate 24,396 downwards.
CCGAGAAGGTCCTCGGCCAGGCGACCGACGGCGCGGCGGACGAGCCCGAACCGCAGCCGGAGAACGTGACGATGGGGTTCTGGTACGTCTCCCCCCGGCGCGGCCCGCACCGGACGACCCGGCAGATCTCGGCGGGCACGTGGGACGAGGTGCGCCCCAACTACACGGGTCCCGTGGCCAATGCGATGGACACCCTGATGAAGACGACCCCGGAGGACATCGCGGGCCGGCTGCTGTTGCTGCACGGCCCGCCGGGCACCGGCAAGACCTCGGCGCTGCGCACGCTGGCGCGTTCCTGGCGGGACTGGTGCCAGGTGGACTGCGTCCTGGACCCCGAGCGCCTCTTCTCCGACGTCGGCTATCTGATGGACATCGCGATCGGCGAGGACGACACGACGGGCAAGGGCCGTTGGCGGCTCCTCCTCCTGGAGGACTGCGACGAGCTGATCCGCGGCGAGGCCAAGCACACGGCGGGCCAGGCCCTCTCCCGCCTCCTGAACCTCACGGACGGCCTGCTCGGCCAGGGCCGCAACGTCCTGGTGGGCGTCACCACCAACGAGGACCTGGAGCGTCTGCACCCGGCCGTCGTCCGCCCCGGCCGCTGCCTCGCCCGCATCGAGGTCGGCGCGCTCACCCGCCGCGAGGCGATCGGCTGGCTCGGCACGGAGGAGGGCATCGGCCGCGAGGGCGCGACCCTGGCGGAGCTGTACGCCCTGCGCCGGGGCACCCAGCCGACCTCGGTTCCGGACCAACGGGAGGGGGCGGACGCGGGGTTGTATCTGTGAACAACACCCGTAGCGGCTAAGCCCCGTAGGCCGCGCGCAGCGCATCCCGTACGGCCGCCGTCGCGTCCTCCCGCGTAAGCCCCAACCGCCGGACCTTCTCCGCGTAAGCCTGCGCGGCCGACGACGCCTCCCGCTCCGCCGCCGAGCCCGCGGCGGCGATCAGCGTTCCGTTGCGGCCCCGCGTCTCGATCACGCCGTCCGTCTCCAGCGCCCGGTACGCCTTGGCGACGGTGTTCGCGGCGAGGCCGAGCGACTCGGCCAGTCCCCGTACCGTGGGCAGCCGGTGGCCGACCGGCAGCGCTCCGGACCGGGCCTGCTCGGAGATCTGGGCGCGGATCTGCTCGTAGGGCGCGGCACTGTCATCGATGTGGATCTTCAAGGTCACGGCCCGATTGTCCCGCACCCACCGGAAAATGAGAGGCACTACGGCGCGGCTCCGCCGTAGCGTGCGGCTCCATGACCGTGATCGCGCGCGACCTGAACCCCGGCGTCCGGGCCGACCTGGACGGCTTCGTCGAGGTCCGCCGCCTCGCGCTGCCCTACGTACTGTTCACCCCGGAGTCCGTCGCCTTCGACATCGCCCACGCGCACCCGGAGGCCCGGCTGCGCAGACTGGTCGCGGAGGAGGACGGCGAGATCATCGGCACGGCACAGGTGGGCATCGCCTACGAGAGCCCCGAGCCCGGCCAGGGCTTCGTCAACGTGTATGTGCACCCGGGGCGGACGCGCCGGGGCGCCGGGGCGCTCCTGGTTCGCGCCGCCGAGGAGCACCTGGCCGCCGAGGGCGCGGTCAGGCTCTACGCCTGGGTCCTGAACGCGCCGGACAACCGCGCCTTCGCCGAGCGGTTCGGCTACACGGCGAGCCGCTCCGCGCACTTCCTGCGGCTGGACCTGGCGCACGGCACCCTGCCCCCGCTCCAGGGCCTTCCGCCGGGCGTCGAGATCCGCCCGGGCTCGGACTTCGGCGACGATCCGCGCCCACTGTTCGAGCTGGACGCGGAGGCGATGCTGGACGAACCCAGCGACATCGACACCGAGTTCACCGACTACGAGGCCTGGCTGGAGGAGACCTGGCGAAATCCGCTCTTCAGCCCGGAGTTGACGTCCGTCGCCCTCGTCGACGGACGCCCGGCGGCCTTCAGCGCGGCCCGCACGGACGGCGGTACTCGCTACGGCACCGTCATGACCGGTACGGCCCGCGCCCATCGCGGCCGGGGGCTGGCCAAGCTCGCCAAGAACGACTCCCTGCACCGCGCCCGCGCCGCCGGATGCGCGGAGGCGTTCACGGGCAACGACGCCGGGAACGGGCCGATGCTCGCGATCAACAAGTGGTTCGGCTATGAGACCTGCGCTACGGAGGTGCGGTATGTCCGTGAACTCGCCTGATTCCGCTCGCCAGTTGGACGTCGTCCTCGTCAAGGCGGGCCGTACGAAGATCCGTTACGCGGCGGAGCTGCTCTTCGACGACGGTATCCGCCTCGCCGTCCGGGCCCCGTGGGCGGGGGACGGCGTCCGCGACTTCGGCTTCGTGCGCTTCGAGCGCGGTGACGTGTTCACCGAGTACTACTGGCGGGACCGCTGGTACGCGGTGAAGGAAGTCCGGGACGGCGGCGGGAGGTTGAAGGGCTGGTACTGCGACATCACCCGCCCCGCGACCCGCTCCGGCGCCGAACTCGTCGTAGAGGACCTCGACTTGGACCTGTGGCTGTCCGCCGACGGCAGGGAGGTGCGGCGGCTGGACGAGGACGAGTTCGCGGCGAGTGGGCTGGCCGTCTCGGACCCCGTGGCCGCGGCGGCGGCCGTGGCGGCGCTCGACGAGTTGGAGGGGCTGGCCCGTGCGGGCGGGTTCGCCGCGCTGCTGCGGTGAGGCCCGCTCACCCCGTGGCGACCACCGCGTACCGCTCGTCGGCCACCGGCTTCCCCCACAGCAGCGGGTCGTCCGACAGCCGCTCGACGCGCACGTGCCCGGCGACGGGCGCCAGGAGCTCGGCGAGCCGCTCGGCGGATATGCCGACCGGGCTCACCGCCCCCCAGCGGCCCTCGATCAGCACCAGCCGTCCTTCGGGGCGCAGCAGGCCGTGCCAGTGCCGCAGGACCCGGGCGGGGTCGGGCAGCGTCCACAGCACATGCCGTACGAGGACGACGTCGTAGCGCTGCTCGCCGACCGGAGGGGTCGCCGCGTCACCGAGCAGGAATGCCGCGTCACGGCCGGCCAGTTTCGCGCGGGCGAGGTCCACCATCGCCGGGGAGAGGTCGACGCCGGTGACACGGTGTCCCTGCTCGGCCGCGAGGAGCGACAGGGTGCCGGTGCCGCAGCCGAGGTCGAGGACATCGGCCGCGGCGGCGGGCAGCCAGCCGCGCATTCGGTCCGCCCAGGCCCGCCGGACCTCCGGGTCGCGCAGGCCGTGATCAGGCTCTTCGTCGAAGGTCGGGGCCTCCGCGTCCCAGTCCACGTTCGCTTCAAGTTCACTCATGCGCCCAGCGTGACACCCGCCACTGACAGTCCCATCGTGACAGCCACCACAGACAGACCCGCTTCGATGAGTCACCCTCCCGGGAACGGTCCACCTCGTGAGAACACGAACCCGGGTGGACACAAGGAGGCAGCCATGCGCCGCGTAACCGTGCAGAAGCCCCTGAAGAAGTCGGACACCCGTCGGGTACGGGACGAGACCGACGAGCGCCCTGTAGAGCGCCCGGAGGTCCGAAAGGACATCGCCCGCACGTGGTGGCCGGACGGCTGATCCGGCCCGCCGGTCCACCGGTCAGCCGAGCCGCTTGCGGTAGTGGACGCGGTCGTAGGGCCCGTCCGTGCGCCGCTCGACGACCTCGTAGCCGAACCGCGGGTAGATCTCCTGGTTCTCCCACATCAACGCGTTCGTGTAGAGCCTGACCTCCGGCAGGCCGAGCGCACGCGCGCGTGCCTCGACGAATTCCAGCAGCCGCCGTCCCACCCCCGTGCCGTGTGCGTCGGGGTGGACGGCGATGCTGTCGAGGAACAGGTGGTCGGCGCGCTCCTCGATCACCACGAGGCCGATCACGGGGTCCCCCGTCACGAAGACGCGCCCGGCGGCCACATTCGCCATGTGGTCCGCCTCCATGGGCTGCGGCACCACACCGATGCGCGCGGTGTAGTGGCCGTACGCCATGTCGGTCACGGCCTTCACGGCCGGTACGTCGGTGGGGACGGCCGCGCGGACTCCGGTGGTCACGGGCGATGCCCGGCGGTGTGCGTGCTCATCACGAGCATCCGGACGCCCTCCGTGCTCGTCCACGGTCCGTGTTCCATGTCCGGGTGGCGGTAGGCGTACATGCCCGCGGTGAAGGTCTCGCCGAGGCGCAGGTCGGTGAGGTCGCCTTCGAGGATGTACACCTCCTCGAAGTAGTCGTGCCGGACGGCACCCTGGGCGCTGGTGTCGGTCCCCGGCTCGTAGTGCTGGAGCACGGTGGAGTCCCCGGAGACCGGGTCCACGGCCAACTCCTGCTCCCACACTCCCGCGGGCGCCCCGGCCGGCCGCCGCCAGGGTGTCTCGGGGCGATGGAACTCCGACTGCGGTCTGCTCATCTGCGACACCTCTCCACCCTCACGACACCCGACTCCCTGAGCCCTCGGTTAGCCCTGCCTTAACACGACCATAAGGATCTCTCTCCCCCGTCTCCAGCAGGCGATTTCGCGGTTTCCAGGGGCTAGCTTCTGATCACCCCACGGGATTCGTCCCCCGCGCCGCGAACCGTTCGAGGAGTTGGAGTTCCGCCATGCTCGCACGCCGCAAGGCCGTCGCTGTCGCCGTCCTCGGCATGGCTCCCCTCGTCCTGACCGCGCTCGCCGCGGCACCCGCGGCGGCCCACGGTTCGATGGGGGACCCGGTCAGCCGGGTCGCGCAGTGCTACGCGGAGGGACCGGAGAACCCGAAGTCGGCCGCGTGCGAGGCAGCCGTCGCGGCCGGTGGCACCCAGGCGCTCTACGACTGGAACGGCATCCGCATCGGCGACGCCAACGGGCAGCACCGGACGCTGATCCCGGACGGCAAGCTGTGCAGCGCGAACAACGCGGAGTTCAAGGGCCTCGACCTGGCCCGCGCGGACTGGCCGGCGACCGGCGTCAGCAGCGGCTCGTACACCTTCAAGTACCGCGTGACCGCACCGCACAAGGGCACCTTCAAGGTGTACCTCACCAAGTCCGGCTACGACCCCTCGCAGCCGCTCGCCTGGACCGACCTGGACCTGGAGCACCCGGTCGCGACGGCCACCGACCCGGTCGCCTCGGGCGGCTTCTACACCTTCTCCGGCACGCTCCCCCAGCGCTCGGGCAGGCAGCTCCTGTACGCGATCTGGCAGCGCTCGGACAGCCCGGAGGCGTTCTACTCCTGCTCGGACGTCAGCTTCGGCGGGAACGGCGGCGGCAACACGGGCTCCAACGGCGGTGGTGCGGCGGGCAGTTCGACACCGGCGCCCACCTCGGCCGCTCCCGCCCCGACCGCTCCCGCGCCGTCCGCCTCCGCCCCGTCCGACGAGCAGATCGCGGCCGGGGCCGACAAGTCGACCGTAGAACACCACGGTCACGGAGACGCGAACGCGAACGCGAGCACCCCGGCGGAGCCGGTCGCCGCCGCGGAACAGGCCAACGGGCCCCAACCCGCGGGCAGTTCGCAGAATCTGGCGGCGACCGGCAGCAACGACAGCTCGCCGTATCTGGTCATCGGCGGCGCGGCCTCCCTGGCGCTCGGCGCCGCGGCCCTGTTCGCCTCGGTCCGCCGCCGCGCGACCAACGGCGGTGGACGGCACGGCCGTTAGTACGGCCGTCCAGGGGGCGGGGTCTGTCCGGCGGCTCAGGTCGGACAGACCCCGCGGTGTGCGAATCGGGTATCAGCTCAGTGCCGACAGGCAGTTGGTGGTGGTGGCGTGCGCCGGGTCGAGGGCGTTGGCGACCTCGTGGAAGGCGATCCGGTCCGAGAGCCCGAGCAGCGCGTGCTCGGAGAGGTCGAGTGAACACAGGTTCTGGATCAGCACGTTGTGCACGTCGGACCCGCTGAGGAACTGGCTCTTGTACGGCGTGACGACCTCGTCGTACTTGGTGGCGATGACCGTGTAGTGGACGCCGGGGACGGTGTCGCCGCCCGCGTTCAGCTTGGTGAGGAAGGCCGAGCCGGCGATCTGGTCGGCGAGGGCGGGGGTGGCCGCCGAGATGACGTCCTCGGCGCCCGGGAAGTACGGCAGGAGCTTGGTGAGGCCGTCCAGGGTGGTGCCGTGGTTGTCGGGCGCGATGCCGACGAAGGTGTCCACCTTGGCCGCTCCGCCGAGGAACTTGAGGTAGTAGCGGGGCATCATGCCGCCCTGCGAGTGGCCGACGAGGTCGACCTTGGCGGCGCCGGTCGCGGCGAGCACCGTGTCGACGTAGGCCTGGAGTTGCTCTGCCGACTTGTCGATGGGGCCGAGGCCGTGGATGAGGGGGACGCCGGGGAGTTGGCCGTAGTCGAGGGAGAAGACGCAGTAGCCGCGGGCCTCCAGGTATGGGGCGAGAACCAGCCAGTTGTCGGTGCTGTTGGCGAACGTTCCGTGTACGAGGACGACCGGGTCGGGGTGGGCGGTGGAGGGCTTGCACGTGTAATCGTTCCAGCCGGTGCTCGGGGCGCTCGCCGCGTGGGCGGCGGTGGGGAGAGCGGCGACCGCGGCGGTCAGGAGCAGTGCGGTCAGGGGTCTGAGCACTCGTTTCCAGGGCAGCATCGTGTGATCTCCTTGCGGCTCAAGGGAGTTGCGACGGCCTTACGCCCTGTGATCCGGATCACAAGAATGCTGTTCTCTCATCAAGTTACGAGCGAGTAGGTGAAGCGTGAAGTTACGCGTCAGTAAAAACTTCCAGTGATAACCAGTCACCAGGTCGGCCTGATGGGACCGTAGGGCGCAATCCGCACCAAACGGTCACACAACACGCGCACTTCACTTTCGCCCAGCAGTTCGACCCACGGCCGCACGGCGTCGGCGGCGGCCTCCTCCGCCGCACGCGTACAGGCCCAGCCCGACTCGGTCAGCACGATCAGCCGGGCGCGCGCGTCGACGGGATGCGGACGCCGCTCGACATACCCCCTGCGCACCAGCTCCTCGACGAGCTGACTCGCGGCCTGCTTGGTCACTCCGAGGTGGGCGGCGAGTTCGGTGACCGTCGCACCGTCCGGGGCGAGACGCACGAAGGTGAACCCGTGCGCGGGCCGCACCCCCTCGAAGCCGCGGGCGACGACGCCCTCGTTGATGCGCCGCGTGAGTTCACCGGCGACGGCGAGCACGGCGGCGGACAGGGCGATGGCCTCGGAGTTCTGCACGGAGGCATTGAAACACCCTTGACGAACCGGTCAAGCGGCTTGACCATGGAGCCATATAGTCAAGCAGCTTGACCACCTCGGGAGAGGCTCACCCATGCCCGTCATCCGCTCGACCGAAGCCGTCACGCACGAGATCCACGGCGCCCGCTTCGTCTCGTACGCCCATCCCCGCACCGGCAGCAAGGAGTTGTGCGCCTGGCGCGGCGAGATCCCGGCCCGCACCAAGGCGCCCCTGCACACCGTCAACCGCGAGGAGATCCTGCACATCCTCGAAGGCGAGCTGGTCGTCACGCTCGACGGCCGCACCGAGCGGGTCGGCGCGGGCGACACGCTGATCATCAACCCCGGCGCGACCTTCGGCGCCGAGAACCCCACCGACCGTGCCGCGATCACCTGGGTCACCACGTCCATCGGCCTGGAGGCGGAGCTGGCCGACGGGACGCACATCGTTCCGCCGTGGGCCAACTGACGTATGGATGGGGGGAGTTCGGTGGAACATGGCGCCGCCGACCTGCCGCATCGCGCTGACCGCCGCGGAGCCGACGGCCGAGACGTCTGGTCACGCGACATGGAATGTCGCCGCTCCCGCCGGCTGTACCGCCCGCGCGCCAAACCGGTCCCGGGCGCGATCGGCGGCGGCCTCGATACGGCGAGCCTTCTCGTCGGTCGGTTCGAAGAGCAGTTGACGGGAAGCCCGTTCGGCGGAAATCAAGTTCTCCGCCCGCAGAGAGACGGTACGGACACGGGCGCGCTGAAGAGCGAGTCGGTCATGGAGGTCGTGAGCGAGTGCGGTCAGGGAGCGGGTGTGGGCGGTCGGTTCGCGTAGCTTGCGGGTGCGAGTCGTTGTCGAGCGGTCCGCGTAGCGGATGGTGAGAGTGAGGGCACAGGCCACCTGGGACTCTCCGCGCAGTCGTAGGCCGAGGCGGTCGGTGAGCGCGAGCAGGGCGGCACGCTGCCGGTCCCGGTCCAACTCGTCCTGGGCAAAGCGGTGTTCGACGCTCATCGAGCGGGATGGAGCCGAAGGGGTCACTGGCGTCGGGTCGAGGCCGCGGGCCGCGTCGTGGAAGTGGCGGCCGGCGGTGACGCCCAGGATGCGTTGCAGCGTGCCGAGGGGTGCGGCGGCGATCCTGCCGACGCTGTCCAGGCCGTACGAGGACAGGGTGCGGGTGGTCGCCGGTCCCACGCCTTGCAGGGCGGCGGTGGGTTTCTTCGCGAGGAAGGCGGTGACCGTGTCGATGTCGTCGGGCAGGGTGCGGACCGCCGAGGGCGGGCCGTCGGCCGCGACCATGCGGGCAAGCATCGGGTTCGCGGCGATGCCGACCGTGGAGCGGAGCCCGTAGAGCCCACCGGTGCGCGCCCGGATCCGCTCGGCCAGTGCCGTGGCGTCCGTGCCGAAGTAACACAGGCTGCCGGAGACATCGGCCAGCGCGGCATCCGGGGGCAGCGCCTGCACCAGGGGGGTGTACTCGGCCAGCAGGGCGAGAAGACGGCTGTAGAGCCGCTCGTCCCGCAGGTCGTGGAAGTGGATGTAAAGGATGTTCACCCTGCGCTCCCGGGGCTCTGGTGCCATAGCTTGCGGCTCTGTTTGACGGACTCGCCGGGTGGTTGCAGATCCGCCCAGGGATGCAGCGCGTAACCGGTTTCCAGTTGGAGGCTGCGGCTGCCCGCGGCTCCGCCCTGCGGTGGATCGGCCTGGGTGAGTCGTTCCGTCACCGCCGACAGGCCGCCCGCGCGGCGCAGTTCGGCCAGTTCGGTGAGGTCCCAGGCGGCGGAGCCGGTCACCGACAGCGCCTTTCCGCCGCCTCCGCCACGGCGCTGCACCACTCCGCGCACGAGCAGCAGCCAGGAATGGAAGACGGTGTGCGCGCAGGCCTCGTGGCTGTCCTCGAAGAACGCACAGTCCACCAGCCCTGTCGTGTCGTCGAGCGTGGTGAAGACGACGCGTTTGCCGGAGCGGACCGGCGGGGTCTGGACGGCTCCTTTCGCCCCGGCGACCAGCACCACCTGGCCGTGCGGCAGGTCTTTCAGCCGCTTCGCGTGGATGACACCGAGTTCTTCCAGCAACTCCCGGTGATCGCCCATGAGATGGCGGGAGGTGTCCATGCCGAGCACCCCGAGCTCGGCTCCGAGCCGCTCGGCATCGTCCAGGTCGGGCAGGCCGAGGGGGGCGACCGTACTGGCCTCCCCCAGCGTCAACTGCCCCTGCGCGGAGCGCTGTAGGCCGTGATGCAGCTCGGCGAGGTGCAGCAGCAGGTCACGGCGGTTGCGGCCGAAAGCGTCCAACGCGCCGACCTGGGCGAGGCGTTCGGCGACGGGCCGGGACGGCCGGGCCCGAGAAGCGAAGTCTTGAAGCGAGCTGTAGGGGCGCCCCGCGACGATCCGCGCCGCCTCGCTCTCACTCATCCCGCGCACGTCACAAAGGGCGAGCCGGATCCCGTGAACGGGCCGACCACTCCCCATATCAGACACCAGTTCGATTCGATAGGCGGCGTCTGACGCATTCACATCCAGCGGCAGGATCGGTATGCCCCGCCGCCGGGCATCCGCGAGCAGCAGTCGCTTCGGATACATCCCCGGATCATGCGTAAGGAGCCCGGCGTAGAAGGCGGCCGGATGATGAGCCTTCAGCCACGCCGACTGATACGAGGGCACCGCGAAGGCCACCGCGTGCGCCTTGCAGAAGCCGTATGCCCCGAACGCCTCGACGATCTTCCAGGTCCGCTCGACGACCTCCTCCTCGTACCCCCGTCCGCGAGCCTCCCGCGCGAACCACGCCCGCACTCGTCCGATCTGGTCCGCATCGGACAGCGCCCGTCGCGTGTAGTCGCCGAAGGCCAGGGTGCAGCCGGTCATGACCGACAGGATCTTGATGATCTGCTCGTGGAAGACCACCACGCCGTATGTCTCCCGCAACGCGGGCTCCAGGTCCGGGTGCGGACAGCGGGGTGCCTGGCGCCCGTGCCTGGCCTTGATGAACGGATCGACCATGTTGGCCGCGACCGGTCCTGGCCTGAACAACGAGATGTCGACGACGAGATCGTGGAAGGTGTCGGGCTGCAACCGGGCGATCAGGTCGCGCTGGCCCGGTGACTCGGTCTGGAAGCAGCCCAGGGTCTGCGAGGACTTGATCAGCTGAAATGTCTTCGGGTCGGCCGGCGGCACCTGGGCGGCGTCGTCCAGGTCGATGCGATGCCCGCCGGCCCGCTCGATCTCGGCGACGGCGTGCGCCATGGCGGACTGCATGCGTACGCCGAGTACGTCGAGCTTGAGCAGCCCGAGGTCCTCCACGTCCTCCTTGTCGAACTGGGACATCGGGAAGCCCTCACCGCTGGTCGGCATGACGGGGGTGCGGCGCAGCAGCGTGACGTCGGAGAGCAGGACACCGCACGGGTGCATGGCGATGCCGCGCGGGAGCGCGTCCAGGGCCTCGACCAGGTCCCACATGTGCGGGCCGTACGACTCCGGATCGATGCCGCGCAGCTCCGGCAACTCCCGCAGGGCGGTACGCGCGTCCCTGGCCCGGATGTGAGGAAACGATTTTGCAAGCCGGTCCACCTCGGCCGGATCCAGACCGAGAGCAAGGCCGACGTCGCGTACGGCGTGCCGCACCCGATAGGTCTCCGGCATGGACACGGTAGCCACCCGCTCCGGTCCGAAACGGTCGATGATCGCCCGGTAGACCTCCAGGCGACGGGCGGACTCCACGTCGATGTCGATGTCGGGCAGTTCCGCGCGCCGGTCGGACAGGAAACGCTCCATGAGCAGACCGTGCTCGACGGGATCGGCGGTGGCGACCCCGAGGAGATGGTTGACCAGGGAACCCGCGCCGGAGCCGCGGGCGGCGACCCGGATACCGAGTCCGCGGGTGTCGGCGACGACCTGGGCGACGGTGAGGAAGTACGAGGCGTATCCCAGCCGTTCGATCAGGCGCAGCTCGTCATCGAGACGCTCCCAGCGGCGGTGGTCGTGGTCGTAGCGGTGCAGCAGCATGGCGGCGGCGCACTTCGAACGCAGCACCCGCTCGGGAGTGCGCCGGTGAGCGCCGACGAGTTCCGGCTCGGGAAAATGCACACGTCCGAGCCCCAGGTCGTTCTCGGGGTCGACACGGCATGCGGCGGCGGTCTCCTCGGTGACCTCAAGCAGTCGGCGTACGGTGTTCGCGCCGTACCCCGCGGCTTCGGCGACCTGCTCGGCGATGCGCGCCATGTCCGTCGCCGGCTTGAGCCACCGCTCGCCACCGTCGCGCTCGCCGCGCGGATCGATCGGCACCAGGCGGCGCGCGGAGTCCAGGACGTCCGCGACCGGGCCCTGGCCGGGGTCGGCATAACGTACGGCGTTGCTCAGGACGGGCGTGATCCGCTGATCGGCGGCGAAGCCGAGGGTACGGGCCGCGAGCCGCAGCGAGCCGGAGCCGGTGCCGCCGCGGCCGTGGCAGACGACCTCGACGCGAAGCGCCGCGTCCTCGTAGCGCTCCCGCCAGGGCGCGAGCAGCTGGGCGGCGCGGTCCGGCCGCCCCGCGGCCAGGGCGCGGCCGACGTCCGACGCGGGACCGAGCAGCACGGTGAGGTGCTCCCCGCCGAGGGCACTCCAGGGCAGCAGGGGACGCCCGCCTCCCGCGGGATCCGCGTGCGCGGCACTCACCAGCCGGCACAGCTCGGCCCAGCCGCGGGCCCCGTCCCGGGCAAGGAAGACCACACGCTGGGCCGATTCGTCGACGAAGGCGCCGCCGCGGGCCGGTGCGCGTCGCCGCTCCGTGCGTCCGGTCGCTTCGGGGGGCGCCTCCACCGCGAGATCCACTCCGAACAGGGGGCGGACACCGGCCCGGTCCGCGGCCTTGGCGAAGCGGACGGCGCCGCCGAGAGTGTCCCGGTCGGTCAGGGCGACCGCGTCCATTCCCCGCTCGGCGGCCCGTTCCGCAAGCCGCTCGGGGTGCGAGGCGCCGTACCGCAGGGAGAACCCGGAGACGGCGTGTAGATGCGTAAAACCGCGCATCTGGACCACCTCGCCACTGGCTGCCCCCTGGTTCCCCTTTTCCACTCCGGTCCCTCCGGGGCGATGTCACCACCCTAAACCAGTATCGAACGTTTATGCGATCGGACGCCCCCTCACCTGCGGGAGCAGCCCGGTACGCCTCGATGGGCTTCGCGAAGGCATGCCACCGACTCCGGGCGGTCCGCTCTCGCGGAGCAGTCGGGACAAGCGCGGACAGCGCCGCCGCGGCAAGCTCCGACGCGGCCCCGAAACGGGGACTCCGCTCGCGATGCCCGCCGCCGGCACGGGACGGCGCGGGTGATCAGAAAATCCCTAGGCCGCCGAGTTGCGCACTGGTAGCCTTCCGAAAAAATCTTGTTCCTACGAGATCACAATCGGGCGGCCGGCCTGATGGCCGCCTGGCGGAGGTACCTGCGTGGCAGCAGATCATCTGTTAAAGGAGGAGCTGCACGCCAGCATCTCCGATCCGGTGCTCGACACGATGAACTTCCTGAACGGGATCACGCACCGCTATCCGGAGGCGATCTCATTCGCTCCGGGCCGCCCGTACGACGGATTCTTCGACGTGGAAGAGATATTCGGGCACATCCGCCGCTATCTGGACCACCTCGCCGAGAACGGTCGCTCCCCCGGCGAGATACGCGACGCGATCTTCCAGTACGGTCCCACGCACGGCCAGATCCGGGAGCTGATCGCCGACTCGCTCCTCAAGGACGAGAACATCGACGTGCCGCCCGAGGCCATCGTCGTCACGGTCGGCTGCCAGGAGGCCATGCTCCTGACGCTGCGGGCCCTCTTCGCGAGCCGCGACGACGTACTGCTGGTGGCGAGCCCCTGCTACGTGGGGATCACCGGAGCCGCACGCCTCCTCGACATCGAGCTCACCCCCGTCGAAGAGCGGGCCGACGGCCTGCGGTGCGCCGATGTGGAGGCCTCGATCCGGGCCGAGCGGGCCCGCGGACGTCGCCCCCGGGCGCTCTACGTGGTCCCCGACCATTCGAATCCGTCCGGCGTCACGCTCTCGCTGGAAGCGCGCGGAGAGCTCCTCGAACTCGCCGCCCGCGAGGACATCCTCCTGCTGGAGGACAGCCCGTACCGGATGGTCAGCCCCGGCCGCCAGGTGCCCACGCTCAAGTCCCTCGACCGCGACCGCCGAGTCGTCCACCTCGGCTCGTACTCCAAAACGCTGTTTCCCGGCGCACGGGTGGGGTTCGCCATCGCGGACCAGATCGTCGTCGACCGCGACGGCTCCACGGGGTTGCTGGTGGACGAGATCACCAAGATCAAGAGCATGGTGACGGTGAACACGTCCGCGCTCGGCCAGGCCGCCGTGGGCGGAATGCTGCTGGCAGCCGGCGGCCGCACCGCGGACATCAACGTCGAGACATCCCGCTATTACGGCGATGCGATGCAGGCCATTCTGCGAGAACTCGACGAGGCCTTCCCCCAGGACGAGCAGACCGCGCTCGGCGTCCGCTGGAACCGGCCCACCGGTGGATTCTTCCTCACCATGGACGTGCCGTTCCGAGTGGACAACTCCGCCCTGGAACGTTCGGCGGAGGAATACGGCGTCATCTGGACGCCCATGTCCTACTTCTATCCCCAGGGCGGCGGAGCCAACAGCATCCGACTGTCCATCAGCTACCTGACCCAGTCCGAGATCACGGACGGCGTCAAGCGCCTGGCGCGGTTCATCAGGGATGAAACCGCCGCCCAGGTTCCATTACGACCCACAGGGAAACCGACAAATTGCTGACCATGCACACACCGATTCGCAGTAAGCCGCGAATGTGGGGGTGGACCTTCCGATGACCATATCGGTGAACCCCCCGTATACCGGATTCCCCGAACCTTCCAAGGCACCACCCGTCCGTACACTTGTCGCACCCCGTATCGCGGGCGTCGCGACAGCGGTGACCGACACCTCGTACACCCAGCACGAATTACTCGACATATTCGAGATATCGGATCCCAAGGTCCGGTCCGTCTTCCTCAACAGCGCCATCGAAAGACGCTTCCTCTCCCTGCCGCCGCGGGACCCGAACGGCACCTGCCTCCCCGAGGCCCAGGGCGCGCTGCTCGACAAACACAAGAGACTCGCCCTCGACATGGGGGTTCGAGCCATCCAGAAGTGCCTGGCCGACACCGGCATCGACCCGCACGAGGTCGACTACCTGTGCGTGACGACCACCACGGGCTTCCTCACTCCCGGCCTGAGCGCCCTGTTGATCCGCTCCTTGGGACTCCGCCCGCAGACGAGCCGCGTGGACGTCGTGGGCATGGGCTGCAACGCCGGACTCAACGCCCTCCAGGCGACCGCCAGTTGGGCCACCGCGCATCCCGGCCGGGTGGCCGTCATGCTGTGCGTGGAAGCCTGCTCCGCCGCCTACGTGATCGACGCGAGCATGCGGACCGCCGTCGTCAACAGCCTCTTCGGGGACGGAGCGGCCGCTGTGGCCCTGGTCGCCGACCGGGCCGAGTCCGATCCCCCGGCACCGCCCGGTGTCCCGCGCGGGTTCGACGGTCCGCGGATCCTGGGCTTCTCCAGCCACCTCATCACGGATGCGATCGAGGCCATGCGCTACGACTGGGACGACGCACAGGGCAAGTTCAGCTTCTACCTGGACCCACAGGTGCCCTATGTGGTGGGCGCCCACGCGGAGCGGGTCGTCGACCGCCTGCTGTCCGAGGCGGGCCTCCGCCGTTCCGACATCGGCCACTGGCTCGTGCACTCCGGCGGGAAGAAGGTCATCGACTCCGTACGGGTCAACCTCGGTCTCACCCGTCACGACGTGCGCCACACCACCAGTGTCCTGCGCGACTACGGCAATCTCTCCAGCGGTTCGTTCCTGTTCTCCTACGAGCGGCTGCTCCGGGAAGACGTGGTCACGGCGGGCGAGTACGGCGCCCTGATGACCATGGGCCCTGGCTCGACCATAGAAACCGCGCTCGTCCAATGGTGAAAGAGCAGCAGGTGAAGGAAACCATGCCCGAAGCAAGCACCACCTACGCGACCTTCGACCACGCGACAGCGACCCTCACCGTCGACGGCCGCCTGCCCCTGTCCTCCGCGACTGTCGACGCCGTCACCAGAGCCTGTGACAGCGCCGAGGACGGGCGCACCGCCCACCGACTGGCCATCCGCGTCTCGGGCGTCCCCGTCATGCGTCAGGCCGACGGGGTGACGGTTTCCCTGGTGAACAAGTGGGAGCGCGCGCTGCGGCGCCTGGAACGCCTGCCCACACCGACCATCGCGGTCGCGGAGGGGCCGTGCGGCGGCCTCGCGCTCGACCTCCTGTTCTGCGCCGACCACCGCATCGCCGACGGCGCCGCGAGCCTCGTGATGGCGGTCGAGAACGGAGCGACCTGGCCGGGCATGACGCTGTACCGGCTCGGCAGGTCCCACGCCGGCGCCGCCGCGGTCCGCCGTGCCGTGCTCTTCGGCACCCCTATCGCCGCCCGGGAGGCACTGGCCCTGCAACTGGTCGACGTACTGGCCGACGACGTCGACGACGCGCTCGCGGCAGCCGTCGGATCCACCGCGTCGGTCCGGGGAGCGGAGCTGGCCATCCGCCGCCAACTCCTCTTCGACGCCGCGACCACGAGCTTCGAGGAGGCCCTCGGTGCCCATCTCGCGGCGTGCGACCGGGCGCTGCTGAAGACCGCCGCCGAGGCGGCCGTATGACCGTCGGCCAGGTCCTGCCCCGATCGCACGGTGACCTGCCCGCCGGGCCGGCCGATCTGGGCACGGCCCGGCTCTCGCTGGCGCGTACGGCGGCGGCCACCGAAACCCTGTTGGCCGGCCTGGGCGACCCGGTGCACCGGTCACCGCGGCAGCGCGCCGAGGCCGCAGCGGCCGTCGACGCCACCAGGGCGCTGCGCATCGCGTTCATGGACGCACACGCGGAAGCGGTCTACGACGAGCTCACCGAACGCCGGTCCAGCCACCCGCGGCTCGCGGAACTCGCCCGGACGGCTGCCGCGCGGTTCCCCGGTCTCGTGCCGACCGAGGAACAGTTGGCGGCCGAACGCGGCAGGGCCCAGTCGCACAAGGAGGGCCACGAGATCGATCAAGGCATCTTCTTCAGCCGCGTGCTGCGCTCCCCGTCGGCCGGGGCACACCTGCTGGACGCGATGCTGCGCCCCACCCCCGGTGCCCTGGCGCTGCTGCCCGAGTTCACGAGGACCGGCAAGGCGGAGCTGCGGTCCGTGAGGGTGGAGCGCATCGGTGCCGTCACCCACCTGACCATGTGCCGCGACGACTCGCTGAACGCGGAGGACGACCAGCAGGTCGACGACATGGAGACGGCGGTCGATCTCGTCCTCCTCGACCCAGCCACGGAGGTCGGTGTGCTGCGGGGCGGTGTCATGTCGCATCCCCGCTACCGCGGGCGACGGGTCTTCAGCGCCGGCATCAACCTCAAGGCGCTGCACGGTGGTGACATCTCGCTCGTCGACTTCCTGCTGCGGCGTGAGCTCGGGTACCTCCACAAGCTGATCCGGGGTGTGGCGGTGGAGGGCGCGGCAGACTGGCGGCGGCCCACCGTGGACAAGCCCTGGGTGGCCGTCGTGGACGGGTTCGCCATCGGCGGCGGCGCCCAGCTGCTCCTGCTCTTCGACCACGTCATCGCGGCCTCGGACGCCTATGTGAGCCTGCCCGCGGCGCAGGAGGGCATCATCCCGGGTGTGGCCAACTTCAGGCTGACGCGTTCGGTCGGCCCCCGGCTGGCACGACAGGTCATCCTGGAAGGACGCCGCATCCACGCGAGTGAACCGGCGGCCCGCCTGCTCATCGACGAGGTGCACGAGCCGGCCGGGCTGGACGCGGCCGTCACCGCCGGCGCCGAACGCCTGCGCGGCTCCGCCGTCCTGGCGAACCGGCGCATGCTCAACCTGGCCGAGGAGCCGGTCGACCAGTTGCGTTCCTACCTGGCCGAGTTCGCGCTCCAGCAGGCCCTGCGGCTGTACGACGCGGACGTGCTCGACAAGGTCGGCCGCTTCTCGGCGGCCTCGGCCGGGAAGGCGGGACCGGGCCGATGACCGGCGGCGAGGAGAGCGGGGTCCGGTACGAGAAGAAGGGGCGCGTCGCGTACGTGACCCTGGACCGGCCCGCCGTGCTCAACGCGATGAACCGGCGCATGCACGAGGCGCTGGCGGAGGTCTGGGACGACGTCGAGGCCGACGACGACGTCCGGGTCGCGGTGCTGACCGGGGCCGGGGATCGCGCCTTCTCCGTCGGCCAGGACCTGCGCGAGCGGGCCCTCCTCGACCAGGAGGGGGTGCCTCCCTCGACGTTCGGCAGCCGGGGTCAGCCGGGCTGGCCCCGGCTGACCGAGCGCTTCGCGCTCTCCACACCGGTCATCGCTCGGGTCAACGGTTACGCCCTGGGCGGTGGCTTCGAGCTGGCCCTGGCCTGTGACTTGATCATCGCCTCCGATCGGGCGGTCTTCGCCCTGCCCGAGGCGACTCTCGGGCTGGTGCCCGGCGCGGGCGGGGCATTCCGGCTGGCCCGCCAGCTTCCGTTGAAGGCCGCCATGGGCTACCTGCTGACCGGCCGCCGTATGCCGGCGGCGGAGGCACTGCGGTTTGGACTGGTCAACGAGGTCGTTCCGGACGAGGACCTCGACGAAGCGGTCGGCGCGTGGACGGAGGCCCTGCTGTGCAGCGCCCCGTTGGCGGTGCGCGCCATCAAGGAGGCCGTGATGCGTTCCGTGGACATGCCGCTGGAGCAGGCGTTCACCGAGGCCTTCCCGTGGGAGCAACGCCGCAGGCACAGTGCGGATGCCGTCGAGGGCCCGCGGGCCTTCACGGAGAAACGCCCGCCCGTATGGCAAGGGCGCTGAGACGTCCGCGCCATCCGTTGTCCGGCCGAACACCGCACCCCGAGAAGGGATTTCATCGGAACATGGTTACCGCGAGCTCAAGAGGCCGCAGGATCGTGCTGTGGCGTCATGGTCAGACGGCCTGGAACCGGGAACGGCGCTTCCAGGGAACCATCGACATCGAACTGAACCCCGAGGGCGTGCGGGAGGCGCGGCGCGCGGCAAAGGTGCTGGCGGCCCTGGCCCCGGATGCCGTCATCACCTCCCGTCTGAAGCGCGCCACCGCCACCGCACGGGAACTGTCCGCGCTGACACTCCGCCCGGCCGCCCCCGAGGAGGGATTGCGCGAGGCGTACACCGGCCGGTGGCAGGGACTCACCCACGACGAGATCGTGGCCGAGTACGGCGAGGAGTACGCGGCCTGGAAACAGGGTGAGCCCGTGCGGCGCGGAGGCGGCGAGCTGGACACCGAGGTGGCCGAGCGTGCGGTCGCCGTCGTGGAGCGCCATGCCGATCGGCTTCCGGACGGGGGGACGCTGGTCGTGGTGAGCCACGGCGGGACCATCCGCGCGACCGCCGGTCACGTCCTGCGGATGGATCCGGGACACTGGATGTCGCTGGCCGGCTTGTCCAACTGCGGTTGGCACGTACTGAGCGAGGAGTCGTCGGGGTGGCGACTGTCGGTACGCAACGCGGGGGCACCGCAGGAGGAGGAGTTCGGCGAGGGGTGACGGTGCCGCCGCGCCGTCTCCCCCCTGCTCGACCTGTGTGCCCGCGTGCGGTGCGTGCCTGCTCGCGGTACGTGCGGCCTAGCGGATCCGGTCCGGGAACAGTCCCTCGATCCGCGGCACAACACCCTCCACCGTCTCATCCTGAAGGTCGACGATCAGGGTCGGCTCCGCGTCGTACAGGGGATGGTCCCGCGCCAGCCGGGCCCGGCCGCCGCCCGTGACGTTCAGGAGTACGACCGCCTCCTCGGTGATCCGCCCGGCGGTGACCGCCTGGCGGAGCCCGGCGAGCGCCACGGCGGAGGCCGGCTCGATGTCGACGGACTCTGCCTTGCTGAAGACCTTCCTCTCGTACTCCGCCGCCTCCCGCTCGACGGTCAACATGTCGCCCGCGCTTTCGGTGAGCACGTCGTAGATGCCCGATCTGACGGCGTAGGGAGGGAAGCGGTTGGTCAGCTCGTCGGCGAAGACGGTTCTCGTCGCGGCCCGCGCGTCATCGGCGCTGCAGGTGCTGAGCCGACGCGTCCCCGACTTCCAGGAGTCGGCGAGCGGCGCGAACGACGCGTTCTGGCAGAGCAGGAGCCGCGGCAAGTCACTGCCGTAGCGACCCGTCGCCAGAAGCCGGACCGCCGCCTCGTGGACCGCGATGGCGCCGGCTCCGCTGCCGACGGCTTGGACGTAGTGGTCGGGCATCCTGCCCATGGCTTCCACGCCCGCGTACAGGACCGTGGCCAGTCCGTCGCGTCGGCCGATGTTGCGAACGCCGCCCTCGGCCTGGAAGCCGGGGAGTGCGGCCACCGACTCGGCGATGGCGATGGCGTCGGAGTAGTCGGCGCCGTCCAGCACGACCAGCTTCACCGCCGGGTCCAGTGGCGTACGGAGTCTCATCCTGGCCAGTCCGCGCCTGGGCACGACGAGGAGGCACGGGCGGCGGTACCGCGAGCAGACCGTGGCGAACGCCGCCGCGGTGTTGCCCGCGGAGGCCACCACCAGCACCGGCGGGTCACTCGGCAGGCGCCCCAGGACCGCGTACGCCTCCAGTTCCTTGAAGGTCGCGGTTTCGAGGTGGGCCCCGCGCTCGGGCCAGTAGCCGTTGAAGGCGATCCAGAGGTTCGGCAGGCCGAGCTGGGTGCAGAGTTCCTCGCTCTGGAACACGACCGTGCGGGCCCGTGTCGGGAACGTCCGGGTGACCGGAAGCCAGTCCCGGTAGCGGAAGAGACCCTCGCAATCGGTCTTCGGCGCGAACTCCTTCACCGAGTAGTCGGACTGGAGCAGCGCCGGCCCGTGATCACGACTGCACGACAGTGTCAGTCCGTCATCCATACCGCGCTGTCCGCATATCGGACAGAACACCACGTAGTGACGGCTCACCATTTGCTCCATTTCCGCATTCCTTTCTCAGGGCCCGCACTGACATGTCTTCCGGAGACTCATGGATCCGCCCGGGGTCCGCGCCCGGCCGCGACCGGGCGCGGTGGCGCGGAGGACGCCTGACGGCCGGGGCTCAGCCGACCCCCCTGACGGTGCGGATCTCCCTGGCCGCCGCCACCCCGTCGCAGCCCGCGAGGCCGAAGGCGTCGCGGAGTTCCTCCGCCAGGAGGTGCAGGACGCGCCCGACTCCCCGCTCTCCCGCCGCGGCGAGCCCCCACAGCACCGGCCGCCCCACGAGTACGGCGTCGGCTCCCAGCGCGAGGGCGCACAGCACGTCGGTCCCGCTCCGGATCCCGCTGTCAAACAGGACCCGGCAGTTGCTCCCCACCTCCCCGGCGACCGCGTCGAGGGAGTCGATGGCGGCGATGGCACCGTCCAGCTGACGGCCGCCATGGTTGGACACCACGACGCCGTCCACCCCGGTGTCGGCGGCGCGCCGCGCGTCCCGTGGGTCGAGGACGCCCTTCAGGATGAGCGGCAGCCGGGTGCGCCGCCGCAGTTCCTCCACCTCGGCCCAGGTCAGCGAGGACGTGAACGCGGCCTGGGTGTGGGCCGCGACCGCGGATCCGGACGCCCGCGCCCGGTGGGCCTCGGAGGCCGATCCCCATGCCAGGTTGGCGGCCTCGACCCCGGGGGGCAGGACAAACCGGTTCCGGACGTCCCGCAGCCGGCGCCCCATCCACGGCACGTCGACGGTGAGCATCAGCGCCGCGCATCCGGCGGCCTCCGCCCGCTCGACCAGCTCGAAAGTCGCCTTCCGGTCGCGCAGCCAGTACAGCTGGAACCAGACGGTCCCGCCGATCCCGGCGATGTCCTCGATCGGGCAGCTGCTCAGAGTGCTCGCGGTGAAGGGAATTCCCGCCGCCTTCGCCGCTCGCGCGCCGGCCAGCTCGCCCTCGGGGTGGACCAGGCCCTGGTAGGCGATGGGGGCGGTGGCCACCGGCATGGCCTGCACCGCTCCGAACAGCGTGGTCTCCAGGGCGCAGTGCGCCACGTCCCGCAGGACGCGCGGGACGAGGGCGATCCGCCTCAGTGCCGCGCGGTTGGCGGCCAGCGTCACCTCGGCGCCGCTGCCGCCGGCGAGAAAGTCCCACACGTCGGCGGGCAGGGCCTGCCGTGCCGCCCGCTCCAGGTCCTCCGTGCGGTGCACGTCCCGCTCGACGTCCCACGACGTATCGGACGATGCCGGCAAGCCGGCCGCGTCCCGCCCGGTGCGGTTCACAGCGGCTGATCCTGTTTCGCGATGCGCTCCATCTCCACTGCCTCGTAGAGGGCCTTGATGTTGGAGCTTCCGAAGGTCTCCGCCCCGCACCGCTCGATCACCTCGAAGAAGAGGGTGCGCCGCGGATGGGTGGAGCGCGCGAATATCTGGAAGAGCTGTCCGGCATGGTCCTCGTCGACAAGGATGTTCAGCGCGCGCAGGCTCACCAGGGAGTGCTTGCTCAGGGTGATGCGCTGCTCCAGGAGGGTGTAGTACGCGTTCGGGGTGGTCAGGAACTCCACTCCCCGGCCGGTCAGCGCACCGACGGACCGGACCACGTCGTCTGCGGCGAAGGCCACGTGCTGTACACCGGATCCGACGTGGTTCTTGAGGAATTCGTCGATCTGACCGGGGTCCGCCGCGGGGTCGGGCTGAAGGATCGTGAAGGTCACTTCACCCGACCGGCTCTGGACCACCTTGGACAGCATCGCCTGAGTTCCCACGACTATCCGCTCCGCGAAGGTCTCGCTGAACCCGAACGACTTCCGGTACAGCTCCACCATCGGGTCCAGCTCACCGACGTTCACGCACACGGCGAAGTGGTCGATCTTCAGGAGGCGGAGCCCGTCCGCGGCAACCGCTTCCGCCTCCGTGGGCCGGTCGGCGCCGGGAATCGGCCGGAAGTCGGCAGGCAGGCCGGCGCTCTTCCCTGTACGCCGCT
Source organism: Streptomyces sp. NPDC002276 (assembly GCF_053891435.1). Classification (NCBI taxonomy): domain Bacteria; kingdom Bacillati; phylum Actinomycetota; class Actinomycetes; order Kitasatosporales; family Streptomycetaceae; genus Streptomyces; species Streptomyces sp. NPDC002276. The sequence goes on along the minus strand of NZ_JBSFCQ010000028.1, from coordinate 2,399 downwards.
GCACCAGGGTGTGCACCACATCGCCGAATCCGGACACCGTCGCGCTGACCGCGACGTCGCCCTCCGCGTGCTCCACGGGTTCCGCGAGCGCCCGTGCGCCGTTCTCCACAGCCTGGCCGAACGCCGTACGTACGTCCCGCGTGCGCAGGGCGATGTTCGCGATGCCATCGCCGTGGGCGAGCACATAGTCGGAGGCGGGATGCTGTTCGCCCGTCGCCTCCGTCAATACGAGCCTCATCACGCCCTGACACATCACCGCGGCCCGGAATCCCTGCTTCGGGGATCCGCCCGCCGCGACCTCCACGAACCCATAGGAGTCACGCCACAGAGCGATCTGCGCGTCCAGGTCGCGGACGTACATCTCCACATAGTCCAGCTCGAAGTCGTCGACAACTGTGTTCACCAAGGAAGACGTCACGGAAACTCCAGTTCTCTTGCGTGGCGAGAAAGCATTGGAAAGAAAGAGAAAGGACAAAACACTCTCGATTTCAGATCGCCCCCCCTGCACGGGCGCAGGAAAAAGCGCAGGCACATTCCGGGAGGGGGTCGCCGGGGCACCTGATGCGGCCCACGGGAATCGTGCGAGAGACAGGGCGGAGTCACGTGACGGAAAAGCGCCCGCCCTGTCCCTTCCAGCTGATCAGAAGGCGCCGGGGTCTTTTCCTGGCTGTAGCCGGTTCCGGAGTACACGGCCAATGTGCGCGAGCGGCTCGGGCCGCATCATGGCGACGTGATCACATTCAATCACGTGTTCGTCAACTCCGCCTGAAACATGGGGAGTCCACGCCTCGCTACCGGACATCGGCATCGGATTGTCAACGCCTGCGCGGAAGAAGACGAGATCCCCGTCCACCGCGCCCGGGGTCAGCGAACGGGAGAGCTCGCGGTTGTTCTCGATCACGGCGATCAGGCCCGCGACCTTGTCCTCGTCGACGTCGAGGCTCTGGGCCACTTCACCGATCTGGTCGGCGGCATAGGCCTCCAGCAGGCTGGAGAACCCTTCGGCGTCATCGCCTCCGGCGGCTTCGTCGGGAAGGGTCAGACCGGCGGCCTCGGCGAGGGCCCGGACGAGGCCCCGCTGGTCGCCGTCCGTGTCGGGTACATGCGACGTCGGGTAGGCATCGACGACCGCGAGGAGGCCGACCTCCTGCTGTTGCCTCTGGAGCTCTTCGGCCACCGCGTGCGCGACGAGTCCGCCGAAGGACCATCCCAGGAGGTGGTACGGCCCCACGGGTTGGACGGAGCGGATGAGCTGCGCGTACTCGACGACCATCTCCTTGACGGTGGCAGCGGGCTTTCCTCCGCCCACTCCCCTGGACTGGAGACCGTAGATCGGCACATCAGCCGGCAACTCCCTGATCAGGCCCGAATAGCACCAGCTCAGACCCACCACGGGGTGCACGCAGAAGAGCGGGTTGCCCGCGCCCTGGCGACGCAGGGGGAACAGGGCGTCGAAGGGATCCGTGACGTCGACTTCATCAAGCCGGTCGATCAGGCCGGCAACGGTCGGCGCCTCGAACAGCGACCGGATACTCACCTCGACCCCGAGGACGGAACGGATCCGACTCACCAGACGGGTCGCCAGCAGCGAATGACCACCGAGATCGAAGAAGCTGTCGTCGATGGAAACGGCGCTGACGCCGAGGATTTCGGCGAAGAGGCCGCAGAGCAGTTCCTCGCGCGATGTCCGGGGAGCCCGTCCGGACTCATCCGACGCGTACTCGGGGGCGGGCAGGGCCTTTCGGTCCAGCTTCCCGTTCAACGTCAACGGCAAGGAGTCGAGCGTGACGAACGCGGACGGCACCATGTAATCCGGCAACCGCTCCGCTGCGAATCCGCGCAGCACCGCTGTGTCGACAGCACCGCCGTCGGCAGGCACCACATACGCGACCAGCCGCTTGTCGCCAGGCGTGTCCTCCCGTACCACCACGGCCGTCTGGGCCACCTGCCCGTGCTCCGCCAGGACGGCTTCGACCTCGCCCGGCTCGATACGGAAGCCGCGCACCTTCACCTGTGCGTCAGCCCGGCCGAGGAACTCCAGGACCCCGTCCGTGTTCCAGCGCACGACATCCCCGGTCCGGTACATCCGCGAACCCGACACCACCGCGAAGGGATCCGCGACAAACCGCTCAGCCGTCAAGCCCGCGCGGCCCAGATACCCGCGCGCCAGTTGCGCACCCGCGACATACAACTCACCCGCAACACCCACCGCCACCGGCGACAAACCCGCATCCAGCACATACACCCGCGTGTTCCACACCGGACGACCGATCGGAACAGCCCCCGCCGACAGCACCGCATCCCCAGGAACCGGATAATCCGTACAGCCCACCGTCACCTCGGTCGGACCGTAATGCGCCACCACCGACACCCGCGGATACACCTCACGCCAGCGAGCC
>NZ_JBSFCQ010000027.1:0-92591 GCF_053891435.1 Streptomyces sp. NPDC002276 | reverse complement strand
CTCTCGAACGTGCTCTTCACGATCCCGTCGATCGCGATCTTCGTGCTCCTGCTGCCGATCAGCGGCCTGACCCGCACCACCACGGTGATCGGCCTACCAGCCTCCCGGGCTCCCGGGCTCCCGGGCTCCCGAGAGGTTCTCTCTCCCCCCACCGGGGGTTGGCCGCTAAGCCCACCCGGCGTGCTGGCGAGACGCAGACGCGCCCCGTAACACCGGCCCACAACGCAGCCGACGTAAGGGACCGACATACCCCGGCCCCCCATTCCTCCGGGCCGCTCGCTCGCTTCTCAACCGGGCTGGAACGGACCTAGTCAAGGGTGGAGCGCAGCGGAATCGCCGTAGGCGACGCGTAGCGAAGCGAAGCGCCCTTTACTCGGTCCGTTCCAGCCCGACACTGACAAGAAGCGAGTGGCCCAACGTTCACCAAACAAGAGCTACTTGACCACAAACACCTTCGTGCTCGCCGTCCCGAACGCCCACAGCGCAGCCCCGTCCGCCTTCCCCATCCGCACACCCCCCGTCTCCTTCCCCGCAGCAGGTGGCGGAGAAGAGCCGTCGACGGCGTTGGAGAAGGCGATGTTGAGACCGGATTTGGTGGCGAAGTAGACGATGTTCTCGATCTGGACGCCGTCGGAGCCGGTCGTGGCGTCCTTGCGGACGGACACCGTGTAGGTACCGGGGTCGGGGCTCACCGTGCCGGGCCAGACCGCGAACGTACGGCCGGCCTTGTCGCTCGCGTCGACGAGCCAGACGCGTTTCTGGCCGACGGAGTAGACGATGCGCCGCCCGGTGCCGGAGGAGGCGGGGACTGCCGCGGCCGTGACGTGCGGCTTGGGGGACTTGGACGCCTGCGCGGACGCCGAGGCGCTGGGGCGGGCGGCGGACGCCTTCGGGTGGGGCCCCTTGTCGGCCTGCACGGCCAGGACCGTGACCGCGGCGATCGCTCCCACCGTCAGACCGGTCACCCAGACCTTCGAGGCAGGCACGGGCACGCATCTCCTCAGCTACTCACAGCCCCCACATCCCGATCGAACAGGGGTCGGATCATCGTACCGGCCCCCATCCGACCACCCGGACCCTCAGTCCAGCACCGGCAGCAGTTCCGGCAGGCGCCCGTCCGAGACGGCCGCGGCCCGCTGCCGCTCCTCCGGGACCTCTCCGTACAGCGTGGTGCGCGGACGTGCCGGGCGGCCCGCCAGTTCCGCCACGGCGACCAGGTCACGTACCGACTTGTACGAGCCGTACGACGAACCCGCCATCCGGGAGATCGTCTCCTCCATCAGGGTGCCGCCGAGGTCGTTCGCCCCGGAGCGCAGCATCTCCGCCGCGCCCTCCGAGCCCAGTTTCACCCAGCTCGTCTGGATGTTGGGGATCCAGGGGTGGAGGAGGAGACGGGCCATCGCCACGACCGCCCTGTTGTCGCGCATCGTCGGGCCCGGGCGCGCGATCCCCGCCAGGTACACGGGTGCGTTGGTGTGGATGAACGGCAGTGTCACGAACTCCGTGAAGCCGCCGGTCTGTTGCTGGATACCGGCCAGTGTCCGCAGATGTCCCAGCCAGTGTCTGGGCTGGTCCACGTGGCCGTACATCATCGTCGAGCTGGACCGGATGCCCAACTCGTGTGCCGTCGTGACGACTTCGATCCAGGTCGCCGTGGGCAGCTTGCCCTTCGTCAGGACCCAGCGGACCTCGTCGTCGAGGATCTCCGCCGCCGTGCCGGGGATGGTGTCGAGTCCCGCCTCCTTCGCGGCCGTCAGCCACTCGCGGATCGAAAGGCCGGTGCGTGTCGCGCCGTTGACGACCTCCATCGGCGAGAACGCGTGGACGTGCATCCCGGGAACCCGCTCCTTCACCGCCTTCGCGATGTCGAAGTACGCCGTGCCGGGCAGGTCGGGGTGGATACCGCCCTGCATGCAGACCTCGACCGCCCCTACTTCCCAGGCCTGTTGGGCGCGGTCGGCCACCTGGTCCAGCGACAGGGTGTAGGCGTCCGCGTCCGTACGGCGTTGCGCGAAGGCGCAGAAGCGGCAGCCTGTGTAGCAGACGTTGGTGAAGTTGATGTTCCGCGTGACGATGTACGTCACTTCGTCGCCGACCACCGATTTCCGTACGTCGTCCGCGATCCGGGTCAGCGCGTCCAGCGCCGGGCCGTCCGCGTGCAGCAGGGCGAGGGCCTCCGCGTCGGTCAGCTTCGTGGGGTCGTCGGCCGCCGTCGCCAGTGCCTGCCGTACGTCCGTGTCGATGCGCTCGGGCACCATGCCGGGTGCCGCCGCCTCGCGCAGGGCGGCCCAGTCGCCGTAGACCTCGTCGAAGTCGTCGCGGCGGTCGGACGTACGGCCCTCCGTGTCGATCGACGCGTGCAGATCCGTACGGCCGGAGGACACGAACGCCTCCTCCGGCTCCTGCCAGGCGTGGCCCTCCACGACCGCGTCCGCACGCGCCAGTCCCGTCTCCGGGTCGGCCAGGGCCCGTACGTGGGGCAGCAGGCGTGGGTCCAGCCAGGGTTCGCCCCGGCCGACGAACTCCGGGTACACACACAGCCGTTCGCGGAGTTCGAAGCCCGCCTCGGCCGACTGTTCGCGCAGCAACTCGATCTGGGGCCAGGGGCGTTCGGGGTTCACGTGGTCGATCGTCAAGGGTGACACCCCGCCCCAGTCGTCGATGCCCGCGCCGATCAGGCGCTTGTACTCGGAGTCGACGAGGTTGGGGGGTGCCTGGAGGCAGGCGGCGGGGCCCATGATGTGGCGGGCCACCGCGACCGTCGCCACCAACTCGTCCAGTTCCGCGTCGGGCATGCCGCGCATCGCCGTGTCCGGCTTGGCGCGGAAGTTCTGGATGATGAGTTCCTGGATGCCGTGGTAGGCCCTGGACACCTTCCGCAGCGCGAAGAGGGAGTCCGCGCGCTCCTCGTAGGTCTCGCCGATGCCGATCAGGATGCCGGAGGTGAAGGGGACGGAGGAGCGGCCCGCGTCCTCCAGCACCCGTAGGCGTACGGCGGGTTCCTTGTCCGGGGAGCCGTAGTGCGGGGCGCCGGGCTCGGACCAGAGGCGGGTCGCGGTGGTCTCCAGCATCATGCCCATGGAGGGCGCCACCGGCTTCAGCCGCTGGAAATCGGTCCAGCTCATGACGCCCGGGTTGAGGTGGGGCAGCAGGCCCGTCTCCTCCAGGATGCGGATGGAGATGGCGCGGACGTAGGCGATCGTGTCGTCGTAGCCGTGCGCGTCGAGCCACTCGCGCGCCTCGGGCCAGCGGTCCTCGGGCTTGTCGCCGAGGGTGATGAGGGCTTCCTTGCAGCCGAGGGCCGCGCCCTTGCGGGCGATGTCGAGGACCTCGTCCGGGGACATGAACATGCCGTGGCCGGCGCGGCGGAGTTTGCCGGGGACGGTGACGAAGGTGCAGTAGTGGCACTTGTCGCGGCACAGGCGGGTGAGGGGGATGAAGACGCTCTTCGAGTACGTGATCACGCCGGGGCGGCCGGCCGCCGCCAGGCCCGCGTCGCGCACCCGGGCGGCGGACGCGGTGAGGTCGTCGAGGGCCTCGCCGCGGGCCTGGAGCAGCACGGCCGCTTCCGTCACGTCGAGGGCGACGCCGTCACGGGCGCGTTTGAGGGCGCGACGCATGGAGTTCTCGGTCGGGCCGGTTCCGGAGCTCGCGGGTGTCGTCATCCTTCGAGCATACGATCGGTGTGATCAGGCCAAAGAGGGGCGCCCGATTCGTTCCGGCCGGTCAGGTCGTTACACGGTGTCACTGGCCTCGGGAGCGCTCCGCCCTCCCCCGCGCCCGCTCCGGTTTCCCGTCACCCGCCGATTGCCTTTCCTTGCACGGGAGTTCACAGCCGACCAGCAGAGTCGTACGGTCACCTCCGCGCGATCCCTGTCACTGTCGACACCTCGGGAGCAGCAGCATGTGCGACGACGATCACGGAAACGGCCTCAACCGACGTGCACTGATCGTGACGGGCGCCACCGCCGCGCTTACGTTGGGAAGTGTGACCTTCGCAAGCGGTGCGACGACCCCCGCAAGCGGTGCCCAGGAGACACGGACCGTCCATGGCACCCTCCCGACCGGCTCGCCCGACTACGTGTACGTCCCCGTCGAGGTCCCGGCGGGGGTCCGCGAGCTGAAGGTGGCGTACACCTACGACAGACCGTCCGTCCCGGCCGGGGCCCAGGGCAACGCCCTCGACATCGGTGTCTTCGACCAGCACGGCACCGGCCTCGGCGGCCGGGGTTTCCGGGGCTGGTCGGGCGGGGCGCGCACGGAGTTCTTCATCCGTGCCGACGACGCGACGCCGGGCTACATCCCGGGCCCTGTGCACGCCGGTACCTGGCACATCGCGCTGGGCCCCTACACGGTGTCCCCGCAGGGGCTGTCGTACGAGCTGACGATCACGCTCACCTACGGCGAACCGGGCGCCGCGCCGCGACCGGTGTATCCGCCGGAGCGGGCGAAGGGGCGGGGCCGGGCCTGGTACCGGGGCGACTGCCATCTGCACTCCTGGTACTCGGACGGGCGCCGCACGCCCGCCGAGATCGCGGCGCTGGCGCGGGCGGCGGGCCTGGACTTCATCAACACGTCCGAGCACAACACCCACTCCTCGCACCCCCATTGGGCCTCGGAGGCGGGCGACGACCTGCTGATCATGCTCGGTGAGGAGGTGACGACCCGCAACGGTCACGTGGTCGCGCTCGGCACCGGGCCCGGCACGTTCGTCGACTGGCGGTACCGGGCGCGCGACAACCGTTTCGGCCGGTTCGCCCGCGAGATCCGCCGGGCCGGAGGGCTCGTGGTCCCGGCCCACCCCCACGCCACCTGCATCGGCTGCGCCTGGAAGTTCGGCTTCGGCGAGGCGGACGCCGTCGAGGTGTGGAACGGCCCCTACACGCCCGACGACGAGGTGGCCCTCGCCTCCTGGGACGCGACACTCGTGGCGTCCGTGCGGGAGAACCGGGAGTGGCTCCCGGCGATGGGCAACAGCGACGCCCACCGCGACCCGGACGCGGTCGGCCTGCCCCAAACCGTCGTCCTGGCCGACGACTTGACGCGGGAGGCGATCCAGGACGGTATCCGGGCGGGGCGTTCCTATGTCGCCGAGTCGAAGAGTGTCTCGCTGGCCTTCACGGCGACGGGGCCGAAGGGCGAACACGCCGGTATCGGCGAGCGGTTGGGGATCGCCGGGGACGCCTCCGTCACCATCCGCCTGGAGGTGACCGGCGCCCCCCGCTGCACCGTCCGCCTCGTGACCGACCAAGGCGTGCTGCTCACCAGCGATCCGCTGCCGGTCGAGGGCACGGGCACCGTGGAGTGGCGCACGACGCCGGCCTACGCGGCCTACGTACGCGCCGAGTTGAGGCACGAGACGGCGGCCGGCCCGCTCCCCGGGGCGCTGGCCGCGTTCACCAATCCGATCTTCCTGGGTGACGCCGGACGGTGAACCGAGGGCGGGCGCCGGGGTCGTGAGAGGCTCCCCACGACCTGCACCGCCCCCGCCACCTCCACCTCCACCGACACCGCCACCCAGTTCGACAGGAGACCCGGAAACCGATGCCGAGCACCCCCGAGTCCAAGTACCGCACCGTCAGCCGAATCCAGCGCGTCCTGAACTCGGTCACCCGCCGTCTCCCCACCCAGACCGTCCTGGAGACCACCGGCCGTGTCTCCGGTCTGCCGCGCCGCACCCCGCTCGGCGGGCGCCGGGTCGGCGACACGTTCTGGCTGGTCTCGGAGTTCGGCGAACTCTCCCACTACGTCCGCAACATCAAGGCGAACCCGGAGGTCCGGGTACGGATCATGGGCCGCTGGCACACCGGCACGGCCCATCTCCTCCCCGACGACGACGCCCGCGCCCGCCTGCGCACCCTGCCCCGCTTCAACAGCGCGGCGGTGAAGGCGATGGGGTCGAGCCTGCTGACGGTGCGGGTGGATCTGCGCGACTGAACCCCGTGGAGCGGCCTCACCCCGGCCAGACGATCGCCTGCACCTCGCTGTACGCGTGCAGCGCGTACGAGCCGACGTCCCGGCCGACGCCGCTCTTCTTGAAGCCGCCGAACGGCGCCTCCATGTTGCGGCCCACCGTGTTGACGCCCACCCCGCCGGCCCGCAGCAGCCGTGCCACGCGGAACGCGCGGGCGACGTCGCCGGACCAGACGTAGTCGATGAGGCCGTAGTCGCTGTCGTTGGCGAGGGCGATCCCTTCCTCCTCGTCGTCGAAGGGGACGACCACGACGACCGGACCGAAGATCTCCTCGCGGACCACCCGCATCTCGGCGGTGCAGTCGGCCAGCACGGTGGGCGCGATCAGGAACCCCGGCCCACCGGACGGCCGTTCACCGCCCGCGACGACCACCGCGCCTTCCTTGCGGCCGAGTTCGACGTACGACTCGACGCGCTCCCGGTGCGCCGCCGAGATCACCGGCCCGACCACCGTGTCCGGCGAGCGCGGATCCCCGACCTTCAACCGGCCTGCGTAGGCGGCCAGTTGCTCAACGACCCTGTCGTACACGCCCCGTTGGGCCAGCACGCGCGTCGGGGCCGTGCAGATCTGCCCGCTGTAGAAGGAGAAGGTCGTACCGATCCCGGAGACGGCGGAGCCGAGGTCGGCGTCGTCGAAGACGACGGCCGCGCCCTTCCCGCCCAGCTCCATCAACTGCCGCTTCATGCCCCGCCCGCACACCTCGGCGATGCGCTGCCCGACCGCCGTGGAGCCGGTGAAGCTGACCATGTCGACGTCCGGCGACTCCACGGCCGCCTCACCGACCTCCACCGCACGCCCGTTGACCACGTTCACGACCCCGCGCGGCACCCCGGCCGCCTCCAGCGCCTCCGCCATCCGGTACACGGACAGCGGGTCCTGCGGGGCCGGTTTCACGACGACCGTGTTGCCCATGGCGAGGGCGGGCGCGATCTTCCCGGCGGGGTTGGCCCAGGGGTTGTTGTACGACGTGATGCAGGTGACGACCCCGACCGGCTGCCGTACCGCGAGCGCCCCCATGACGGCGGCCCGCCCGAACGGCCCGGCCTCGTTGACCTGCGGCGCGATCGCCCACTCGGCCGGTTCCACGGTCGCGTACCGCCGGAACCGAGCGGCGGCCACACCCACCTGCATGCCCCGCGCGGTCCCGGTCGTGGCGCCGGTCTCCGCCTGGGAGAGTTCGGCGTACGGCACCAGCGCGCCACGGACGAGATCCGCCGCCCGCCCGAGGATCGCCGCGCGTTCCTCGGGCGGGGTACGCGACCACGCCCCGAACGCCTCCCGGGCCGCGGCGGCGGCGGCGAACACCTGCTCCCGGGAGGCCTCGGGCGCCCACCCCACGGTCTCCTCGGTCGCCGGATCGACCACGGCGTAGTGCCCGCCGTCCGGCTCGACCCACTCCCCGCCGACGAACAACCGCTGCCCATCGGCCACTTGAGAACTCACCTGGTGCTCACCGTCCTGGTGTCCCGCCCCGACCGCAGCACCCGCCCCGGCACGGACCCGCTCACCACATCGCCCCGGATGGCCTCGACTCCGTTGACCCACACGGCCGTTATCCCGATCGCCTTGGAGTCCAGGCGCGGACTGTCACCCGGCAGGTCGTGCACCAGGGTGGCCTTGCCGGCGTCGATCCGTTCCGGGTCGAAGAGCACCAGATCCGCATGCCAGCCCTCCCGCACCTGCCCACGCTCCCGCAGCCCGAACAGCCGCGCCGGATCATCGGTCAGCATCTTCACGGCCCGCTCAAGCCCGACCAGCTTCCGCCCGCGCAGACAGTCCCCGATGAACCGGGTCGTGTACGGCGCCCCGCACATCCGGTCCAGATGCGCCCCCGCGTCGGACCCGCCGAGCAGCACGTCCTCGTGCTGCCAGGTCTCGGCACGCAGGGCCCAGGAGGCCGGGTCGTTGTCGGAGGGCATGGGCCACAACACGGTCTTCAGCCCGTCGGCCGCACAGATCTCCACGAGACACTCGAAGGGTTCCTGCCCGCGTTCCTCGGCGATGTCCTTGACCACCCGCCCGGTCAGCCCCTCGTTGGCCGCACTGTACGTGTCCCCGATCACATACCGCCCGAAGTTCGCGAGCCGCCGAAAGACCCCGGCCTCCTTGCTGTTGGCCCGCACCAGCATCTCGGCCCGTACGTCGGGCTCGCGCAGCTTGGCGATCCGCTCGGGCACGGGGAGGCTCAGGATCGGCCCCCACCCGGGGATCAGGTTCAGCGCGCAGAAGGTGCCCAGGGACATGTTCATCGGCGTGAGGATCGGCATGGTCAGCGCGACGACCCGCCCGCCGGCCTTCCGCGCCCGCTCACTCGCGAACAGCTGCCGGGGCACGCGCTCGGGCACGGCGGCATCCACGGTGAGCACGTTCCAGTTCAACGGCCGCCCGGCCACCGCGCTCATCTCGACGAACAGATCGATCTCCGCGTCACTGAACTGATCCAGACACCCGGCGACGATCGCCTCGATCTGCGTCCCCTCGTGCTCCCCCACGGCCCGCGAGAGGGCGAGCAGTTCCTCCGGCCGGGCATGCCGGGAGGCCACCGGCTGCCCGTCCCCGTCCGAGTGGGTGGAGGACTGGGTGGTGGAGAACCCCCAGGCACCGGCATCCATGGCGTCGTGCAACAGCCCGACAATCTGGGCAAGTTGCTCCGCGCTGGGCTGCCCACCGACGGCATCCGCCCCCATCACATACCGCCGCAACGCGCAATGCCCCACCATGAACCCGGCGTTGACCGCGATCCGCCCTTCGAGCGCGTCCAGATACTCCCCGAACCCACGCCAACTCCAGGGCGCCCCCTCCTCCAACGCGACCAGCGACATCCCCTCCACCTTGGACATCATCCGCCGCGTGTAGTCGGCGTCCGCCGGTTTCAGGGGCGCGAGCGTGAACCCACAGTTCCCGGCGGCGACGGTCGTCACCCCGTGATTGAGGGAGGGCGTGGCGTACGGGTCCCAGAAGAGCTGGGCGTCGTAGTGGGTGTGGGGGTCGACGAACCCGGGGGCGAGTACGAGTCCGGCGGCATCTTCGGTGGTGCGAGATTCCTCGGTGACAGCGCCGACGACGGCAATCCGCCCGTCGCGGATACCGACGTCGGCAACGAATGCGGGCGAGCCGGTCCCGTCAACAACCGTCGCCCCTTTGATGACGTGATCGAGCACGAGCGTTGCCTCCTCAAGCATGCGATGCGCTGACCGACCTGCTTTTAGGGGCGCGGGGAACTGCGCGACCAGCCACAACGCACCCGCACCCCGCGACGAACCCTCAGGCCGCCTGACGGAACCGCGTAGTCCGGTGAACAGGATCCGTGTCGATCTTCGGAATGATGTGCTCCCCGATCAACCGAATCGTCTGCAACGTCTCCTCCTTCGGCACCCCCACCGGCAACCCGAAGCTCAGCTGATCCGCCCCGGCCTGCTCCCACCGCTTGCACTGCGTGAGCACCTCGTCCGGATCCCCACAGATCAACAGCTCCTCCTCCACGAGGAGTTCGACGAACTCCGGCGTGTACTCGGGCAAGGTCTCCGGCCATACCGGGAACCCCTCGGGCCGAGGAAACGTGTCGTGGTACCGGAACACCAGCGAGGGCAGATAGTGCAGCCCCCCACTGGTCGCGATCCGAATCGCCTCGTCATGCGTGGGCGCACAGATCGCGGTCGTCGTCACCATCACGTTGTCGTTGACGAACGCCCCCACCGGCTCGGCGTTCACGATCGCCGTCTTGTACTGCTCCAGCACCCACTCCATGTCGGAGACCTTCTGGATGCTGAACCCGAGCACACCGAGCCCCTTACGGGCGGCCATGGCGTACGAGGGCGGCGACCCGGCCGCGTACCACATCGCCGGGTGCGCCTTCCCGTACGGCTTCGGCAGGATCTTCCGCGGCGGCAGCTGCCAGTGCTTGCCCTGGAAGCCGACGTACTCGTCCTGGAGCCACATCTTGGGGAACTCGGCGATGGTCTCTTCCCAGATCTCCTTGGTGTAGTTCATGTCGGTCACACCAGGTATGAACCCGAGAATTTCATGGCTGCCCGCACCTCGCCCGCTGCCGAACTCGAAGCGGTTGTTGGAGAGATGGTCGAGCATGGCGACCTTCTCGGCGACCTTCACCGGGTGGTTGACCTGGGCGAGGGGGTTGAAGATCCCCGACCCGAGGTGGATGCGTTCCGTCGCGTGGGCGAGGTAGCCGAGGTAGACGTCGTTCGCCGAGAGGTGCGAGTACTCCTCCAGGAAGTGGTGCTCCGACGCCCAGGCGTACTTGAAACCGGACTTGTCCGCCTGGATGACGTACTCGGTCTCCTCCATCAGCGCCTTGTGCTCGGCCAGCGGGTCCGTCTCGGCCCGCTTGCCCACGTATCCCTGTACAAAGAGCCCGAATTCCAAGGAGGTTCACCGTCCCAAGTCCAGGTGGTCCCTATGAGTGCTACGACTTTCTGACGTAGCGTCAGATTCGTCAATAGATGACGCCCCGTCAGATGACACTGACCCCCGCCAGCCAGCCCCCGTCGATCACGAACGGCTGCCCGGTGATGTACGACGAGTCGTCGCAGCTGAGGAAGAGTGCCAGGCGAGCCACCTCGTCGGCCCGCCCGATCCGCCCCAGCGGCACAAGCTTCCGATACAGCTCGTCCAGCGCCCGGGTCATCGCCTCCGGATCCGCGTCCGGATCAAGTCGCGCCGGATTGGACATCGCGGTGTCGACGGCCCCGGGACAGACGGCGTTGACCCGTATCCGACGGCCGGCCAACTCCAGCGCGGCAACCCGGGTGAGCCCGAGAATCGCGTGCTTGGTGGCGGTGTACGTCCCCACCGCCGCCATCCCCGTGACCGCCGTGTACGACGCCGTGTTGACGATCGTGCCCCCGTCCTCCATCGCCGCCGCCACGGTCTTGATCCCGAGAAAGCACCCGACCTGATTCACCCGCACGACCTGCATGAACTCCTCAAGGGGCGTGTCCACAAGGGAGTTGAACCGCAGGATCCCCGCGTTGTTGACGAGCCCGTCGATCCGCCCGTACGTCTCCTTCGCGGCCCCCACGGCGGCCCCCCAGTCCGCCTCCTCGCCGACGTCGAGATGCACATAGGACGCGCCCAACTCCTTGGCCAGCGCCTCCCCTTGCTCATCCAGCACATCCGCTACGACGACCTTCGCGCCCTCGGCCGCGAACAGCCGTGCCTCCTGCTCCCCCTGTCCGCGCGCCGCTCCGGTGACGATGACGACACGCCCGTCCAGCTTGCCCATGCGGGCCTCCTCGGGATCGGTGGATGCAGGTCATCGTAGCGCCGCATCTGACGCAGCGTCAGATGAAGAACCATGGATTGCACAAGCACACTTGAAGTGACCGTGGAGTAGGGACATTTGACCCTGGCCATACCTCTCCTTGACTCCAAGAATGCCGGGTATGGCAAAGCGGAGATTGCGCAACAGGAAAGTCAGGTACGTGGCGATCGGTGCGGCACTCGCGACCGGCGGAGCGATCTTCACCCTGCTGCCGTCGGCGAACGCGGCCGACGCCAAGACTCCGGACCAGATCATGACCATGTGTGAAAGATCAGCCGTGGTGAATGGCGTGAAGCGGTCGGTGGAGGATTTCGGGGGCGCTTTCGCGGACGGTTTCCAGGCAGACAACTGTGATTTCGTCGAGACGAATTTCGAGACCTTCGACGGACCCACCGAGAAGTCCTCCATCGACTTCCCGAACTGCGAGCCGAACGCCACCGAAGCGGGCAAGGTGTCCATCACCTGGTCGGCGACAGCCGCCCAGGGTCAGGGAAAGTACGTCTCCACCCAGCAGGGCGGCGGCGGTGGTCTGTTCGGATTCCTGAGCGGGTCCTGGGTCAAGCACAAGGGCACCCTCGACATGACCGTGAAGTCGGCGACGGCCGGCGACACGGAGACGCGGGACGTACCGGTCGGCAAGGTCCTCCACATGGAGTTCACGCCGAGACTCCAGCGCATGACCGGTGAGTGGCGGGTGCGGATCGACGCCGATCCCGGCAGTTTCGCCGTCAATCCGTCTCCCGAGCAGAACTTCGTGGCACCGGACGTCGTCGAGGGACCCGTGATCCTGCCGGGCGCCGCGGGCGCCCCCGGTGTCGTGGACGGCACCTCCAAGGCGGTCCTGGAGGACTGCTGAGCCTCTGGCCGACCTTCAGGAACCCGCAGTTCAACTCCCTCACACCCCCACAGGAGAAACCCATGTCCCGGAACGGCCGCACCAGAAGCCACCGGAGCAAGAAGAAGCGCGTCACCCTGGCCCTGGCCCCCGTGGCGGCCCTCGCGGTGATCGTCCCGCTGATGAACCAGGCGAACGCCGCCACCTCCTCCGAAGTGACCGCCGACTGCGCCTCGGACTCGGACAGGCTGGCCGACTGCGCGTTCGTCGACGTCCAGTTCAAGGCGAACAGTCTCGGGCCCAACGAACGCGTCTCCGCGGTGACCGACAACTGCGGTTCCACCGGCACCGCGACGAAGACCTTCAACGTGAGCGCCTCGGTCACACGGACCATTCAGCTGGAGGAAGGGTCCACCACCGAGGCCGGCACGAAGCTCGGGAACTCGTTCTTCGAGATCGGCCTGAAGTTCAGCACGTCGACCATCAACATCACGCGTGACGACAAGACGACCACGCTGGCGTTCAGCCGGACGGACACCGTGCAGGCGGACAGCACCGCCTTCTTCATGTGGTCCGCCAAGCGCACCGACGTGAGCGGATTCCTGAAGGCCACGTACAAGGAGGCACAGGACGGTCAGACGGTGTTCTTCGCGCCGAGCGAGGGCGCCGCGACCGTGCACGTCTTCTATCCGCAGATCCTGAACAACGGAACGCCCGACGGGCGCCTTTGGCTGCGGAACGTGAAATGCGGGACCGCCGAGGCCGACAGCGCACCGAACTCGACGAAGGCCCTCCAGGACGAGGAACCCGGATTCGGTGAGGGCGGCTCCGATGTCACCGATGTGGAAATTCCGCTGACGGAGATCCCGGCACCCTGATCAGACGCTCCTCGAAGATTCTCGAAGGTTCTCGAAGGTTCTCGAAGGTTCTCAAGTGCGAAGTACGGGCGTGGTTCCCAGCCAGCGCAGGACCGCGTCCGTGCCGCTCCTGGCGTCCAGCTTGGCGTAGATGTTGCTGAGGTTGTTGCGGACGGTCTTCTCGCTCAGCCGTAGTCGCTGCCCGATCTGCCGTGCGCCCAGGCCGGTCGAGAGCAGTTCCATGATCTGTTGCTCGCGCGGCGAGAGGAGCGCGCGCAGCCGCTGCATCGTGTCATCGGTCGCGGCCATCCGACCGGCTCCCTCCCGCAGGGCGTCGCAGGCGGACGGGGAGAGGTAGGTGTGCCCGACGGTGGCCGCCACGACCGCCGAGGACATCATCGCGGGGCAGTGGTCGCCCTCGACCAGATAGCCCGCCCCGGCCCGGAACACCTCGACCACCGCTTCGATGTCCTGGCGCGGACTGACCACGAGCGCCGGGACGCGCTGGGCGCGGAGCACGTCCAGCAGCCCCGGAAAGGACACGGCAGGGGCCTCGCAGTGCAGCACGACGACGTCCGCGGTGGTCTCCGCCAGCCCGTCGTAGGGCGGGGAGACATGCAGGACACCGCTCACGTACGGATCGTCCGGGGGCGGCCAGTCCTCGTGCGGCCAGGTGCGGCCGGCGGAGGCCAGTGCAACCACCAATCGCTGGGAGGATCGCACGTGGAGGGTCCTTCCGCCGGAAGCCATGACGTCCGTACGTCCATACATACGCGGCTCGGCGTGACCGTGTTCAAACAGGTTGTGATCACGAGGGCAGGTCGTGGTCAGAGCAGGGGCCCCACCTCGGTCCCGAACTTGCTTATCTGGTCGGTGAGTTCGGCGCGGTCGCGGCAGCGGAACCGGACCTGGATCCGGTCCACGCCCATCGCCCGGTAGGCGCGCAGCGATTCGGCGAGGGCATCGGGGGATCCGGTGAGCGTGCGCCGCCCGACCGCCCACCCCGGGTCGCCGACGTACAGCGGCTCGGTGATGGCCCCGAACATGAACGGCCCTTCTACGGCGGCCTCTTCGCGCAGTCGCCGGATCCGCTCGATCTGTGCGGGCAGCCGGTCGCGCGGGTCGCCCTGCGGCAGCCAGCCGTCGGCCTTGAGGGCGGCCCGGCGTACGGCGGCTGGTGAGGAGCCGCCGACCCAGATGGGCACGTGTTCCCGCGCGGGCCTGGGCCGCTGCCCCAGCCCCTCGAAGTCGTACAACTTGCCGTGGTGCTCGGGGAATTCGTCCGGGCCGAGGGCGGCGCGCAGGGCGTCGATCGTCTCGTCGAGGACGGGTCCGCGCCGGTCGAAGTCGACGCCGAGGGCCTCGAACTCCTCCCGTACGTGCCCGGCGCCGACCCCGAGGAGCAGCCGGCCCCCGCTGAGGTGGTCGAGGGTGGCGTACTGCTTGGCGGTGACCAGCGGGTGCCGTAGACCGACGACCGCCACATGGCTGAGCAGTTGGACCCGCTCGGTCACGCCCGCCAGGAAGGCGAGGGTGGCGACGGGGTCGTACCAGATGGTGCTCATCGCGGCGGCGAGGCGGTGCGGGACGCCGACGTGGTCGCAGCCCGCGATGTAGTCGAAGCCGGACCGGTCGGCGGCGCGGGCGATCTCGACGAGGTCGGCGGGGCCCGCGTCGGCCTCCCAGGGTTCGGCGTAGATGGTGCTCTGGGACTGGACGGGCAGTTGGATGCCGTAGGCGAGGCCGCTCATGCGGGTCCGCCCCACAGGCCGTCCGGCGTCAGGCCCAGCAGGTCGATCGCGTTGCCGCGCACGATCCGCTCGACCACGTCCGGCGGCAGGTGTCCCATCTGTGCCTCGCCGACCTCTCGGGATTTGGGCCAAGTGGAGTCGGAGTGGGGGTAGTCGGTCTCGTAGAGGACGTTTCCGACGCCGATGGAGTCGAGGTTCTTCAGGCCGAAGGCGTCGTCGAAGAAGCAGCCGTAGACGTGCTCGGTGAAGAGTTCGGACGGCGGGCGGTGGACCTTGTCGGCGACGCCGCCCCAGGCGCGGTTCTCCTCCCAGACCACGTCGGCGCGTTCCAGGATGTAGGGGATCCAGCCGATCTGGCCTTCCGCGTACATGACCTTGAGGTCGGGGAAGCGTTCGAACTTGCCGCTCATCAGCCAATCGACCATGGAATAGCAGCAGTTGGCGAAGGTGATCGTGGAGCCGACGGCGGGCGGGGCGTCGGCGGAGGTGGAGGGCATCCGGCTGCTGGAGCCGATGTGCATGGCGATGACCGTCCGCGTCTCGGCGCAGGCCGCGAGGAAGGGGTCCCAGTCGTCGGTGTGGATGGAGGGCAGGCCGAGGTGCGGGGGTATCTCGGAGAAGGCGACGGCGCGGACGCCGCGGGCCGCGTTGCGGCGGACCTCGGCGGCGGCCAACTCCGGGTCCCAGAGCGGGATCAGGGGCAGCGGGATGAGGCGGCCCTGGGCCTGCGGGCCGCACCACTCCTCCACCATCCAGTCGTTGTAGGCGCGGACGCAGAGCAGCCCGAGTTCGCGGTCGGCGGCCTCGGTGAACGTCTGGCCGCAGAAGCGCGGGAAGGTGGGGAAACAGAGCGCGGACTGGACGTGGTTGACGTCCATGTCGGCGAGCCGGGACGGGACGTCGTAGGAGCCCGGACGCATCTGCTCGTAAGTGATGACTTCGAGCTTGATCTCGTCCCTGCTGTAGCCGACGGCGGTGTCGAGGCGGGTGAGCGGGCGGTGCAGATCCTCGTACACCCACCAGTCGCCGATCGGTCCGTCGTCGCCGGGCTCGCCCATGACGGGCTTGAACCGGCCGCCGAGGAAGGTCATTTCCTTCAGCGGCGCGCGCACTACGCGCGGGCCGGTGTCCAGGTACTTCTTGGGCAGCCGCCGCTGCCAGACGTCGGCGGGCTCCACGGTGTGGTCGTCGACGGAGATGATCGGCGGAAGGGGTGTCCCGGGTGCGGCATGCGTGGTGGTCTGGGTGTCCATGGCGCTCACGGTAGCGCCGATCTGACGACCCGTCAGCTAGCTGGATCCGGGTTCGGGGTGCTCGGTTCTGTGCGGAACTGTGCGCGGGCCGTGTGAGAGCCTTGTGATATCCCGCGTGCCGACCTGTGAGCGCTGTCTCCGAGTGCTGACGCGACCGCCTCCAACAAGGCAAACTGGCGTAGTTGTCAGGCATGCCTAGGTCCTGTCGTCACATTCCCGTCGTCCGCCCGGAGGGCGGGCCCGGCGGCGTCAGGTGCGTGCTCTCGGTGTGCCGGGCCCGGACCCGCGTACTGGACGTACTCGGGTTCGGGCCCGGTGCGGCGAGAGTGCGTGCATGGCGTCGCCGGGCAACGGGAATGTGACAACAGGGCCTAGGGGGAACGGCGATGGACGGTGGACCGCGAGTACCGGAGCAGTGGCGCCCCGGCTCCGACTCGGACGAGTCGACGGCGCTGCGCTTCAGTGTGCTCGGTCCGGTACGTGCCTGGCGGGGCCCTGTTCCGCTGCCCATGGGCTCTCCCCAGCAACGCGCCCTGCTCGCCGCGCTGTTGCTGCGCGACGGCCGGACGGCGACCGCCGCGGAGCTGATCGACGCCCTGTGGGGCGACGACCCTCCGCCGCAGGCACTGGCCGCGGTGCGTACGTACGCGTCCCGGCTGCGGAAGGCCCTGGACGCCGGGGTCCTGGTCAGCGAGTCGGGCGGGTACGCCGTACGGGGCCTGCCCGAGGGCGCGCTGGACGCGGCGGTGGCGCAGGACCTGGCGACGGAGGCGGAGAAGGCGAAGTCGGCGGGCGACCTGTGCCATGCGCGGGACCTGCTGAGCCAGGTGCTGGCACTGTGGGACGGGGAGCCGCTGGCCGGACTGCCGGGCCCGTACGCGGGGGCCCAGCGGGTCCGCCTGGAGGAGTGGCGGCTCCAACTCCTCGAATCCCGGCTGGACATGGACCTGGAGCAGGGCTGTCACGCGGAGGCGGTCAGCGAACTGACGGCGGTCACCGCGGCCCACCCGCTCCGGGAGCGGTTCCGTGAGCTGCTGATGCTCGCCCTGTACCGCTCCGGCCGCCAGGCCGAGGCCCTCGCGGTGTACGCCGACACCCGGCGGCTGCTCGCCGACGAACTGGGCGTGGACCCGCGCCCCGGCCTGCGCGAGCTCCAGCAGCGCATCCTCCAGGCCGACCCCGCCCTCGCGGAACCGTCCGCACCCGCGGCGGAGACCGCGCCCGCACCGGTCCGCCCCCACCAACTCCCGGCCACGGTCCCGGACTTCACCGGCCGCTCGGCCTTCGTGTCGGAACTGAGCGAGGTCCTGGCGTCGGCCGAGGGCCGCGTCATGGCGGTGTCGGCACTGGCCGGCATCGGCGGCGTCGGCAAGACGACCCTCGCGGTGCACGTGGCCCACCAGGCCCGATCCGCCTTCCCCGACGGCCAGTTGTACGTCGACCTCCAGGGCGCGCGCTCCCGCGCGGCGGAACCGGAGACCGTACTCGGCGCGTTCCTGCGGGCGTTGGGCACCGCCGACTCGGCGATACCGGACTCGCTGGAGGAGCGGTCGGCGCTGTACCGGTCCGTGCTGGACGGCCGCCGGGTGCTGGTGCTGCTCGACAACGCGCGGGACGCGGCCCAGGTCAGGCCACTGCTGCCGGGCACGGAGGGCTGCGCCGCACTGGTCACCTCACGTGTCCGGATGGTCGACCTGGCCGGGGCCCATCTCGTCGACCTCGATGTGATGTCCCCCGAGGAGGCGTTGCAGCTCTTCACGAAGATCGTGGGCACCGAACGCGTCGCCGCCGAACGGGAATCCGCCCTGGACGTGGTCGCCGCGTGCGGCTTCCTCCCGCTGGCGATCCGTATCGCGGCCTCCCGGCTCGCGGCCCGCCGCACCTGGACGGTCTCGGTCCTCGCCGCGAAACTCGCCGACGAACGGCGGAGGTTGGACGAACTCCAGGCCGGCGACCTCGCCGTGAAGGCCACCTTCGAGCTGGGCTACGGCCAGTTGGAGCCGGCCCAGGCACGCGCCTTCCGCCTGCTGGGCCTCGCCGACGGCCCCGACATCTCCCTCGCCGCGGCGGCGGCCGTACTGGACCTGTCCGTCGAGGAGACGGAAGACGTCCTGGAGTCCCTCGTCGACACATCGCTCGTCGAGTCGGCGGCGCCCGGCCGCTACCGGTACCACGACCTGGTGCGGCTCTACGCGCGTGCGTGCGCGGAGCGGGACGAGTCGTCGCCGAGCGAGCGGGGTGCGGCGATCTCCCGGTTGCTGGACTTCTATCTGGCCACGGCGGCGGGGGTCTACGGGATCGAGCGGCCGGGCGACCGGCTGGTGGACCACCTGGAGCCGACCGCCGTCGAGGGCCTCACCTTCGCGAACCGCCAGGCGGCGTGGGACTGGCTCTACTCGGAGGCCGTACCGCTGCTCGCCTGCGTACGGCAGTCCACCGAGAAGGCCACCCTGCGCCGTGCGATCGACCTCCTGTGGGCGTCGGTCGACCTGGCCGAGTCGGGCGCCAACTCCAAGGAGTACGAGGCGGCCGCGGCGGCCCTGCGCGACGCCGCGCGGGCCGAGGGCGACGTCCGGGCACAGGCGCGGGCCTCGGTCGTCCTGAGCAACGCGCGCCTCTTCTCCGGGCTCTTCGACATGGCGTACCGGGAGGCGCAGGAGGCGTTCCGGCTCGCGGAGACCACCGACGACCTGCTGCCGTCCTGCTGGGCGGCGAACATCCTGGGAAGCATCGCCTTCTACCAGAACCGGCACCAGGACGCCGAGGACCACTTCGGCCGGGCCATCACGAAGTTCCGGCACTGCGGCGACATGGCGGGAGCGGCGGCCGGCCTCTGCAACCTGTCCCGCCTGCACCTCGCGACAGGCCGTGCCGAATCGGCGGTCGAACTCGCCCGGCAGGGAACCGACATCTACGAGAACCTGGGCCACTCCCTGCGCGGCGCGAACGGGCACTACGCGCTCGGCATGGCCCTCGGCAAGACGGGCCAGCACGCCAACGCCACCGAACAGTTGGAGGAGGCCCTCCGGGTCTTCCGCTCCAGCCGCCAGCGCCTGTGGGAGGGGATGACGCTCTGCCGGCTCGCGGAGGTCGACCTCGACGCGTGCAACCAGGCCGGCGCCGCGAGCAACGCCGAAATGGCACTCACCGTCCTGCGGGGAATCGGCGGCGAGTGGCGGCGGGCGCATGTCCTCACCGTGCTGGGCAAGGCGCTGAACGGCATCGGGCACTCCGGGAGGGCCCAGGTCTGCTGGCAGGAAGCCCTCGACATCTACGAGGGGCTGGACTCGCAGGAGGCCGCGCAGGTGCGCTCGCTCCTCACCCAGGTCGCGACTTCGACTTCCTAGGGCTCCCCCTCCGCACGGCCGGGGCCCCGGGCGGCGTTCATCGTTCGTTTATCGCCGCCAGGCAGTCTCTACGTAGTCGATCCGTCGCGTCGGGGGGCAGGCGGACCGCCGGTGAAGTCGCCGGGCCCGGCATCTAGGGTGGGCGACCGAGTGCCCGTCCGGTCATCCTCGGGGGAGTGACCGGACGGGTCTCTCACAGTTCCGACTTGTTCCAACAGGGGAGGCACCACCATGAGCGACACCGAGAACGACACGGTCACGCCGGACAACACCCACGTCACCGACGAACCCGCCGGTGAGGAGATCACACCGCTCAACACCCACGTGACCGGCAGCCCGATCAAGCCGCTGAACACCCACGTCACGGTCATCGCGGACGAGGACGAGGACGGCGGGACCGTCACCCCGGACAACACCCACGTGACGTGACATCCGGACCCGGCTAGACCTTCTCCCAGTACGGGGGATCGGCCGCGGCGGCACCGAGGGGGAGCCGTCGCGGCCGATGCACGTCCGGTACCGGTCCCCGGTCCCGGGTCCTACAGGCCTCTGACGGCCACCCTCGGCGGGCACAGCTTCCGCATGTCGTCCGCGTCGGACGTGTACAGCACGACACCGCCCGGCTGCCGCCCGGCGATCACCGCGAGGGCGGCGTCGATGGCGTACTTGTGGCCGTGCAGGCCGGTGTCCCTGAGCAGGCTGATCGCGGCGTCGGCGACTTCTCGTGTCACGGGTTCCACGACGATGCGGGACGTCACCCAGCTCCAGGCCTCACGACGGACCTGGCTGTGGTAGGCCTCGATCAAGGTCATCGAACTGGTCACCACCCGAAGCCCCTTTTTGTGGGCGGCCGCCAGCAGAGCCGTCATCCCGCGATCCCGCAGCGCCGCCCGCGACAGCCCTTCGCTGTCCAGCACCAAGCAGTCGAGTGCCATTCATCCCGCCATCGGAAGCTCGTAGTGACCGGACGCGGCAGGTCCGTCGACCTGGCGTTCGGCATCGCCCAGCTCCGCCTCCGCCGCCGCCAGTTCCTCCGGGGTGAGCGGCCCACCGCTCTCCTCCTGCATCCACGCGACCAGCTCCCCCAGCCGATCCCGCTCGTGCTGACGCTCTATGGCCTTGGTGACATACGCGCTGAACCCCCCGCTCCCGACCTCCCGCCGAATCTCCTCGGCCAGCTCCTCGGGCAGCGTGACGGTGTACTTCTTCGTCGCCATACCAGCCACCATACCGCGCGTCACGACGGGTCACGCCCCCCGCAGCTCGCCCTTCACCACCTTCCCGCTCGCGTTCCGAGGCAGTTCCCCCACGAACTCCACGACCCTCGGGACCTTGTAGTTCGCCATCTCGCGGCGGGCCCAGGCGATCAGGTCGTCGCCGGTCAGAGTCACCCCCGGCCGTCGGACGACATACGCCTTCCCGACCTCGCCGAGCCGTGCGTCCGGTACGCCGATCACCGCCACGTCGGCCACATCGGGATGCAGCCCCAGCAACTGCTCTATCTCCGCCGGGTAGGCGTTGAAGCCGCCGACGATGAACATGTCCTTGATCCGGTCGGTGATACGGAGGTTGCCCGCCTCGTCCAGGACGCCCACGTCACCGGTACGCAGCCAGCCCTCGCCGTCCAGGACCTCCGCCGTCGCCGCCGGGTCCTCGTAGTAGCCGCGCATCACATTGAAGCCGCGCACCAGCACCTCGCCCGGGGAGCCGACAGGCGCCTCCACGCGGACCTCCGTGCCCGGGATCGCCCGCCCCGACGTCGACGCGATGACCGACGGGTCGTCCCCGCGCCGGCACATCGTGACGATGCCGCTGGCCTCCGAGAGGCCGTACGCCGTCAGGACCGTGCCCACGCCCAGTTCGCCCCGCAGCCGCTCCACCAGCCGCAACGGCACCACCGCCGCCCCGGTCACCACCAGCCGCAGCGCGGAGAGGTCGTGCGCGTCGCGGGCCGGGTGGTCCAGGAGGGACTGGTGGAGGGTCGGGGGGCCGGGGAGGACCGACACCCGTTCCGCCGCGATGTTCGCCAGCGCCGTGTCCACGTTGAACACCGGCTGCGGGATCATCGTCGCGCCCCGCATCAGACAGGCGATCACGCCCGCCTTGTAGCCGAAGGTGTGGAAGAGCGGGTTGACGATCAGATAGCGGTCGCCCTGCCGCAGCCCGGCCAGGTCGCTCCAGATCTCGTAGCCGCGGAGGGTCTGCGCGTGGGTGATCACCGCACCCTTCGGGCGGCCCGTCGTTCCCGAGGTGAAGATGATGTCCGAGACCGTAGAGCCGTCCAACTCCCGTACTCGTTCGCGCACTTCCGCCTCGCCCACACCCTCCCCGCCCGCCAGGAAGTCCTTCCAGGTGCGGAAGTCGGCCGGTGCGTCGTCGGCGAGGACCACGACCTGTTCCAGCGCCGGGAGCCCGGGCAACGGACCGTCGCCCGTCCCTGCCCCCTCCCCCGCCGCCCGCCGCAGCGACGCCACGTACGACGTGCCCAGGAACGTCCCGGTCACGAACAGCAGCCGTGCCCCGCTGCCGCGCAGTACGTACGACGCCTCGGCCCCCTTGAAGCGCGTGTTCAGCGGCACCAGGACCGCGCCCGCCGACACCGCGCCCAGCGCCGAGACGATCCACTCCAGCGAGTTCGGCGCCCAGATGCCGACCCGGTCGCCGACCTCGACTCCGGCGGCGAGGCAGGCCGCCGCCGCGCGTTCCACCCGGGCGCCGAGTTCGGCGTACGAGATCCTGGTCCGGCCGTCCACCACCGCCTCGGCGTCCGCGTACCGTTCCGCGGCCGACCGGACCAGGCCCGGGATGCTGCCCCATTCCATGTCTCCGCGCATGAACGGCCTCCCTGTACCCAGTAGCTGACTGCCCGTCAGATTAGCTGTAGCCTGACGACCTGTCAGCTTTCCCGGTGTCACTCGGAGGTGCACGGAGAATGGCCGGACAGCGCATGGCCGGACTGAAGGACGCGACCGCGATCGTCGGCATCGGACAGACCTCCTTCGCCAGGCAACTCCCCGAGGACGAACGGACCTTGGCCTGTCGTGCCGTACTCGCCGCGCTCGACGACGCGGGCATCGCGCCCGGCGAGGTCGACGCCCTCGCCTCCTACACGATGGAGGAGACCGACGAGGTCGAGCTGGCGAAGGCGGTCGGCTTCGGGGATCTGACCTTCTTCAGCAAGATCGGGTACGGGGGCGGGGGTTCGTGCGCGACCGTCGCGCACCTCGCGACCGCCATCGCCGCCGGACAGGCGACGGTGGGCGTGGCCTGGCGGTCCCGGAAACGCGGCAGCGGGGCGAGACCGTGGACGAACACGACCCGCCAACTCCCCACCCCCGCCCAGTGGACCCGCCCTTTCGGACTCCTCCGGCCGGCGGATGAGATAGCCATGCTGACGCGTCGCTACATGTACGAGTACGGGGCGACCCGCGACCACCTCTTCAACGTCGCCCTCGCCTGCCGGAACCGCGCCAACCAGAACCCGGCCGCGATCATGTACGACCGCCCGCTCACCCGCGAGATGTACATGACCTCCCGCTGGATCAGCGAACCCCTCTGCCTCTTCGACAACTGCCTTGAGACGGACGGGGCGTTGGCCTGTGTGGTCGTCTCGCGCGAGCGCGCCCGCGACTGCCGGCGCACCCCCGTCTACGTCCACTCCGCCGCCCAGGGCCTCCCCGCCCAGCACCACGGCATGGTCAACTACTGGAACGACGACCCGCTCACCGGCCCCGCCTGGACCGCCGCCCGACACCTGTGGAAACACGCCGACTTCACCCCGCAGGACGTCGATGTCGCCCAGATCTACGACGCGTTCACCGCCCTCGTCCCGCTCTCCCTGGAGGGCTACGGCTTCTGCGGCAGAGGCGAAGGCGGTGCCTTCACGGAGGGCGGCGCCCTCGAAATCGGCGGGCGGCTCCCCCTCAATACCGGCGGCGGCGGGCTCTCCGAG
Organism: Streptomyces sp. NPDC002276; assembly: GCF_053891435.1. NCBI lineage: Bacteria > Bacillati > Actinomycetota > Actinomycetes > Kitasatosporales > Streptomycetaceae > Streptomyces > Streptomyces sp. NPDC002276. Next base: position 69,341 of record NZ_JBSFCQ010000027.1, on the reverse strand, counting down.
GCGTACGTCCACGGCTTCAACCTGATCAACGAGGGCGTACGGCAGTTGCGCGGCACCAGCACCGCCCAGGTCCCGGACGCCGCCACCTGCCTGGTGACGGCGGGCGAGGGCGTCCCCACCTCCGCACTCCTACTGAGGAGTTGACCGCCATGCTCTCCCCCGTCACCGACGCCGACGGCGCCCCCTTCTGGCAGTACGCCCGCGCCGGCGAATTCCGCGTGCAGACCTGCGCCGACTGCGCCGAACCCCGCTTCCCACCCCGCCCCTGCTGCCCCCACTGCCAGTCCTTCGCGAGCGAGTGGCGGCAGGTGAGCGGGCGCGGGCGGGTGTGGTCGTACGTCTTCCCGCATCCGCCGCTGCTGCCCGACTACGCGGCCGTCGCGCCGTACAACGTGATCGTCGTCGAGCTGGTCGACGTCCCGCGGATCCGGCTGGTCGGGAATCTGGTCAGCGGGCCGGGGGCCGCCCTCAACTCCCTTGCTCCTGAGCGGGTTCGGATCGGGGCGCGGGTGCAGGTCGTGTTCGACGCGGACGGGCTTCCGCAGTGGGTTCTGGAGCGGTCATGACGCTGCGGATCGCCGCCGACAAGGACACCGGGGTCGCCGTCGTCACCCTCGACCGGCCGCACAGGCTCAACGCCGTCGACCTCGCCACGGCCGCCGAACTGGCCGCCGTATGGCGGGAGTTGCGGTTCGACGACTCCGTGCGGGCGGTCGTTCTCACCGGGGCCGGGGAGCGGGCGTTCTGCACCGGCCTCGACCGGGACGCGGTCGTGCCACAGCCCAACTCGCCCTATATGCAGGACGATCCGCTCCTCCACATCGGGCCCAAGGCCAACGACCTGTGGAAACCGGTGATCTCCGCCGTGTCCGGGATGGCCTGCGGCGGGGCCTTCTATCTGCTGGGCGAGAGCGAGTTCGTCGTCGCCGACCCGACCGCCGTGTTCTTCGACCCGCACACCACCTACGGCATGGTCAGCGCGTACGAGTCGGTGCTGATGGCGCACCGGATGCCGTACGGCGAGGTGGCGCGGATGATGCTCATGGGGACGGCGGAGAGGATCTCGGCGCAGCGTGCGTACGACATCGGGCTGGTGTCCGAACTCGCGCCGCCCGGCGGGGCGTTGGAGGCGGCCGTGGCCTGTGCGGCCGTCATCGCCGGGTATCCGGCCGAGGGTGTCCAGGGCACCGTGCGGGCGTTGTGGGCGGCGAAGGAGGCGGCGCGGGCGCAGGCCTACGCGCAGGCGCCGCCGCTGATCGCCCTCGGCAATCTCCCGGCCGAACGGCAGGCGGAGTTGTTCGCCGCCCGCGGGAACGGGTTCCGGGTGAGGTGAGGGCGGGAGTCACTCCCAGAGAGCCGTGGGATCCACCTCGCAGTGGTCGAGCACCTCGCCGGGTTTCCCACCACCGAACTTGACCTTGACGCGCGCTGTGCCGTTCGCGGGCACGGTCTTCTTCGGGTGGGCGTCCTCGATCCTCAGGTCCTGCTTGTCCATGAAGGTCACCGAGAGGTCGAAGGTGAGCTTGCGGTTGTTGGGGTTGGTGATCTCGACGACGGCGTACGGCTTCGCGTCGGTCGCGCAGCTCACCAGCGTCACCCGGCCGAGTGCCGAGTTCCCGTCCCCGGAGGCCGTGGAGGTCGGCGTGGACCGGTAGTTGGACCGACGTGGAGTGGACGTGTCGTGGTCCTGGCTCGAACTGCTGCACCCGCCGCCACTGCCGCTCCCGCTCCGGTGACGGCTGGTGCTGTGGTGCCGTCCGGTGGAGAAGCCGGTGAGGGTGAGAACCGTCAGTGCCAGTACCGCCGTGAATTTGAGCCTGCGCCCCCGCGTCTGCATCCGATCATGGTACCGACCTCAACGGGCGCCGCTCACGCGGTCCTTGCGGTGCCCGTCCCCTTCTCCGCGTCGAGGGCGTAGACGCAGCGGTCCTTGCTGCACGCGTACACGACGCCGTCCCGGACGACGGGCGCCCCGGTGATCTCGCCGCCGGTCGCGAGCTTCCAGCGGAGCCGGCCGTCGTCGGCCTTGAGGGTGTAGAGGAGGTGGTCGGTGGAGCCGAAGTGGATCCGGCCCTCGGCGACGGCGGGGGCGCCCACGATGTCGCCGCCCGCCTGGAAGCGCCATTTGGGGGTGCCGGTGACGGCGTCGAGGGTGTAGAGGCCCTTGCCGCTGCCGACGTGGACGTGTCCGGCGGCGACGAGGACCGGTTCGATGGAGGCGCGCGGTTCGGTCGCGATGCGCCAGCGGTCGCGGCCGTCGGCGGCGTCGAGGGCGTAGACCGTGCCGAGATAGTCGGCGAGGTAGATGCCGCCGCCGGTGACCGCGGGGCCGGGGGCGAAGGTCGGGGCGCAGAGGAAGACCGCGGGGGCCTCGAAGTGCCAGCGGACCCGGCCGCTCGCCACCTCGACGGACAGGACGCGGGTGCCGGCGGCGACGTAGACCTGACCGTCCGGGGCGGCGGTGACCCGTACGGGTACGCCCCCGCAGGAGGCCGCGTCGCCGATCGGGTACGACCAGCGCTCGTCGCCCGTCCGGGCGTCGAGGGCGCGCAGCCGGGCGTCCTGCCACACGTAGACCGTGCCGTCGTGCAGCGCGGGGCCCGCCTCCGGGGACTCGAAGTCGGTCTGCGCGCCGGTCAGCTGCCACAGCTGCTGCCCGGTGGCCGCCTCCCAGCCCTGCACTCCGCCGCCGCGCGTGCCGGTGACGACGGTGCCGCGCTCGGCCTTGAGGGCGTACACCCAGGCCTCGGTGGACAGCCGCCACAGGTCACCGCCCTCGCGGGCGTCCAGGGCGAAGAGGGTGGGGCCGTCCGAGGCGTGGATACGGCCGTCCGCGACCGCCATCGACCAGGCGACGTCCCTGGTCTTGAAGGAACGGCGGCCGGTCTGCACGTCGAGGGCGTGCACCTCGAAAGAGGTGACGTAGACGAGGTCACCGGCGACAGTGGGGGTGCCCCAGACGTCGTTCGACATGCGGAACCGCCAGGGGCGCCAGCCGGAGGCGGTCTCCGGGGGCAGCGGCGGCGGTACGGGTACAGCGGGTCCCACGGCGGCGTCCGTGCCGTTGACGCCGGGCCGGGGCCGGGACCAGGAGGCGACGAGGCCGGCCTCCGGAGGGGGTGCCTTCACGGCGGCGGCGCGGGCGTCGGCGACCCGGGGGCCGGGACCGATCGGCACGGGCGCCCCGGCCAGCCGTACGGGCCCGGTGTCGGGGGCGCCGACCGGGACCGGCACCACGGGGTCGTGGGAGGGCGGCGGCGGTACGGCGGCGCGCCCGCCGCCGCTACGGCCCGCGGTGGGCGTCGGTTTCACGGGCGGGCGTCCGCCGCGCCGGGTCTCGATCAGGGTCACCGCGCGCTCGGGCAGCCAGGCGGAGGCCGTACCGCTGTCGTCGGAACCGGAGCCGAAGAGGTGGGGGGCGAGCTGGGCCTGGAGGTCGGCCGGGTTCGGCCGGCCGGTGGCCTCCATCTGCATGCAGGACTCGATGAGGGGGCGCAGTTCGTCCGGGAGACCGGCGAGGTCGGGGCCCTCGCGCAGCAGCATGAAGACGGTCTCGACCGGGTTGGCGCCGTGGAACGGGGGGTGTCCGGTGGCGGCGAACACGAGCATCGAGCCGAGCGAGAACACGTCGCTCGCGCCGGTGACGCTGCGGGAGTCCTTGGCCTGCTCGGGAGACATGTAGGCCGGGGTACCCACGGCCACATTCGTCATTGTCAAACGCGTGTTCGACACGCCGGAGGCGATACCGAAGTCGATGACCCGCGGCCCGTCCTCGACGACGAGGACGTTGGAGGGTTTCAGGTCACGGTGCACGAGCCCGGCGCCATGAATGGACTGCAATGCCTCCGCGACCCCCGCCGCGAGCCAGCGCACCGCCTGGGCCGGCATCGGCCCGCACTCGTTCACTATCTCTTCGAGGGAGGGCGCGGGAACGTACGCGGTGGCCAGCCACGGCACGGCCGCCCGCGGATCGGCGTCGACCACCGCGGCCGTGTAGAACCCGGAGACGGCCCGCGCGGCTTCCACCTCGCGCGTGAAACGGACCCGGAAGAGCTGGTCCTCGGCGAGTTCCGTCCGCACGGTCTTGATCGCCACCCGCCGGCCGGACGCCGAGCGCGCGAGATAGACCAGCCCCATGCCGCCCGCGCCCAGCCGTCCGAGCACCTCGAACGGCCCGATCCGCCGCGGATCGTGCTGCGTCAGCTGATCCACCACTTGCCTGCCACCTCCCCGTACGGGCCACGCCACCCACATATGTACGCGACCCCGTGCAGCGTCTCACCACCGCACCGCCATGGCGGCACGCACCCTGATTCTTCCTGGCCGGGCCACAGGTTGCGAACCCGGCGACTAATCGGGGTGTCTCGGCATATCTCCGGACAAACGTCCAGGTGTCAACGTTGCTGCAACGCGAACGACGCCCCTTGATTGTCAGTGACGACGGCCACATTTCCGTACGACGTCTCGAAGGGCGGGACCTGAACCCGCCCCCCGAGCCGCCGCACGGCCCCCAGAACGGCGGTGATGTCCTCGACCCGGAAGTGAACGAGGAAATGCGGCGGCATCTCCACCGGGAACACGTCGGACACGGGCGCCCGCCCGAAGTCGGGAGCGGCCTCCGGCCCGAAGAGGGCGTCTGTGAAAAGTCCGCCGTAGAAAGTGTTCGCGCTCTCCGTGTCGCGGGCGTACAGCTCGGCCCAGCCGAAGGTGCCCGCCTTGTGCCGGAGCCCGAAACCCGGGTGCCGGGCCGCTTGCCACAACCCGAACACGGCCCCCTCCGGATCGGCGACGAGGGCGGCCGTACCCAGCTCCCCCACCGGCAGCGGAGCCATCACGACCTGCCCGCCGGCGTCCCGGATCCGCCCGGTCAGCCGCACCACGTCGGGCGTCGCGAAGTACACCGTCCACACGGTCGGCATCCGCCCGTCCGCCTTGTGGGCGAGCGCCGCGACCGGCTCACCGTCCTTGCGGGCCCACACGGAACCGCCGTACGCCTCCTCGAAGGTCCACCCGAAGAGCTCACCGTAGAACCGCCTGCCCGCAGCCAGGTCCGGCAGCTGCGCGTCCACCCAGCAGGGGACGCCCTCTCCGTACGCGGATGCCCTGTTTTCGGCCATACCGTCAAAGTAGCGGCGACGCACGCACCCCGCAGACCAGGCACACCACCCTCTGGACCCTCGTGCACCCCATTTGCAGTCGGCCGAATCGCGCTCCGATCACCCCTCGGTAAGCTGACGGCATGACAGGACAAGTGCGTACCGTCGACGGCCGCGTGGCCGGCCGGCGTGGGCAGGCGACCCGGCAGAAGCTGCTCGACTGCCTAAGCGAGATGCTCAGCTCCTCCCCCTACCGGGACGTCAAAGTCATCGATGTCGCCCGGAAGGCGGGGACTTCACCCGCGACCTTCTACCAGTACTTCCCGGACGTCGAAGGCGCCGTCCTGGAAATCGCCGAGCAAATGGCTACGGAGGGCGGGCAGTTGACCGAACTGCTCGCCGGCCGGTCATGGGTCGGCAAGGCCGGCTGGCAGACCTCCCAGGAACTCGTGGACGGATTCCTGGAGTTCTGGCGCAGGAACGACGCGATCCTGCGGGTCGTCGACCTCGGAGCGGCCGAGGGCGACAAACGCTTCTACAAGATCCGCATGAAGATCCTCAACTCCGTGAACAACTCCCTCTCGGACGCGGTCGCCGAGTTGCAGGCCAAGGGCAAGGTCGACAAGGACGTGAACCCGGCGGCGGTCGCCGGTTCACTGGTCGCGATGCTCGCGGCGGTCGCCTCGCACCAGAAGGGTTTCCAGACGTGGGGCGTCAAGCAGGCTGAACTCAAGCCGAACCTGGCGCTGTTGGTCCACCTGGGCGTGACCGGCAAGAAGCCGACGAAGTAGCGGTTCCTGCTTCCCAGGTTCTGACTTCTCAGGTCCCAAGTCCTGTCTCGCGGGCGGCGGTTCACCCAGGTGGACCGTCGCCCGCCCTGCGTGTGATCCGGAACAGCCGGATCTCCCGCTCCACCCGCGCCTGATACGTGGCATACGGCGGCCAGAACACCAGCGCCGCCTTCCACACCTCGGCCCGCTCCTCCCCCGCCAACAGCCGCGCGGTGACCGGGATTTCCGCACCCTTCCAGCTGATCTCGGCGTCGGGATGGACGATCAGGTTGTGGGTCCAGGCGGGATGGCCCGTACGCCCGAAGTTGGACCCGATCAGAATCCACCCGTCCTCAACCGGCATACAGGCCAGCGGAGTACTCCGCCGCTGACCGCTCCGCGCACCCCGCGCCGTCAGAACCACCCCCGGCAGCATCTGCGCGCTGAGCAGCACCTTCCCGCGCGTCAGCCGGTGCACCGCCCGGTCGAGGGCGGGCACGACATGCGGGGCGACGCGCGCGAACACGGGCGTCGAGGACACCTTCTGCACCAGCCGCACACCGATCACACCGTCACCTCACGGCTCTCGAAGAGACGCGCACCCTCGGCGGCGTACGCCCGCAGCCGGTGCACCGGCCCGAAGAGCAGCTCGTCACCGGCGGCACGCTTGAAATAGAGATGGGCCTCGTGCTCCCAGGTGAACCCGATCCCCCCGTGCAGCTGAATCCCTTCGGCGGCGGCCCCGCGCAGGGCCTCCAGCGCCTGGGCGAGGGCGAGCCCGCCCACCCGCTCCCCGTGGGAGGTCCCCCAAGCCGCGTAGTAGGCAGCCGACTTGGCCGCCTGCACCTGCACATACACATCGGCCAGCCGGTGCTTCACCGCCTGGAACGACCCGATCGCGCGCCCGAACTGCTCCCGCTGCTTGACGTGTTGAACGGTCCGCTCCAACGCCCGGTCGGCGGCCCCGACGGCCTCGGCGGCAAGCACGGTGGCGACAGCGTCACCGAGTGCGGAAAGCTCCCGCAGCAACCGCGGCCCGTCATCGGCCCCCAGCAACTCCCCTTCCACATCCCGCAGTTCGATCCGCGCCTGCGGCCTGGTCGCGTCAAGCGCGGTCTGCCGGGTCCGTACGAGCCCGACGGCATCCCCCTGGACGAGAAACAACAGGGTCCGCGACCGCGCGAACCCCCCGGCATGAGCGGCGACAAGCAACAACCGGGCACTGTGCCCATCAAGAACCTGAGCGACCTGCCCGTACAACCGCCAGCCACCGTCCCCCTGTTGCCTGGCCTGCACCCCGCCCGCACGCCCGCCGCCGGCCCACTCGCCGCCGTTGGGGCCGGTGAGGGCGAGCGCGGTGGTGAGGGCGGGGCCGGGTACGGCGAGAGCGGCGGTCAGAGCGCCGGCGGCAATGCGGGGCAGCAGCGTCGCGCGCTGGCTCTCGCTCCCGAGGGCGAGCACGAGAGGAGCGGCGAGCACGGCGGTGGCGAGCAGCGGGGAAGGCGCGAGGAAACGCCCCGTCTCCTCGCAGGCCAGGGCGAGTTCGGTGGTCGTACAGCCGACACCGTCGTACGACTCCGGAAGCGCGAGCCCCGGCAGCCCGAGCCCGTCGGCGAGGGCGGCCCACAAGGCGGGATCGTGCCCGGCCGGACTGTCGACGGCGGACCGGAGCCGGTCCAACCCACAACGCTTGGTGAGGAGTTCGCGGAGGGTACGGCGGATCTCGTCCTGCTCGGCGGTGAAGCTGGCGTCCATGACACTTCCCTCCAGATCTGACGGTCCGTCATATTAGGAGTCCGGGCACGATATGCACAGAGGGAGGAGGCCCCTCATGACAGCGGGAAGCCGCAACGTCGCCGTGGTGGGCGTGGCACTGTCCGACGGCGGACGGATCGACGACACGACCCCCTACGCCCTGCACGCCCAGGCGGCCCGCCGCGCACTGGCCGACGCGGGCCTGGAACGGGCCGTGGTCGACGGCTTCGCATCCGCGGGCCTGGGCACCCTGCCGCCGGTGGAAGTGGCCGAATACCTGGGCCTGCGCCCCACGTGGGTCGACTCCACCGCGGTCGGCGGCTCCACCTGGGAGGTCATGGCGGCGCACGCGGCGGACGCGATAGCGGCCGGCCACGCGAACGCCGTGCTGCTGGTCTACGGCTCGACGGCCCGCGCCGACATCAAAGCGGGCCGCAGAACCGGCAACCTCTCCTTCGGCGCACGGGGCCCGCTCCAGTTCGAGGTCCCCTACGGCCACACACTGATCGCCAAGTACGCGATGGCCGCGCGCCGCCACATGCTCGAATACGGCACGACCATCGAGCAGTTGGCGGAAGTGGCGGTACAGGCCCGGGCCAACGCCGCGCTGAACCCCGAGGCGATGTTCCGCGCCCCGATCACCGTGGACGACGTCCTCTCCGGCCCGATGATCGCGGACCCCTTCACCAAACTGCACTGCTGCATACGGTCCGACGGCGGAGCGGCGATACTGCTGGCGGCGGAAGAATACGTACGAGACTGCCGCACGGCACCGGTCTGGGTACTCGGCACCGGAGAACACGTCTCGCACGCTGCGATGTCCGAATGGTCCGACTTCACAGTGTCCCCGGCGGCGGTCAGCGGCCGACTGGCCTTCGAACGAGCCGGCGTCCGCCCCGAGGAGATCGACTTCGCGGAGATCTACGACGCGTTCACCTACATGACGCTGGTGACGCTGGAGGATCTGGGCTTCTGCGCGAAGGGTGAAGGGGGCGCCTTCGTGGAGAAGGGGCGCTTGCTGGTGTCCGGCGGCGAACTCCCCGTGAACACGGACGGCGGCGGTCTCTCGGCCCAACATCCTGGTATGCGAGGGCTGTTCTTGCTGGTGGAGGCGGTCAGGCAGCTACGGGGGGAGGCAGGCGCTCGTCAAGTCAGGCTCGGAGGAGGGGAGTTACCGCGTCTGGGGGTTGCTTCCGGGACTGGGGGGTGGTTCTGCTCTTCTGGGACTGTGGTGTTGGGGCGGGGGTGAGGGGGTGTTGGTCGTGGGGTTGCTTGTTCAGTGACCGTTGGGCCACTCGCTTCTTATCAGTGTCGGGCTGGAACGGACCAAGTAAAGGGCGCTTCGCTTCGCTACGCGTCGCCTGCGGCGATGACCCTTCGGGTCACCCTTGACTAGGTCCGCCCCAACCCGGTTGAGAAGCGAGCGAGCAGCCCGGAGGAATGGGGGGCCCAGGTACGTCAGCCCTTCACGTGGGCTGCGTACCCACCCAGCGGAGAGGGACGCGTCCGCGCCTCGCCAGCACGCCGCGTCGGCTCAGCGGCCAACCCTGAGTGGACAGACCCGAAGAAGGGCAGGGGCGTGGGGGCTAGCTTCACGCACGAGAACCGGCTCGGCTTCCGCGCGGGTCCTGGCCCCGCCTGAGAGGAAACCGGCTTGGCCGGTGGGTAGGTCGGTGCGTGGGTGGGTGGGTGGCACCAGGACCCGCTGGAATCGACCCCATAAACGGTGGCGGGGCTAGCGCCCGTCCGTAGATGGGCCGCCCGGTGGACCGTAGAGGCCGATGGGCTGGTGGGGTCGGGAGTCGGTTCCGAAACCAGAGAAGCCTCCCGGCCTGGGGGGGGTGGGGGTGGGTCTGAAAAAGTGTGTCAGTTTCCGTCCGAAGTGACACACCTTTTCAGACCCCCTCCCCCACCCCCAGCCTCCCGGGCTCCCGGGCTCCCGGGAGGCTCTCCCCCCACCGGGGGTTGGCCGCTAAGCCGGCCCGGCGTGCTGGCGAGACGCGGACGCGCCCCTTAACACCGGCCCGCAACGCAGCCGACGTAAGGGACCGACATACCCAGGCCCCCCATTCCTCCGGGCCGCTCGCTCGCTTCTCAACCGGGCTGGAACGGACCTAGTCAAGGGTGGAGCGCAGCGGAATCGCCGTAGGCGACGCGTAGCGAAGCGAAGCGCCCTTTACTCGGTCCGTTCCAGCCCGACACTGACAAGAAGCGAGTGGCCCAACGGCAACCTCACGACTCAGGGCCACAGCAACGCCTTCGCCCAGTTCCGCTCCTCACGGACGTAACTCAGGCGAACATGCCGTCGTAGTGAATCTCCTTGGAAGAACTCGGCCTCGTCAGGGGAGACGCGGTACAGGGTCCAGGACGGGACCGGTGCGTCCGGCTCGTGTTGGGCCAGTTCCCAGGCTGCTTCGGAGGTATGTGTCAGCTCCTCCAGGGACGGGAGGACTTCGCTTTGGTGGCCGGTCAGGGCCGCTGCCAGGGCACCCGTCGAGCGGGCGTGCAGGTCGGACTGGGATTCGTCGGGGGATGCGGGGAGGACCGGGCCGCGCAGGCGGATCTGGCGGCCCAGGCGGGGCCAGTAGAAGGAGAGGGCCGCGTACGCGAAGTGCTGCAACTGGTGGCCCTTGCGGCTGGTCGCGTGGGTCGCGAAGGACCAGCCCTCCGTGTCGGCGCCGTGCAGCATCACCACGCGTACGTCGGGAAGGCCCTCGTCGTCCCTCGTCGCCAGGGACATCACGTGGGGCTCGGTCTCCCCCGCCGTAACCGCCTCCGCGAACCACGTGGTGAAGAGGGCGAGGGGGGTGTCCGGTGCCGTCGTCGGGTCGAACGTCCGTAGTTCTGTCGTTTCGGGGGCCCATACCCGTAGTGACTTCAGCAGTTCGTGGAGGTCCGGTCCCGGTCCCGTTTCCGTTGCCATGGGTCGAGTATCACCTTGGCGCGGTGCCGCGTCCGAAGTCGTAGGCGGTGAAGTCGGCGACCGGGCGGTATCCGATCCGTTGGTAGAGGGCGTTGCTGGTCGGGTTCGCGAGGTCGGTGAAGAGGAGTACCTCGGTCGCGCCCGCCGTGCGCGCGGCCCGGCTGACCTCCGCGGTGACGGCGCCGGCGTAGCCGCGGCCTCGCAGGTCCGCCGGTGTGTAGACGGGGGCGACGCGGATCTGGCCGGCCACCTTCGCCGTGGCTCCGGCCATCGAGACTGGTGTTCCGTCGGGGGTCTCCCAGAGTGTGACGCCGCCGTAGGAGATCCGTGCGTCGGCCCATTCGGCGGAGCCGATCGTGGCGCCGTGCTCGCCGATCGCCGCCACGAACTCGCCGTACCAGCGCATGAGTTGTTCGCGGTCCTTTGCCACCGCGACTCTGGGGCGGCCCGGAGGGGTGGGGTGGGGAGGCGTCAACTCGGTGAGGCGGTAGAGGCGTTGGCGGCGGACACTGGTCCCGGGTACGGCTCCGGTTTGTCGTCGCCAGGCTTCCGCGAAGGCCGTCGCCGTGTCCTGTTCGGCCATGATGCCGGGCAACTCGGTGCCTCGGTCGGCGAGTTGGGCTGCCAGCGCTTCGGCCTCGTCGGGGGTGAGGCGGGTCGGCATGAGGCGGCCGGGGGGTGTGCGGAAGAACGTGGCCGTGACGGTGCCGTCGCGTTCCAGGACGCCGAACTCCGGGTCGCCGTCGCCGTAGATGTGTCGTCCGCGGCTGCGCAGGGTGTCAGTGACCGTCAGTTGGAGTGTGTGGGGTGCGGGGCGGGACTGGAGGAAGTCGCCTGCCAGGCGCAGGAATGGGGCGAGGTCCGCGGTGATGTGCCAGGTGGGGATCGCCGTCACGGTGCTGTCTCCGGGTCGGTCGCCAGGCGGCCGTGCAGGTGGACGTCGCGGAACGCGTCGCGGCGGCCCTCCTCGAACATCGCGCCGCGCAGGATTCCCTCGGCGGGGAAGCCGCAGCGTTCGGCGATGCGGCAGGAGGCATGGTGGCCGAGGGCGTGGCCGAGTTCGAGGCGGTGCAGGCCGAGGTCGGTCAGGGCCCAGTGGGCGGCGAGGGTGAGGGCGCGGGTGGCGACGTGGCGGCCGCGGGCCTCGGGGAGGGTCCAGTAGCCGACGCGGGCGATGCGGATGATGTGGTCGATGTCGTTGACGCCGATGTGTCCGAGGGTCGTATCGTCGGCGGCGTCCATGACGCGGAACGAGGCGCTGACGCCGTCCTCGGCGCCTTCGGTGCGGGAGCGGAGCGAGTTGCGGGCGCCGGTGAGGTCCGTGATCGGGCGGAGTGGGGTGTTCCAGCGCTGGAAGTCGGGGTCGGACACGCCGCGCAGCCAGTCCGCGACGTCGGTGTCGTCGTCGGCGTCCCAGGGGCGCAGTCGGAGTCCGTGGCCGTTCAGTTCGGGCAGCGGGTTCTGTTGGAGGGACCGCTCGCGTATGTGGGCCATCGCGCCATTGAATCAAGTGCCCCGTGCACGGGGTGTGTCATTTTTCCCCGGGCGGAAGCCTGAACACCGGTACTCCGTCCCGGAACACGGCCTCGACCGGCGTTCCGGCGCGTAGGGCGGCCGGGTCGGAGTCCACCAGTTCCGTCATCATGCGCGGGCCCTCCGCGAGGTCGACGACGGCGGCGACGTACGGCACTCGTTGTCCGAAGGGCGGCAGGTCGTTGCGGTGGACGACGGACCAGGTGTAGAGGGTGGCGTGGCCGCTCGCGGGCTCCCAGGTGACGTTCTCGCTCCAGCAGTGGGGGCAGAACTCGCGCGGGTAGTGGTGGGCCCGGCCGCAGTCGGCGCAGCGGCGGATCAGCAGTCTGCCCTGGCCGGCCGCGTCCCAGTAGGTCCGGGTGAACGCGTCGGCCTCGGGGAGGTCGAAGCGGAGGTCGGAGCGAAGGTCGGAGCGAAGGCCGGAGCGCGGCTCGCCGGTCATCGGAACCATCCGATCGCGTCGTCCAGCGACCACACCTGCCAGGACATCGCGAAGAGTGCCACGACCGAGATGAGCGCCATCATCGCGTTCTGTCCCTGTTCCGCCCAGTCGTGGATCATGAGGGTGAAGTAGAGGACGTTGAGGAGCAGGCCGCCGACGAGGGCGACCGGGGTGAGGAGTCCGGCGACCAGGCCGAGGCCTATGGCCAGTTCGGCGTAGACGACGACGTACGCCATCGTGCGCGGGCGGGGCGCGACCATCACGTCGAAGCCCGAACGGACCGCGGTCCAGCGGTGTTTGGCGGCGACGTCGGCGGCCCAGGCGATGCCGGTGCCGCGTTCGAACCAGGCTTTCTTGTCCTTGTGCCGCCAGCTCTCCAGCCACCACAGGCCGAGTCCTATGCGGAGGACCGCGAGCCATTCCGCTCCGTCGAGCCAGATCGCATCCATGAATCTGACGGTACGTCAGAAGCTGAAGAAAGCCGAGAGGGGGCCATGAAAATCCTGTGCACGGGCCGTGCCGCTGTGGGCCCGCCATGAATCCCGGCAGATTGTTGACGATTTTGTTCGCCGCCGATTACGTTCGCAAGCGCAAGGTCAGGAAGACGAGAGGCAGCACGGTGAAGCACAGGGCAGTGAAGCGCAGGACGGTAGTCATGGGCATCGGCGCCACCGCCGGTGTCGCGGCGGTCGGCGGCATCGCACTCAGCGCGAACGCGAGCGACTCGAAAACGTCGTCGTCCTCCTCGGACGCCCTGGTCTTCGACCCGGACGCCTACACGAAGCTGACGAAGACGATCACGGACACCGCGGGCACGGAGCACAAGGTCGTCTACCACTTCTGGAAGGCGATCACCTACGTCGCCAAGCCTGTCGACGCCACCTACCAGTCGCTGATCGTCAGCGCCCCGGTGGAGATCGACGGCAAGGCGATCGACGCGAGCAACGCGCCGATCCTGTTCGCCAACTCCGTCGGCGGCTACCTGCCCGCCTCCGTGGCGACCGCCACCGAGGTCGGCGGCGGCGGTTCGGCGATGGGCGGCGGCGCGGCCCCCAGCGGCGCGCCCAGCGCGTCGGCGTCCGCCTCCGCGTCCACCTCCGCGAGCGCCTCCGCCCCCGGCGCCAACGGCAACACCAACGCCACCGGCGGCGCGACCTCCAGCAACCAGCTCCTCGCGCTGGCCGCCGGTTACGTCGTGATCGAGCCCGGCGCCCGTGGCCGTACCCTCAAGAACTCCGGTGGCGAGTACTACGGCACCGCCCCGGCCGCGATCGTCGACCTCAAGGCCGCCGTCCGGTACGTGAAGTCCAACAAGGGCCGTATCCCGGGCAACGTCGAGCGGATCGTGTCCGCGGGTACGAGTGCCGGTGGCGCGCTGTCCTCGCTGCTCGGCGCGTCCGGTGACAGCCCGATCTACGACACGTACCTCAAGGAGATCGGCGCGGCCGACGCCTCCGACGCGATCTTCGCGACCGGCGCCTGGTGCCCGATCACCGACCTGGAGCACGCGGACGGCGCCTACGAGTGGAACTGGGGCGGCAACGACCTGAGCACCGGCAAGCAGGTCGACCAGACCGTGTCGAAGGCGCTCCAGGCACAATTCGCCGAGTACCAGGCCGGGTTGAAGCTGCGCGGCCTCGGCGGCTTCGGTCCGCTGAACGCCCGTAACCTCGACGAGTACATGGTCGAGCAGTACCTGGAGCCGTCGGCCACCACCTACCTCGCCGCCCTCTCGGACTCGGCCCGCGAGACCTATCTGAAGGCCAACACCTTCATCACCTGGTCCGGCGGAAGGGCCACCTTCACCTGGGCCGACTTCCTCACCCACGTCGGCGCCCGCAAGAAGGACACCCCGGCCTTCGACGCCTTCGACCTGTCGGCCGGCGAGAACAACGAGTTCGGCGCGGGCACGACACTGGCCCGCCACTTCACGGCGTACGGCGCGAAGAACGACTCAACAGGCCTGAGCAGCAAGCGGGTTGCCGGCGACATCCCCGCCAAGCTCGACCTGATGAACCCGATGTTCCACCTGGTCGAGAAGGTGAACCCGAACCGTTCCAAGCACTGGTGGATCCGGCTGGGCACCAAGGACTCGGACACCTCGCTGACGGTCGCCGCCAACCTCGCCGCCCGCCTCGACAACCTGGGCGACGACGTGAACCACCTCTACTACTGGGACGAGGGCCACGGCGCCAACACCGACCCGGGCGACTTCATCACCTGGATCGCGAAGGTCACCAACTACCGGGGCCCGAAGAAGAAGTAGCCCCCGCCCCCCCCAGAACGCGGTGCCGGTTTCCCGTCATACATTCCGGTCACCGCCTCACGACGCCGAGCCCCTCCGCGCACGTTGCGGGCTCGGCGTCGTGGCTTTTCCCGAGGCGTGCACAACCACCCGGCCGTCACAACCAGACGCCCTACGTCACCGGCCGCACCCGCTCCTCCACACCCGTGATCAATCCGCAACCAATTCCGGGCTTGACCGAGACCCATCAACGTGGGATGTGATTACGCTCGCGCTCATGGCCGACTCCACAGCGTCCCCGACCCCGGCGCCACAGAACCACGCAGACCGTCCCGTGTACGTCATCGGAGGCGGCCCCGGCGGACTCGCCGCCGCGTACGCGCTGCGCGCGCGGGGCATCCGCGCCGTCGTACTGGAGCGGTCGGACCGGGTCGGGGCGTCCTGGCGCGGCCACTACGACCGCCTCCACCTGCACACCACCCGGCGGCTCTCAGGCCTGCCGGGTCTCGCGATGCCGCGCCGTTTCGGGCGTTGGGTCGCGCGCGACGACGTGGTGCGCTACCTGGAGAAGTACGCGGAGGTCCACGAGCTGGAGATCGTCACCGGCGTCGAGGTCTCCCGTATCGAGCGCTCGGCCGACGGCGCCGGCTGGCTGCTGCACGCGACCGGCGGCCGTGAGCTGACCGGCAGCGCGGTCGTCGTCGCCACCGGCACCAACCACACCCCCCGGCTGCCGGACTGGCCCGGCCGCGACACCTACACCGGCGAACTCCTGCACGCCGCCGACTACCGCGCCCCGGGGCCCTACGCGGGCCGGGACGTCCTGGTCGTCGGCGTCGGCAACACGGGCGCGGAGATCGCCGTCGACCTGGTGGAGGGCGGTGCGTCGCGCGTACGGCTCTCCGTCCGCACCACCCCGCACATCGTGCGCCGCTCGACCGCGGGCTGGGCGGCCCAGTACACGGGCATCGTCGTACGACGGCTGCCGGTGCGGCTCGTCGACCGGCTCGCGGGGCCGATGGCCAAGCTCAGCGTGCCGGACCTGTCGGAGCAGGGGCTCGCGCGGCCCGACACCGGGCTGTACAGCCGGGTCAAGGACGGGTCGATCCCGGTGCAGGACGTCGGTCTGATCGATGCCGTGCGCAAGGGGCGGGTGGAGGTCGTGGCGGCCGTGGAGGCGTTCGAGGACGGCAAGGTGGTGCTGGCCGGCGGTGAGCGGATCGAGCCGGACGCCGTCGTCGCGGCCACGGGGTACGTCCGCTCGCTGGAGGGTCTCGTCGGCCATCTCGGTGTGCTGGACGCGCGGGGGAAGCCGGTCGTGCACGGCGCCCGCTCCCCGAAGGACGCGCCCGGCCTGTACTTCACCGGCTTCACCAACCCCATCAGCGGGATGCTCCGCGAGCTGGCGATGGACGCGGAGAAGATCGCGAAGGCCCTCGCCAAGTCCGTCAAGTCCGTCCGCGGGAGTGCCCTGAGCTAGAGCTCGTCCGTTCTTTGCGTGCACGACAGTTCCTGACGCACTGTCAGTTCAGTAATCTGACAGTGCGTCAGTTAATTGTGCTGTCACGACTGTCACACAGGAGCGGGCGGACCGATGCTTGGATCAACCCACGGCACCCTCACCACCGACTCCCGCCGGGCCCGGGTCATCGCCTGCGGTGAGCAACCCGGCCCCGCCGTCCACGGAAGGCCCGCCGACGTCGACGATCTCGATGTCGGCGGGCGGCCGTTGTACGCCGGCGTACCCGACCTGGACCGTTTCTTCCGCCCCGAGTCGGTCGCCGTGATCGGCGCCTCGGACGCGGAGGGACGCCCCAACACCGGCATCACCCGCCAACTCATGGCCTGGGCGGGCCGGGTGGGGGCGCGACTGCATCCGGTGCATCCCACCCGTACGACGGTCTTCGACGTCCCCTGCTTCCCCTCCGTCGCCGATCTCCCCGAACAGGTCGACCTGGCCGTGGTGCTGGTGGCCGACCCGCTCCCCGTGATCGAGCAACTGGCCGAGGCGAAGGTGAAGTTCGCGGTCGCCTTCGCGTCCGGTTTCGCGGAGACGGGCGAGGAGGGCGCGCTCGCGCAGGCTCAACTGGCCGCCGCCGTGGGCCGGTCCGGGCTGCGCCTCCTCGGTCCGAACACCAACCTCAACGCCTTCGAGAAGTTCCGCGAGGACCTGGACGGCCCCGCCATCGCCCTCATCACCCAGTCCGGCCACCAGGGCCGCCCGGTCTTCGCGCTCCAGGAACTCGGCATCCGCCTCTCCCACTGGGCGCCCACCGGCAACGAGGCCGACCTGGAGACAGCCGACTTCATCTCCTACTTCGCCGAACTCCCCGAAGTCGGCGCCATCGCCTGCTACTTGGAGGGCCTCAAGGACGGCCGCGCCTTTCTCCTCGCCGCCGACCGCGCCGCCCGCCGCAAGGTGCCCGTCGTCGCGGTGAAGGTCGGCCGTACCGAGACCGGCGCCCGTACCGCCGCCTCCCACACCGGCAAACTCACCGGCGCGGACACGGTGGTGGACGCGGCGATGCGCCAGTACGGCGTGCTCCGCGTCGACGGCCTCGACGAACTCCAGGACACCGCAAGCCTGTTGGCGCGGGCGAAGCCCCCCGTCGCCGACGGGGTCGTCGTGTACTCGATCTCCGGCGGCACGGGCGCCCACTTCGCCGACCTGGCGAGCGAGGCGGGGCTGCACCTGCCCCAACTGTCCACCGCCAAGCAGGCCGAGCTGCACGAGTGGATACCGCCGTACCTGAGCGTGGCGAACCCCGTGGACAACGGCGGTCACCCGGTGGGCGACTGGCGCGGCCGGAAGATCATCGACGCGATCCTCGACGACCCGGAGGTGGGCGTCCTGGTGTGTCCGATCACGGGCCCCTTCCCGCCGCTGAGCGACAAGCTGGTCGAGGACCTCGTCGCGGCGGCCGAACGCACCGACAAGCTGGTGTGCGTGGTGTGGGGCTCACCGGTCGGCACCGAACCGGCGTACCGGGAGGTCCTGTTGGGCTCCTCGCGCGTGGCCACCTTCCGCACGGTCGGCAACTGCATCACCGCACTGCGCGCCTACTTCTCCCACCACCGCTTCGTCCACGCCTACCGCTCCCCCTTCGACGAGGCCCCCCGCACCCTCTCCCCGTCCTTCCGCAAGGCCCAGGCCCTGATGCGCCCCGGCCAGCAACTGAGCGAGCACGCGGCGAAACAACTGCTGCGGGCCTACGGCATCCGGGTGCCCCGCGAGCAGTTGGTGACCAGTGCGGCGGCGGCCGTACGGGCGGCGGGTCTTGTGGGCTACCCGGTGGTGATGAAGGCGTCGGGCGGCCAGATAGCCCACAAGACGGAACTGGGCCTGGTGAAGGTGGGCCTCACCTCCGCCAGCCAAGTCCGGGACGCCTACCGCGAGTTGACGGACATCGCCCGCTACGAGGACGTGACCCTCGACGGCGTCCTGGTCTGCCAGATGGTCGAGCGGGGCGTTGAGATGGTGGTCGGCGTCACCCAGGACGACCTGTTCGGGCCGACGGTGACGGTCGGTCTTGGCGGGGTGCTCGTCGAGGTGCTGCGGGACGTGGCCGTACGGGTGCCGCCGTTCGGCGAGGACCAGGCGGCCGACATGCTCGGCGAGTTGCGCGGCCGTCCCCTGCTCGACGGGGTACGGGGGCGACCGCCGGCGGACCTGGACGCGCTGGTGGAGGTGATCCTGCGAGTGCAGCGCATGGCCCTCGAACTGGGCGATGTGCTCTCCGAGTTGGACATCAACCCGCTGATGGTGCTGCCCCGGGGGCAGGGCGCGGTGGCGTTGGACGCGCTGGCGGTGTGCCGATGAGCGAGGTCGTGCACACCGTCTCGGACCAGGTCGCGTATCTCACCCTCAACCGCCCCGAGGCCATGAACGCGATCACTCCGGCCCAACGGGACTGCCTGATAGGCCTGTTGGCGGAAGCGTCCGCCGATCCCGCCGTACGGGCGGTGGTCCTCACCGGCACCGGACGCGGCTTCTGCGCGGGCGCCGACCTGAGGGGCGGCGGGGCGGCGAACGGCGAACGGGTGGCCGGAGACGTGGCCCGCATGATCCGCCTGGGCGCGCAGCGTCTGATCGCGGCCGTTCTGGACTGCGAGAAGCCGGTGATCGCCGCGGTGAACGGCACCGCGGCGGGCCTGGGCGCGCACCTGGCCCTCGCCTGCGATCTCGTACTGGCCGCGGAGTCGGCGCGGTTCATCGAGGTGTTCGTCCGCCGGGGCCTGGTCCCGGACGGCGGCGGCGCCTACCTGCTCCCCCGTCTGATCGGCCCGCAACGCGCGAAGGAGCTGATGTTCTTCGGCGACGCCCTGACCGCCGTGGACGCGGAACGCCTCGGCCTCGTCAACCGGGTGGTCCCGGACGGTGAGTTGGAGAAGACGGCCCGCGAGTGGGCGCGGCGCCTGGCCACCGGCCCGACCCGCGCCCTCGCCCTCACCAAGCAGCTCGTCAACGCCTCCCTGGACAGCGACCGCACGACCGCGTTCGCGGCGGAGGCGGCGGCCCAGGAGATCAACATGACGACGGAGGACGCGCGGGAGGGCGTGGCGAGCTTCGTGGAGCGGCGGAGTCCGGAGTACCGGGGGCGGTGATGTCCGCGCGGCGGACTCCGCTCTCTACGCTGTGGTGATGCTGTCGTACGAGGAAATGACCCCGCCCGAACGGGAGTTGTGGAACGCCTTCCCCGAGGGCCGCCTGGTGGACCTGCGCGTGGGCGCACCGGACGAGAACGATCCGGTGGAGGGGGCGGGCTGGGGACCCGGGCGCACGCTTCGGGCCGCTGTCGTGACGGCGCTGGCGCGGGGAGCCAACGCCGCACCGCCGGGGGCGGTCACCGCGCTGCGGGTCATCGGCGCGCGGATCACCGGTCGACTCGACCTGGCCGACGCGGTGATCGGGCACCTGCTGCGGTTCGAGGGCTGCTGGTTCGAGGAGGGGCCCAGTCTCTACGGAGCCGCCACCCGGACGATCGGGATCGTCGGCTGCCAAGTCCCGAACATCGACGCCGCGTTGGCCTCCATCGAGGGCACCCTCGACCTGAGGCGTTCGGTTCTCCACGGCAGGCTCTCGCTCATGCGGGCGCGCATCGCGGGCGAACTCCAGTTGGGCGGGGCGGTGTTGTCGGACCCGGAGGGCTGGGCGCTGTTCGCCGGCGGTCTGGTCATGGAGGGCGGGGTCTTCTGCCGCCGGGGGTTCACCGCCCACGGGGGAATCCGGCTGCTGGGGGCACACCTGCCCGGCGGCCTGTTCATGGAGGGCGCCCGGCTGGACAACCCCGACGGCCCGGCGCTCGTCGCGGACAACGCCGTGGCCCAGACGGTGGTCTTCTCCGAGGGGTTCACCGCCGAGGGGACCGTACGGCTGCGCGGCGCGCAGATATCCGATCAACTCACCTTCGACGGCGCCTTCTTGAACGGTTCGGACGTGGCCCTGGACTGCTCAAGGATGCAGGCGGCGGAGCTCCACTTCACGCCCGCGGTGCCCCCTTCCGGTGCGGTGGACCTGCGCGGGGCCCATGTCTCGGTCCTGCACGACGGCGAGGACAGCTGGCCGGGTGTCGTACGGCTCCAGGGGTTCGGCTACGCCTCCCTCCAGTCCGAGGACGGGCTGCCGGGGCACGACGTGGGCCGCCGCGTCGAGTGGGTCCGGCGCGAGCCCGGGTACGCCCCGCAGCCCTACGAGCAGTTGGCGAGCTGGTACCGGCAGGTCGGCCACGAGGACGACGCCCGCAAGGTGCTGCTGGCCAAGCAGCGTCACCGTCGGGGCACGCTGCGTCCGGCGGGCCGGGCGTGGGGGCACCTGCTCGACGCCCTGGTCGGCTACGGCTACCGCCCCTGGCTGGCCGGCGCGTGGATCGTGGCGCTGACCGTCCTCGGCACGGTCGTCTTCGATCACCGGAGCCCGATCCGGGTCCAGGCGGGCCAGGGCCCGCCGTTCAACGCCCTCGTCTACACCCTCGACCTGCTGATCCCGATCGGCGGCCTCGGTCAGCGCGGCGCCTGGTACTGGCCGGACGGAAGCGTCGCGCAATGGCTGTCCTACGCCTTGATCGCGGCCGGCTGGGTGCTGACGACGGCGGTCGTCGCGGGCGTGACACGGTCGTTGAACAAGAGCTAGCCCGAGTGAAGGAAGTCCCCCTCACTCGGGCGAAACGCGTCGGCCGTCAGTCCAACAGGCCGTCGTAGTCCGGGAGTTTGTACGTCGTGTCGGCGTAGCCGCCCGTCAGGTCGGTCGTGTTGTTGCCGATGTTGGCGATGATGTCGTAGCCGTTGGCCTCGATCGCCTTGCGCTGGGAGGTCTTGAAGTCGGCGATGGACTCGGTGAGGAGCTGCGCGACCGTGCGGGCGTAGAGGCCGTCGACGGTGTAACCGACCGACGTCAGGTTGGACTTGGTGACCAGGTTGAAGAGGTTGCTGCGGGCGCTGACGAAGAACACGCTGATGCCCTTGGCGTGCGCGTCCTTGGCGAGGGCGAGCACCGGCGGGGTGGCGGGGGGCGTGATGCCGCCCTCGAAATAGGTCTCCAGCGAGGTGTTGTCGATGTCGAGGACGATCGCCTGCTTGGCGCCCGAGGTGTTGGCGGCGGCACGGGAGTCGATGTAGGTCTGCGCGGGTCCGGTGACGGCGGCGACGTCGGACAGCCACTGGGCCTCGGTGACGGTCGAGTCGGCGGCCTGCGCGGGCAGGGCGGCGGCGAGGGCCAGGGCGAGGCCGGCCACGGCGGCCACTGCCGTGCCGCGTGCGGTGAGACGGTTCATCGGGTGGGTGCTCCTCAGGTGACGGCAGCCAGCGGTGGGGTACCGGTGGCAGTCGTTCCGCAACACTGCTGACGGCGGGTGTGCCCGAGGTGACTCCAAGGGGTCCGTGCGGCGACGTAACTCCCATGTTCTGCCCGGGAGTCTGTGAACCAGCCGTCAGGACCCGCACGGCCCGCACCCCTTCCTATCTGATACACCGTCAGCTTCAATGGGTGGTGTGATGGGACACGCAGGAGCGGCCGCCGCCGCCGTCCGCTACCTCAGGTCGTCCGGAAGCGCTCCGGCCGCGCAGCCTGTCGAGGCGCTGCCGCGGCCGGAGCTCCGGTGCGTCGCGGACGACGAGCGCGCACCGGTCGACCAGGGCGAATTCCGGCACGTACTGGGCCACTTCGCGACCGGCGTGACGGTGATCACCGCCCCCGCGGCGGCCGGCGAACCCGGCCCCGCCGGCTTCGCCTGCCAGTCGTTCTCCGCGCTCTCCCTCGACCCGCCGCTCGTCGTCTTCATGGTCGGCCGTACGTCCACGACGTGGCCCCGGATCGCCCGCGCCGGCGTCTTCTGCGTCAACGTACTCGGCGCCCACCAGGGCGAGTTGTGCCGCGGCTTCGCGATCAGCGGCGGGGACAAGTTCGCGGGCGTGCCCTACGACGCGTCCCCGGTCTCCGGTTCCCCGCGCCTGACCGGCGCCGCCGCCTGGATCGACTGCGCGATCCACGCGGTGCACACCGGGGGCGACCACCTGATCGTGGTGGGACGGGTGGCCGCGCTGGGGACGGAGAACAACGACGACGGGGCGCCGTTGCTGTTCCACCGGGGCCGGTTCCTCTGATCGCTCCTCAGTTTCCCTGAGTAACCCGCGGTCCGGTTCTGAGCCCGCGTACTCATGAACGTCCGCTTCCCCTCCGACAGTCTTGCTCTCAGACCGATTCGAGCAACTGACCGACCGACCGGGGGACCTCAACCATGAGCAAGCACACACGAGTCGCCGTTCTCGCAGCCGTCGTCATATCCACCGCCGGGCTGCTGTCCGCCTGCTCGTTCTCCATGGAGGACGCCATGTGCAGTTCGGGCGAGTACCCGGTCCTGGCCGTGGGCAGCACCTCGGGCGGCGCCTGCGTCAAGAACGGCGACACCCCGCCGAGCGGCTACACGCGCTACCCGAAGGGGAAGGTGCCGCAGCACGTCGACGACAAGTGGGACACGTACTGGCAGACCCACACCGTGGACGCGCAGGGCAACATCACCTCGGCGCCGTAGGCCTCACGCCACCGCCACCGACCGCATCCCCACGACCGGCCGCCGCCGGATGACCAGCGCCATCAGCGCCGCCACCGCGCACAGCGCCCCGGACACGTACCAGACCATGTCGTACGAGCCGAACGCGTCCCGGGCGACCCCGCCGAGGAAGGCCACCAGTGCCGCGCCGATCTGGTGCGAGGCGAGAACCCAGCCGAAGACGATCGCGCTGTCCTCGCCGTACTGCTCGCGGCACAGGGCGAGGGTCGGGGGGACCGTGGCGACCCAGTCGAGGCCGTAGAAGACGATGAAGAAGAGCATGGGCGGGTGGACCGTCGGCGCCAGCAGCATGGGGAGGAACAGGAGGGAGATGCCGCGCAGGGCGTAGTAGACGGCGAGCAGGCGGCGGGGTTCGAAGCGGTCGGTGAACCAGCCGGAGGCGATCGTGCCGACGACGTCGAAGACACCGATCACCGCGAGCAGCGAGGCCGCCGCCGTGATGGGCATGCCGTGGTCGTGGGCGGCGGGCACGAAGTGGGTCTGGATCAGGCCGTTGGTGGAGGCGCCGCAGATCGCGAAGGTGCCGGCCAGCAGCCAGAAGGGGCCGGTGCGGACCGCCTTGAACAGGACACCGATCGTGCGGCGGGCCGCGCCGGGGACCGGTTCCGGCTTCGGTACGAACTCGGTCGCGCCGTAGGGCTTCGCGCCCACGTCGGCCGGGTGGTCGCGCAGCAGCAGCCACACGAAGGGGACGACGGCGAGGGCCGCGAGGGACACGGTCACGGCCGCCGGGCGCCAGCTGTGCTCCTCGACGATCCAGGACAGCAGCGGCAGGAAGATCAGCTGCCCGGACGCGGAGGCGGCGGTGAGGATGCCGGTGACCAGGCCCTTGCGTGCGGTGAACCAGCGGTTGGTGACGGTCGCGGCAAATGCGAGCGCCATGGAACCACTCCCCAGACCCACCAACAGGCCCCAGCACAGCAGGAGTTGCCAGGGCGCGGTCATCCACACCGTCAGGCCGGAACCGAGCGCGATCACCGTCAGCGCGACGGCGACGACGCGCCGGATGCCGAAGCGGTCCATGAGCGCCGCCGCGAAGGGGGCCGTCAGCCCGTACAGCGCGAGGTTGATGGAGGCCGCGGCCCCGATCGTGCCGCGCGACCAGCCGAACTCCTGGTGCAGCGGATCGATCAGCAGCCCCGGCAGCGAGCGGAAGGCCGCCGCGCCGATGATCGTCACGAAGGTGACGGCCGCGACGAACCAGGCGCGGTGGACGCGTATCCGTGAGGTGGGCCGGGCTTCGGTCGGAGCGGCGGTCGGTTCGGTTGTCTGGGTCACGCCATACAGCTTCCGGCCTGCGGCCGATCCGATCCATTGGCCCGAAGGACATCATTCGCTAGGATCGGGCCATACAATCGGGTCATGGCCACAGTCACCGCGCCCGCCACCGGCTCCGCCACCGCCGCCCCCGGGGACGGCTTCCGTCCGCACCGGGTCGTCGTTCTCGCGCTCGACGGGCTGCTCCCCTTCGAGCTGGGCATCCCGCACCGGATCTTCGGCCGCCCCAGGGACGCCGAAGGGCGGCTGCTGTACGAGGTCGTGACGTGTTCGGTCCGGCCGCCCGGCCCGGTCGACACCGACGCCGACTTCGCGATCCAGGTCCCGAACGGGCCGGAGGCGCTGGCCACCGCCGACACGGTGATCGTCCCGGCGTCGTACGAACTCGGCCCGGTCTTCGAGGAGGGCGTCCTCACCCCCGAACTCACCGCCGCCTTCGCCCACATCCGCCCCGGCACCCGCCTCGCGTCGATCTGCACGGGCGTCTACGTCCTCGCCGCCGCCGGTCTCCTCGACGGCCGCCCGGCGACCACGCACTGGGCGGACGCCGAGCGCTTCCAGCGGCTCTTCCCGCGGATCGAGGTCGACGCGGACGTGCTGTTCATCGACGACGGCGACGTCCTGACCTCGGCGGGCGTCGCGGCCGGCATCGACCTGTGCCTGCACATGGTGCGCCGCGACCACGGCACGGCCGTCGCCAACGACGTGGCCCGCCGCACGGTCGTACCGCCGCATCGCGACGGCGGGCAGGCGCAGTACATCCACCGCCCGGTCCCCGACCCGCAGTTGGCGACCACGACCGCCGCCCGCGCGTGGGCGCTGGGCCGGCTGCACGAGCCGATCCAGCTGCGCGACATGGCGGAGCAGGAGGCGATGTCCGTGCGCACCTTCACCCGCCGCTTCCGCGAGGAGGCCGGGGTCAGCCCCGGCCAGTGGCTCACCCAGCAGCGCGTGGAACGCGCCCGGCACCTCCTGGAGTCCACCGACCTGTCCATGGACCAGGTGGCCACGGACGCGGGTTTCGGCACCGCCCAGTCGATGCGCCAGCATCTTCAGACGGCGCTCGGTGTCACTCCGACGACGTACCGCCGTACGTTCCGAACCGGCAGCGGGGGCAGGAGCAGCGGGTCCGAGAGCTACGGCGGTATCGGCGCCGCGCCCTGAACCCGGGCCCCGTGCCCCGTGCCCCGTGCATGCCCGTCCCGTCAGCCCGCGACGATGCCCTCCCCGCCGACGGCGCCCGGCACCACGACCGAGCCGATCGCGGTGAGCGACCCGTTCCCGCCGACCCGGAACTCGTCCACGATGCCCTTGATCCCGGTCTGGACGTAGAGGTACCGGCCGTCCAAGGAAGCCGCCGCGTCCACCGTGCCGGCGTCGGTGGCCGTGTTGCCCAGCGCGGTCAACTTGCCCTGGGCGCCCACCCGGTAGCCGGACACCGTGCCGCTGGCGGCGTTGGAGACGTACACGTTGCCCCCGGCGGTGACCGCCCAGCAGGTGGCGGTCTGGCCGGTCGGGACGGTGCCCTTCGCGGTCAGCGCGCCGTCACGGGCGACGGTGAAGGTGCCCACCGAGTTCGTCCCGGCCTCCGTCACGTGGATCCGCCCGGCGGAGTCGAAGTCGAAGCCGAACGGCACGGCCCCCGGGAGCGAGGTCACCACGGGCCGCGCGGACGGCCCACCGTGGCGGCCGACCGGGAAGACGTCGATGCTCTGCCCGGCGGCCTTGGTGGTGACGACGAGCTTGGAACCGTCGGGCGTGAAGGAGATCTGTCCCACGGCCGACGCGGTTGCGGCCAGGCCGAGTTCGCGATGCCAGGCGGGAACCTCGACCAGCCGCCCGCCGGTCCGCACGAAGCCCTGCACGGAACCGCCGCCGAGCGCGTTGGCGACGTAGACCCGGTCGCCGTGGAAGGTGACGCTGACCGGGAACCGCCCGCCGCTGGAGATCTCCTGGACGCGACGCAGGTGGGTGCCGTGCACGGCGAAGACGGTCACGGTGTCGCTGCCCGCGTTGACGGCGTAGAGCAGCTGGTTGTGCCGGTCGTAGGCGAGCGACCCCTGCGAGGCCAGGTGGTCGGCGACGGTGCCGGCCAGGACGCCGCCCTTGCCCTCGGTGCGGTAGGCGCCCCGCTGGCCGAGGGTGCCGTCGGCGGCGCGCTCGTAGGCGACCACGGAGTTGGCACTCGTGTCGTCGGTCTGCACGAAGACGGCCGAACTGCCGTGGTGGGCACGGGAGTCGGAGCCGCGGTGGCCGTCGGCGGCACTGGCGGCGGGCGCGGCGAAGAGGGCCGCGGCGGCAAGCGCGACGGCACCCGTACCCGCCGTGCGGGCGATCCGGACGGCGCGGGAGGTGCGGGACACGCGGAAGGCACGGGCCTTGGCGAGAGCCATGTGTGGGTACTCCTCTTACGGAACGCGGAAACGGAAGGCGGAAACGAAGCGCTGAAACGAAGCGCTGAACGCGGGATCAGGAGCCGGCGGAGCGACTCGCGCTCACCACCGGACGGCTGTAACGCTAGCCCGCGACCGCAGCACATAAGCGGACAAAAAGCGCACCTGGGCCCGACGTCCGGGCTTCGTAAGAATCACCGCCAACTCCGCTTCGAGGCACCTCACTTCACAGACCGCGCTACGGCGACATCGGCACCCGGCGCCACCAACGCCACCCGGCCCACGCGCCGCGCCTCGCCCCACCACCCGGTCACGGTCAGCAGTACGGTGAGGCCCGCCCCCACCAGAATCGCCGTCGACGGCGCCGTCACCTTGAGCAGCGCCCCGGCCAGCGACCCCGTCGCCGCGTAACCCACGCTCGCCGCCGCGTACATGACCGAGTAGCCGGCGGCCAGGGCGTCCGGCGGCAGCACCTCGCGCAGGGACAGGTTGCGGGTGACCATCGCGCCCGACTGGAGCGTGCCGCCCACGACGAGCGCGACCGCGATCCAGGGTGTGCTCGGTATCAGCGCGGCGAGGGCCACGCAGGCCGCGGTCCCGACCGTCAGCACCAGGCTGCGGGTGCGCAGCAGCCCCGGCCAGCCGCGGAGGCCGTGGACGAACGCTCCGAGACCACCCCCCACCGCCATCCCGGTCAGCAGCGGACCGGACCAGCCGACGCCGATGCCGCGCTGTTCGAGCAGGGCGGGCAGGACGAGTTCCGAGAGCCCGAGCACGGCGAGACTGGCCGCACCGGTGACGTACAGCGGCCAGGCGCCGATCAGCATCGCGAGCATGCGAGCGCCGGTACCGCCCCCGCCATCGCCGTCGGAGGCCCCCGCGCCACCCCCGGCCCCGCCGCCGGAGGCCGCCGCACCACCCCCACCACCCGGGTCGCCCGCCCCCCACCCCGCCGGCAGCAGCCACAACCCCCCGACCGAGGACGCCATCAGGCCGGCCGCGAGCAGCAGGGGGACGCGGGGTGCGATGCCGAGGGCCAGCCCCGCGACGGCCGCCGGGGCGACGGCCCACACGCCCGCCGTGAGTATCGACTCGACGGACAGCGCCTGGGCCACGGACCGCTCCGGCACCAGGGAGCTGAGCAGGGTGCGCAGCGCACCGGTCGCGGCGGAAGGAGCGGCCCCGGCGAGACACGCGAATCCGGCGAGGACGACGGGATGCGCGCCCGGAAACAGCCCGAGCCCCAGAAAGCCGGTCGCGCCGAGCCCGAGCCCGACCGCCAGTTGCCGCCGGGCCCGCTCGGGCCGTAGCCGCATCCCGAGCACCGGGGCGCCGACGATCTCCCCGAGGACGTACGCCGCCGCGATGATCGCGCCCAGCGAGTAGCCGCCGGGCCGCTCGCGCACCAGGAAGACCAGGGCGAGCGGGGCCATGGCCACGGGCATACGAGCACCTATGGCGGTGCAGGCCCAGGTCAGGACCTGTCGTGAGACGACATCTCGGTAGGTCATGCCAGCACGCTACGGGCCGTCACCGACAACGCCCCACGGGATTTTCCCCACCTGTGGACAACTCCCGCCATGCCACCGTCAAGCGAGGGCACGTACGGTCGTCCGAACGTCAGAACGTCAGAACCCCCCGCGCGACCCGCCCCGCCTCCAGGTCCCCCACCGCCTTCTCGAAGTCCTCCACCGGATACGTCCTGGTGACCAACTCGTCGAGCAGCAGCAGCCCTTGGCGGTAGAGCTGGGTGTACAGCGGGATGTCCCGCTGGGGTCGTGACGATCCGTACCGGCAGCCGAGGATCGACTTGTCCAGGAACATCGACGAGACGAGGAAGGACGCCTCCGCCGTCGCCGGTGCCGTGCCGAGCAGGATCGCCTGGCCGTGGCGGTCGAGGAGGTCGACGGCCTGCCGGACCAGTTCGACCCGCCCGACGCACTCGAAGGCGTGGTCCGCCCCCGTGGGCAGCAGATCCCGCACCCCTTCCGTGGACCTCAGGAAGTCGGTCGCGCCGAACTTCCGCGCCGCCTCCTCCTTCGCCGGGTTCGCGTCGACCGCGACGATCCGCGACGCCCCCGCGATCCGGGCCCCCTGGATCACATTGAGCCCGATCCCACCGGTCCCGATCACCACCACACTGTCCCCCCGATCGACCCGCGCCCGATTGAGCACGGCGCCGACCCCCGTCAGCACCCCGCACCCGATGAGCGCGGCGGACGGCAGCGGAATGTCCTTGGGTATCCGGACGGCCTGCACGGCCTTCACCACGGTCCGTTCGGCGAAGGCGGAGTTGGAGGCGAACTGGTAGACCGGCTGCCCGCCCCGCGTGAACGGCTTCCCCGGCCGCCCGATGGCCTGCCGGCACATGGTCGGCCGCCCCCGGTCGCACTCGGAGCAGGTCCCACAGTTGGCGAGCGTGGACAGGGCCACATGATCTCCGGGCGCCACATGGGTCACGCCCACACCCACAGCCTCCACCACCCCCGCACCCTCATGCCCCAGAACCACAGGAACGGGAAAAGGTATGGTCCCGTCCACCACAGACAGATCGCTGTGACACAACCCGGCCGCAGAAATGGCGACGAGCACTTCCCCCGCCCCCGGCTCCCGCACCTCCAAGTCATCCGCGACCTGGATCTGCTTGCCGTCGAAGACCACACCGCGCATCAGACGACCCCCTTGGGTTCCCTGGGCAGACCGAGCACCCGCTCGGCGATGATCGTGCGCTGAACCTGGTCCGAGCCGCCGTAGATGGTGTCGGCCCGCGAAAAGAGGAACAGGTGCTGAAACAGGTCGAGTTCGTACGACAGCGACGGCGACCAGTCCACAGGCCCCACCGCCGCCCCGGCCCCCCGCACCGACATCGCCAACTCCCCGAGCCGCTGATGCCACCCGCCCCACAACAGCTTGGCCACACTGGGCGCCCCGGCGTCCCCGGCCCGCCCCAGCGTCCGCAGGGCGTTCCACCGCATGGTCCGCAACTCGGCCCACTGCCGCACGAGTCGATCACGTACGACGGGATCGAGCACGGCACCGGAAGCGACGGCGGCCTCGACAACCCGCCCCAACTCCCGAGCGAATCCCACCTGTTGGGCCAGCGTGGACACCCCCCGCTCAAACCCGAGCAGACTCATGGCAACGCCCCAGCCCCCGCCCTCACCCCCCACCAGATGCTCGCCCAGCGCCAACGCCCCATCAAAAAACACCTCGTTGAACTCACTGGTCCCGGTCAACTGCCGGATGGGCCGCACCTCGACACGCCCCGGTTGATCCATCGGCACCAGCAGAAAACTCAGCCCGTGATGCCGCCGCGACCCCGCCTCGGTCCGCGCCAGCACAAAACACCAGTCGGCCTCATGGGCGAGCGAGGTCCAGATCTTCTGCCCACTGATCCGATACCCGTCCGCCTCCCGTACGGCCACGGTCCGCACCCCGGCCAGATCGGACCCGGCCCCCGGCTCGCTGTACCCCTGACACCACAACTCGTCCCCGGCCGCGATAGCAGGCAGAAAACGGGACTTCTGCGCATCGGTGCCGTGCGCGATGAGGGTGGGAGCAAGCAGGTTCTCACCTATGTGCCCGGACCGAGGGGGCGCCGACGACCGGGCATATTCCTCGGCCCAGGCGACCTGCTGAGTGAGCGTGGCGGTGCGATTCCCGTACCCGGATTCGGGCCAACCCAGCCCTATCCAGCCGCTTTTGCCGAGAGTGCGTTCCCAAGCCCGCCGATCTTGGCCACTTTCGGCATGCTCAGAAAGCCAGGCCCGAGCTTCCACCCGAAACTCTTCGTCCTCGCCAGCGAATCCAAAATCCACAGGGGCTCCTAAAAACACCGCTCAGGTTTCCCACCTAAGGGGCGCGGGGAACTGCGCGACCAGCCCCCACGCACCCGCACCCGCCCAACAACCCAACGCCACCCGAGCTATTAGGCGTTGGGCCGACTCCCTTCCCGCGCAGCCCTCTCCATCTCCTGCAACTGAGCCAGCATCGGCATCGGATCCACCCCCACAGACCCCGGCAGAAACTCCGCGATCTTTTCAACCGTCCAACCGCCAGAGGCAGACGCGTACCCAGCCCGCAATTCCCGCGGCTGCGCCCACACCGCGATCTTCGGCCCCGCAACGGTATAGACCTGCCCGGTGATCCCGACCTCCCGAGCCGAATCCGACAGCAGATAGACGACCATCGCCGCCACATCCTCCGGCGACCCGATCTCCGTCAACTCCATGGGAACGTTCGCCGACATCCGCGTACGAGCGACAGGCGCCACCGCGTTGGCGGTCACCCCGTACTTGTTCAGGCCCAGCGCAGCGCTCCGCACCAGCGAGATGATCCCGCCCTTGGCCGCGCTGTAATTGGCCTGCGAAACAGACCCTTGATGATTCCCGCTGGTGAACCCGATCAACGTCCCACTCCGCTGTTTCCGCATGACGGCCGACGCAGCCCGGAAAACAGTGAACGTCCCCTTCAAATGCGTGGCGAGAACGGGATCCCATTCCTCCTCGGACATGTTGAAGAGCATCCGCTCCCGCAGAATCCCGGCAACGCACACCACACCGTCGACCCGCCCGTACGAAGACAGCGCGACGTCGACAACCCGCTGACCACCCGCCATCGTGGAAATGTCGTCGGCGACGGCGACGGCCTCGCCCCCCGCCGCCTCGATCTCCTTGACGACGCCCTCGGCGATCTCGCTCGTCGGCGACGCGCCGTCCATCGAGACGCCGTAGTCGTTGACGACGACCCGTGCCCCCTCGGCCGCCGCCGCGAGCGCGACGGCGCGGCCGATGCCCCGGCCCGCGCCCGTGACGGCGACGACCTTGCCTGCCAAGAAGTTCCCCATGTCCGGCCCCTCCCGCAGTTTCTGACGGTCCGTTAGATTCGACTCAGATTCTACGACCCGTCAGATGCCTGAGGACAAGCCCCGGGGAGCCCCCGATGTCACTGCCGCCGTCACCGACGTCACCGCCGTCACTTGGTCCGGAGTTCCACGACATCGCCAAGCGCGTGAACAACTGGGGCCGTTGGGGACCGGACGACGAGATCGGCACGCTGAACCTGATCACCGACGAGGTGGTCCGCGAGGCGGCCACCGAGATCCGGACCGGCCGCCGCATCCCGCTCGCCCTCCCCCTCCAACACGACGGCGTGCAGACGGGGATGATCCCGGGCCGGGTCAACCCGCTGCACGCGATGGTGCAGATCAACCAGGAGCTGTTCGGCCCGGGGACGGTGGCGTGCAGCGACGACGCCGTGACGATGGGGTTGCAGGCGGGCACGCACTGGGACGCGCTGACGCACGTCTCGCACTCGGGGAAGCTCTACAACGGCCGCCCGGCCGGCACCGTAACTCCGCACGGGGGCGCCGAGTTCAGCGGGATCGACAAGGCACGGCACATCGTCTCGCGCGGGGTCCTGCTGGACGTGGCACGCGCGCGGGGTGTCGACCGGCTCGAAGGCGGTCACGCGGTGACCCCGGAGGACCTGGAGGCCGCCGAGCGACTCGCCGGTACCCAGGTCCGCGCGGGCGACATCGTGCTCGTACGGACCGGGCAGGTGCAGGTGTACCTGTCCGGCGACAAGCACGGTTACGGCTACCCGTCACCCGGTCTGTCGATCCGTACGCCGGAGTGGTTCCACGCGCGGGATGTCGCGGCGGTCGCCAACGACACCCTCACCTTCGAGATATTTCCGCCGGAGATCGAGGACTTGTGGCTGCCGGTGCACGCCCTCGACCTGGTCGAGATGGGGATGTTGCAGGGCCAGAACTGGAATCTCGAAGAGTTGTCCACAGCTTGTGGACAAGAGAACCGTTACGCGTTCTTCCTGTCGGCGATGCCCGAACCTTTCGTGGGCGCCACGGGAACCCCGGTGGCCCCGATCGCCATCCTCTAGGTCAGTCCGGTTTTGACGAGGGCCGGACTTACGGTCGGATGGCGGCGCGCTGCTGCCCGCCCCGAGCACGGCACCGCGCTGCCGCCATCCGACTCCGGCGTACCCGTCCCGGCCCCCGGCCCCGAGGGAACCCACGCCGAACACGACCCACACTCGCCGAGGGCCCCCGTCACCGAAGCCCTCGTCGTCCCCTCGCGGCGAATCGCTGCCCACAAGCGTGACCACACGGTCACGTCGCGTCAACGCCCATCCGGGGATTTGTTCCTTAAGTGCCACTTTACCGCAGGGCGCGCGCGGAAGCACGGCCCGGCGCATCTCCGCCGGGCACTTGCAGACAGCACCTACACGGCCTCGTACGCGAAGCCCTCGAAGCCCCCGTACGCCGTGACACCGCCCCCGAACGCGGCTGCGGCGTCCCGGGGTTGACTGCCCCGGTCCAGCTCGCACCAGATGCGCTTGCCGGTGCCCTCCGCGCTCCAGCCCCAGCGGTCGGCGAGGCCGTCCACCAGCGCCAGTCCGCGACCGCCGGTCTCGTCGCCGTCCGCACAACGCGGCACCGGAGCCGTACAGCTGGTGTCGGCGACCTCAAGGCGGACCGTGGCCGACTCGTCCGCCTCGTCCGGCAGGGAGAGCCGCAGCACAGCCGGACAACCGGTGTGCACCACCGCGTTGGTGACGAGCTCGGAGACCAGCAGGATCAGCGTCTCCGCGAGCGGTTCGTCTGCTTCTATCCCGGACCCGGCGAGCCGGGAGCGCGCCCATCTCCTGGCCCGCCCCACCTCTGCGGGGTCGGGCCGGATCTCCAGCTGCACTTGAAGCACCTGCACCGCTCACACCATCCGAACCGGCGGACACATAGCCTCGCGCCTCACGAGGGCCACGATCGTAGCCATTTTCTGCATGGCCAGAACAACGACCAGAGCCAGGGTCACGGAACGTGAATCCCTTGCGAGACAGCATGATTGACGTTCCGTCACCCCAACAAGCGCTTCGGGCATATTCCAGCGCGAAGGAGTACGCGTGCGGGATACTGTGCGACGCTCATTGCGGGGAGTCGAACAGGCAGGGGTGAAAGCCCGTTCTGCCATACGAACTACGGAACGCACCGCCCGATCCGGAGCCGCCTCACAGGCAACTCCGGCATGGCTCGTACCTTGAACCACTCGCATCCCACACAAGGTACCGGAGCCCCGGGACGACTCCGGGCCGTGACGAGTCACGCATAGGACACAACCCGATATCAACGCTGCGTGATTCCGATGTGCCACGATCCGCGACACCGTTGTCGGAGCCGTCCCGGTCGCCGCAGGCAGGCGCCCCACTACACCGCTCCGCCCACCAGATCGGCCGCCAGCAGCTCCTCACTCTCCGTGCTCCCACCACCACGCTGGGCCCGCACCCACGCCCGTTTCAGATGCAGATGCACCTCGGACTCCCAGGTGAAGCCCATCCCGCCATGCACCTGAAGACAGTCCCGGGCCCCACGCACGGCGGCCTCGTCGGCCAGCAGCCGGGCCGCGGCGATGTCCACCGGATCCCCGGTCACGGCCGCCGCATACACGGCGACCCGCGCCACCTCCACCCGCACCAGCGACCGCGCGCACAACTGCTTCACGGCCTGGAACGCCCCGATCGGCTGCCCGAACTGCTCACGAGTCCGGGCGTGTTGCACCGCGAGCCCACACACCCGCGAGGCCGTACCGAGCTGCTCGGCGGCGGTAAGAAGAACAGCGACAGGCTCGACCCGCGCAGGCGCCGGCACCCGATGCAACGGCGTCAACGGATCCACCGACCGCAGCGCTACGGCCCCCTCGGCCCCCGGCAACACGACATCGGCCGCGTCCAGCCACTCCACAAGCCGCCCATCGGCAGCGGCGACCACGGTCTCCCCGGTGGCGGCCCCCGGCACGACCCCCGCAGCAAGATGCGTGGCCACCAACGGCCCAGGCACCAGCGCCGCCCCAACCTCCTCAAACACCAACACGGCCTCGGGCAGCCCGAGTCCGGCCCCTCCGTCGGCTTCGGGCAGTCGCAGGGAGAACACCCCAAGATCACCGAGGGCACGCCACAAACCCCGGTCCAGCAGAGGAGCTTCTAGGGGCGCGGGGCTGTATACATCAGCGGCTCCGCCGCGGGGCGCGCCCAGCCACGACGGACCCGCAGACGACGAACGACCAATCACATCCCGCACAACAGCCCGCAACGCCCTTTGATCATCCGTCAGTTGAAACCGCATGGCTCACCTCCCCTTCGGCAACCCAAGAATCCGCTCAGCCACGATGTTCTGCTGTATCTGCGAGGTCCCCGCAGCGATGGTGTACGACAACGACGACAGCCGATCCAGCACCCAAGGCCGCTCCAGATCAAGGGAGTTGGGCCCAAGCACATCCGCAGCGACGTCGTACAACTCCTGCCGCGCATGCGAGTACCGGAGTTTGAAGACCGACCCGCCCACACCCGGAACACCGCCGGAGGCCTCCGCCTCGCTCACATTCCACTGCGTGAGCCGCCACAACGCCCGGAACTCGGCGTTCAACCGCCCCAGTTGCCGCCGGAGCACGGGATCGTCCCACCGCCCGTTCCGCCGCGCCTCGTGGGCCAACTCACCCAACACCCGCCGACAGGCGACGACCTCGCCCACAAAGGCCGTACCGCGCTCGAACGACAGCGTCACCATCGTCACGCGCCACCCGTCGTTCTCGTCCCCGACCCGGTTGCCGACAGGCACCCGCACCTCGTCGAGGAACACCTCGGCGAACTCCGCGGACCCGGCGAGCGTCCGCAGCGGCCGTACGGTGATCCCCGCCGCGTCCATCGGCATGGCGAGCCAACTGATCCCCCGATGCTTCGGGGCATCCGCATCCGTCCGCACCAACAGCTCGCACCAGTCGGCGACTTCGGCGTGCGAGGTCCAGATCTTGGAACCGGTCACCACGTAGTCGTCGCCGTCCCGCCACGCGCGCGTGCGCAATGACGCGAGGTCGGAACCCGCCTCGGGTTCGCTGAACCCCTGGCACCACACCTCGTCGCCGCGCAGCACGGGCGGCAGCCACCGCTCCCGCTGCTCGGCCGTACCCTCGGCGGCGATCGTCGGCCCGGCGTGCAACAGCCCCACGAAGTTGGCCCCCACGTAGGGCGCGCCCGCCCTCTCCGTCTCCTCCAGGAAGATCAGGCGAGTCGTCGGAGACGCGTCCCAGTGCACATCGCCGTACCCGGCGTCGTACAACATCCGCTGCCAGCCGAGGTCGTAGCCGCGTCTGCCCGGCCAGTCGTCCGGGGACGGCTTCGCGGGCAGGGTGGGGAGCACCTTGGCGAGCCACTCCCGCAGACGGGCCCGGTACTCGTCCTCCTCTGCCGTGTACGAGAGGTCCATTACCGGTCGAGGTCCAGGCCCAGCATGCGGATCGCGTTGCCCCGCATGAGCTTGTAGACGGTCTCGTCGTCGAGGCCCTTGACGTGGTCGAGGGCGACCTCCTTGGTGTGCGGGAAGGTCGAGTCGACGTGCGGGTAGTCGGTCTCGAAGGTGGCGTTGTCGCGCCCCACCACGTCCAGCGAAGCGACCCCGTGCTTGTCGCGGAAGAAGCAGCAGAACATCTGGCGGTAGTAGTACGTGGAGGGCGGGTCCGGGATGAGGTCGCGGACGCCGCCCCACGCGCGGTGCTCCTCCCACACGTCGTCGGCGCGTTCCAGGGCGTACGGGATCCAGCCCATCTGCCCTTCGCTGTAGGCGAGTTTGAGGGTCGGGAACTTCACCAGGACGCCGCTGAAGAGGAAGTCCATCATCGAGGCCATGGCGTTGTTGAAGGAGAGGGAGGCCTGTACGGCGGGGGGTGCGTCCGGGGAGGCGGCGGGCATCTGGGAGCTGCTGCCGATGTGCATGTTGACGACCGTGCCGGTCTCCTGGCAGACCGCGAAGAACGGGTCCCAGTAGCCGGAGTGGATGGACGGCAGCCCCAGGTAGGTGGGGATCTCGGAGAAGGTCACCGCCCGCACCCCGCGGGCCGCGTTGCGCCGAATCTCCGCTACCGCCAACTCGACGTCCCACAAAGGGATCAGGCAGAGCGGGATGAGCCGGCCGCCGCTGTCGCCGCACCACTCCTCGACCATCCAGTCGTTGTAGGCGCGGACACAGGCGAGCGCGACCTCCTTGTCGTGCGCCTCGGCGAAGGTCTGGCCGCAGAAGCGCGGGAAGGTCGGGAAGCAGAGCGAGCCCTCGACATGGTTGGCCGTCATGTCCTTGAGCCGCTCGACCGGGTCCCAGCAACCGCGCCGCATCTCCTCGCGCGTGATGCCCTCCAGGGTCATCTCGTCGCGGTCGAAGCCGACGGCGGCGATGTTGCGCTTGTACGGGAACTTGAGGTCCTCGTAGATCCACCAGTCGGTGGGCGGGCCGTCCGGGTCCATCGTGATCTGGTATTTGCCCGCCACGTAGGCGAGTTCACCGATTCCGGCGGTGAGCGGCTGGGGTCCGCGCTCGCGGTACTTCGCCGGCAGCCAGGTCTCGAAGAGGTGCGCGGGTTCGATCACGTGGTCGTCGACGCTGATGATGCGGGGCAGTTCGGTGGTCATGGGTTCCCCTCCGCCGGACGGTACTTATCTGATGACCCGTCAGATAGCATGTCACCTGACGAGTCGTCAGCCAAGGAGGGGGCACCATGAACGAGACGCCGCACTCCCTGAGTTCCGCCCGCACCCTGTGGGAACTGGTCGTCCGCCGCGCCGAGTCGACCCCCGACCGGCCGGTCCTCCTCCAGGACGACCGCGCCCTGACCTTCGGCGAGTTGCGGGACCGCTCGGAGCGGGTGGCGGCGGGCCTGTACGACATGGGCGTACGACCCGGCACGGTCGTCGCCTGGCAGTTGCCCACCCGGATCGAGACCGCCCTGCTCTCCTTCGCGCTGGCCCGCCTGGGCGCCGTACAGACGCCGGTGATCCCCTTCTACCGAGACCGCGAAGTCGGCTTCGCACTGCGGGAGTCGAAGGCCGAGTACTTCGCGGTGCCGGGCACCTGGCGCGGCTTCGACCACACGGGGATGGCGCGGCGGCTCGGCGCGCGGGGCATCTTCGAGGCGTACGACGACGCCCAACTCCCGGACGGAGAGCCGGACTTGCTTCCCCCGCCGCCCACCGACGGCACCTCCGTCCGCTGGATCTACTGGACCTCCGGCACCACCTCCGACCCCAAGGGCGTGCTGCACACGGACCGTTCGCTGATCGCGGGCGGCTCGTGCCTCGCGCACGCGCTGCGGCTGACGGCGGAGGACGTGGGGTCGATGGCCTTCCCGTACGCGCACATCGCGGGGCCCGACTACACGGTGATGCTGCTGCTGTACGGCTTCCCGGCGGTGATGTTCGAGCAGTTCGCGCTGCCGGACGCGCTGGAGGGGTACCGCAAGCACGGGGTGACGGTGGCCGGCGGGTCAACCGCCTTCTATTCCATGTTCCTTGCCGAGCAGCGCAAGCAGCCGGGGACCAAGGTCATTCCCTCGCTACGGCTGCTCGCGGGCGGCGGGGCGCCCAAGCCGCCGGAGGTGTACCACTCCGTCGTACGGGAGATGGGGGTCCAGCTCACCCACGGCTACGGCATGACCGAGGTGCCGATGATCACCATGGGCGACCCGGAGGACACCACCGAGAACCTCGCGACGACCGAGGGGCGGCCGCCCGAGGGGATGGAGATACGGATCGCCGAGGGCGGTGAGGTGCGGTTGCGCGGGGAGGCCGTGTGCCAGGGGTACTTGGACCCGGCGCAGACGGCGGAGGCCTTCGACGCGGACGGGTTTCTGCGCACCGGGGACCTGGGGGTCGTCACCGACAGCGGGCATCTCATCCTCACCGGGCGGCTCAAGGACGTGATCATCCGCAAGGGCGAGAACATCTCCGCGAAGGAGATCGAGGATCTGCTCGCCGCGCATCCGGACGTCGGTGACGTGGCCGTCGTAGGGCTGGCGGACGCGGAGCGCGGGGAGCGGGTGTGCGCGGTGGTCGAACAGCCGCCGGGGGCCGGGGTGTTGACCCTGTCCGTCGTGACGGATTATCTGCGCGCGGAAGGGCTGTCCGTGCACAAGCTGCCGGAGCAGCTGGAGATCGTGGACGCCCTTCCGCGCAACGAGACCCTGCGCAAAGTGCTCAAGTACAAGCTGCGGGAGCGTTATTCGAGCCCTGGAGCTATTCCGGGACCGTGAAGTAGCGGGCGAAGGCCGAGACGATCTCCGCCTCGCCGACCTTGCCGTCGCTGTCCGTGTCGAGGGCGTCGGCCGCCATGGCGGCGATGTCGTCGGGCACCCCGAGGGCCTTGAGGACGCGCACGGTGTCGTCGATGGTGGCCGAGCCGTCGCCGTCCGGGTCCGCGACGTCGAGGGCCGCGTGCAGGAAGGGGCGGCCGATCTCGGCGAAGCGCTCCGGGTTGTCGCGCAGCCGCTTGACCGCTCCGCCCACGAACTCCTCGCGGCTGACGCGCTGGTCGCCGTCCCGGTCCGCGATGCCCGCCATGCCCTGCCAGAACGCCTCCGCGCCGATGTACAGGGCCTGTCCCTTGTCGGAGCGGGCCGCCGTGCCGAACTCCGCGAGCAGCGCCTTGGCCGCCGAGTTGAAGTCCTCGCGGTCGATGAAGCCGTTGCCGTCCTGGTCGAAGGTGGCGAACCGGGCGGCGATCCGTCGCTCGTACTCGGTGCTGACCATGTCTTTCGGGCCGCCTTACTCATGTGGGGTGCGCTTGGCTGGAGCGTACGACGCCGGGACGGGTCCGGGAGCCGAAAACGTCGCTTGTACCAAGACCGGGGAAATTCCGAAACAACGGCGTCACCCCGGAAACCAACGCGTCACGCCGAGAGGGGGTCCGCCTCCTCTTCGGGGTCCTCTTCTGTGGCCGTCATCACATCGGGGTAGACGTCGAAGAGGCGGCGCACTCCGAGGGCGCCGAGCACACGGTTGACGTGCGAGCCTCCCCCAATCTCGAATTCGCTCGATCGGGAGGGGCCCCCATCCGCCCCCTGGGCCGGCAGGATCAGCCGCAGGTGCCCCTGGCAGGAGCGGATCAGGCGGCGGGCGGCGATGAGGACGCCGACCCCGCTGGAGTCGCAGAACAGCACCTCGGAGAGGTCCACGACCAGGCAGTGGCGGCCCTCCGCGACCACGTCGTGCACCCGCTGGCGCAGCACCGGTGAGGTCACCAGGTCCAGTTCGCCGGACACGAGGAGCACGGACCAGCCGCCGCGCTCGCCGTCGTTCACTTTGAAGGCCACCATCGCGCCTTTCGCTAGCCGGAACTCCCGGAAACCGTCCGGAAACGGAAGCCGTACCTACGCTTCCTTGCAGCGCGGCTGCCCAGCGGCCGTTCCCTGAAACACGGGGACAGAAACGGAAACCGGTCCGAAGAGGCTTGTTTTAGTCGCCTTCGATCCTGTTCGATCAGTTGTGGACCGGGTAGGCACACGTCCGCTACCACCCGCGCCCCCTCAGGGGCGTGCAATTGCACGAAGGGGCGTGCGCTGTCCGAGGTGCCGACTACATTCGAAGAGACGGTGGGCGCACGCTTGACTTGGGCACGGACACGGTGAGGGGGCCGCATGGCGACAAAGGACGCACCGCCCCGATGGGACCGCAAGATGCAGCAGCGGCTGGCCCGCGGCGAGGCGGCGGCCCTCGGTGAGCTGTACGACCGCTTCGCCTCCCTCGTGCACGCCCTCGCCCACCGCGTCCTCGGCGACGAGCGCGCCGCCGACGGCATCACCCGCGAGGTCTTCGCCCACGTGTGGGAGCACCCCGACGCCTACGACCCCAAGCAGGGCCCGCTGCGCTCCTGGGTGGCCGCGCTGACCGCCCGGCTCGCCGTGCAGCGGCTGCGCGCCACCGAGACCGCCGCGCTCGCCCAGGGCGGCCAGGGCTCCACCGAGGAACTGGAGCGCAAGGTCCGCCGCGCCTCCGTCGCCGCCCGCGCCGACTACATCGTCACGTCCATGCCGGCCCCGCTGCGGGCCGCCCTGGAGCTGGCCTACTTCCAGCGCCGCGACTACCGCCAGACCGCCGTCGACCTCGGCGTCACCGAGGACGAGGCCCGCCGCCGACTGCGCCTGGGCCTCCAACTCCTGTCCACCGCCCACGACACCGGCGCACCGCCGGAACCAGCGGGACCAGGGGGTGCGGTGTGAGCGACGCGAACGACGAGCACGAGGCGTACGACGGAGGCTCCGTGCCGCCGCGTATCCCCATGCCCCGGGCCTCGGTCGAGGACGGCGGGCGGCCGTTGCCCGAACTCGACGAGTCGGCGTCCCGGCCCGCGCCGCTCGTGCTGGAGCACCCGGTGCTCAAGGCACTGCTCGGCGCGTGGGCGCTGGCCGCGTGCTCGGCGGCGGAGACGGCGGCCGTGGAGGAGCACCTCGGCGAGTGCGGCGCCTGCGCGGACGAGGCGCTGCGACTGCGCGGAGCGGTCGGCCTGCTCCACCCTGTCGAACCCCTCGACCTCGACCCCGGTCTGCGCACCCGCGTCCTCACCGGCTCCTTCGACCGCCGCCCGCCGCGCATCCCGGTACCCGAGTGGGCGACGCCGTACGACGCCGAGACCGCGCGCCTGGACGCCCTGCTCCAGGACATAGGCGACGCCGAGTGGCACGCGCCCGTGCGGCTGCGGTGGTTCGACGGCCAGGCCCCGACGAGCCGTCGTACGACCGTCGCCGGGGTCATAGCGCATCTGCTGACCGTCGACGGCCTGGTCGCGACGGCGCTGGGCCTGGACGACCCGCTGACCGGGGAGACGGCCGACAAGGCCACGAACCCGGCCGCGCGCACCGAGGCGTACTGGCGCGCCTCGTACTTCCCGCCCACCCACTCCATCCGCGCACCCTGGCGCGAGCAGAGCCACAGCATCGTCCGCACGGTGTCGTTCACCGGCACCACCACCGGCAAACGGGCCGTGTCCTACGGCGACTTCGAGCTGCCGCTGCACGACGCGATGCTCGACCGGGCCTTCGAGTGCTGGGTCCACGCGGAGGACATCGCGGAGGCGGTGGACTATCCCTACGAGCCGCCGTCACCGCGCAGCCTGAACCGGATGATCGACCTCGCGGCGCGCATGCTCCCTGTCGCGCTGGCCGAGCGGCGACAGCTCGGGCTGGCCGCGCCGGCCGAGGGGCGGCACCTGGTCCCGGCCGGGGATCCCGGGCGCAGCCTGCGGCTGGAGATCGAGGGGCACGGCGGCGGTGAGTGGATGATTCCGCTCGACTCACCCGGGGCGGTGGGGTCGGCCGAGCGGGAGGTCGCCCATATCGCCCTGGACGGGGTGGAGTTCTGCCATCTGGCGGCTGGGCATGTCTCGCCGGAGGACGCGGCGGCTGGGCAGTTGGGGGATCGGGGGGCGATCAGGGATGTGCTGTTCGCGACGGCGAGCTTGAGCCGGATGTAGGCGGGCAAGTGCGGGTGCGGGGCGGGTGCGTTGTGGCTGGAACTCGGGCTCGGTTTCGTTCTTTGGGGGCGCGGGGAACTGCGCGACAAGCCACAACGCACCCGCAGCCGCAGCCGCCCACGCACCCGAACCCCCGGGCTCCTAGGCGAACACAACCGTCCGGCGCCCATTGAGCAGAATCCGCCGCTCCGCATGCCACTTCACGGCCCGCGCCAGCGCCTGGCACTCCACGTCACGGCCGATCGCCACCAGCTGGTCCGGGGTCACGTCGTGGCCGACCCGCTCGACCTCCTGCTCGATGATCGGGCCTTCATCCAGGTCGGCGGTCACATAGTGGGCCGTCGCGCCGATGAGCTTGACGCCCCGCGCGTGCGCCTGGTGATACGGCTTCGCGCCCTTGAAGCTCGGCAGGAAGGAGTGGTGGATGTTGATGATCCGGCCGCTGAGCGCCTTGCAGAGGTCGTCGGAGAGGACCTGCATGTAGCGGGCCAGGACGACGAGTTCGACGTTCTCCTCGCGGACCAGGTCCAGGATCCGCGCCTCGGCCTCGGCCTTGTTGTCCTTCGTCACGGGGATGTGGTGGAAGGGGATGTGGTACGACTCCACCAGCTCGGCGAAGTCCGTGTGGTTGGACACCACGGCCGCGATCTCCACGGGGAGCGCCCCGATCCGCGCGCGGAACAGCAGGTCGTTCAGGCAGTGGCCGAACTTGCTGACCATGAGGACGATGCGCATCTTCTCGTCGGCCCGGTTGATCTGCCAGTCCATGTGGAAGGAGTCACCGATCGCCGCGAAGCTCGCGCGCAGCTTGTCCACGGTCACCGGCGGCTCCGCCGAGAAGTGGACGCGCATGAAGAACAGTCCCGTGTCGTGGTCGCCGAACTGCTGGCTGTCCTCGATGTTGCAGCCGGTCATGAAGAGGTAGCTCGACACGGCGTGCACGATGCCCTGCTTGTCGGGGCAGGACAGGGTCAGGACGTACTGGTCGGCGGGCGCCGCGGCTCGGGTGGACTGCGCGTTCATGCGGGACAGGGTCCCATATCCCCCTGGGAGGGGGGACCGGCGTCCGCCACCCGGACCGGACGCCCGGCCCGGACCGGACCGGGTACCCGAGCCAGACGCCCGGACCGGATGCCCGAGCCAGACGCCCGAGCCGGCCGGGGTCTACGCCGACCGTGTCATGATCTGCAACACCTCAAGCGTGCGCGGCGGCGCGTCCGGGTCCTCCCCGTCGCTGGACGCCATCCGTACGTGCGCGTCGCGGGCCGCCCGCACCGCCTCCGGCCACGCCTGGTGGTCGACGTACGCGGAGACCGGGGCGTCGGGACCGACCTGGTGCATGATCCGCAGCACGCGCAGGACGGCGGAGTCGACGAGGGCCGCCTCCTGGGAGTCGCGGAAGATCGTGCCGACGTATTTCTCGGCGGACCAGTTGTCCAGCCAGGTGTCCTCGACGAGGCGGTAGACGGCGTCGGTGACGTCCCCGTACCCGTCGACACCGGCCAGCCAGACGTTCTGCTGGAACACCGGATCGGAGAGCATGTGCAGCGCGGAACGCACGTTGCTGCGCCAGCGCCACCACGGCATGTCGTTCAGTGGCATGCCGCCCATGGTGAAGGAGCGACGGGGGCGACGGGAAGAGTTCTCCGGAGCTTGCACGGTCATCGATCGTACGTT
Source organism: Streptomyces sp. NPDC002276 (assembly GCF_053891435.1). Taxonomy (NCBI): domain Bacteria; kingdom Bacillati; phylum Actinomycetota; class Actinomycetes; order Kitasatosporales; family Streptomycetaceae; genus Streptomyces; species Streptomyces sp. NPDC002276. Next base: position 25,865 of record NZ_JBSFCQ010000027.1, on the reverse strand, counting down.
CCTTGTCACACTCACAGGAACGCCCCCCGTAATTCACCTCCAGGTCACCACTCGTTGACCGGGAGTCACTCCCGGGTTAGCGGTGTGGCGGAAGCGTGTGTGTACATGACCGGCAGTCGGCGCAACCGCAGCACCTTCCTCCCCACGATCACCCGGCCCGTCAGAGCCACCGTCATGTCGGCGGCGGCGCTGCTGGCGTGCGCGTCGCTCACGGCCGGCTGCGGGGTCATCCCGGGCACCTCGGGCTCCGCGGACTCCCCGATCACCGTCATGACCTGGGCGCCCTGGGACACCAACGCGACCAACAAACCCGGCATGCCCGCGATGGCGACGGCGTACGCGAAGTGGATCAACAAGCACGGCGGGATCAACGGCCGCAAGCTCAAGGTCCTGACCTGCAACGACCACAACACCAGCGTCGCGGCGGCGCAGTGCGCCCGGCAGGCCGTCAAGGAGAACGTCGTCGCGGTCGTCGGCTCCTACAGCGAGTTCAGCGACTCGTTCTTCGCCCCGCTGGAGGGCGCCGGCATCCCGTACATCGGCGGCTACGGCGTGACGAGCGACGAGTTCACCCGCGCGCTGTCCTACCCCGTCAACGGCGGCCAGCCCGCGCTGCTGGCCGGCCTCGGCAAGCAACTCGCCCCCGGCTGCGGCACGGTGACCCTGGTACGGCCCGACTCCATCGCCGGTGACGACCTGCCACCGCTGCTGAACGCGGGGCTCGCGGCGGGCGGGCACGCACCGGCCACCGACCAGCTCGCGGCGGACAACCTCACCGAGTACTCCACCCAGTCGACGAAGGCGCTGGAGAGCACGACCAGCGGCACCTCGTCGAAGGAGGGGTGCGTGGTGCCCTCGCTCGGGGACCGCACCGACACCTTCATGGACTCCTTCCGGCGCGAGCGCGAGGACTATCCCGCCGTGCGCGCCGCGACCGTGCTCGGCAGCGTCGACCAGACCGAGATCAACTCGACGGGCGGGCAGTCCGGTCCGTACGAGGGGTCGTACATCACCGGCTGGTACCCGGTCGCGGGCGACCCGCGCTGGAATCCGATGAAGAAGGCCGTCAACGAGGTGGCCTTCGGCGACAACCGGATCGACCCGGCGGACGCGGGGGTGGAGACGACCTGGATCGCGTACACCGCGTTCAAGACGGTCGTGAACTCGCTCGGCAACGGTGAGGTGACCGCCGACACCGTACGGCGCGCCCTCGACGACGGCGTCAAGGTCAACACCGGCGGGCTCACGCCGACGCTCCAGTGGAGTTCCACCGACGACGACGATCTCGCCTCCGTGGGCCTGTCCCGCCTGGTGAACGCCTCGGTGACCCTTCAGGTCGTACGCAAGGGCATTCTGGTGTCGGCGAAGAAAGGCTTCTTCGACATGACGTCGACGCTGGAGAGCGCGAACCTCGACTGAGGTCCGCGCCCGTCCGTCCGTTCTTCCTGTTTCCTCGGACTTCCTGTTTCCTCAGAGCTGGGTCGGCTGGCGCTGGGTCAGGCCGTAGGTCTTCGCGATCGTGTTCCAGAGCGCGGCGGCCTTGGTCTTCTGGTTGCTGGCGACGCCGCTCGCCGCGTTGCCGGCCGCGGTCTGGCCGGTCGTGCGGGCCTGACCCTTCTTGCAGCCGTGCTTGCCGGCGGCCTGGTCGGCCCAGGACGCGTAGTGGTCGTCGGCCGACGCGGACGCCTTCCACGCGTTGGTGAGCGCGGTCGTCAGGGCCGCGTTGTCCGGCAGCTTGTCCACCGTCAACTGCGAGAGTTTCGTGACCAGTTCGGTGCGCTGCTTGGCCGCGTCCCGCAGGTCGGACGCGGAGTCGCCGAGGTTGTCGCAGGCCTTCACATTGCCCACGGCACGGATCACCGAGGCACGGCTGCTGCCGCTGTCGGCGAGCAACTTGTCCAGGGCGACGGCCTGTTGCTTGGCCGCGTCGCCGCCCGCCGACGAGGAACTCCCCGTCGGGGCCGACGTCGCGGCGACCGTCTTGTTGTCGTCGCTCTTGCTCCCGCCACCGCTGAGCAGCGCCCCGGCACCGACCCCGAGGATCGCGATGACGATCCCGACCCCGGCGATCAACGGCACCCGCGAACGGCGCCCGCCCCGGCCACCGTCGTCGTCCTGCCCGGGCGGGGCGTACGGCGGTTCGGCGTAGGGAGGTTGAGCGTAGGGAGGTTGGGCGTACGACGGCTGCGCGTAGCCCTGTTGGCCGTGGCCCTGTTGGCCGTAACTCTGCTGCCCGTAGCCCGGCTTCTCGGCCTGGGGCGGCGGCTGTTGGAAGCGCGGCAGGTGCTGCGTGGACCCGGCAGGTGCCTCGCCGCGGCCGGCGTCGCTGCGGAACAGGTTGTCGAACTCGGCGGGCGGCTGCCGGTCCTCCGCCCCGCCCCCGTACCCGGGGGCCGCACCCTGCGCGGGCACCGGCGGGAGGAACTGCGTGGGCTGCGCGTCGGGATGGGCGGCCGACGGCATCGGCCCGGCACCGCCCGACATCTCGGGCGGCAGCGCCCCCGGCAGCACGGGCGGGAGGAACTGCGTCGCCCCCTCGTCCATCGGCGCGGCCGGGACCGGCGGCAGGAACTGGGTGGCACCCTCGTCGCCCGGAATGTTGACCACCGGCGGGATGTACTGCGTCGCGCCCTCGTCGGCGGGCGGCAGCGGGGCGCTCGGGAACGCGGACGAGGAAGAGGAAGGGGAAGGGGGCGTGGAGGCGGCGGGGGGCAGGGGTGCGGCGCCGCCCGAACCGGAGGCTCCGTATCCGTAGCCGTAGTCCTGTGCGCCGGATCCATAGCCCTGTGCGCCCGCCGCGTACCCGGCGGGCTGCTCCGGGGCGTATCCCGGTCCCGTCGAGTACTCCTGGGCGTACGACTGCTGCTGGACGCCGTAGGCCGCGTGCTGGGCGCTCTCCTGGGGGAGCGCCCCGGGCTGGTTGGGGATGCCGTCCTGGGCGCCCCACGGGGAGGGCTGCTCCGGGGCGGCGCCCCACTGCTGCGGCGGTTGTTGTTGCTGGGGCTGTTGTTGGGCGTCCCCCCAGCCCTGGCCCGGCGGCGGGGCCGGGGTCCGCTGCTGGTGGTGCTGGGGGTCGTGCTGCTGGTCCGGGCCCCACGACCCGCCCCAGGCCTGGCCGCCCGGGGGTGTGCTCGGCGGCTGCCCGACCGACTGCTGGTTACCGCGTCCGCCCGTCATACCCGGAAGGAGGGGTTCACCTCCGTCGGAGGGCAGCACGATGCCTTCGCGCGCGGGCCGCGCCGAGGGCTCCTCGCCCTGTCCACTCTGCGTCACCGGGACTCCTACGAATGGGGGACCTACGGGATCGTCGGTTCACGCTACCGGGTACCCCGAGCCCGGTGCCACGCAGCACTGGACTGGACCTCTCCACTTGTGACCCCGGTAACAGCTCCGGCCCCTCATCCGCCCCAAATCCCGCTCCACGCCCCCCTTTCACCACCCGATCGCCACCGGATCACCACCGGAGGCTTCCTTCACTCCCTGTTCACGCCGCGGCCTGCAACTCCATCCGCGCCCCGAACTCCCTTACCACCGGCTCGTCCCGGTACGGCTCAAGGCGCTGCTGGAAGTCGTCCAGGTACTCGGCGCCCCGGTTGGACCGCAGCGAACCGAGCAACTCCACCGCTTTCAGGCCCGTGTTGCAGGCCTGCTCGATCTCGCGCTGCTGCACCTGCGCGCTCGCCAGCAGGACGTAGCCGATGGCCCTGCGGCGGGCCCGCGACTCCGGGTGGCCGTCCAGGGACTCCTGCGCGCACCTGGCCGCCGCCTCGGCCTGCCCCAGATCGCGGTGGCAGTGCGCCAACTCGTCGGCGAGATACGCCTCGTCGAAGTGCCCGATCCACGCCGGGTCGTCCCCGGACGACGGATCCGCCGCGCCCAGCGCGCTCACCGCGCGGCCCGACGCCAGCTGCGCCGACCGCGCGTCCCCCATCAGCGCGTGCCCGCGCGCCTCCGCCGCGTGGAACATCGACTCGGCCCGCGGGGTCACGCGACCGCGCGCCCCCTCCTGCGCCGCCCGCGCCAACTGCGCGATCTCACGCGGGTTTCCGAGCTGCGCGGCGAGATGGCTCATGGACGCGGCGAGGACGTACCCGCCGTATCCCCGGTCCCCGGCCGCCTGCGCGAGACGCAGCGCCTGGATGTAGTACCGCTGCGCCAGGCCGGGTTGACCGGTGTCGACGGCCATGTAGCCGGCGAGTTCCGTCAACCGGGCGACGGCGGCGAACAGTTCACGCCCCACGGCCTCCCGGTACGACCCCGCGAGCAGCCCCGAGACGACGCTGTTGAGGTAGTGCACGACGACCGGGCGGACATGCCCGCTGCCGTACTGGTGGTCCAACTCGCTGAGCGCCTGCGTCATCGCGCGCACCGCCGCCACGTCGGACTGGCCCACCCGCGGTCCCGCCGCGCGCGCGACCTGCGAGTCCGGCGAGGAGATCAGCCAGTCGCGGCTCGGCTCGACCAGCGCGGACGCGGCGACCGACGAACCGGACAGGAAGTCCCGGCGCCCCACGTCACTGCGCCACAGCTCACACACCTGCTCGATGGCCCCGAGCACGGTCGGCGAGAACTGAAGACCCACGCCCGACGCGAGGTTCTTGCCGTTGGCCATGCCGATCTCGTCGATCGTGACCGTGCGGCCCAGCTTGCGGCCCAGCGCCTCGGCGATGATCGCCGGAGCCCGCCCGCGCGGCTGCTGTCCCCGCAGCCAACGGGCCACGGACGTCTTGTCGTAGCGCAGGTCGAGACCGTGCTCGGCGCCGCACATGTTGACCCGGCGGGCCAGCCCGGCGTTCGAGCACCCCGCCTCCTGGATGAGCGCCTGCAGCCGTTCGTTCGGCTGCCGCGCGACAAGTGGCCTTGCGGCCATGGCGTACCCCCTGGGAACAACCCCTGAAGCGAAAAGATCCGGCCGAGAAGATCAATGCCCAGCGAACATGGCGAAAATGCGAGGCATGCGAGGAATGCCGGGGTAAAGGCTCGCGCCCGCCCCTCACGTGGCTACCCCGATACCGCCCTCGGTCCTCCCGCGCGCCCCCGCACATGCATCCATGCGCCCCAGTTGCGGAATCGATGCTCCTCCCCCGCGCGCGCTACAGCCGTAACCCGAGGTGGGTGCGGGAGTTGTGTTGGGCGTGGAAGAGACGATCGCGGGCACCGAAGCCGCTCAGATTCCGAAGCAGCGCGGGGAATCGCTGCTGGAGACAGCCGTACGCTACGCCGAGGAGCGCCACTGGGACGTCTTCCCCGGCACCTGGCTGGAAGCCGTCGACGGGGTGCAGCGCTGCTCGTGCGAGGACCCCGCGTGCGCCGCACCCGGCGCACATCCGGCGCGTGAGGACTGGGCGACCCAGGCGACGGGCAGCGCGACGGTCGCGCGACGGATGTGGCAGAAGCAACCAGGGGCATCGATTCTGCTGCCGACCGGGCGGACGTTCGACGCGATTTCCGTCCCGGAGACGGCGGGGTTCCTCGCGCTGGCGCGGATGGAGCGCATGGAGTTGACGCTGGGTCCCGTCACGTTGACGCCGGCGCGGCGGATGGAGTTCTTCGTTCTGCCGGGTGCTTCGGTGAAGGTGCCGGATCTGGTGCGACGGATCGGCTGGTCCCCCGCCACGCTTGATCTCGTGGTGCTGGGTGAGGGTGGGTATGTGGCCGCGCCTCCCACGCGGTTCGGGTCTCGGGGGGCTGTGCAGTGGGCCTGCCGGCCGACCGCCGCGAATCGGTGGTTGCCGGATGCGGAGGAGTTGATCTCGCCGCTCGCGTACGCGTGTGGGCGGGATCGGTAGCGTTGGCGGGTGCGGGTCCGGTGGGGGCTGGTCGCGCAGTTCCCCGCGCCCCTTCAGGGCGCCTTCCCCACCGTAGGCTTCGTCCATGACGTCAGCCGCAGTGCGCGTACACGGGCTCTGGAAGCGGTTCGGGCAGCAAGTTGCCGTTGCCGGGATCGATCTGGAGTTGCCCGCCGGCAAGTTCATCGGGCTGGTCGGGCCGAACGGGGCCGGGAAGACCACCACCCTCTCCATGGTGACCGGGTTGCTGCGGCCCGATCAGGGGACGGTCGAGGTCGTCGGGCACGACGTCTGGCGTGACCCCGTGGCCGTGAAGGCGCGGATCGGCGTGCTGCCGGAGGGACTTCGGCTCTTCGAACGACTCTCCGGGCGTGAACTCCTCGGCTACAGCGGGCGGTTGCGGGGGCTGCCCGGGGCCGAGGTCGACAAGCGGGCCACACAACTGCTGGACGTGCTCGACCTGGCCGGGGCGCAGCACAAGCTCGTCGTCGACTACTCCACCGGTATGCGCAAGAAGATCGGGCTCGCCGCCGCTCTCCTCCACAATCCCGAAGTCCTGTTCCTGGACGAGCCGTTCGAGGGCGTCGACCCGGTCTCCGCGCAGACCATCCGGGGCGTCCTGGAGCGCTACACCGCCTCCGGCGCCACCGTCGTCTTCTCCTCCCACGTCATGGAACTCGTCGAGTCGCTCTGCGACTGGGTGGCCGTCATGGCCGCCGGCCGCATCCGCGCCCAGGGCACCCTGGCCGAGGTGCGCGGCGAAGCCCCCACGCTCCAGCAGGCGTTCCTCGAACTCGTCGGCGCGGGCGCCCGCGACCGCGGCTCCGACCTCGACTGGCTGGGCGGCGGCACCCGATGACCGACACCACCACGCCCCCGGCCGCCTCGATCACTCCCGTCGTCGTACGCCTGAAGCTGTCGTTGTTGCGCAATGGTCTACGGCAGTCCGGTGGGCGGCGGGCCGCGTATGTCGCGTCGGCGGTCGTGGCGCTGCTGTTCGCGGCGCTCCAGCTGCTCGGGCTGATCGCGCTGCGCGGGAACGCGCACGCGGACTCCGTGGTCGTCATCCTGGTGGCGGTGCTGGGTCTTGGCTGGGCGGTGATGCCGCTGTTCTTCCCGTCCGGCGACGAGACCCTCGACCCGACCCGCCTGGTGATGCTGCCGCTGCGGCCCCAGCCGCTCGTACGGGCGCTGCTGGCGGCCTCGTTGGTCGGTATCGGGCCGTTGTTCACGCTGGTGCTGCTGCTCGGTTCGGTGATCGCGGTCGCGCACGGAGCCGCCGCGTACGTCACGGCCGTCCTCGCCCTCGCGCTCTCGCTGCTGGTGTGCGTGGCGCTCGCGCGGGCCGTCGCCGCCGCCAACATCCGGCTGCTGACCAGCCGGAAGGGGCGGGACCTGGCGGTGCTGAGCGGGCTGGTGATCGCGGTCGGGGCGCAGTTGGTCAACTTCGGTGCGCAGCGCCTGGGTTCGTCCGGGCTGTCCCAACTCGACCCGGCGGCCGAGGTGTTGCGCTGGGTGCCGCCCGCGTCGGCGGTCGGCGCGGTGGACTCGGTGAGCAAGGGTTCGTACGGCCTGGCGACCGCCCAACTTGCCCTGTCCTTGGGCGCGTTGGCGGCCCTGCTTTTCTTCTGGTCGCGCAGCCTCACCAAGTTGATGACCTCGCCCGACGGCTCCACCCTCCAGTCGGCCGAACCGGCCGCGAAGGACAGGGCGTCCACCGGCGGTCTGGCCCGGCTCCTCCCGGCCGGCCGCACCGGCACGGTCATGGAGCGCAGCCTGCGCTATGTCTGGCGCGACCCCAAGACCAAGGCCGCATGGGTGACTTCACTGGCGATCGGGCTGATCGTGCCCGTGTTCAACGCGCTTCAGGGCACCGGCTCGGTCTACTTCGCGTGCTTCGCCGCCGGGATGCTCGGCATCCAGATGTACAACCAGTTCGGGCAGGACACCTCCGCGTTCTGGATGGTCGCGACGACGATCTCCACGACCAGGGACGCCTACGTCGAACTCCGCGCCCGCGCACTCGCGTTGCTGCTGATCACCCTGCCGTACGCGGCCCTCGTGACCGTCCTGACGACTGCGCTGCTCGGCGACTGGTCCCGGCTCCCGGAGGTGCTCGGCCTCTCCTTCGCCCTCCTCGGCGCGATGCTCGCCACCGGCGCCTGGACCTCGGCCCGCTTCCCCTACTCCATTCCCCAGGGCGGCCACAAGAACGTCGCCCCCGGTCAGGCGGGCCTCGCCTGGATCTCCATCTTCGGCGGCATGATCTCGGCGGCCCTGCTCTGCTCCCCCGTCATCGTCCTCACGATCTGGTCCAACGTGAGCGCGGGCGGGGATCAGTGGAGCTGGGTGCTGCTGCCGGTGGGGGCGGGGTACGGGGCGGCGATCACGTATGCGGGGCTGCGGTTGGCGGCACCGGGGACGGCGAGGCGGCTGCCGGAGATCCTGGCGGCTGTCAGTAAAGGGTGAGCTGAGTTAGGGGCGCGGGGAACTGCGCGAGCAACCACAACGCACCCGCACCCGCCAAACAACCGCTCCCCCCACCCCCACAGGCGATCTCACACCAGCACCCCATCAAGAAACGGCTCAATAGCCGCCCGCCAGGCCTCAGGCTGGTCGTAGAAAACAAGATGCCCCGCGTCACCCACCTCCGCGTACTCCCCCCGAGGCAACACCCGAACCATCTCCTGCGCCTCCGCCCGCCCCAACTCCCCGTCCAGCCCCCGCACGACCAGCGCGGGACACTGCACCTGGGCCAGTTCCTCCCAGTGCGCGTCGTACACCCACGTCTCCCGCGACTTCAGCATCTGCTCCGGCTCGAACACCGGCCGCCACCCGTCGGGAGACTCGTGCATGACCTCGGCGTAGAACTCGCCCCGGGAGGGGTTGGGCCGCTCCACCCAGGGATCGTCCTCGCCGAACCACTTGCGGACGTCCGCGAGCGTGGCGAAGGGCACGGGCCAGGACTTGAACCAGTCGGACCACTCCCGCTGGGAGGCCGCGCCCAGCGCGGACGCCCGCATGTCGCAGATGATCAGCCCCCGTACGAGGTCGGGCCGCTTCGCGGCGAGCTGCCACGCGGTGAGCGCGCCCATCGCGTGGCCGATGAGGACGACCGGGGCGAGCCCCAGCTGTTCCAGCGCGGCCTCCGCGTCCTCGACGTAGGCCTCACGGGTGAACGCCGCCTGCGGCGGCTTGTCGCTCTGGCCGTGGCCGCGCTGGTCGAGTGCGACCGCGCGGTGCCGTTCGGAGAGCCAGCGGGCGGTGGACGCCCAGTGCGAGGCGCGGCCCATCAGGCCGTGCAATAAGAGAACTCCGGGTGCCCGCTCGATCTCCCCCAGCTTGGGAGGGTCCGCGAACTCCCATGCGGCCAGGCGTACGCCGCCTGCTCCGGTCACGTCGATGCGCCGCGCCATTGGTCCTGGCACCCCCCTAGCCACGCTCTGCCGCTTGTGCCGTTCGTTCTTGCTGCTGTCTCTTCTCTTGCTCGTCTCTTCCTACAGGTCACGCCCCGCGCGTTTCATCACTCACAGGTTATCGAATACAGATTCGAAAATGCGGTCCCCGGCCGCAACACCCCTCGTTCGAGTGACCCCGCTCAAGGAATGATCGCCGCTGCCGAGGGGAGATCTTCAGCGGGAGGCGGACCGCTCGGGGAAAACGGTCCGAAGGGGATGACCTTGAGAGCTCGGGGCTCCGGGTCAGCACAGGGGAGGACAGGCCCCGGCGCCGCACGGCGCCGGGGCCCTCCCCACGTTTGCGGCACATCCTCCCGCCCCCTCACGGTCATATGCCTCACGCGACAGCCTGGCACGCGAAGCGGCCCCGCGCTGCGATTCAGCGCACTGAATCTTGGAATCTCCGCGACCGGCGGAACGCCACAACTGCCTCTCCGGCCCCACGAGTTGACGGCCCCGCCAGGCTCAGGACGTGGTCAGCGCATGGTCGGCGCTTGGTCAGCGCGTGGTCAGCGCTTGGCGACGAACACATGCGAGGCGATGTCCGAGTCCAGCTCGGCCGCCTCGCCACCGCTGCCCACCAGCACCCCGCCCGCCGACTCCGTCACGCTCACCACCGAGCCGGGCTGCACGCCCGCGCGGCGCAGCGTGTACATCAGCTGGGCGTCCGTCTGGATGGGCTCGCCGATCCGGCGCACCACGACCGTTTTGCCGTCCAGGCCCGGGTCCAGCTCGGCCAGCGACACCATGCCCTCGTCGAGGAACGGGTCCGCCCCGTCCTTCTCGCCCAGCTCCTCAAGACCGGGGATCGGATTGCCGTACGGCGACTCCGTGGGGTGACGCAGCAGCTCAAGGACCCGCCGCTCCACGGCCTCGCTCATCACGTGCTCCCAGCGGCAGGCCTCGGCGTGCACCTGCTCCCACTCCAGGCCGATCACGTCGACGAGCAGACACTCGGCGAGCCGGTGCTTGCGCATCACACGCGTGGCCAGGCGACGGCCCTCGTCGGTCAGCTCCAGATGGCGGTCGCTGGCGACGGCCACCAGGCCGTCGCGCTCCATGCGTGCCACCGTCTGGCTCACCGTAGGGCCGCTCTGGTCGAGCCGCTCGGCGATGCGGGCGCGCATGGGGACCACACCTTCCTCCTCAAGCTCAAGGATGGTGCGGAGATACATCTCCGTGGTGTCGATCAGTCCGGACATACGTGCCCCTCGATTACCTCTGCCCGAAGCTCGGCGGCTCCGCGGCTCGTGCGCTGGCGCTGGACTCAATTCTGACGCATCGCACTGACAACCGTGCCGCGCCGTGGAAACCAGCCGGTTACGGCCGCCCGCGGCGGCCCTGGAGACGTGCTGTCGCCGTATTGACATCCCCTTGGTCCAGACCGCACGGTGATCCGCGACACAAACTCACCGAGGGGGCTCCCGCATGAGCGACCGTACGCCGGCCGGCCAGTTCTTCGACGCCGCGATCACCCTGCTCCAGCGGGTCAGCGACGAAGAGGCCGACTCCGTCGGGGCGGCCGGCACGCTCCTCGCGGACACCGTGGCCGACGGCGGGCGCCTCTTCGCCTTCGGCGCCGGACACTCCTCGCTCGCCGCGCAGGACCTCGTCTACCGCGCGGGCGGACTCGCCCTGATGAACCTCCTCGTGGTCCCCGGAGTCCTCGGCGTCGACGTCATGCCCGCCACGCTGGGCTCCGCCCTGGAGCGGGTCGACGGCCTCGCGGGCGTGGTCCTGGAGACGTCACCGCTGCGCTCCGGCGACGCCCTGGTGATCATCTCCCTGTCCGGGCGCAACGCCCTGCCCGTGGAGATGGCCATGAAGGCCCGCGCCCTCGGCGTCCGCGTCATCGGCGTCACCTCGGTGGCGTACGCCTCGGAGACGACGTCACGGCACACCTCGGGGACGTATCTCAAGGACCACTGCGACGTCGTACTCGACTCGAAGATCGCGATCGGCGACGCGGAGCTCACCCACGACGCCATCCCGGCCCCCTTCGCCCCCGCCTCCACGGTCGTCACCACGGCACTCCTCCAGGCCGTCATGGCGACGGCGGCGGCGACCCTGGCCGACCGCGGCATCGAGCCGCCACTGCTGCGCTCCGGGAACGTCGACGGCGGCCACGAGTGGAACGGCCGGGTCTTCGAGGAGTACCGGGACCGGATCTTCTACCAGTACTGAGACCAGCACTTCAGTACTGAGGTGGGTCAGTACTGAAGCGTCCCTACGGCTTCTCGCCCGCCTCCGCCGCCAGATCCAGGGCCGCCGCGATCCGTACGGCCACGTCCTCGGCGTAGATCGAGTCGGACCGTTCGAACGGGCTGCGGCCCGCGCCGCGCAGGAACGTCACCACGCCCAGCGTCCGACCCCGGCTGCGCAGTACCGCGCACAGCGCGTGCACGGCGTCCTGGGGCCACTGGCGGGCCCGGGCCCACTCCCGGGCCTGTTCGGGCGGGACGGCGCCGATGCTGGCCCGCACGGAACCGACGCGCTCGACACATTGCAGGGCGGGATGCCCCTCTCCGTAGCGCACGGGCAGTCCGGCCGCGCCGGTGAGCAGACTGGGCCCCGGCGCCCCCGTAGGCGTGGCGGCGACCCGCACGAGCCGTACGGCAGCGACCTGGTCCCCATCGGAATCGTTCAACGATCCACCCACGACCCGATCGACAAGGGCGTGGTCGGCGAAGCCCGCGAGGGCGAAGTCGAGGTGGACGGTGGCCGCGTCGCGCGGGTCCTCGCACTCGGCGGCGGCGCGCGCGGCCCGGTGCAGTTGCTGGGCGCGGAAGCGCAACAGGGAGGCCTCCTGCTCGATCTGCTTGGCCTCGGTGACGTCCTGGAAGAGCCAGCCGACGCCGAGCGGCACCGGTTCCTCGGTGAGCGGTGAGGCCAGCCGCAGGAACCCGCTCCGCCAGCAGCGCCGCAGATGCCCCTCGGGTGTCCGTACGCTCACCCAGATCTCGGCCGGTGCGGGCGGCGCGCCCTCGGCCAGCACATGCGTGAGCGCGGCCTCCAACTCCTCGACGCCCTGGGCCAGCAGCTCACCGAGGGGCCGCCCGAGGACGGAGGTGCGCCCGGTACCGAGCGCCCGCGCGGCATGTGCGTTGACGACGGCGGGCCGCAGGTCGGCGTCGACGAGCACGACCCCCCAGGAGGCGTCCTCGAAGAGGGCCTCGCTCAGGGCGATCGACCGCTCAAGGTCGATCTGGGCGTGCACTTCGCTGAAGGCGCAGTAGACGCCGGCGGGCTTCCCGTCGGGCCCGCGCACGGCGGCGGACTGGGTCCGCACGAGCACCCGCCCACCGTCCTTCGTCAGCAGGGCGAATTCATTCACCTGCCGTCCGGGCGCCCGCATGGCGGACATCAGCCGCGCCTCGACCTCCTCGGCGTCCGCGGTCCGTACGGCCCACCCGGCGAGCCCGTGCCGTCCGACGGCCTCGGCCGCGGTCCAGCCGAGGATGCGCTCGGCCTCGCGGTTCCAGTGGGTCAGCACTCCGTCGGCGTCGAAGGCACACAGTGCCGCGTCCATGCCGTCCAGCAGGGCGGCCAGCAGATCGGACCCACCGGGCCCCTCGGGACCACCACCGTCCCGCTCGGGCTCGTCGGGACCCAACTCGTCGGTGGTCCCACTACGCCGGGAAGCACTCACCTGGACCCCCTGCAGGCTGCGTCCGCGGACACGGAGCGTCGGTTCACTCACTCACCATCATTCAACTCGAACGTGACGCAGCACACACCGCGTTCCCAAAGATTGAGGCAATCGTTGTACGGCGCCGCTTCCGGCACCGGCGCGGACCGCATCCGCGAAAAGCGGTTGATCGGTGGCCGAGGGCTTCTTAAGGTGGCGAGTACTTCGGAAAGGAGGTGGTTCGGCAGATGTATGAATACCGGACGGAAGAGGTGACTGCGGGCTAGTGGCCCGCCGTCGTACTCGGTTCGGCGCCGGACCCGCGTGTGCGAGTCGCACGCAACCGGCCTAACCCAACGCAGTCACCCGACCCGCGAGCTCGCCGGTACGTCCGGCCGGCTCCCCCGCCGCGAGGCGGAGGGACCTGAGCTCGCGGGTCGCCTGCGTTCGCGGGCCCCTACGGGTCCTGGGCTGCCCCTACGGGTCAGGGGCCGGTCCTACGGGTCAGGGGCTGAGGCGCTCCACCCGCCAGCCGCCGTCCTGCTCGGCGGTGTACCGGAGGCGGTCGTGGAGGCGGTTCTCACGGCCCTGCCAGAACTCGACCGTCCGCGGGGCGATGCGGAAACCGCCCCAGTGCGGCGGGACCGGGACCTGTTCGCCCTCCGGGTAGCGGGCGGCCAACTCGGCGTACGACGACTCCAGTTCGGTCCGGGAGGCGATCACCGAGGACTGGGCGCTGGCCCACGCGCCGAGCTGGGAGCCGTGCGGGCGGGTGCGGAAGTACGCGGCGGTCTCGTCCCGCCCGGTGCGGCGGGCGGTGCCGGTGACCAGGACCTGGCGGGCCATCGGGTGCCAGGGGAAGAGCAGGGAGACGTACGGGTTCGCGGCGAGTTCGCGGGCCTTGCGGGACTCGTAGTTCGTGTAGAAGACGAAGCCCTGGTCGTCGTAGTCCTTGAGGAGGACCGTGCGGGAGCTGGGGCGGCCGTCGGCGTCGGCGGTGGAGACGACCATGGCGTTCGGCTCGTAGACGAGATCCTGGAGCACCGTCTCCTCGAACCAGCGGCCGAACTGTGTCATCGGGCCCGCTGCCAGGTCCGTCTCGTCGAAGCCCTCCGCCCGGTACTGCTTGCGCATCGCGGCGGGGTCGAGCCGGGGATCACGGGCGGCGGAATCGCGGACGGTGGCATCGCGGGCGGCGGAATCGCGGGCGGCGGAATCGCGGGCGGCGGCTTCACCGTCGGTGGGATCGCGGTCGGTCACGGCGGTCATCTTGCCGTACGGCGGGTGCGGCCACGAGTTCGGGTGGCACTCAGTGCCGCACACCTCCCCAGAGATGGCACCCGGAGTTATGGTGCTGGTGTCTCTATCTTCGGCCCGCGAGTCCCCGGTGACCGTGGAGCCACAGCATGAGGAGCCGCCTGATGTCCGACCCCGGCTTTGTACCTGGACTCGAAGGAGTCGTCGCGTTCGAGACGGAGATCGCCGAACCGGACAAGGAAGGCGGCGCCCTGCGGTACAGGGGCGTCGACATCGAGGACCTGGTCGGTCACGTCTCGTTCGGCAACGTCTGGGGGCTGCTCGTCGACGGCGCCTTCAACCCCGGACTGCCGCCCGCCGAACCGTTCCCGATCCCGGTGCACTCCGGTGACATCCGCGTCGACGTACAGTCCGCGCTGGCCATGCTCGCACCCGTGTGGGGCCTCAAGCCGCTCCTCGACATCGACGAGCAGCAGGCCCGCGACGACCTCGCCCGCGCGGCCGTCATGGCCCTGTCCTACGTCGCCCAGTCCGCGCGCGGGCAGGGCAACGCGATGGTGCCGCAGCGCGAGATCGACAAGGCGCAGTCCGTTGTCGAGCGGTTCATGATCCGGTGGCGGGGCGAGCCCGATCCGAAGCATGTCGCCGCCGTGGACGCGTACTGGACGTCCGCCGCGGAGCACGGCATGAACGCGTCGACGTTCACCGCTCGGGTCATCGCGTCCACCGGGGCGGATGTCGCCGCCGCGCTGTCGGGAGCCGTGGGCGCGATGTCCGGGCCGCTGCACGGTGGTGCGCCCTCGCGCGTCCTCGGGATGATCGAGGAGATCGAGCGGACCGGGGACGCGGATGCGTACGTCCGGCAGGCGCTCGACAAGGGTGAACGCCTGATGGGGTTCGGGCACCGGGTGTACCGGGCCGAGGACCCTCGGGCGCGTGTACTGCGGCGTACGGCACGGGAGTTGGGGGCGCCGCGGTTTGAGATCGCGGAGGCTCTGGAGAAGGCCGCGCTCGCGGAGTTGCACGCTCGGCGTCCTGACCGGGTGCTGGCGACCAACGTCGAGTTCTGGGCGGCGATCGTGCTGGACTTCGCCGAGGTGCCGGCGCACATGTTCACGTCGATGTTCACGTGTGCGCGGACCGCGGGGTGGTCGGCGCACATTCTTGAGCAGAAGCGGACGGGACGGTTGGTGCGGCCGTCTGCTCGGTATGTGGGGCCTGCCGTGCGGGGGCCTGAGGCGATTGAGGGGTTTGGGGATATCGCCCGCTGAACAGGGGCCTTAGGTGCGTGGGCGGGTGCGGGTGCGTTGTGACTGGGCGCGCAGTTCCCCGCGCCCCTAAAGGCCTCGGCCCAAGGCGTGCTCCAGAAGTGCCGCCCATTGAGCAACCACTCGCCCCCGGCGTCCCCTGTCATCGGTGAGCAGGTTCGCCAGGCCCAGGCCTCTTGCCATGTCCAGGAGGCCTTGGACTGTCTCTCGTACGCCCGGTCTCGACTCGTCCGCGCCCAGCAGGTCTACGGCGATGCGGTGGGTCTCTCGGCCCACCTTCGCCTCCAACTCCGTTACCCGGGGGCGTAGTTGGTCCTCGTTCGACGCGGCTACCCAGAGGTGGAGGGCCGCTCGGAACAGGGGGCCCGTGTAGAGGTCGACCAGGGCCTCGACCACTGCGCGGCGGTCGTCCGCGCCCTCCGGGAACAGGGCCCGGAGGGCCGTGGAGCGTTCCTCGGCCACGTACTCCACGGCCGCTGTGAAGAGGTCCTCGCGGGTGGGGAAGTGGTGTTGGGCGGCGCCTCGGGAGACGCCGGCGCGTTCGGCCACGACGGCGACCGTGGAGCCTGCCCAGCCGTGTTCGGCGAGGCAGGACACGGCGGCTTCCAGGAGGCGCTGCCGGGTGGCCCGGCTGCGGTCCTGCTTGGGTCTGCGGTCGACCGTGCCCGTCGCGGGCGCCGCGCTCACACCAGCCATGCGGGATCCCGTCGTTCGAGGAAGGCCGTCATCCCCTCGCGGGCCTGCGCGGAGGCGAACAGCCGCGCCGAGAGCGCGGTCAGGTCGGCCGCGTCCCGGTCGAAGGTTTCCAGCACCCTAGCCGTGAGCAGCCGTTTCGTCTCGGCCAGGGCCTCGGGGGCGGAGCGGCGCAGGCCGTCGAGGATGGGGGCCAGGGAGTCGTCGACGTCCTCGGCCGCCGTTGTCAGCAGGCCGATGCGGGCCGCTTCCGGCGCGTCGAAGCGTTCGCCGGTGAGGTAGTAGCGGGCCAGGGCGCGGGGGTCCGTGCGGGGCAGGAGCGGGAGGGAGATCACCGCCGGGGCGACCCCGATCCGTACCTCCGTGAACGCGAAGGTGGCCTCCCCGGATGCCGCCGCGATGTCGCAGGCCGCGAGGAGACCGAGGCCGCCCGCCCGTACATGGCCCGTCACGCGGGCGACGACCGGTTTGGGCGTCTCCACCATCTGGCGGAGTACGGCCACGAGGGCCTCCGGGGGCGGTGGGTTCCGTAGGTCCGCGCCCGCGCAGAACGTGTTCCCTGTGTGCGTGAGGACGATCGCTCGTACGTCCGCGTCCTTGGCGCACTCGGTCAGCGCCTCCGCCAACTCGGCCACCAGGGGCGCCGAGAGCGCGTTGCGGGTGGCCGGGGAGTCCAGGCTCAGGGTCTCGATGCCGCGTTCGCGGGTCCGGCCGATCAGGGTCATGAGCGGCCTCGGAGTTCGCGGCGCAGGATCTTGCCGGAGGCGGCGCGCGGGACGGCGTCGATGAAGGTGACGCGGCGGACGCGCTTGTAGGGGGCGACGCGTTCGGCGACGTACATCATGACCTCTCCTTCAGTCGTTTCGGGGAGGTCTACGGCCGTCTTCTGGCGGACCACGTACGCGTGCGGGACCTCGTTGTTGTCCTCGTTGTACTCGCCCACCACGGCCGCGTCGGCGATGCCGGGGTGGGTGAGCAGGAGGGCCTCCAGTTCGGCGGGGGCCACCTGGAAGCCCTTGTACTTGATGAGTTCCTTGACCCGGTCGACGACGAACGTCCAGCCACCGGCGTCCACATGGCCCACGTCCCCGGTGTGCAGCCAGCCGTCCGCGTCGATCATCGCGGCGGTCTCGTCGGGGCGGCCCAGGTAGCCCTTCATCACCTGGGGGCCGCGGATGAGGAGTTCGCCGGTCTCCCCGATGCCGAGGTCCTTGGCGGGGTCGTCGAGGGAGACGATCCGCATCTCGGTGCCGGCGATGAGTTTGCCGACCGTGCCGGGGGGTGCCGTGGGCATGTCGCGTACGGGGACCACGTGGGTGCCCGGGGACAGTTCCGTCATGCCGTAGGCCTGTCCTACGGGCGGCAGGCCCAGGCGCTGCGAGCAGGCGGCGGCGAGGTTCGCGTCGAGGGGGGCGGCGGAGCTGATGATGTACTTCAGCGACGAGAGGTCGTACTGCGCGACCGCGGGATGCTTGGCCAGGGCCAGGACGATCGGCGGGGCGACGTAGAGGCCGGTGATGCGGTGGTTCTGGATGGCCGCGAGGAAGGTTTCGAGGTCGAAGCGGGGCAGCACCACTACTGCGGCGCCTTTTCGCAGGGGTGCGTTCATCAGGGCCGTGAGGCCGTAGATGTGGAAGAACGGCAGGACGGCGAGGATGCGGTCACCGGGTCCGGTGGGGACCGTGGACTCCAACTGGGCCAGGTTCGTACCTATTTGACGATGCGTCAGCATGACTCCCTTGGGGACACCGGTCGTCCCCGAGGAGTACGGGAGGGCCGCGACGTCCTCCACGGGGTCGATGTCGACCACCGGCTCGGGGGCCGTCGTGGCGAGCATGTCGGCCAGCGAACGGTGTCCGGGCGCGCTGTCGCAGACGAATATCTCCTCGACGCCGCCCGCGAGTTCGGCCGCCCGGCGGGCCGACTCCAGGAGCGGTGACACGGTGACGATCCAGCGGGCCGCCGAGTCCCGCAGCTGCCTGGCGAACTCCTCCGGCGTGGCGAGCGGGTGCACCGTCGTGACGGAGGCACCCGCGCGCGTGGCCGCGTAGAAGGCCAGCGGGAAGGCGACCGTGTTCGGGCTGTGCAGCGCGAGAACGTCCCCCTTGCGCACGCCCGCCTCCGCGAGCCCGGCCGCGACACTGCGGTGGAACCGGTCCACCTGAGCGTACGTGAGGGTCGTCCCGTCCGTGCCGTCGATCAGCGCGGGCTCGTCCGCGAACTCCGCGGCCCCGGCCAACACCGCGTCGTGGATGGGGAGTTCTACGGCCGGGACGTCTGCGTACTCGCTGCGGAACATGGTTCCTCCTGGCGCGAACTGGCGCGAACTGACACGAACTGGCATGGGCCGCTGAATGGCTAGTACGACTTGGGCAGGCCCAGGGTCTGGTGGGAGACGTAGTTGAGAATCATCTCCCGGCTCACCGGAGCAATACGAGCCACGCGCGCGGCAGTTATCAACGAAGCCAGCCCGAACTCACGCGTGAGGCCGTTCCCGCCGAGGGTGTGCACGGACTGGTCCACGGCCCGCACGCACGCCTCCCCCGCCGCGTACTTGGCCATGTTCGCCGCCTCGCCCGCGCCGACGTCGTCCCCCGCGTCGTACAGATACGCCGCCTTCTGCATCATCAGGCGCGCCAGTTCGAGGTCGATGTGCGCCTGGGCGAGCGGGTGCGCGATCGCCTGGTGGGCGCCGATGGGGGCGTCCCACACGGTGCGGTCGCGCGCGTACTCGATCGCCCGGGCGAGGGCGTAGCGGCCCATGCCGATCGCGAACGCGGCCGTCATGATGCGTTCGGGGTTGAGGCCGGCGAAGAGTTGCAGCAGGCCCGCGTCCTCGTCTCCGACGAGCGCGTCGGCGGGCAGCCGTACGTCGTCCAGGGTCAGCTCGAACTGCTTCTCCGCCGCCGTGAGTTCCATGTCTATCTGGCGTCGGGTGAAGCCTTCCGCGTCCCGCGGGACGATGAACAGGCAGGGCTTGAGCCGGCCTGTTCGGGAGTCTTCGGTACGGCCGACTATGAGGGTCGCGTCGGCCAGGTCCACGCCGGAGATGAAGACCTTGCGGCCGGTGAGCAGCCAGTCCGCGCCGTCCCTGCGGGCGGTGGTGGTGATGCGGTGGCTGTTGGAACCGGCGTCGGGCTCGGTGATGCCGAAGGCCATGGTGCGGGTGCCTTCGGCGAGTGCGGGGAGCCAGGTCTGTTTCTGTTGCTCGGTGCCGAAGCGGGCGATCACCGTGCCGCAGATCGCTGGTGACACGACCATCATCAGCAGGGGGCAGCCTGCTGCTCCCAACTCCTCCAGGACTATGGAGAGTTCGGAGATACCGCCGCCTCCGCCTCCGTATTCCTCGGGGAGGTTGACGCCGAGATAGCCGAGTTTGGCTGCCTCGGACCAGAGTTGTTCGCGGTCGTAGTCGCGGCCGTGTCGTTTGCCCAGGGCGGATACAGCTTCACGTAGGGCTTTGTGTTCTTCGGTTTCGGTGGTGGGCATGTGGCTCCCTCGTCGTGGCTGGTCGCGCAGTTCCCCGCGCCCCTTAGGTGGGCTGGACTACCGCCAATAGGGCGGCTAGCTGTACCTGTTGGCCAGGTACTGCGTTCAGGGCCGTCAGTTGGCCTGTTACCGGAGCCGTGATCTTGTGTTCCATCTTCATTGCCTCCAGCCAGAGGAGGGGGTCTCCGGCCTTCACCTCGGCTCCTACGGCCAGGCCGTCCGCGACTCTCACCACCGTCCCCGGCATGGGCGCCAGCAGGGAGCCCGGGGCCAGTTGGGCTGTCGGGTCGGGGAAGCGAGGGAGGGCGGTCAGGGTGGCGGTGTTCACGTAGACCTGATCGCCGCCGTAGTGGGCGACCTCGAACTTCCTTCGTACGCCGTCCACTTCGAGTACGACGAGAGTGGCGTCCGCGTGGACGACGCGGACCCCTTCCACGGTCAGGCCCTCCCTGGTGTGCCTGTACTGAACCTCGTATTCGCTGTCACCCATGGCGTAGCGCTTGGTCTGCGGCTGGGACGGGAGGTTGCGCCAGCCTCCGCCGAAGCGGGAGCGGCCGTGGGTGTCGGCGAGGGCGACGGCGAGGGGGGCGTGCGGATCGGGGGCGGCCTCCGTGAGTTCCGGGAGGTGGCGGTCGTAGAAGCCCGTGTCCATCGTGGCGGTCGTGAACTCCTTGTGGCGCAGGGAGCGTACGAGGAGGTCGCGGTTGGTGAGGGGGCCGTGGATCGTCGCCCGGGAGAGGGCTCCGGCCAGTTTGCGGACCGCCTCCGCTCGGGTGGGGGCGTGGGCCACGACCTTGGCGAGCATCGGGTCGTAGTGGACTCCGATGGCGTCGCCGTCGGTGTAGCCGGTGTCGAGGCGGACGCCTTCCGGGACTGCTATGCGGTGCAGGGTGCCGGTCTGGGGGGTCCAGTCGGTCGCCGGGTCCTCCGCATAGAGGCGGGCCTCGACGGCGTGGCCGTGGGGGTGGGGAGGGGTGGTTTCGAGGGGTTCGCCTTCTGCGACGCGTAGTTGCAGGGCCACCAGGTCGATGCCGAACACGGCCTCCGTGACGGGGTGTTCGACCTGGAGGCGGGTGTTCATTTCGAGGAAGTGGGGCCTGCCGTCGGGGGAGATGAGGAACTCGACCGTCCCCGCACCCTCGTAGGCGACCGCGCGGGCGGCGCGTACGGCCAACTCGGCGAGTTCCTGGGCGAGTTCTTCGGTGAGGCCCGGGGCCGGGGACTCCTCGATCACCTTCTGGTGGCGGCGTTGGAGGGAGCAGTCGCGGGTGCCGAGGGCCCAGACCGTGCCGTGGGTGTCGGCGAGGATCTGTACCTCGACGTGCCGGCCGCCTTCGACGTAGGGCTCGACGAAGACCTCGCCGTCGCCGAAGGCGCTGGTGGCCTCGGCGCGGGCGGCCGTCAACTCGGCGTCCAGGTCGGCGAGTTGGCGTACGACGCGCATGCCGCGTCCGCCGCCGCCCGCCGCCGCCTTCACCAGGACGGGGAGGTCGGCTTCGGTGACCGTGCCGAGGGGTGCGATGCCCATCAGTTCCTTGGCGCGGGTCTTTGACGCCATCGCCTCGATCGCCTCGGGCGGGGGTCCGATCCAGACCAGGCCGGCGTCCAGGACGGCGCGGGCGAAGTCGGCGTTCTCGGAGAGGAAGCCGTAGCCGGGGTGGACCGCGTCCGCGCCCGCCGCGACGGCCGCCTTCACGATCAACTCGCCGCGCAGATAGGTCTCTTGGGGCGTCGCTCCGGGCAGCCGTACCGCCGCGTCGGCCTCGCGCGTGTGGAGTGCGTGCTCGTCGGCGTCGGAGTGCACGGCGACGGTTCGGATGCCCAGTTCGCGGCAGGTGCGGAAGACCCGGCAGGCGATCTCGCCCCGGTTGGCGACCAGTACTGTCGAAATCACGTGATCCCTCATGTTGGTCATGGGCCTCACATCCGGAAGACGCCGAAGCCACCGCGCGCGCCCTCGAAGGGCGCCGTGTGGAGGGCGGACAGGCACAGGCCGAGGACGGTGCGGGTGTCGCGCGGGTCGATGACACCGTCGTCGTACAACCGCCCCGACAGGAACATCGGCAGGGACTCGGACTCGATCTGCTGCTCCACCATGGCGCGCAGCGCCGCGTCCGCCTCCTCGTCGTAGGGCTGCCCCTTCGCTACGGCCGACTGGCGGGCGACGATCGACAGGACGCCGGCGAGCTGCTGGGGGCCCATGACGGCGGACTTGGCGCTGGGCCAGGCGAAGAGGAAGCGGGGGCCGTAGGCGCGGCCGCACATGCCGTAGTGCCCGGCGCCGTACGAGGCGCCCATGAGGACGGACAGGTGGGGTACGCGGCTGTTGCTGACGGCGTTGATCATCATCGCGCCGTGTTTGATGATGCCGCCCTGCTCGTACTCCTTGCCGACCATGTAGCCGGTGGTGTTGTGCAGGAAGAGCAGCGGGATGTCGCGCTGGTTGGCCAACTGGATGAACTGCGCGGCCTTTTGGGACTCCTGGCTGAAGAGGACGCCTTGGGCGTTGGCCAGGATGCCGATCGGGTAGCCGTGCAGGGTGGCCCAACCGGTCACCAGACTGGTGCCGTAGAGCGGCTTGAACTCGTCGAAGTCGGAGGCGTCGACGAGCCGGGCGACGACCTCGCGGGGATCGAAGGGGGTTTTGAGGTCCCCCGGGACGATCCCGAGCAGCTCGTCCTCGTCGTACTTGGGGGGTGCGGCCGGGCCCGGATCGCCGTACGCCTTGCGGTGGTTGAGGCGGGCGACGACGCGGCGGGCCTGCCGCAGCGCGTCCTGCTCGTCTACGGCGAAGTGGTCGGCGAGGCCGGACACGCGCGCGTGCATCTCGGCACCGCCGAGCGACTCGTCGTCGCTCTCCTCGCCGGTCGCCATCTTCACGAGCGGCGGCCCGCCGAGGAACACCTTGGCGCGCTCCTTGACCATGATCACGTGGTCGGACATGCCGGGGATGTAGGCGCCGCCGGCGGTCGAGTTCCCGAAGACGACCGCGATGGTGGGGATACCGGCGGCCGAAAGCCGGGTCAGGTCGCGGAAGATGGCGCCGCCCGGGATGAAGATCTCCTTCTGGGACGGGAGATCGGCGCCGCCGGACTCGACGAGGCTGATGCAGGGAAGCCGGTTGGCGAGCGCGATGTCGTTGGCGCGCAGGGCCTTCTTCAGGGACCAGGGATTGCTGGCTCCGCCGCGCACGGTGGGGTCGTTGGCGGTGATCAGACACTCCACGCCTTCCACCACCCCGATACCGGTGACGAGCGCGGCACCGACCGCGTAGTCGCTGCCCCAGGCGGCGAGTGGCGACAGTTCGAGGAAGGGAGTGTCGGGGTCGAGGAGCAGCTCGATGCGCTCGCGGGCGAGCAACTTGCCGCGCCTACGGTGCCGTTCGACGTACTTCGGCCCGCCACCGGCGAGAGCCTTCGCGTGCTCGGCATCCAGTTCGGTGAGCTTGGCGAGCATGGTCTCGCGGTTGGCCCGGTAGTCGGGACCGTTGATGTCCAGGGCGGACGGAAGGACGGTCACAGCAGGGCCTCCGGAATGTCCAGTCGACGGGAACGCAGCCACTCACCCAGGGCCTTGGCCTGAGGATCGAAACGGTGCTGGGCGGCGACACCCTCGCCGAGAATGCCCTCGACGACGAAGTTGAGCGCGCGAAGGTTCGGCAGTACATGTCGGACGACCGCGAACTCCTCGGTCTCCGGCAGGAGTTGACGGAACCGTTCGACGGTCAGCGCATGGGCGAGCCAGCGCCACGCCTCATCCGTACGCGCCCACACCCCCACGTTGGCGTTCCCTCCCTTGTCACCGCTACGGGCCCCGGCGACCAGACCAAGGGCCGCCCGCGCCGTGGGCCCGTCCGGCGGAGGCCCGGGGAGGGCAGGCTGTGGAAGGTCTTCCAGTACGAGGGTGTCGTGGGCCGGGGCCACAGCAATCCGGCGCCCGTCATGGAGGACGGCCATATGGTCGACGGCGCCATGGGGGACATACACATCATCGAAGACGCCATAGGGCGCTCCCTTTCCAGGTGGGGTCAGCACATGGAAGCCCGGGTAACTGGCCAACGCGAGCTCGACGGCAGCCGCACTCAGCGCCCGCCCGACAACCTCCTGATCGGCATCCCGGACGACAAGCCGAAGCAGCGCACTGGCGGTCTCCTCGGTCGGCGCGTCGGCGTGATCTGTACGGGCGAGATCCCAACGAAGTTCACTCGGACGGGACTTGGCGTTGCCGAACGCGAGGTCCATCTGCTCCCGCACGAGAGCGGCCTTGCGCTCGATGTCGAGCCCGGTGAGCACGAAGGCGACCTCGTTGCGGAAACCCCCCAGCCGGTTGAGCCCGACCTTGAGCGTCGGCGGCGGGGCCTCCCCCCGCACCCCTTCGATCCGCACCCGGTCAGCCCCGTCCTGGCCAAGCCGAACGGTGTCGAGGCGGGCGGTGACATCGGGACCGGCATACCGCGCGCCCTGCGTCTCGTAGAGAAGCTGAGCGGTGACGGTACCGACGTCGACGACTCCCCCCGTGCCGGGATGCTTGGTGATGACGGAGGAACCGTCCTCATGGATCTCGGCGAGCGGAAAGCCGGGGCGGCGGAGCCTCTCCGCCGTGTGCTCGGCGAAGAAGGCGTAGTTGCCGCCGGTGGCCTGGGTCCCGCACTCCAGCACATGCCCGGCGACGACTGCACCCGCGAGGCGGTCGTAGTCGCCGGGCCCCCACCCGAAGTGGGCGACGGCGGGCCCGGTGACCAGGGCCGCGTCGGTGACCCGCCCGGTGACGACGACATCGGCCCCCGCGCCCAGACAGGCGGCGATACCGAACCCGCCCAGATAGGCATGGGCGGCGAGCGACCCCGGATACCGCGCGACGAGATCGTCCCCCTCGACATGCGCGACCCGCACGGATATCCCCAGCCGATCGGCCAACTTCCGTACGGCATCGGCGAGTCCGGCCGGATTGAGCCCACCGGCGTTGGTGACGATCCGCACCCCGCGCTCATGGGCGAGCCCGAGGCACTCCTCCAACTGCTTCAGGAAGGTACGGGCGTACCCGGCACTCGGGTCCTTGAGCCGGTCCCGCCCCAGGATGAGCATGGTCAGCTCGGCGAGATAGTCCCCGGTGAGAACGTCGAGCTGCCCACCGGTGAGCATCTCACGCAGGGCGTCGAACCGGTCGCCGTAGAAACCGGAGGCGTTGCCTATTCGGAGAGGCGCGACGGGGTGGGACACGGACTGCGAACTCACTGGTCGCCCCCCTTCTTCTTCTCCTTTTCCTTTGCCTTTGCCTTTGCCTTTGCCTTCGGCTGTCGCCCGGTGCCGGGTGGCCCCGCGAAGGCCTGCGCGATGTCGAGCCATCGACCCGCATCAGGTCCTACGGCCTCCACCGCGAGGTCGGCGCGGTGGGCTCGCTGGGTGACGAGAAGACAGAAGTCCAGGGCGGGCCCGGTGACGCGCTGCGGGGCGTCGTCGGGACCGTAGGTCCACAACTCACCGGAGGGAGCGACGAGTTCGACCCGGAACTCCTCACTCGGCGGCGTCAGTCCATGCACACCGAAGGCGAAGTCCCGCGCCCGTACGCCGATGCGCACCACATGCCGGAGCCGGTCCGTAGGTGTTCTGACCACACCTGCCGCGTCCGCCACATCCTGACCGTGGGCCCAGGTCTCCATGAGCCGGCCGGTGGCCATGGAGGCGGCGGACATGGGTGGTCCGTACCAGGGGAAACGGGTCTTTGTGGGTGCGGCGTACAGGGCAGCGAGCAGGGCCGTCCGGCCGGCCCGCCAGTCGGCGAGAAGCTGAGCGGGAGGCTTTGCGGCACCCTCCTCCGCTCCCTGATCCACGAACGACTCGGGAGCGGCGAGCGCCTTCTCGACCAGCGCGCCGAACGCGTCCTCGTCCGTCACGGCGAGCAGAGCCGAGTGGTCGGTCCAGGCCAGGTGGGCGATCTGGTGGGCGACGGTCCAGCGGGCGGCGGGAGTCGCAACCGCCCAGCCCTCCGGGCTCAACTCGGCGACCAGCCGGTCGAGTTCCTCGCTCTCCTCACGCAGGTCGTCGAACACGTGCGTCGGATCGGACATGAGGGGAGCATGGCAGGGCCGTCAGAAACAATCAAGCGTGCTTGCATTATTTGGGTGGGGTGGTGCTTGCGTGTGTTGTGAAGGTGCTGTTGGGCCACTCGCTTCTTGTCAGTGTCGGGCTGGAACGGACCAAGTAAAGGGCGCTCCCTACGGTCGCGTCGCCTACGGCGATGACCCTCCGGGTCACCCTTGACTAGGTCCGCCCCAGCCCGGTTT
>NZ_JBSFCQ010000026.1:0-115991 GCF_053891435.1 Streptomyces sp. NPDC002276 | reverse complement strand
AGTCCACCGACGAAGGTGCGGGCAGTCCGGTGTGGGACTTCTCGGTACGGGCCGTGCCACGGCGCGCCCCTAAAAACGCCGTGCGTTTCAGGGGCGCGGGGAACTGCGCGACCAGCCACAACGGACCGTCAGATACAAGACGGGCTAGTCCACTTCCGCCACCGCCTGCGCGAACTGTGCCTTGTACAGCCGCGCATACGCCCCGTCCGCCGCCAACAGGTCCGCGTGCGCGCCCTGTTCGACGATGGAGCCGTTCTCCATGACCAGGATCGTGTCCGCGTCCCGGATCGTGGAGAGCCGGTGCGCGATCACGAACGACGTACGCCCGTGGGCGAGTTTGGCCATCGCCTTCTGGATCAGGACCTCGGTGCGGGTGTCGACCGATGACGTCGCCTCGTCGAGGACGAGGATCGTCGGGTCGGACAGGAACGCCCGCGCGATGGTGATGAGTTGCTTCTCACCGGCGCTGACGCCCGTGCCCTCGTCGTCGATGACCGTGTCGTAGCCGTCGGGCAGCGTACGGACGAACCGGTCGGCGTGCGCCGCCCGCGCCGCCTCCTCGATCTCGCCCCGGGTGACCTCCCGCGACGCGCCGTACGCGATGTTGTCGGCGATCGAGCCGCCGAACAGCCAGGTGTCCTGGAGCACCATGCCGATGGTGGCGCGGAGTTCGTCGCGGGACATCCGCGCGATGTCGACGCCGTCGAGGGTGATCCGGCCGCCGGAGACCTCGTAGAACCGCATGAGGAGGTTGACGAGCGTGGTCTTGCCGGCGCCGGTCGGGCCGACGATCGCGACCGTGTGGCCAGGTTCCACCGTCAGCGAGAGGTCCTCGATGAGCGGCTTGTCGGGGTCGTAGCGGAAGGAGACGTGCTCCAGGGCGACCAGGCCGCGCAGTTCCTCGGGGCGCTCGCTCGGCATCGGGTCGGCCGACTGCTCCTCGGCGTCGAGGAGTTCGAAGATCCGCTCGGCCGAGGCGACGCCCGACTGGACCAGGTTCGCCATCGACGCGACCTGGGTCAGCGGCATCGAGAACTGGCGCGAGTACTGGACGAAGGCCTGCACGTCACCGATCGACAGGGAGCCGGACGCGACCCGCAGGCCGCCGACGACCGCGACCAGCACGTAGTTGATGTTCGACACGAACATCATCAGCGGCTGCATGACCCCGCTGTTGAACTGCGCCTTGAACCCCGCCTCGTACAGCGCGTCGTTCTGTTCGGCGAACAGCTTCGCCGACTCGTCCTGACGCCCGAACACCTTCACCAGGGTGTGCCCGGTGTACATCTCCTCGACGTGCGCGTTGAGTTTGCCCGTCGAGCGCCACTGCTGCACGAAGTGCGGCTGCGAGCGCTTGCCGATGCGGGTGGCGACGAGGAACGACAGCGGCACGGTCACCAGCGCGACCAGCGCGAGCAGCCAGGACACCCAGAACATCATCGCGAGGACGCCGATGATCGTGAGCAGCGAGTTGATCAGCTGGCCCATCGACTGCTGGAGCGTCTGCCCGATGTTGTCGATGTCGTTGGTCGCGCGGGAGAGGACCTCGCCGCGCTGGCGCTTGTCGAAGTACGACAGGGGGAGCCGCGACATCTTCGTCTGCACGCTCTCGCGCAGCCGGAACATGGTCCGGTTGACCGCCCGGTTGACCATCCGGGTCGCCACCGCCATCAGCAGCCCGGCCACCATGAACGTGCCCAGCGCGAGCAGCAGCACATGACCCACCGAGGTGAAGTCGATGCCCTTGCCCGGAGTGAAGTCCGTGCTCTTGAGCATGTCCGCGATCGAGTCCTGGCCGCGGTCGCGCATCCCCTGGAGAGCCTGCGCCTTGGTCGTCCCGGCCGGCATCTGCCGCCCGATGATGCCTGCGAAGACCAGGTCGGTGGCGTTGCCGAGGATCTTCGGCCCGACCACGTTCAGCCCGACGCTGATCACTACACACACCAGCAGCAGGCCGATGGTCAGCCGCTCCGGCCTGAACTGACTGATCAGCCGCTTGCCGGACACCTTGAAGTCCATCGAACGGGCGTCGGGGCCCGTCCCGGCCATCATCCGCCCCATGGGCCCGGCCATCAGGCAGCCTCCGCTTCCGTGAGCTGGGAGAGCACGATCTCTCGGTACGTCTCGTTGTCCGCCATCAGTTCGTGATGCCGGCCCGTCCCCACGACCCGCCCCTCGTCGAGTACGACGATCCGGTCGGCGTCCCTGATGGTCGCCACCCGCTGCGCCACGATCACCACGGTCGCCTCGGCGGTCTCGTGCGCGAGGGCCGCCCGCAGCGCCGCGTCGGTCGCGTAGTCGAGCGCGGAGAAGGAGTCGTCGAAGAGGTAGATCTCCGGCCGCTGCACCAGCGTGCGCGCGATCGCGAGCCGCTGCCGCTGACCGCCGGAGACGTTCGTCCCGCCCTGCGCGATGGGCGAGTCGAGGCCGTTCTCAAGTCCTTCCACGAAGCCCTTGGCCTGCGCCACCTCCAGCGCGTGCCACAACTCCTCGTCCGTCGCGTCCGGGTTGCCGTAGCGAAGGTTGGTGGCGACCGTGCCCGCGAAGAGGTACGGCTTCTGCGGGACCAGGCCGACCGTCTTGGCGAGCAGTACCGGGTCGATGGTCGACACGTCGACACCGTCGACGAGGACCTCGCCGTCGGTCGTGTCAACCAGGCGCGGGACCAGACTCAGAAGGGTGGACTTTCCGCTGCCGGTCGAGCCGATCACGGCCGTCGTCTCGCCCGGGCGGGCCACCAGGTCGATGGACTTCAGTACGGGTTCCTCGGCGCCCGGGTAACAGAAGCCGACCCCACGGACCTCCAGATGCCCGTGCCTGCGCAGCTCGAAGACGGGAGCCACCGGCGGCACGACACTGCTCTCCGTGTCGAGGACCTCCTCGATGCGCTCGGCGCAGACCTCCGCGCGCGGCACCATCATGAACATGAAGGTGGCCATCATCACGGACATCACGATCTGCATCAGATAGGCGAGGAACGCGGTCAGATCACCGATCTGCATCCCGCCGCTGTCGATCCGATGCGCGCCGAACCAGACCACCGCGATCGACGACAGGTTCACCGTCGTCATGACCACCGGGAACATCAGTGCGAGCAGGTTGCCGGTCTTCAACTGCATCTCGGTGAGATCGCCGTTAGCCTTCCGGAACCGGTCCTTCTCGTACTCGTCCCGGACGAACGCGCGGATCACCCGGTTGCCGGTGATCTGCTCGCGCAGCACCCGGTTCACCGCGTCCAGCCGCACCTGCATCGCCCGGAACAGCGGCCGCAGCCGCCGCACGATGATCGTCACGCAGATGGTCAGCGTCGGCACCACCGCGATCAGCACCGCGGACAGCGGCACGTCCAGACCGAGCGCCAGGATGATCCCGCCGACGCACATGATCGGCGCCGACACGAGCAGGGTGAACGTCATCAGGGCCAGCATCTGGACCTGCTGGACGTCATTGGTCGTACGGGTGATCAGCGAGGGCGCGCCGAACTGCCCGACCTCGCGGGCCGAGAACGACTGCACCCGGTCGAAGATGGCACCCCGGATGTCCCGGCCGACCGCGGAGGCGGTGCGCGCGCCGTAGTAGACGGCACCCGTGTTGCACACGACCTGGACCAGCGAGATCCCGATCATCAGGGCGCCGAAGGACAGGATGTAACCGGTGTCACCCTTCACCACACCGTTGTCGATGATGTGAGCGTTCAGGGTGGGCAGGTAGAGGGTGGCGCAGGTCTGCAGAAACTGCAGCAGCACCAGCAGGAGGATGGGTTTCCTGTAGGGCCTGAGATAGGTCCGCAGAAGTCGTATGAGCACGCTGGGTCTCTCGGAGTCGGCGGGTGGGGGGTGGGCGGTCTGCCCCTCGCCCCCATCGTCCGACACTCCACCCGCGTTACCTCAACTGATTAAGCCAACAGCAGTGCCACATGGGCCTTTATGAACCCGTAAGAGCGGAACGCTCCGTTCCTCAGGTGCGGAACGCCCCCGGATGGGTCTGTTCCCGCACGGACACGTACTGCTGGCGCACCGCCTGTCCCACGGCCAGTTCGTCACCCGGCTCCAGCACCTGCGCGACCGGCCCCTGCCAGGGCGGCGGGGTCCGCGGGTCCAGCGTCCCCTGCGAGACCCCGAGCGCCCACGCGGCCTGCCGGGCGGCACCGATCGCCGCGTAGTCGGCCGGCTGGGGTACGACGATCTGCGTCCCGAACAGCGCGGGCGCCGCGGCCTGCACGGCGGGCAGTTCGGCGGCCGGCCCGAGGAGGAAGAGCCGCCGTACGGCAACGCCCCGCCCGCGCAGCACGTCCAGCGCGTCGGCGAGCCCGCACAGCATGCCCTCGAACGCGGCCCGCGCCAGATGCTCGGCCTTCATCGACTCGCGCCGCAGCCCGGCCAGCGTCCCGGCGGTGTGCGGCAGATTCGGCGTCCGCTCACCCTCCAGATACGGCAGGAACACCAGCCCGTGCGCACCCGGCGTCGACTTCATCGCCAGCTCGGACAGACTCTCCAGATCGGGCAGCCCCAGCAACTCGGCGGCCCCGCGCAGGGTCCGTACGGCATTGAGTGTGGTGACGACCGGCAGATGCATCCCGGTCGCGTCGGCCAGCGAGGTGATCATCCCGCTCTGATCGACGAGCGCCTCATGGTGTACGGCCATCACGGACCCGGAGGCACCGAGCGACACGACCGCGTCCCCGAAGCCGATCCCGAGCCCGAAGGCCGCGGCCATGGTCTCGCCGGTCCCGGCGGAGATCAGCAGCCCCTCCGGAGTCGTACCGGCCGCGTCGGACGGGCCGATCACCTCGGGCAGCATGGCCTGGTGACCGAGGGCCAGCTCGACGAGGTCGGGCCGGTAACCGCCGCCGGCCGCGGACCAGTACCCGGTCCCGGAGGCCCCGCCCCGATCGGTGGTCCGTCTGACCGGCCGCCCGAGGAGCTGCCACACCAGCCAGTCGTGGGCCTGCAACAGGGCCGCCGTACGGCGGGCGTTGTCGGGCTCGGTCCGGTTCAGCCAGCGCAGCTTGGTCACCGGCTGCGCGGCCTGCGGGACACAGCCCACCGCCTGCGCCCACGCCTCGCGCCCGCCGAGCGCGTCGATCAGATCGGCGGCGGCGACCTGCGCCCGCTTGTCACCGCCGACCATCGCGGGCCGCACGGTGTTGCCCTGCGCGTCCAGCGGCACCAGCGCGTTCTGCTGCGCGGACACGCCGATGGCCTGCACACCTTCGAGCAGCCCCCCACCGGCCGCCTCGCCCAGCGACAGCAGCCAGGCCTGTGGATCGACATCGGAGGGCCGCCCGCCGCCCTCGGTCTCGGTCTCGACCGGATGCGGCGCGTATCCCTGCCTGAGTACGGACCCCGTGTCCGTGTCACAGACAACGATGCGAGTGAAATCGGGCGAACTGTCCAACCCGGCGACTATCCCCATGGCGGAAATTCTGCCGTACGGCGGGAGGTGACCGCGCCGGGTCGGGGTTCCCTAGGTGTTGCTGGTGCCCCAGTCGTCCTCGCCCGTGCCGTTCGCGTTGCGCTCACGCAGGGACCGTACGCGCTGGGCGACGGAGTCGGGGACCCGATCGCCCACCTTGTCGCCGACCGCGTGGTACGCCTTGCCCGCGAACTGGCGGCCCTGCTGCGCCGCCGACTCGGCGGTGTTGCGGACGACCGGGTTCTGCGCGACCTGGCGTGCCGACTTCTTCAGCTGCTCGTAGCGCTCGCGTCCGGCCCGTGTGCCCAGCACGTAACCCAGAGCCAGTCCGACGACGAACGTGAGCTTGTAGCGCATGACGGCCACCCTTCCCTTGCGTAGTCCCTCGCGGGTCCGTCCCTCGCGGGTCTCCGGCGCGGCATCGGTGCCGGGGGAACCGATTGGCGGAGCACCCCCCTGCTTGCGCTAATGTATGTGTCGCAGCGAGCGCACGCCCCCTGGCGAATACCCGGGTAGGTACGATCGATGCAACGAGGCATTCCCCTGTAGCTCAATTGGCAGAGCAGCCGGCTGTTAACCGGCAGGTTACTGGTTCGAGTCCAGTCGGGGGAGCTTCGATCTTCCGTAGCTCAATTGGCAGAGCAGCCGGCTGTTAACCGGCAGGTTACTGGTTCGAGTCCAGTCGGGAGAGCAGGCGTTTGGCGAGTGGACGAGGACCCCGTTGGGGTCCTTTTTCATGTCCCCCGGAACCGCCCGGGGCAGGCCGCAGTCCTCATGGTCGTGCGAAGTCGACCATCCGAGGCAGGAGATCGTATGAGCGGCTATGCTGCGGCAGACGGCGCGCACAAATGTGCGCGACGCGCCGTAATGGGGCGGTAGCTCAGCCGGTTAGAGCAGCGGACTCATAATCCGTCGGCCGTGGGTTCGAGTCCCACCCGCCCCACTTGTGCAGGTCTCTGGCCTGCGGAAACGTTCATTTTTGGGTGGCGGATCGTCAACTTTGCCTGAACGGACTGGATCCGCTGCTCGTGGGTTAGGGGTCTGGCGACGCTCTGGGGGTTCCAAACCCTCTGACCTGCGGCGGAGTAGGTGATCGAGGTTATCGCTCGCCGTCTGGACGACTGCCTTGAGGGCCGATGCCAAGACTCAGGGGCCGTACAGGGGCTGGGACGGTGCGGCCG
The DNA here is from genome assembly GCF_053891435.1 of Streptomyces sp. NPDC002276. Classification (NCBI taxonomy): domain Bacteria; kingdom Bacillati; phylum Actinomycetota; class Actinomycetes; order Kitasatosporales; family Streptomycetaceae; genus Streptomyces; species Streptomyces sp. NPDC002276. The sequence goes on along the minus strand of NZ_JBSFCQ010000026.1, from coordinate 109,395 downwards.
TGTCCAGGCGACGGTGCTCCGGGCCGATTCGTTGTCCCATTTGCTTGTTGTCTGCGCGTGGGGCTGCCATCCACAGCGCAGCCAGTCGAGTACCGGGCAGGCAGCGGAGGGGCGCAGATGCTGGTACGTCTGGTGTGCAGGAGGGGGGACAAGGAAACGGCCCGAAGAGGAAACGGCCCTACGGGGGCGTACTGCCCTCTCGTATAGTTCCCCACGGATCGGAGGGTCGGATCACCGGGCGGTCGTCGGGGTCTGCCCGGGCCGATCATGAGTGGAGCCGGATGATGACGGCACTCCATGGCACGACGATGCTGGGCTGACCGCCTGCTGTCGGCGTGTCCGGTCTTTGCGGCCAATACAGCTGCTCCGACGACTTCGGCCGAACTGGGCAAGAACACGTTCGAGGAGCTGCTCGCCGGAGCGTCGGTACGTAATGGTCGGTTGACGAGAGTGCTCGGCTGAAACGGCCCGTACTAAAGACAGCCCTACTGGAGCACCGAGTGTGCCCCCAGGCCACTTCGTTGGCTGGAGAAGGGGCTGGGCAGACCAGATGATGCAGCCCCTGCCTAACGCGGTGTTCGGCGGCTATTTATGTCGGAAGTCATCTCTGCGCGCCGCCCGCCCGCTTGCCTGCACGTGTCTGGGCTGACGCCTAGTGCGCCAGTACGCTCGGTGGCGGGTCTATCTCACTGCGGTGTGCTTCGAAGGGGGACAGCATGCTGGATCAGACGCTGGTTGCGCTGACGTCCGCGGCCGGGGGCGCTGTGGCCTCCGCAGCCGGCACGGATGCTTGGCAGGGCTTGCGCCAACGCGTGGCTCGGATCTTCGGCCGTGGAGACGGGGCAGAACAGAGGATCCTCCTGGAACGACTCGACGGGTCCATCGTCGAGTTGGAACGCGCTGGACCCGATGAGTGCGAACAAGCCCGTGCCAGGGTGGTGGCTGCCTGGCAGACTCGCTTTCACGATCTCTTGGAGGACGCCGACGGCGAGGACCGTGCGGAGTTGGTTCGGCATCTCAACGAGCTGGTCAGGTACGGGCAACAGTCGTTCGGTGGGGCGTCTGCCGGTGACGGCGGACTCGCCGTCGAGGGAACAGTCGACATCCGCGCCGATCGGGGGTCGGCTGCTGCCGGCGTGATGGGCGACGTGACGATCGGAAACCCTCAGCGGCCGGACCTGGGGGGCAACTGACGACCCTCGGAGCCACTCCGGCGACCTCTGACACCACAAGCCCTTCGATCAATGCGCATCACCACAGCGTTGCCGCCCACAGCATCAACCGCTTTGAATACTACGCGGCGCCGCCAGCGCCGATACTGTGGCCGCATGTCGTCGGCGTGATTCCGCGAGAAGTGGAGTGCTTCCAACACCGTGACGCGTTGGAGGCGCTGGAGCGTGCGGTAACCGGCGGTGGCACCGCAGTTCTATGCCAAGTCCTTTCCGGGACAGGCGGTGTCGGCAAGACCCAGCTGGCCGCGCACTACGCTCGGCGTTCTTGGCGACACGGGGCTGTGGACCTCATGGCCTGGGTCACCGCGTCGAGCCGCGAATCAATTGTCAGCTCCTACAGTCGACTTGGGGCAGACGTTGCGGCAGCGGACTCACGCGATCCCGAACAGGCGGCCGCCCGTTTCCTGGCGTGGGCCGAGACGACCGATCGCCGATGGCTGATCGTGCTCGATGACCTGGCCGACCCCGCTGACCTCCGTGGCCTTTGGCCGCCCGCCAACCTCGGCGGTCAGGTGCTGATCACCACCCGCCGCCGCGACGCGGCCCTCCGCGGACGAAGCCGCGTCCGTATCGACGTAGGTCTGTTCACCCCTGCCGAGGCAGCAAGCTACTTACGCGCCCAACTCGCCGCGTTGGGCCGCAGGGAAGACCCCGTGCAGATTGCCGGTCTTGCCGCAGACCTGGGCCACCTGCCGCTCGCCCTTGCCCAAGCAGCCGCCTACCTCGTCGACCTCGGTCTGGACTGCGCGGCATACCGTGCGCGGCTTGCCGACCGGTCTCGGAGCCTCGCCGATTTAATGCCGGACGACAGCGGCCTGCCGGACGATCACCGTGCGGCCCTTCAAGCCACGTGGTCCCTGTCCGTCGAGCACGCGGATCGACTACGTCCTCCAGGCCTGGCCCGCCCCATGCTGCACCTTGCCAGCGTGCTGGATGCCAACGGAATTCCCTTGGCCGTGCTGACCAGTTCTCCGGTTCTGCGCTACCTCACCGATTATCGACCCGCGGGGGTGCACGGACCGTCGGACCCGGTCGGCGTGGAGGACGCGGCCGGAGCACTGCGGTGCCTGGACCGGCTCAGCCTGACCGATCACATCACCGACAGCCCCCATCAGCGAGTCCGTGTCCATGGCCTCATCCAGCGCGCCACCCGTGACACTCTGCCTTCTTCCATGCAGGACACCCTTGTTGTCACCTGTGCAGAAGCACTCACCGCCGTGTGGCCCATGTCTGAGGGTGATCCTGCCCTCGCGCAGACCCTGCGCGCCAACGCCGAAGCACTGATCTCTCACTCAGGTACTGCGCTGTGGATGTCCGGCTGTCACTCCGTGCTCCTTCGCACGGGCGAGAGCCTGGGGCTGACAGGTTTGGCGAGTGCGGCGTGGACGTACTTCCAAGATCTCTACGACGCAGCCTGCCAGCACTTGGGTCACGATCACGCGGACACATTGACCATCCGGCACTACCTGATCACCTGGCAAGGCGAGACGGGAGATCTGACCCGCGCGAAAGCAGGCTTTGCCGAGCTACTGGCTGATCGGATACGCGTGCTGGGTCCGGACCACCCCGACACTCTGGCCACCCGCGGCGACAAGGCCGCCTTGCAGGGCCGGGCAGGTGATCCGACCGGAGCCGGCGAGGAGTCCAGAAGGGTGCTGGAGGCATCGTTGCGGGTTCTTGGTCCCGATCACAGCCAGACCCTCACCGCCCGGCTGAACGTGGCGCATTGGACCGGAGTAGCCGGCAATCCTGCCGAAGCTGTGACAGCGTGCGAGCAGTTACTCGCCGACACTTCGGGGCTGCTGGGGTCCGACTACCTCAAGACCCGGGCCGTCCGCCTCCACCTGGCCATCTGGAGAGGCGAAGCAGGAGATCCGGTCGGCGCCGCTTCCGACTTCGAACACCTCCTGGCTGATCAGCTGAGAGTGCTGGGAATCGATCATCCCCAGACACTGAGTACCCGCCACGATCTGGCTCGATGGCGTGGGAAAGCCGGGGATCCCGAGACGGCTGTGTCCGACTTCGAACAGCTTCTGGTCGATCAACTAAGGGTGCTGGGCCCGGACCACCCTGACACGCTGACGACCCGCCACGACCTGGCCTCCTGGCGCGGAGAAAGCGGCGACGCGTACACCGCAGTCAGCGAACTGGAGCAGTTAATGGTTGAGCGGCTGCGCGTGCTGGGTCCAGACCACCCAGACACACTGACCACTCGCGCGAATCTCGCCTACTGGCGAGGGAAGAGCGGCGATCCGGCAGGTGCTGTCATCGTCACGACGGAACTGTTGGCCGACAGGCTCCGTGTCCTCGGCCCGGACCACCCTGACACGCTGACCACTCGCCACAATCTTGCGCAGTGGAGGGCTGAGACGGGGGATGCGGCAGGCGCTGTCGTCGCCGAGTCGGAACTGCTGGCTGATCGGCTGCGCGTGCTGGGGCCCGAGCATCCCCACACTTTCTCCGCACGCCACCACCTCGCCCATTGGGCCGGCCGGGCTGGCGCCCCCGCCGACGCGGCGGCGGCGCTTGCCCAGTTGCTCGCCGATCAGTTGCGTGTGCTTGGTCCGCGGCACCCCGAGACCCGCGCTACAGAAGACAGTCTTGCCTTCTGGAGTGTGGAAGCGGAGCGTCGGCACTCGACGTAGCCGGGCCCTGTTCCAGCCCCAACTGATACCTCAGCTTCTTCGCGGCCAAGCCCTCCGCGCCCGCCCTCGCGTCGGACTCCAGCACCGCCCAACCAAACGGGTGACGATTCTTGCCTTCGGAGCGCGTCATCGAGCACGGAGGTGACTGCGAGAACCGCAGTCACTCCCATTATAATGCCAGTGGTGTATGCTGTCAGTGTAATAAATTGCAGATGAGGGACGTGTGCATGGCTTGGAAGATCGTCGTGGTCGAGCCGGCTCTTTCATGGCTTCACGGCCTGCGCCGTACTGACCGCGACACCCTGATTCAGGTCAGCCAGGCTGTCACCGCCCTTCAGGAGGAAGGTCCCGCGTTGGGTCGGCCTCTGGTGGACACGATCAAGGGTTCGGTGCTGTCGAACCTCAAGGAGCTCCGCCCCGGCTCGGCGGGGGCCACGGAAGTGCGGTTGCTGTTCGTGTTCGACCCGGACCGTCAGGCCGTGATCCTGGTCGGCGGTGACAAGGCGGGCAACTGGGCCGGCTGGTACCGCATCGCGGTGCCCCAGGCGGAGCAGGCGTACGCGGAGCATCTGAAGCGAATCGATGGAGAGGACGGGGCACGATGACTGATCACCTCAAGGATCCGCAGGCCGTCTCCTGGGGGGACCTGGCTGAGGATTTCGCCTTCACCGATGCCGAAAAGGACCAGATCCAGAAGGGGGCGCAGGCAATGGTCCTGGCCTCCCGTGTGCACCGCCTCGCCGAGTTGCGGAAGCGGCAGCACACCACACAGGTGCAGGTTGCCGAAGCCATGGGTGTCACCCAAGCCCGCGTCTCACGCATCGAGAAGGGCCAGCTGGAGCGCAGCGAGGTCGACACCCTCGCCGCCTACGTCAAGGCGCTCGGCGGCAAGCTGAAGATCGTCGCTGACTTCGGTGATGAGACCTACGTCCTCGGTTGATCCGATCGGCACGCCGTGATCCAGGCCCATGCGCAGTTCGGTGAACGAACTCGTTTCTTGACGTCAGGGATGATGCTCCGCCCGAGACAAGGGTGGTGCATCATCACGTCGGTAGGGAAATTCGCTGTGCGAGGGTTCTGTCCCCTTGGCTGAACTGCGCGGATGCCGCTGCTTTTGTGGGGATTGTCCAACTCGTCGTTCCTCAGGGGGCATTGAGGGGTCGCAAGGATGGGAACGCGTCGACAACTACCACACGGGACTGACACTGATCAGCGCTTCTGGCCTGGGAAAACGGCAAAGATGAGCATTGATCGGCAAGGGCCGCCAAGATCCCCAAAGGGCTCATAATCCGTCGGCCGTGGGTTCGAGTCCCACCCGCCCCACCACTCGCTACACGAGCAGAATCGATCTGACCGGCAACTTCGCTGGAGGGTCGGGCGAGTTGAGGGTCCTGGCGGACCCGTGGTGATCACGGTTCCATGATCGGCTGGGCAAATTCTGGACGCCGATTCCGGTCAAGTCGGGCATGGCGCCTATGTGGTATTTCGTGTCGACGTCGAGCAGGTCTCCGCCGGTTCGCCCCGTGGCGGGAGGCGGCCCATGGGAACGCCCTGACATCCAGCGCACTTCCCTCGCGTGGTCTGTTTGTGGTCGATGGCTGCGCCCAATGTTGGTGATGTATCTTGGGTGCGTACATCGTGGATGTTGGAGGTGTTCGATGTCCGTCACGCAGATTGATCTCGACGACGAGGCGCTGGCCGAGGCCATGCGGCTCATGGGTGTCACGACGAAGAAGGAGACCGTCAACGCGGCCCTTCGGGACTACGTTGCGCGGATCAAGCGGCTTGAGGCTGCGGAGAAGCTGGCCGCGCGGGGTGCGCGTGGAGAGTTCGAGCAGGCCGCGGCGGCGCATGACGCGGAGAAGCGTGCGCGACGCGAGGCCTTCGAGTGATCACGTATCTGGTGGACACCTCGGCTCTGTGGCACCTGTTTCGCACCCCAGGTGCGTTGCGTCCCTGGGAGGGACACATTGCTGCCGGGGTGTTCCACATCTGCGAGCCGACACGGGCCGAATTTCTCTACTCGGCAACCAGCCCGTCCCATCGGGATGAGCTCGCAGAGGAACTGGACGCGCTCTGCTTGCTCTCTCCGGTTCCGAAGAACGCCTGGCGTTGGGTCGACACCGCCCAGTACAAACTGACCCAGCAGGCCCAGCACCGCGCGGCTGGAGCGATCGACCTGTTGGTGTCTGCGACAGCTGTACACCATGGGCACACTGTCCTCCACGTGGACAACGACTTCGTGACGGTGGCCGGAGTCCTCAAGGAACTTCAGCAGCGTGACGTGCGAACCTGACCCTCTGGGGCCGGCTCGCGTCTGTCATCCCGTTGGTCCCTCAGCGATCGACGCGCGCGTCACTGTCCCAGAACCGTGAACCTGGTCGGTCCTCTGAGCGCAGCCGTCGCACCGTCCAGATCCGCGAGCCGTGCGGCAAGGGTGGCCTCCGCGAGTCGAGTCGGCAGTGCGGCGCTGAACTTGAGGCCGTTCAACGCCCGTGCGTCCACCGCGGGAAGGCACAGTTGGCCGACGGCCTCCGAGACGGCCTTCCCCCATTCCGTAGGCGTCACGTCCTCACGGAGTCGGATGCAGGTGTCTGTCGGCCTCTGTAGGGGATCGGCGATGGTGGTGAGGGTGGCGGCCAGGGTGACGTTGGCCCGATAGCCTGCCCAGGTCCACCAGCGCACATTGGTGTCGCGTCCGCCCCTGACGACCACTGTCCCGTCGGGGTGGACCAGCTCTGAGTTGCCCTCACGTGCCTGGGCGAGCGCAGTCCTGGCGCGCTCGGTGAGGGTGACCGGCGGATCGAAGCCGAGGAGCACTTCTCGTGCCGCGCGAGTCAGTTCGTAGGAGGCGGTCCGGCCGGAACCCGCGCCTCCCCAGCGGGCCTTGCCCCCGCCGTCGACCGGTTCGACGAAGCATCGCCGCCGGGACCAGTCGATGTACGTCACCTGCCAACTCTGTCCGGCGAGGAGCAGGCGCCTGGGGCCCGCAACCTCTTCGGTCAGCAGGGCGGGATTGGTGGTGCCGATCTCGGTGCGGCCCGAGAGCACTGCGAATTCAGGAGCCGCGGTGAACACCGCGGTGAGATCCATGAAGTGCCGGTAGCCGAAGCGGCGTTCGGCCTCGGGGCCGATGAACAGCATCCCCCCGTCCCGGTCCAGGAATCCCTCCTCAATCAGATGGCGCACGATGGGCTCGGCGGGAGCACCGAACGGACCGAGCCCTCCCCACCATTCCTGCCACAGTCGGTCCCCGACCCGATGCTCCTGCAGGCAGAGGGCCAGTACTTGTTGGGCGACGATGTGCCGAGGCTCCGGTGGGGCCACCACCGGCTCCACCCAACCGCGCGACCACAGCAGCAGCAGGGCTGCCGCAGCGATCAGTCCGTCCTCGTCGACGGTGAGGAACAGACAGTTTCGGGTGGAGCCCGGCCGTCGGCCGGTCCGGCCAAGACGCTGGAGGAAGGAAGCCACGGTGGAGGGCGCGTCGATCTGGATGACGCGGTCCAAGTCGCCTACGTCGATGCCGAGTTCGAGGGTGCTGGTTGAGACGATCACGCAGTCGCGTGCTTCGGCGAAGGCTTCCTCTGCCCGCCGCCGTTCATCCACTGACAGGGACGCGTGGGACAGGAAAGTGGTCACGCCCTTGGCCCGCAGGCTCTCTCCGAGCTTCTCGACCTGTCGGCGCGATTCGCAGAACACGAGCCGCTTCTCGCCGCGGTGCAGGGCTGCGATCACCGTGGCCGCGTTCTCCAGGGAGCCCACGTAGTCGACCTGGATGTCACCAGGCGGCGGCAGCGTGGGGGATTCCTCGCGCAGGTGTGGGGCGACGACCCGCGCCGGACGGTGCCCGCTCGCCGAGCCCTGGAGCCAGCTGAGCAGCTCATCAGGGTTGCCCACCGTCGCGGACAGCCCGATGCGTTGTACTGGTCGTCCAACGATCCGTTGCAGACGCTCAAGCACGGCGAGCAGGTGCCATCCCCGGTCGTCCCCCGCAAAGGCGTGCACCTCGTCGACGACGACGGTACGCAGTCCGGCGAAGAACGCCCGGTGATCGACGTTGACGCTGACCAGCATCGCTTCCAGCGACTCCGGTGTGGTCAGCAGTACGTCCGGCCGGTCCCGAAGGATCTTCTTGCGGCGCGGCTGTGACACATCTCCGTGCCACAGAGCGGAGGTCCGCCCCAGCCAGGAGGTGTACGTCTCCAGACGTGGCAGGAGGTTGTTCAGCAGCGCCTTCAGCGGACAGACGTACAGCACCGAGGTGCCGGTCCAGTTCTCCTGAGCCATTTTCGAAAGCAGGGGGAAGGAGGCAGCCTCGGTCTTGCCTCCGGCTGTGGGGGCCAGGAGGACGGCGTCCTGGCCGTCTAGCAGCGGCTCGATCGCCTCCTCCTGCAGCGGGCGGAGCCCGGACCACCCCAAGGTGTTGACGATGTGGTGGACCAGTCCGGGATGCAACCTGTCGAGTGGCTCGGGGGCACCTGTCACGGCAGCTCCAGCTCGATCTCGTCGGCACTGTCCGCTGCCGCGTTGCGTTCGACCTCGCTCAACTCGGCGGCATTCACTGTCAGCGCGTAGTGCTTGCGCGGGTCGAACTCATCGAACTCGTCGACCCGGTCCAGTACATCTGCGACAAGCTTGCGCAGGAACAACCGTGGGGCGATCCCCGCCCGCCCGCCGAGCCTGCCTGTCATGGCCGTCGCCAGCTCGGCTACGTACGCATCGTCGACCCGCTCGTCGACCCGCTCGGGGTGCTTGGCCGCGCCTGCGTACAAGTCCCTTACCGAACGCCCCAGTTCACCGAGTCGGACGAGGTCGAAGCCGGACAGCCGTAGTTGGACCGCCCGCGGTGAATCGAAGCGTGGATCGGTCGAGAAGTCGGTCGCCAGCCGTTGGGCGAGCGGCGGGAGCCGCTGCACGCCCTGATGTCCGTCGTAGAAGGCGGGGGTGCCGGTGATCACGAGGAAGAGTCCGGGGAAGCGGCCCGCGTCGATCTCGTCGAGAAGTTGACGCAGTGCGTTCAGCCCCTTCTCCCGTACGTCCCCCCGGACCCGTTGCAGGGTCTCGATCTCGTCCAGGACCACCAGCAGCCCGGGATGCCCACAGTCCTTCAGCACGGTGAGTAGTCCCTGGAGGAAGCCGAGCGCCGCGAAGTGGTCCAGGTCTCCGCGTACCCCGGCGGTCCTTCGTGCCGAGGCTGCCACCGACTTCTGGCCGCCGAGCCAGGCGATCACAGCCTCGGCGGTCGCCGCATCCCCGGCCAGTGTCGCCTGGCGGTAGCCGCGTAAAGCCGCTGAGAAGGCCGGCGTGGTCTGGGCGACCGCGCGGAGGCGTTCCTCCAGCAGTTCCTCGACCGCCGTCTCCAACGCCTCGTCGTCCTCGGCGAGTTCGGGATGTGCCTCGTCCACCTCCTCCTCAAGGGTGTAGAACCATCCGTCGATCACCGAGCGCAGCGCACTGGCCGGTTCGGTCGCGGTGGTCAGCCGCTCGGTGAGTCGGCGGTAGACGGTCTCCAGCTTGTGCAGCGGGGTCTCCGTCTCGGAGATCTGGATCTCGGCGGTGGCCAGCCCGGACCGCTTGGCCCGTTCGGCGAGCCAGCGTGCGAAGAAGGTCTTGCCGGATCCGTACTCTCCGCGGATCGCGTGGAAGGACGCGCCGCCCGAGGCGATCGTGGAGATCCGCTCGTCCAGTGCGGGCGCGAAACGCTCCAGGCCGACCGCGAACAGATCGAGTCCGGACTGTGGCACGGTACCGCGCCGCAGCGCGTCGATGACTTCGCGGCGGCGGGCCGCGCTGACGGACAGGGCGCTCACGCGCTCTCCTCGGGCAGTTCGAACTGCTCGCGCAGCGTCTCTCGGTTGAGCCGGACCCTGGTCCGGGAGTCGATCAGGCTGATGACCTCGTAGCCCTCGATGTTCAACAGCCGGGTCAGCACGGTCACCAGGCCTTCGGGACGGGTGTTCGTACGGCCGCCCGAGCCGATGGCGGCGGCGGCGACGGCCGCGAGTGAGAGCGTGCCGCCCGCGTGATCGAGCGCGTCTATGACGGCGGCCACCACCTTGTGCTCCGGCGCCTTACGGACGAACTTGCGCTGATGCTTGTAGATCGAGGTGTCGAGGATCCGCATGCCGAGCGTGAGTGCGGCCGGCTCCACCGGAGGGGCTGCGACGGGCGCCTCGATCGCGTCGTCGGCGAACAACTCGCCTTCCTGCGGCCGTGGCTTCGGCTTGACCTTCGTCGTCCTCTTCACCTGCTTGACAGGGACGGGCGCCGCGGTGGACGCGACTTCCGCGTCCCACCACGGCGGCTGTACGGACTCGCGTGGCAGCTCGCGCCACTCCGGGGGTGCCAGCTCCGCCGACGGGGCCAGGACCAGCACGGGTACCGCCATCTCGGCGAGTGCGGCACCGCCCTGATATCCGGCCTTGCGCGGGGTGTAGCGGATCTCCTCCGACCAGGGCACGGTGACCCGGCCGCCGTTCTCCAGTACTCGGGGTCCGGAAAGCGCGACCTCGCCCTCACCGACTTCCGTCCCCGTACGCCAGCGAGCCGACTCCACGCCCTCCGCGGCCGACAGCTCGCACCCGGCTTCCGCCCGGTCCAGCACATGTCCGTGGCCGGACACCACTACCACCGGACGCCCTTGCCCACGCGCGGTGTTGAGCAGTTCGGCGAGGTACTTCACCTGGCTCACCGACCAGTCGGCGAGTGAGCTCCGCTGTCCGTGATCGAGATTCTCGCCGATCGTCGTCAGTACGACACCGACCACATCGTCCGAGGCGACTGCCGCGACCAGTCGCGGATCGAGTGACTGCCCGGCCGGTCCAGGGATCTCACTCTTGTGGAAGAGGACCGCCGTGTGCCGGTGCTGTTCCCAGAAAGCGGCGAAGCCTTCCTTCTCCTCGTCCTGACCGCCGGACACCGGCCGTCCGCACAGCAAGGTCGCACGGCTGATCGCCGTGACCGAAGGGACCATCGCCACGGCGGCGGCCCGCTGCCCGGCGCCGGACAGTTCGCTCCACCGCCCGGTGACCGTCAGTTCCTCGCCGAGCTGGGCAGCGACCGAACTGGTCATCCCATCCAGGACGATCACCACCGGTGGCCGTACTTTCGCCAGTGGCAGCGCGATGCTCCGCAGGACGTCTTCAATGGGTAGCGCCCCACCGGGCTGTGCGGCGGTGGCGCGTTCGAGCCACGGCCCGAGCTGGGCCACGAAAGCCTCGTCGAGTGTGGCCCGTCGCCGTCGCGCCGCGTCGTGCACCGTGCGATACGCCAGCGCCAGCGCGGGCTCGGCCTCTCCGGCTCCCACACACAGCCGTGCCAGTGCCCGGTCCACCCACCCCCAGTCGGCGACATGTGTACGCACGGCCTGGCCGACCGAGGAGACGACCGGTTCCGCGGTGTCCAGCCAGCGCCGCAGCCTTACCGCCATACGAGCGAGTTCGACCCGCTTCGGGTAGAGGACGGCGGCGAGTTGGTGCTCCGCCACATGTTCCCAGGCGGCTTGAGCGGCCTGCGGCCCTTCGGCCAGGGCTTCGGCCAACCCGTCCAGGCGCGCCTGGAAGCCTGAGGGAAGGAAAGGATTGCCTGCGAGCGCGGCGGTCAGATGGGCGTCGTCCGCCAGCAGGTCGGCCTGCTGCAACACGTCGACAACCCGTTGCAGGGCCTCCTCGCGCTGCGGCCCCCGGCCCGAGGCCTCGCCGATCCAACGGGTCAGCGTGCCCTCCACCGCTCGCGCGTAGGCGCGCAGTTCGGAGGGACGGGATCCCAGCCCGAACACCGAGCCCAGAGCCACAGCCGCATCGGCCGACGCCTCGTCCCCGGTCATGACGGACGCCAGCACACCCAGCGCCGTGGCCTCGACCCCACGTCCCTGGAGCGCGAGTCGCACCAGTACAGGCGCGGCCTCTCCCGCGTTCTGCGCCAGCCATTCGGTGATGCCCCGGCGTTCGGCCTCCGACAGCACGGCGAGGCACTCGGGACCGCCCGGCGTGCGGGACCAGGCCAGGAGGGCGTCGACGTCCACTGAGGCCCCGCCCTCGAAGAGACCCCCGAGGCCGAGCCGGACCCCGACCAGCGCGCGCATCGCCGCGTCCAGGGTGAGCACGGTGCCGTGCTGTGGCCAGCCGCCCTGAGCCGCGTCGGGCTCGGCGTCGATCAGCGCGGCCGGCAGCCACAGCCATGGATCGCGCCGCATCCGCGGGTCGAGGTCGGCGGCGCCGAAGAGCTGCTTGACGATGTCGGCCTCGTCGACGGCGATGATCTGGGAGCGCACCATCTCGCCCAACAGATCGAGACTGATCCGCTCGCCGGGCACATCAGTGGTGATCACCAGCAAGTCCGCGCCCTCAATGGCCAGATGGGTCTGCCAGGCATCCGTGAGTCCGAGCACCGAGGAGCTATGAGTGACCCGGACCTTGCGCCGTGTTCCGTCGCCGACCGGCACGCTGAACTCGTCGGGGCCGCCCGCCGCGTACTTCCCGTGCACCAGCAGCAGCCTTCGGCCCTTGGTGCGGGCCAGTCGAGTGGTGAGCAGTCCGGTGATGACCCGCTGATCGAGTTCGGGCACGAGGGCTCCCATCAGCGATCACCATCCGGCAGGCTCAAGTCGTCACCCTCACCGACCGGCACCACGTCCCACTTGATCTCGATCTCGACGTCCGGATGCGCGGCGGCGTACTCGCGAATCTCATCCTGTACGTCGGTGAGGGTCCGGTTGAGTTCATGCTCCTGCACCCGCCCGCCTGCCGAAGCCTTTACCCGTCGCCCACGACGAGGCGCTGCCGTCGACGTGGCAGGCGGGGAGGGCAGCGGCGACTGGTCGTCAGTGGCGGGGCGCGCACTGCTGTGGGCAGTCCCTCCACGGGGTGAGTCCGCCTCCGGCGTCACGGCCGGCGGGGGAGCGGGCGACACAGGGGCGACCGTGCTCAGCCGCGCAGCCTCGTTGATGAGAGCCACGGCCTGGCCTCGTACCCCGTTCAGGACCGGCTTCAGGCTGGTGTCGTACTCGTTCCTCGACGCGGCGTCCGCGATCTCCGCGAGCAGTCGCGCGGACCGGTCGGCCAGGCCGTCCCCCCGGTCGGTGTACTTCCGTACGCTGTCGATCAGTTCCCAGTCGGTGTCCTCCAGCGCGTCCAGCACCTTCTGGGCCGACGAGATCACCTTGCCCAACTCGAAGTACGAACTCGCGTATGTCGCCGCCGCCAGGTCCCGGGCGAGCGGTGTCGCCTCCCGAGTCTGTTTGATCCGCGCGAGAAGGTCTGCCGCGTCCCGCACCGAATGTTCGCGTGCGGTCGGCGCCTCGCCGGTGATACCGAGGGCGGAGCGGTAGCGGGCCAGAGCGCGCCGCAACCCGTTGACGGCGTTCTCGCGCGCCTCGGCCTTGGTGCGGATATCCGCCGCGAGCGAGTTGACGTTACGGGTGTTCAGCATCGTCGGCACGCTCGTGCCGAACAGGGCTGCGGCGCGCTCATGCGCCCTGGTGTACTCCTCCTCGCTCGGCCGCTCTTGCGCCCGCAGCGCCCAGCCGGGACCTATCTGGTCCAGCGCGGGTGCCTTGTCGGCCTTGCCGTTGTAGACCCAGGAACGGTCCGCGAGCAGGGCGTAAGTCGCGATCACCAGGTTGGAGACCAGCTTGTCCAACCCCGTCCAGCCCAGCTCACCGATCCAGGTGCGGATGTCCTCGACCCCGAGGTCGCCCTTCGCGCCGTGCTTGCCCGCCTGCTGGTCGATGTGCCGGCGCCAGTCCGTGGACAGGTTCAGCGGTCCGTCGTGCACCTCGCCCAGTTCCAGCGGGTGCACGATCCGAGCCAGATCGCCCAGGTCCCGGCTGTCGACGACGACCCGGCGAGAACTGTCGTCCATGGCCTTGACGATCCAGCCGTACGCCATTTTGAACTTCGCGGTGGTGACCGGCTTACGGGTCTCCTGACGGTCGAAGTTCGGATGCTTGGGATACATCGAGTCCAGCAGGCCGTCGGCGAGCTTCAGCAGGTTGTAATCGAAGGCTCCGCCGCCCTGGAGCTGAGGGCTGTGCCCGGCATACAGCGCGTGGACGTGCTTGCCCTCGGTGACCTGGGCGCCCAGATCACTCTCGTTGGCCTTGGCGATTCCGTATGCCTGATGCAGCACCTGCCCCAACTGCGCGACCAGAGTTTCGCGCTGCGCCTCCAACTGGTGACGGACCCGCACCTGGTCGTCGGAGCCGAGGTGAGTCGCGAAGTCCTTCAACCGGTCACGGTCGAGCAGGTAGTTGATCTTCAGCAGGCGGCCGAGTTGGGTACCCCGCTGGTCGGATATGAAGGACGGCAACCAGACGATGGTCGCTGCGGCAGGCTTTTCCCGCTGGAGGCGGAAGACTCGGTTCTCGTCCGCGCTGGGTGCGTACTTGTCGACCTCGTCGAACGGGTAGTCGATGACGAAGCGGATCCGGTCGGGGATGGACGGCTCGAACTGCGCGTCCGGCAGGATCTGTGGATCCCGTACGTTCTCGAACACGAACTCAGCGGTCCGGCGCGTTCCGTGCCAGACGACCTCACGGTCGGCGACAAGCGTGCCGTTGTCGGCGATCCTCAACTCCCGCCACAGCCACTCCTGCACCCACCGCTTGCGTGCCCCGAGGGTGTCCTTCTCGCCGACGCTGTCCAGGATCGGCTCCACGTCCAGATCGGACAGATGCAGCGTGAACACCGGGTCCAGGTCGTGACCGTCGCTGCGCAGCTCGCCAGGGAACTCCGCCTGAAGCTCCTGCATCCGCCTGACCACGATCCGGTCCTCCTGACCGGTGCGCGAGCGGATCGACCCATGGTTGAGCGCGTTCAACCGCGGTCCGGTCAATCGGGCGAGAGCCGGCACCTCGGGTGCGAGGTAGGCGAGCAGCATCGTTTTGACGAAGCGTTCGTCGGCCTTGAACTTGGAGTCCTCCACGGACCCGTACTTCTGTACCAGGTGGTCTTTCACCTTGCCGTGGAAACGGGTCGCCGCCTCGGCCTCACTGCGCAGCCGGTCGGTGAACGCTTCGCCCATTCCCTCGGCCAGTACGTCCCACAGGTCGCCCAGCGGGATCAGCTCGCCGACCTTCATGTCCTCGCGTCGCTGATAGAGCATCTGTTGGAGCAGTTTCAGACCGGTGCGCTCACGCTGGAGTGCGCCGGAGAGGGCGACCAAGACGTTGAGGAGGACGGGGGAGACGGGGTAGAGCGCCTTGAAGTCGTTCCAATCGGCGTGGGTGACGCCGTTGGCATCGAGGAGTACGTCGCGTACGGCCTGGTTCGAGGTCTCGATCCGTGCGAAAGCCGCTTCGAGGGCGGCCTTCGCGGCGTCGTCCTTGGGCTTGAGGACACGTTCCTTGATGATCTCGGGGAGGTTGCGGTCCTCCAGGCTGATCGGGTCGATGCGTCCTGCCAGATACTTGACCTGCTGCTCAAGGTTCTTGGCTTCGGCGCCGACCGCGTCCGAACCGATCAGCTCGGACAGATCGCGCTGGCGGGAGATGAAGGAGACGACCGGCAGCGCCCGGCCGCCGGTGCCGGACTCGATCAGTTTGACCAGCTTGTTGACTTCGTCGTTGACGAAGGTCCGCTCGCGCAGGTGAGCCTGCAGCCAGAGGATCAGCTCGTCGAGGAAGAGGATCAGACCGTCGTAGCCGAGGGACTTGGCATGCCGGCTGACGATTTCCAGGCCGTTTTCCAGCGGCAGGTAGGCGTTCTTCGCACCGAGGGCGCCACGGGAGTACGAGGAGTACGGACCGGACAGCAGCGCGGACGCCAGCCACTCGCGGACCTGAGGATCGGGGGAGGAGGCCAGAGCCTGGTCGAGGAGAGTCGGAGTCCAGACCGCAGGGGCCTCCTTGACGTCAAGGTCGACCAGGTCGTCCTCGTCGTCGGCCGCTGGGGTTTGCTGGGCAGGTGCTGTCTCCTGCTTCGGTAGAGCGGGGTTGCCGAGCCAGCGGATGAACTGCTCGTCGTCTGCGAAGAAGTCCCGCTGGCGACGGGCGTCGTCGAACATCGCATCAGCCCGGTAGACCGGCGGTACTGGTGCGTCCGGATGTAACTGCCGGACTGTGCGGACGTAGCCGCCGAGAATCGCCGAGTCGAGGTCGGTCGCCCCGACCAGGTGGAACGGCACCATCAGGAACTTCCGGTCCCGCAGCCATGCGTCGTGATCCGCGATGACCGGCTGGAGCGCTGGTTTGGCGCGGGCGGCCGGGTCGTTCGAGAGGATCGCGTGCAGCACGGTCATGAAGTGGCTCTTGCCGGAGCCGAAGGACCCGTGCACATAGGCGGCGTCGGACGACCCTGCTCGGACGGATGCCTCGACGATCTTCAGCGCGCGGCGAAGGGCCTGTTCCAGCTGAGGGGTGACCACGTACTCACTGACGCGCTTGGCGGTCTCGTCGAAACCGCCGGAAAGCTCGATCTTGAACGACCCGGCACGGACCACCTCGGACAGATCCAGCACGTCACGGAGATAGAGCTCACCGCTGCCGCTAGTCATCGTCTTCCACCGTCTCCGTCGTGACTGTCGTTGCCGTCTTCGCTGCTGTGGTTGTCGCCTTACGTCCCCGGGCCTTCTTCGCCGGGCGCCAGCTGTTGAGTGCGGCTGGGGTGAGCTGCGCGCTTGCCAACTCCCCGTCGAGGAAACTCTGGAACTCCTCGGCTGCCGACTCCTCGCCCCACTCCTCATCGATCTCCCCGAACCACTGCTCTAGCCAGGGCATGAGTTCCGCGATGCCGGCGAGCAGCGGTACGAGCCGCTCGGTCGGCCAGTCCTGCCGCTGGCGTCGCTCGCTGACGATGTTCAGCAGGGCGGTCGCCTGGTCGCGCTGGTCCCAGCCCGCCCAGCCGAGGAGGAGGGTCGGGTCGGCGTCGGGGTTCGCGTCCGGGTAGGACACGAAGCGCTCCTTGGGTACGTCGAGTTTTCCGCGGTTCGACCAGTACGACTGCTTGGTGAAGTCGGCGGAGGTGTACTTCGGCGGCACGGGTATGTCCAGCCGCTCCCCGGTACGGTCCTCCTCGCGCTGCAACTCCCATACCGACTCCCACTGCGCCCGCTTGCGCAGGCCGGTGTCCTTGTAGCGGTAGGCGGCGAGGTAGGGGACGTGCTCGGCGTCCACCACGTCGGTCAGGACCTGGGTGAGGGAGAGGTTCGGCTTGCCGAGGTGGGCAGCGTAGAGCCCGGCCGTGTTGAGGATCGCTTTCGCGTCGGGCAGCTTTTCGAGTTCGTCGGCGAGCTGAGCGATGGTGAGTGTGCGGGGCTGTACGAAGTCGTTGAGGACGTGGAACCAGAGGGACTTGTCTTCACAGCGGTCGAGTAACCAGGTGTGGAGGGCGGCCTTCTCGCGCTTGTCCCAGGGGTCGGTGGCCCAGCGGCGTTTGCATTCGGGGCGCTCTATGAGGGCGAGGTCGCGGCGGGTGGAGATGGTATCTATTCGGGCCTGGACTACCGCCTGGTACCAGGTTGGCCAGTGGGGCGGGATCTCGGTGACGGGGGTGGACCGGTGCCGTTCGAACCAGGTGGTCTTCAACTCTCCGGCGGCCTGCTTGCGCGCGAGGACGATCTCGAACGCGCGCTCTCCGAGGTTGACTTGGGGAATGGTGGCGGGTTCGGGGGAGAGGGTGGTTAGGCGAGCCTTCTCGGCGTCGGTGAGGAGACCGTAGAAATGGTAAACCTCCCAGTCGAGTTCCTCTTGGAGCGCGATCATGCGCTGACGAGCATGGGTCCAGGCGTCGTGGGCCGCATCGAGGCGGGTGCGCGTGGGTGGGTCGTCGGCAGCGCAGATGGCGGAGGGTTCGTAGGTGGCGAGTTCTTGGGCAAGAGCGTCGAGAGAGCGCCCAAGGGGGAGAGGGAGCTGAGAGGGAACGGGCAGCTCCTGGAGTTTGGTGCCGGTGAACTCGTAGAAGTCTTCCCAGGGGACAGAGGTGGTCCGTGCCCCCAAGCTGTCGACGCTGTTGCCCTTATTGTGGCAGACCTGCTTGAGCCAGAAGCATGCAATCGAAGAGTTGAGCAATCCGAGCAACGCCAAATTTGCGTCCTCGCTTTCCTCATCCCGCAACGTTATCATTGGGGCGTGTCGATTGAAGACCTTGCCGCCACGGTCAATTACGAAATGGGCGTGGGTAGCTACGGAGGCGAAAGTAATTACGTGTGGGGATTTGTAACGTTCTGGCACCCATCGATACCAAGTCCACCACGGGGCGTCTGACTCTGATCGCGCCTCTCCGTTGAATCCTGTAGTGGACCCCAATACTTGCCGCATGGTCCACAGGTGGCGCCCCCAGGACGAGTTGGCTTCGTAGGTAGCCGGGGATTGGTCATCTCCATACGGAACTAGAGCGACTTGGTCGCAGTGCTCACCCCAATCTCGCAACACCTTTCCTGTCAGTAAGGGGCGTTGAAGATGGGCAGGTAGCTTGCGTTGGCTGAACCAAGGGCGACTTAGGAAGAAGACGTCATCTTGTCCTGGGAAGCTGGCGAATCCGATGGGGCGTGATAGTGATGAATGCAGCATGCGCGATGCATGAGTGAGGCTACTCAGTACCTTATAACTTCCACCACCCGACAGACTCCAAGGGAAATCGGCGAGATCGGAACGGTGGAGATCATCGACGCTTACCCAGTCAGATTCGCTGGCAGGAATATTGATCTGTGTAGTGATTGCGGTCCAAACGATTCCTTCGGCGGCGACCATCGGCTGTGCCGGTTCACCCCGGACACCCAAGACCGCTCGAATCCGCTCGTCCTGCCGAGGCACGTGGTTCCTACCGATCATGACCACAGTCGGCGTCCCATGCCCCGGGATATACGCCCCTGACGTGTCGATGACATGCGTCAGATGGACCTTGAGTCGGAAGAAATCCTCGATCAGCTTCTTGCCGAACTCCCGCTTCATGAAGGAGTTTGCCGTGAGCTGTCCGACGTACCCTGCGTCCCGCTCCGACCCTGACGTTCGCACCGCAAGCTGGAACAGCCGCTCGGTGAACGGAACCGACAACGCGTACTTGCCCGAACAGGACTCGTACACTCGGTAGTTGAGGTTCTCCTGCTTGTCCTTGACCGTGATGTACGGAGGGTTTCCCACGACTACGTGGTACGAGTCCCGCGTCAGTAGATCGCACCGTTGCGCGTAGTCCTTGATGTCCTCGGTGCGGTAGTGGAAGACCTCCTGTGAGGAGAACAGGTCCTCGCTCTCCCGCTTTGGAGCGCCGCGTCCATGAAGCAGGGAGTCAGCCACCGCGATGTTGATCGGGAACTCGCTCAGTGAGTTCAGTCGTTGTTTGCCCGCAGCCTTCAGCACCGCTACAAGGAGCCGGAACCGTGCGATCGCTACCGCGAACGGGTTCTTGTCGCAGCCGTGGACCGAAGCGAGCGCGCGCCGGATCAGCGTCCACTCGTCAGCTACCATGTCCGCGTCCCGCCACTTGCTCAGTAGCCGCTCAAACATCCCCAGTAGGAAATGCCCGGACCCGCACGCTGGGTCGATGGTCCTTAACCCCGCTGGGAGTTCGCGTACATTGCCATGCCCGTCACGGATCTTCGCAACGTGGTCAAGGCCGAATTCCGCAACCGCGGGTTCCAACGTCAGATCGAGGATGAACTCCTCCACGAACACTGGAGTCTGGAGCAAAGCGTAGGTTTTCCGAGCATGCTCGCTCAGGTCCTGGTATAGGTCGCCCAAGAATCGGGTGTCCAGGGTCGGGTTCACGAACGAGTGCACGATCTCACCGTCGGCGCCTACCCGCCGCCAGAACTTCAACAACCCCGTCGCCGCCTCGTACGACGGCTCGATCTCCCACAGCGGGTTGTGTGCACGGTCGAAGAGGCCCGCGACCGTCGGGTTGGTTCCTGCCAAGTGGTCGAACGCTGCGATGATCCAGTCGCGGTCGTTCTTCTCCGGGTTCGCGGCGAAGAATGCCGCGTCGTGGTCCTCCGCGTCCTTGAGGCGTTCGCCGACGCCCGATAACCACGGCCGGGCTATGAGGCCGTTGTCCTCGCAGAAGCGTACGAAGACGCAGCCGAGGACCCACGCTGCTGCGACCTGCGTGATCCGCTCGTCCCGCCATGCCTCGTACGTGGCCGCGGTGCGTCCGGCCCCGTAGGCCCTCCCGTACTCGGCGCTCAGTCTGTCCCGGTACAACTCCATCGAGTCGCTGCGCGCTCGTAAGTCGTCCTCCAGGAGCGAGACCTGTTTGCGAAGGTCCTTCAGTAAGCCGTCCTTGCCGCTGCCACGTGTACTCATTGTGCCAATCCCCCTTGAAATGCTGCCAAGTTCTTGAGGAAGTCCTCGGTCAGCACCACGCGTTCCGCGTCGCCGCCCGTCACCTCCACTGTCCGTCCGTCCAACTCCGGTGCGCCGTGCGCGTTGTGCGTGGGGGTGAGCAGCCACAGCCCGTGCGGTCGGCCGCCCGGTTTGCGGGCCTCCCGTTGGAGCCCCACCAGCAGTTCGTGTCCGCCGGCGGAGTAGTAGTGGCTGAGCAGTCCGGCCGTATGGGCGAACAGAACCGTCCCGGGCTTCCGTTCGGCCGCTTCCGCTAGCCGCTCCGCGACCCTGGGCCATACCCGTACCACGAACGACCGTAGCCCGCCCGGCAGTTCACCGCTTCTCGTGTACCGGGTGTCCGCGCCGAGTACCTTGGACCAGTCCGTGCCGTGCTCGGTGGCCAGCGTCCGGAACTCCTCCAGGAAGACCCGCGCCAGGTTCACCGACACCACCGGGAACGCACTCGCGACCGCCTCCGCGACTGATCCGCTCTCGGTTCGCATTCGCTTGACCGCCACGTTGAGCGCGAGGAAACCGCCGTCCCGTACCGCGGAGTTGAGCTTCGAGGTGAGGAGTGCTAATGGGTCCCGCCCGGCCCCCGCCCTTGCTGCCTGTGCCCGGCCGGCCGCCGTCACCGTTCCCGTGGAGGACGAGAACAGCCAACTGCTGCTGCCCCCAACCGGTGCGACCGGCATCGGTGGCTTGAAGCGCTGCTCGGCCGTCTCGAACGTCAGCGGGAAGCCCGCCTTCTTCAGTGCGTCCTCGACCTCCACGTACGTGGGCCTGCCGAGTGCCATCTCGGGGAAGCGCGAACGCAGCCGGGCCAGCAACCCGTCCAGGCTGATACCGACCTCGCGGCGCACGCCCGCCGCGGCTTGCGAGATCTGCAGGGCCCGCCACAGCTCCAGCGCCTTGGGGTACACCTCAAGGCGGGGTGAGGCGGCTGCCTCGGTCGAGGTCGCCGCTGAGAGTGTGACCAGCCGGGCGTCGGGCAGCGGGTCCATTCCCTCGGGTGTGCCCACTGCGCGCAGGTCGCGCAGTGCCGCACTCCGGTCGGGAAGGGGATCGGTGGCGGCGATCTTCTCGGCCGCGTCGCCCAACGCCATGGCGTACGCGGCGAGTTCGTCCGGTGTCGGGTCGTCGGAGCCGTCCAGCGACTCCAAGGCCACGATCAGCCGCCCCCGCCGCCGGAACTGCGCGAGCCTGGGCTCGTGCTCCTCGTCACGGCCGGTGAGCAGCGTCTCGGCTGTGACCGCCGCCCGCACTACGGCGAGCGCGGCAACCTCCGTACCCTCGTTCGTTTCGCTCTCCGAGCCGTGGCCCGCGGCGAGCACTCGTGCCAGTTCGTGGGCGGTCATCACGCGACCGGCGTCGCGAACCGCGTCGACCAGTTCACCGCACAGGACGTCCATCCAGCCTGCCTCGGCCCACTCGCCTATGGCAGCGCCGAGGTGTCTGGAGACGGTGTATTCCGAGGCCTTGACCGCTGCCGAGACCTGTCGGTTGGTCGGCCAGGTACCGGCCTCCGAGTCGCCGTCGAGCCCCAGCCAGGCCGCGACCACTTGCGGGCGTTTGTTGTCCTTGCGGCCCGTGGGCTCCGGGTTGAGAAGGGAGGCGAGCCGCTCCACGTTCTGCCGGGCCTCGTGCTGCGCGCTGAGCTTGTCGTCCGTGATCAGCCCGACTGCATCAATCGGCTTTAGGGGTAAGGCAGTTGTCGTCTTGGACTTCCTCGGACGGAGTGTCGCTGTCCACTGCCTGTGTCGCCGGTTGAGTTCCTTCTTGACCACCGCGCCGATCCCGCGCTTGTTGCGGAAGCGGGGCAACGGTACGTCGAGCAGTTCGCCGACCGTCACCGCGCCGAGTTCCTCGGCCACTGCCGCCGCCCGCTCGGTCAGTCCCGCGTCGCGGAGTGTGGTGGAGAGCTTCGCCTTGTCCGCGTACAAGTCTCGGATGTCGTCCTCGGACAACCCCTTAGGCAGCGCGCCGACCCCCAGGAGCGTCACCGTGTCCGTGGTCGGAGGAGGCTGGGTGCGGTCGGCGTCGGCGAATATCGCCCGCCATGTGTCCCGCATCTGCCGAAGTGTTTCGAAGCGGCGGTTGACGTCCCGGTGCAGCGCCCGTTCGAAAAACGCCTCAAGTCCCGGACGCAGTACGGCTATGAAGGCGTCGGAGCCGAGCAGCGGCGTTTCGTCCTTCAAGGCGGTCAGCGGGTCGTCGGTGCCATTTCCCCAGGTGGGGCGCTCGGCGGAGCTCATCTCGTGCAGGACGACGGCAGCCGCGTACCGCTCCGCATAGTCGTCGTACACAGGCCGCCGGGCGTCACCCAGGAACGGGTCCAGATAGCCTCGGGTGCCCGCCTTGATATCCCGGTCGGAGACGGCCGCCAGCGAGAAGTCGAAGAGCATCAGCTGCTGTTCGCCGTCTTCTCTGACCTTGATCCCGAGGTTGTCGGGTTTGAGGTCGCGGTGGCGCATGCCCCTGGCCGCCAAGTCGTCCAGTGCCGTGAAGAGATCCTCGCCGCAGGACGCCAACTCCTCGTAACCCAGCGGCCCGTGACTGCGCAGCCGCCGGCCCAACGTCTCCTGACCCGCGTACTCAAGGGCGAGGACGGTCCGCCCGGCGAGGGTGCGCGGACCCTCGTACAGTTTGACGATGCGACCGCTGCTGACCTGCTGCAGGGCTGCGGCCTCGGCGGTCAGACGCTCGTTCTTCTCCGCGTCCAGAGCGACCTTGAGGACCCGCTCCTCCTGAACCCTCCGCCCGCGTTCGTCCTCGCTGACGCGGGTCACGTACAGGGCTCGGGCGGTGGCGCCCGTGCCGAGTACCCGCTCCACCGTCCAGTCCCCGTCGACGGCCTGCCCCGGGGTGGCGTCGAGAGGGTCGGCCTCCACAGCGATGGCCTGGGCGGCGCAGGCCTGCTCGGCTTCGTCGAGCAGGGAGAGGAAAGCGTCGGCGGAGTCGAGTCGATCGTCGACCGAGGCACGAGTGGCGGCGTACACCAGCTCGTCGAGATCAGAGTCGACGGCGTCGCTGACCGCGTACATGTGCAGCCCGCCGTCGGCCTGGAGCCGCTCCTTGAGCGCAGTACGGGTCTCAGCGGGCGGCATCCCCGTCAGGACGTGGTGGGCGACCGCGCCGAGGCCGAAGACATCCAGGTCCACCGGATCGGGGAAGTCGGCGTCGGTCTCGGGCGCGAGGTAGCACTGGGCCGCGTCCTCGATGTGTTCCTCGGTGAAGGAGGATTCGCCGAGCGAGCGCAGCGAGGTCGTGTCGAAGTCGCGGGCGGACGCCTGCCAGTCGATGATCCGCAGGATCGGATTGCTGCCGTTCGCCCGCGCACTGACGTACACCGAGCGGGCGGCCAGCGCCCGGTGGTAGAGCGAGCGGCGATGGGCGTAGCGGACGGCCTCGGCGAGTTGGCGGACCAAGTCGCGGCGGACCGCGTCGGTCAGTTTCGCGCCGTACACGGCAAGGTAGTTGTCCAGGCGGAGATCGCTCTCACGGTGCCGGAAAAGGATCGCCGGACCGCCCTGGTGCTGGCGGAGGGCCACGGCCTGGGCGATGCCGCGGTGGGTGATGCCCTGGAGCACCTGGTACTCGCGCTCCGCGGCTCGGGTGGCGGAACGACGCTTCTCCTCACTCGCCAGCTGCTCGACGAGGTAGACCCGGACCCGGCCCTCCTCGTGGATCATGTCTTGGCGCTCCGCCAGCCGGTCCTCCCAGGTGGGGCCGGCGTCCAGAGGGCGGGAGGAGAGCTTCCAACCATCGCCGAAGTCGAGGTGAGCGGTGGAGGCCCGCACCCCGATCTTTTTCATCAGGGCTGGCAGGTGGCGGGCGAAGTTCTCGGTGATCCGCCAGCTCTCGCGCTCCGGCGGGAGGCTCAGAAAGTCGTCCCAGATGCCGGGCAGTCCTGTCGCGGAGCCGTCACGTCCGTACACGTGAATGCGCTGTACCGTGTCCAACTTGCTGTCGAGCAGAGGGTCGGAGAGGAAGACGGCCGGGTCGATGCGCGGGATCCGTTCTCCCGGACAGATCTCGCGGGCAGCTTGTTGGAGACGGGACTTGAGTTCCTTGGATTTCAGGTCGGTGAGATGCAGTGGATTGCGGATCGTCCGGATCCTGCCGTCGGGCGCGTGGAAGCTCCAGGTGCCGCCGCTGTTGACGACCTTGCCTGGGTGCCCCTTCAGCTCGACCAGGTACAGGCCGCGGGGTACGGCGATGAGGAGATCGCACTCGTTGATACGGCCGCTCATGGCGGTGAAGGAGAAGGTCGCCCAGCCGTAGTGCGGAGCGGCGACCGGCATCCGCTGCTTGATGTGATCGAGGGCTGTCTGTTCCCAGGGGAATGGCGATGGCTGAGTCTGATACCAGCGTTTCACCTGAGGTGGACCGGGCCTGGGGGTCGCTTGGCCGACTGCTGCCGCCGCCACCGTTCACCGCACCTTTCATCCGCCCGACCCACGCGCCTGTCGATGTGATCCGTGGGGAGCATGAGGAGGTGTGGTGAGTCGCGGCATGGTCATGTCGTCAGACAAGTGAATGCGCAATTTTGTCAGTTGCGAGGCGCCGAAAAGTCTAGTGATTCGGCCATTCTGGATGGCTGGTATGCCACGCGCAATGGCGCGTCCATCTACGATCAAGTAGCAGTGAACCAAGGATAGTTGGGGGAGATGGACATGGCTGGGGTGGCGCGGCGGCGAACCGTGTACTTCTTCGAGATCGTAGAGGCCAAAGACGGCGAGCCCCGCATGGAGCCCCAGCCCTGGAGAGAGTTCCTTGACCAGGTCGCGGTGTCGGAGCCGCACGAACGGATCGTGCGCAGTGCGGACGATCAACTCGTCGGCATCGTGGACACGGCCACTGCGGCCGACCATCTCCAGTTAGCCAAGATCACCGGCGAGGTGCCGCACCAACTCGACCACGACAACGGCACCATCGAAGCGTTGCAGTTGGCGGCCGGTACGGACGTCGTCCATGTAACCACCCTGTGCTTCCTGCCGTTCGGGAACATCGTCGGTGCGCTGCCCGGCGGCTTTTCCGCTCCGAGGGTCAGCGGTATCACCAAGTGGCTGAACGGGATGGGGCTTCCGTGCGGCGAGGTCGCACTCAAGCCGGTCATTCACGCGCGGGCTCGGGAGAAACTCAATCGCATCGAGGCAGTGTCGGAGTTCACGGTGCAGCTCGAAGGCGCCCCGGCGGACACGGTCAGTGCCTTGACCGCGCGGGGCGAACTCGCGGACTCGCTGCGGAGCTTCGGGCAGCGTCATCCAGACACCTCCATCACGCTCTCGCTGAAGGTTCCCAGGCGCGGGGGACGGCTGAGCAAACTCCGCAGGAACCGTGCCGCCACCCAACTGCGCAGTGATGTACTGCAGTTCATTCCCGACCTCGACGAGTGGATGGACGAGTCGGGTGTGGTGCGCTCGGTCAGCGGCCAGGTCGCCATACGGGACCCACACCGACAGTCTCTGGAGTACGAGCCGCTCGACTTCCTGGCACACCGCATCACAGCGCAGTGCGAAGTGCCGATCGCGTTCACCGACGGCCGATCGGTCGATCTGCACTACGCCGTCGATGCGATCTTCGCCGCGGCCCGCACGCATGAACGTGCGCTCCAGGAAGCCTGTCAGTACCGGCCGCTAACCTGAGCAGCAGCACAGGAGTTGGGGGCCGACATGCTGGATTGGCTGTGGCGGCGATGGGTGGGGCGGCCGGCGGTGGACTGGATCCTCGCGCTGACGATCACCGGGGCGCATGTGGCGGCTGTGCAGATCGTGGGTGGCGGGGATGTGCTGGCCTGGCCTGGCAGGGAACAGAGGATAGCTGCCTACACCGCGACGGCGACCGTCGCCGCCGTCGTCGGTAGCTTCATCACCGCGGCCGTCACCCTGTACGCCGCATCCACAGGGCAACGTATGCGCACGCTGCGCACGCATCCTGTTCAGGGGCCGCAGTTCCGCCGGAACTGGATGAGCATCCTCAGCGCGACGCTGGTGATCTCAGGTCTGTGCCTGCTGGCCATCATCCTCGATACGACGCAGCGGGACCCAGGCGGGACACACTGGTTGGCCGAGGCGGCCATAGCTCTGGGGGTGGCGCGGGCGACGCGGCTGGTGTGGCTGTTCGGCAAAGTCATAGCGGGGGGCGATATCGATCTCGCGGATGTCACGCTCACTCCGTCGGGGCCGGCCCCGACGTCGCCGCCGGTGCCGGTGCGGCGGCCGGGAGTGTGAGAGGTGTGGTGGCGGAGCCGCTGCACATCCGGAAGATGAATCCGCTGTGCACCGTTTCGGAGCAGGTCCCCCAGTTGAGGGAGCGGCCCCTGGGCTGGCCGGGCTTGTCCATCCGGGGCGCGTTCTGGACGGAGGTTGGACACAAGAATCGGAAAAGACCGACAAGGGCTGAGAAGGAGCGAGGCGCCAAACATCGTCTGAACTGGGAAAACGGCCAAGGTGAGCAGGAATCGACAAAGGTCGCCAAGATCCTCAAAGGGCTCATAATCCGTCGGCTGTGGGTTCGAGTCCCACCCGCCCCACCATGTACCTCCAGTACCTAGCGGAAATGTCTCTCCGGGCACGTGGATCCGTGGATCCGTGGCTGTGGGCCAACCGGCCGGGTCCGTGCGTGGAGTCAACGGCGTTGCGGTCGGCGGTGGGGCCAGTGATGGCGACCATGGCGGCGATGGTGGGGCCCTGGTGACGTGCTGTGTGATGTTCTATGACTACGACGCGCTGGGGCGGGCCACGTCGGTGTGGAAGAACTCCCGCGCCACCACCGGGCTCGCCAACCTCACCTACGCCTACACGCTGTTCGGCAGCTACTTGTCGGGCGTGGTGACCAACACCCCGAACGACAACAGCGGTTACCGTTCGGCCGCGACCGCCAGACCCGGACGCGCACCACTCGGTGGCCGACAACAGGACGCCTACAGCTCCGTCGGCTCTCCGGGCAACCGGACCGCCCTGGGCGAGGAAGACCAGCACCCCCGGGTGCTCAGGGCACCGTCCAGCACCTACAGCTACCTACAGAGCGTCAGTTACAGCGCCACTGATCAACTGACCCAGTGCAGCAGCGACCACAGCACCATCGGCGACGGCATCACCGGCGGAACGTACTGGAACCAGTTGGTCCTCGCCCGCGGCAGCACCACCAGTTGGGCGGGCAACCGCACTTTCCTCGACAAGGCCATCGACGAAATCACCGGCCTCACCGACATCGGCGCCCCGCCGTGAACAAGCCCGCAATGCAAGGAACTGCTCCGACTGCAACCCGAAGCTAAAGCCGAGCTAGTGTCATAGGAAAGGTCTGTGCCACGGGGGAGGGATGTGCTCTCGGCCGGAATCGGTTCGGCGTGAGTCCATCTTGCCAAGTGCAACGCGGCGGCGGTTTCCGTGGTGCTCAGAAAAGGAAGCAGCGGAGAGGGAATGGCCGATGCGAACAGAGTCCTGGCGATGCAGAACAGTGCGACGGGATGGTCGAGAACGGCTTTTCTCCGTCTTGGGCTGATCTCGCGAGTCCGTTAGGTACGCCTCCCTGGTCATCGGTCCGGAAGGTACAGTCGTCGGGGGAGTGGTCGGAGCGGTTGTGGGTTGTGGTTCTGGCTGCGGGGTTTGTCACCAGTAACGTGACGAATGGCATCATCTCGAACATATCGGATCGGGTATCGGGAGCTGGTTCTAGCTGTGATGTCCTGGAGTGCTCTCGCGGGTGCCGCCGTTTTCGCTGTTTTTTCTGTCCGCTCCTGGGTGCGGGCGGTCAGGTATTGGCGCGATCCTAGGGCGCGCAGGTCGCCCATGGCTCTTTCGCGAATGCTTGGCCCGGAAGCGCGCCAAAGGCTCGAATCCGGTTTCGTGCTCAACGCCGTGTGCTTGAGCGGGTTGATGTTCCTTTTCCTCGGGGGTGCCTGGCTGCCGCCCGCGGGGAGTTCGGCTGCGGCGAACCCGGTCGCATCGGGAATTGCGTCCGCCGGGTTGATTATTTTTCTCCTCGGATTCCTGGCCCAAATCTCTCTCGCGTTTTCTGGCCAGCCCTCGTTCGTGATCCCGAAACACGCCAAGGGTGAATCCCGCAAGGGCCGGAATCGTCGAGATGGAACTACTTCCGACCGGTAGGTACCGACAGAGCTGGTAGGGCGCGTACGGCGCGGAGAGACGTGCGGCGTATTCGTTCTGCCTGGTGTGCCCACCGTGCAGGTGGAGATCTCCTGGTGTTCAAGCCCGCTTGTTTGAGTCGGGCGTTCTGCGACTGTCGTCGGCTGTGGCGTTGTGCCGTAGGAGTTCGGCCAGTACGGAGACGCCGTCGCGGTGGCCCAGGCCTGCCGCGATTGCCTGGTCGATGAGCTGGTGGTTCGCGTTCAGTTGGGCCATGGGTGCTCCCACGGACGCTGCCAGGGCGTCGATCAGTGTCAGGTCCTTGGCGACCAGGGCGAGCGTCATGTGTATGGCCGCTTCGTGCGGTCGTACGAAGTTGTCGCGGTTGTAGAGCACGAAGGGGGCCGCGGCGGGGCTCTGGGTGAAGGCGTCGTAGGCGTCGGTCCGGTCGATGCCGGCGCGTTCCGCGAGGACGAGTGCTTCGGCCAGTGCTGTCGCCAGGGAAAGGAGAAGGGAGTTGATGGCCAGTTTCATGATGTTGCCGCTGCCCGATTCTCCGAAGTGGAGGATGCGGGTGGCCAGGATGTCCAGGACGGGGCGGACGCGGTCGAGCGCCTCCTTGGGGCCGCCGGCGAGGAAGGTGAGTTCGCCGCGGGTGGCCAGTTCGACGGAGCCGGACATCGGGATGTCGAGGAGAGTGGCGCCGCGTTCGAGGACCCGGGGTGCGAGTGCCCGTGTCGTCCGCGGAGCGACTGTGCTGGTCTCCAGGACAGTTGCTCCCTCGCGCAGCCCGGCGAGGATGCCGTCGGGTCCGTCGTAGACCTCGCCGACCGCCGTGTCGTCGGACAGGGAGACGATGACGATGTCGGCGCGCGAGGCCGCCTCGCGCGGGGAACCGGCCACGCGCGCGCCCGTCTCGCCCGCGACGTCGAGGGCGCGGGCCGGGGTGCGGTTGGTGACGGTCACGTTGTGCCCTGCCCTGCGCAGACGCACCACCATGGGGCGGCTGATGCGGCCGATGCCGACCACCGCCAGTGTGGGCAGGGCGGCGGTCATGCGTGGCCGCCGTTGAGGTCGAGGTTCACGCCGTTCGCGGCCGGGTTCTCCAGCAGGAACAGGGAGCCCTCGACGATGTCGCGCATCGTGGGGACGACGCCGGTCAGGATCCGCGCGCGTGCCGCTTCCACGACCGCGTGGTTGTCGGCCCAGTAGGGGCTGTCGCCGACCATGCCGGGGTGGACGGCGTTGACGCGGATCGGTGCGAGTTCCTTGGCCAGCGTCGCCACCAGACCTGTCACACCGGCGTTCACGGTGGTGACGGTGGTGGAGCCGGGGTAGGGCACGTCCTTGGCCAGGCCGCCGAAGAGCAGCACGGAGCCGGTGGGGGAGATGCGCGACCGCAGCGCGTGGACGACCGTGGTGTAGCCGACGATCTTGGTGATCGCCAACTCCGTTGCCCCGGCGATGTCGTAGCCCGCGATCGTGTTGTTGTCGCGCCGCATGCCGGCCAGAACGATCGCGTCGACATGCTCGATGCCGCTCAGCGCCTCCTTGAGGAACTCGGGCTCGGAGAGGTCAACTGCTATGCCCCGCACCTGAGTTGTGTCCGTCTCGGTGTTGAGTTCGGCGGCGATCTTCTCGGCGCGGGTGCTGTCGCGGCCCGCGATGGTCACGGAGGCGCCCAGGCGGGCGTAGGCGGCGGCCAGTTCGCGGCCGATGCCGGAGGTGCCTCCGACGACTAAGACCTGCTTGCTCATGGGCTTCCCTTCGTCAGGCAGGCAGCGGGAGTCGCTGCCGGTGAGTGACAGCCTGGCGCGGAAGGTATATCGAGTCCAACGAAAAATGTTGACATGTGTTATCGAAGAAATCGATAATTGGCCGTGGAGATACGGCAGTTGCGCTACTTCATCACCGTGGCCGAGGAACTCAGCTTCACGCGCGCCGCGGCACGCCTCTTCGCGGCCCAGTCGACCGTGTCGGCGGCTGTGCGCGCCCTGGAGGAGGAGCTGCGGGTGTCGCTCTTCGACCGGTCGACCAGGACGGTGGCCCTGTCCGCGACGGGCGAGGCGTTCCTGCCCGAGGCCAAGGCCGTCGTAGCGGCCGCGGAACGGGCGAGGGAGGTGGTCGGCGAGGCGTCGAGAACCCTGCGGGGCAGCCTGCGCATCGGCACGATGACCCGCATGACGGCTCTCGATCTGCCGCGCCTGGTGGGGGCGTTCCGCCAGCGCCATCCCCTCGTGGACATACAGATCCAGGTCTCCGGATCCGGATCGGGCGGAATCGCCGAAGACGTGCGCCGCGGCCGCCTCGACATCGGCGTCGTGGCCCTGGCCGCCACCGATGCCCACGACCTGGACCTACGGCGGTTCGCGACGATCCCCTACGTGGTGATCCTGCCGTCCGGGCATCCACTGGCCCGGCGCGAACGCATCGCGCTCCAGGATCTCGCCCACGAGAACTTCGTCTCGGGCGCCGGCGGCTTCGGCTCACGCGCCGCCATGGACCGGGCCTTCGGCGAACTGGGCATCACGCGCCGCGTGTCCGTCGAGATCACGGACATCGCCTCGGCCGCGTCGTATGTGCGGGCCATCGGCGGCGCCGCCGTCGTACCCCGCTACGAGCCGGTGGACACGACCGGAGTGGTCATCAAGCCGCTGTCCGGACCCGTACCCACGCTCGGCCTGTCGTTCGCCGTCCGCGCGGGACGCGAACCGAGCCCCGCCGTCGGCGCGTTGCTGCAACTCAGCCCCAACTACACGCGCGACGACGGGAGGTTCTGAACTAGCCCAGGCTTCTTGAGCGGGCGGCGGCTCTGTAACTCCCTTGTGCTCACAGTGCCTTGAAGAGAGCGGGCGGGCCACAGCCACACTCGGCGAGGGAAACCGCTGACCGTCCGCACCTCGTGGAAGCTACCTGACGTGGCGCGCGGGCCGCGTCGCCGTGTGCAGCGCGTACTCCAGGGGCCCGCGCCTGAAGTGGCGGGTCCACACGGTGGCCAGCAGCATGGCGGCCGCGATGAACGCGAGCAGTACCGGCAGCCCGGCCATCGTCTCGTCCTCGACGACGGCCACATACCGGACGTCGGTCAGGAGCCAGAGGGCGACGATGTGCAGGACGTAGACGGTCAGGGCCATCGTGCCGACCGCGGAGACGGGTGCCAGCGACCGGGTGAGGCGGGGCATCCGGTCGGCGACGGTCAGACAGACGGCCAGCACCGCGAGGGCCACGCCCGTGTTGCCGACGATCGAGAAGGTCGTCTGGCTGTGCGGTGCGGCCACCAGGAGCCAGGCGAGCGGTGTGCCGTTCCGGGGTTCGCCGACCGTGTCGGACCACCAGGCCGACGACGCCGAACTCCCGCCCGTGGCCGAGGAGATGACGGTCAGCGCGTGCGGGACGAGGTGCAGGGCCAGCCAGGAGCCGCCGTAGCCGAGGACGGCGAGCGCACCGCCGGTCAGGGCGAGCCGGGTCCTGATCCCGGGCCGGGTGAGGTCGAGCCGGGCCACCGCCATGCCCGCGATCAGGAACGGCGCCCAGGTCAGCGCCGGGTAGTCACCGGTGAACAGCAGCTCTACGACGCCGTCCGTGCCGCTGATCCGGGCCAGCGGGTCCGCCTGGACGACGGCGTCCGCCCACCCGCCTTCCTCGATCAACTTCCTTACGGAGTACAGGATTTGGGGGAGTACCAAGGCGCCTACGGCGGCGACGAGCGCGAGCGTCGTGGCGCGCAGCCGGTGCAGCGGGAGAACGGTCAGGAAGAGGAGGCCGTAGCAGCTGAGGATCACGTCGACCTCGGTGTCCAGGGCGGTCAGCGCGTAGCCCAGGGCCAGCAGGACCACGGCGCGGATCGCGACCCGGGTCATCGCCTGGCGTCCGGCGCGGCCGGTCCGGGGGCGGGGGCGGCCGGTGATGATGATCAGCGAGAACCCGGCGAGTACGGCGAACAGGGCGGAGGAGCGGCCTCGTGCGGTCTCCAGCAGGAAGCCGACGGGTCCGCCGACCGTGACGTCGGGGCCGACGTGCGCGGAGTACATGCCGAGGACGGCGAGTCCGCGTGCCAGGTCGACACCGATCAGACGTCCGGTCGTTGGAGCGTCGGAGGGGACCGGCTGCCGCTCGGGTAACGCGGCGGCCGGTGCGGTCGGCGATGCGTCGTGTGTCATGCCCTCAGAATTCGCGGGCCGCGGGGAACGGCACACCCGGCAGTCTTCCGGACCCGGCCCGCCGACCGGCCGGAACCGCACCGGCCGACCGGACGGTCCCAGTCGATGAACGGCCGGCGGGAATATGGGCAGTTCAAGAAGTAAGGGCAGTTGAGGAGCGCAGCGCACATGATCCGTGTCCTGGTGGTCGACGACGAGGCTCTCGTCCGCACCGGCTTCACCCACATCCTCAACGCCTCGGACGACATCGGAGCCGTGGCGGCGGTCCCCGGCGGCCAAGCTCTCAAGGCCGTAAGGGAGTTGAGCCCCGATGTCGTCCTGCTCGACATCCGGATGCCCGACGTGGACGGACTGACCGTCCTGGCCGAACTCCGCCGACTGCCGGACCCTCCCGTGGTGGCCATGCTGACGACGTTCGACACCGACGAGTACGTCGAGGCGGCGCTGCGCTCCGGCGCCGCCGGTTTCCTCCTCAAGGACACCGACCCCGAGCAACTGCCGTATCTGATCCGCACGTTGGCCGAGGGCGGAACCGTACTGTCGTCGCAGGTCATACGCACGGTGGTGGACAGCTTCCTCGACCAGGGCGGGCGCGAGCCCTACGCCGTCCGGCTCGTCGACCGGCTGAGCGGGCGCGAGCGTGCCGTCCTCGTGCTGCTGGCGGAGGGCCTCTCCAACACCGACATCGGCGACCGGCTCCATCTGAGCAACGGCACCGTCAAAGGCCATGTCAGCGTCGTCTTCGAGAAGTTGCGGGTCGACAACCGGGTGCAGGCCGCGCTGATCGCCGAACGGGCCGGGCTGCTCAGGCCGTCCGAGGACGGAGCCGCCCGATGAACTCCCGCCGCCCGCCCGCCCTGTTGTTGGACGCGCTGCTGGTCGGTGTCGCACTGCTGGACCTGTGGGTGAACTTCGACAGCGACAACCACCCGGCCACCGCCTACGGCCTCCTCGCCGCCCTGGCGCTCACGCTGCGCCGCCACCGCCCGCTGCTCGCCTTCACCCTCACGCTGCCCTCCGCCCTGATCGGCGACGCGGCGTTCGCCACGATGGCCGCGCTGTACACCCTCTCCTCGCTCTGCCGTCACCGCGCGCTGCTCGCGGGCTGCGCGCTGGCCTTCGCCACCGTCGACTTCATGCCCTGGCCGTGGACGTCCCTCGATGTCGACGAACTCGACGAGACCTACAGCCTGGTCCATCTCACCTACACCCTCGCCACGGCCGCCGCCCCGGTCTTCCTCGGTCAACTCGTGCAGGCCCGGCGGGAGTTGACGATTCGGCTCGCCGAGATCACGGAGGCCCGCGAGCAGGAGCAACTCCTCAGTGCCCAGGCCGTGTTGGCGAAGGAACGTGCCCAACTCGCCCGCGAGATGCATGACGTGGTCTCGCACCAGGTCAGTCTCATCGCCGTCACCGCGGGCGCGCTCCAGGTCGGCAGCCCGGACGCCGGGGCGAGAGCGGCCGGGGCCACGATCCGCCGGCTCAGCGTGCAGACCCTGGAAGAACTGCGGCACATGGTCGGTGTCCTGCGCGCCTCCGGCAGCCGTCCCACCGAACTCACACCCCAGCCGTCCCTCGCCGACCTGCACCAGTTGATCGACGCCAGCGGCATCGAGACCCGACTGGAGACGGACCTGCCGCACGGACTCCCGCCCACGCTTCAACGCGCCGTCTACCGCACGGTCCAGGAGGCACTCACCAACGTCCGCAAACACGCGCCCGGCGCCACCGCGACCGTCCGCATCCACCACCGCGACGGCACCCTGCGCACCACCGTCACCAACACCGCCGCCACTCGCCCCGCACTCCCGCTCCCCGGGGCCCACCACGGCCTCGTCGGTCTGCGCCAGCGCGCCGAACTCCTCGGCGGCACCATCACCTCGGGCCTGACGACCGACGGCGGCTACGAACTCCACCTGGAACTCCGGTCCGACGACTGATCACGTCGTGAGCAGAGTCCAGGGATTCGGCCGAGCCAGCGCCAGTCGCGGCTTGCGCACGGCCCAGTGCCGTACCGCCGTTTCCAGAACTGCCCCCGGATCGTGGACCGTTCGCGTCGGTTCGAAGGGTGTCGACATGCTGGTGTAGCTCTGGAACATGGCCAGCAGCTGGACCGCGTGATGCTGGAACGGGGACAGATACTGGTTCGCGAGGGGCAGGAAGAAGCGGTTCCAGGTGCGCGTCGGGACGAACGGCGGTTGCTCGATGGGGGCGGCCCCGTGCTGGGCGCGGAACTCGTTGAGGGTCCGGCACGCGATGTCGATCATGGCGGAGAGGCGCAGACTGCCGCCGCCGCCCGCGATCACCTCGACGCGCGGGGCGGCCGGGGGCGGGGGAGTGGCGAGCACCGCCGAGGCGACGGCCTCCGCCACGTCGTCGACGGGGCTGATCTCCGCGTAGCCGTCCGGGTCGCCGACGACGACCGCGGCAAGGCCGGAGACCAGGGCGTGGACGATCGTGTACGGCCCGGAGAAGCGGGCGATCCGCCCGTCGTCCCGCCTGCCCACGATCAGCGGCGGCCGGACGATCGTCAGCGGCCCGTCGTGCTCCTCCCGCGCCAACGACTCGCAGGCGGCCTTCGACCACTCGTAGCCGTTGCGGTATCCCTCGAACTCCGGTCCCCGCAGGTCCTCTTGGGCCCGCACCCCGCCCACGTACGCCGTGGAGACATGGACGACATGGGTGTCCCGGTCGGCCAGGGCGAGCACCGCACGCAGCGGTTCCACGTTGGCCGTCCGCGCCTCCGCCCTGCTCATCGTCCAGCGGGTGGAGGCGGCGGTGTGCACGATCACGTCCCAGTGCCCGGACAGGTCCGGCGGGGGCGGCTCGCTCCCGATGTTCCAGGTCGTCACCGTCGTGTCCGGCGCCCGCCGGGCCACCCGGGTGAGCGGCCCGGGGCGGGCGGGATCCGCGCGCAGCCGGTCGACGACTTCGGTGCCCACCACACCGGTTGCGCCGGTGACAAGGGTTCGCATGATGTTGACCGTTCCGTGAGTCCGTGAGTCGGGGAGGGAAGAGGAGAGGGGCGATGGTGGGTCACCCCGGTGGCACCAGTACCAGGCACGCGTTCTGACCGCCGAAGCCGAAGGAGTTGGAGAGCACCGGCCCGCGCGCGATCGTGCGGCGTCGGCCGATCACCACGTCCACCAGGTCGGCCTCGGGGCTGCCGAGCGTGTTCGCGATCGCGGGGACGACACCCCGGTCGGCGCAGAGCAGGCCCAACAGCGCCTCCAACGCGCCTGATCCGCCGATGAGATGGCCGCTCATGCCCTTGACGGCCGTCAGCGGCGGCGACTGTCCCGCGAAGCACTGGTGGATAGCGGTCGCCTCCGCCCGGTCGTTGAGCACCGTCGACGTACCGTGCGCGCTGATGTGCCCGATGTCGGCCGGTGCGAGTCCGGCGTCCGCGACGGCGAGCCGCATGCACTCGGCCGCCGTGGCCGCCTCGGGGTCCGGCGCGGCGATGTGGAAGGCGTCGCAGTTGGCCGCGTAGCCGGTGATCTCGCCGTAGATCCTGGCGCCCCTCGCGAGGGCCAAGTCGCGTCTCTCCAGGACGAGTACGGCGGCCCCCTCGCCCATGACGAAGCCGTCGCGGTCGGTGTCGAAGGGGCGGCTGGCCCGGTCCGGTTCGTCGCCGCGCCGGGACAGCGCCCGCATCTTGGCGAAGGCGCCCACGATGGTGGTCGTGACGGGTGTGTCGACACCGCCCGCGACCACCGCGTCCAACTCGCCGTACCGGATGCGGCGCGCGGCCTCGCCGATCGCGGTGCTGCCGCTCGCGCACGCGGTGGCGTAAGTGGCGCAGTTGCCGCGGAAGTTGTAGCGCATCGCCACCCGGCAGGCCGGCGAGTTCGCCATGGTTCTCGGGACGGTGTGCACCGGCATCGTCATCGGGTCCGCGCCGTAGTCGAAGGTGGTGCCCTCCATCGTCCCCAGGCCGCCCATCCCGGTGCCGACCTGGACACCCACCCGCGAGGACGGCAGGTCGGCGAGGGCCGACTCGCCCGCGTCGGACACCGCGTCCACGGCGGCACAGAGCAACAGCTCGGCCGCCCGGTCGAGTTGGCGCCGCTCCCGCCGGGTGATGTACGGCTCGATGTCGAACTCGGGTACCAGGCAGGCCATTTCGACGGCGACCCCGCGCTCCGCCTCCACCAGATGCTTGGCGACGGCGGCTGTCGACTCGGCGGCCAGCAGCCGCGCGTACGCCGTCTCGACGTCGTTGCCCGCGGGCGACTTGACCCCGAGACCGGTGACGACGACCCGGGTCCGCCCGGTGGATGAGGTGCCGTTCACGCGGTCCGCCCCAGGCGCTGGTCCAGCAGGTCGACGGCGTCGCCGACGGTCTTGGCCTCCAGGAGGTCGGAGACCGGGATCTTGACCCGTAACGCGTTCTCCAGCCGGGCGCCCACATCCATCAACTCCAGGCTGTCGATGCCGAAGTCGTTGCCGAGGTGGGTCGTCTCGCTGATCTCCTCCACCTCCGTGCCGAGGACGTCCGAGACGGCCGTCCTGACGGTGAGGGACAACTCCGCCCGGGTGAGCGCCGGTTGAGCGGCGTGGTCGACCCGCGTGCTCAGGTCCATGGGTACCCTTCTCTCTTCTGTGGAGGTACGGCCTTTCACGTGGCGTTCCGCGCCGCCGCGCCGATCGCCGTGTCGAGGATGTCGGCGGCCTCCGCGATGTCCGACTCCGTGCTGACCAGCGGCGGAAGCAGCCGTACGGTGCCCGGGCGGCCCAGGCACGGCGACACCAGCAGTCCCGCACCGGCGAGTTCGACCACCACCGACCCGGCCACCCCGGGCGAGCTGAAGTCGATCCCGCGCAGCAGGCCCGTACCGCGGACCTCGGCGATCAACTCACCGTGTCTGCCCGCGAGTTCGACGAGCGCGCTGTCCAGTACGGCGGCGAGCCGCGCCCCGTGTTCGGCCGCTGCCTCGATCGCGGTGAGCGCGGCGGGCAGCGCCGCGCAGCTCAGCGGATGGCCCCCGAAGGTCGCCGAGTGGAGGAACGGGTCGGCGCTCAGCGGGGCGTACAACTCCTCGGTGCAGGCCAGCGCCGACAGCGGTACGACCCCGCCGCCGAGCGGCTTGCCGACCAGTACGGCGTCGACGGGCAGTCCGGCCGCGAGGGCGACCGAGCGCTCCCCGCATCTGCGCAGCCCGCACTGGATCTCGTCCGAGACGGTGAACGTGCCGTGCCGTGCGGCGTCGGCGCACCACCGGCGCAGTACGTCGACGGGCAGTACGGCCGCGCCGTTCTCGCCCTGGACGGGTTCGAAGACGACCGCGGCGACGTTCCCGCCCCGCACCTCCCGCAGTACGGCGTCGGGGTCGTCGGCCGGGACGTGCACGACGTCGACGGCCGCGCCCAGCAGGCCCCGCCGGAACAGGGGACTGTGGGTGAGGGCCAGGGCGCCGAGGGACTTGCCGTGGAAGCCGCCCTGGACCGCCACGACCCTGCTGCGCCCGGTGGCCAGCCGCGCGAGTTTGACGGCGACCTCGACGACGTCGGCGCCGTTGAGCCCGAAGTACACCTTGGGCAGGGCCTGTTGGAAGTACTCCGCGAGATGCGCGGCGGCACCGGCGGCCGTGGGGTTGGCGAGGCTACGGGTCGAGGTGGGCATCGCGTCGAGCTGCCCGCGCACGGCGGCGAGCACGTCCGGGTGCCGGTGGCCGAGCAGGGTGACGGCGTACGAACCGAAGTCCAGGGCCGTACGCCCGTCGGACAGTGTCACCCGGCAGCCGTCGGCGGACACCTCGGTGGCGCCCCGCCCCGCGAACGAACCGGTCAGCGCGAGCCGGGGGGAGAGGTGACGCCGGATCAGATCGAAGGTGTCGGAGGGGGCGCTGATTGTCGTGCTCATACGCGGTCGTGTTCCTCTTCGGCTTCACGGGCGGGCGTGGGGAGGCTCACCGGGTCCCCGGCGGCGAGCAGCCGGCGTTCCAGCGCCGACAGCATCTGGGCGGCGTTCTCCCGCAGGGCGTCCGCCGCTACCGGGTTGAGCAGGTCGGCCAGGAGCGGGATGCCGATGTCGAAGGTGACGTCCAGGGAGACCGTGCTGTGTCCGCCGGGCGCGGGCCGTACGGCCCAGTGGCCCATGAACTCGCCCAGATCGCCGGTGACTTGGCGGAAGTCGAAGCGGCGGGCGACCGGGTCGATGACCTCGTCCTCGGTCCACTGGAGCACGGATCCCTTGAGCCGCACCGCCCAGGCGCTGGTGCGGTGACGGTCGTCGGTCTGCCGGGTGATGGTCACGGAGTCCACGCTGTCCATGCACGCGGGGAAGGCCTCCACGTCCACGACGGCGGCCCACGCGGCCTCCGGCGGTACGGCGATGGGGAGTTCGACCTCTACTCGGGGCATGGGGAGGGGGCACCTTTCTGGTGGGAGTCGTGGTGGGAGTCGTGGTCGGGGACGTGCGGGCCGAGTGCCTCGGCGCGGGCCGCCGCGAGGGCCGCGGGCAGCAGCCGGCGCAGCAGCGCGCGGGGCAGCGGACGTAGATGGGTGATCGCGTACGACTGCTTGATCAGCCGGCAGCCGAACTCGATCTTCGGGGTGTACGCGGTCTGCGCGAAGCGGATGTGACGGCAGCCCGCGTCGAGTGCCAGGCGGATCGCCGCGTAGTGCACGTTGTGGTAGAGGCGGGCCTCGTGGGCGAGGGCGTAGTCGAGGCCGATCCGCGCCCCGGTGGCGCCGGAACCGCTGAACAGGCAGAGCAGGAAGGCGACGAGGCGTTCGCCGTCGAAGCAGGCCACGAGCCGGCGGTCCGGCCCGGGGGAGGCCGCGAGGGCGGTGAGGAAGCCGGCGTCGAGGACGTCGAGTCGCTGCCCGGCCCGGACCATGACCTGCCGGTAGAGGCCGAGCATCTGCGGTACGAGCGGGCGGAAGTCCTCCACCGTCTCCATCCGCAGTCCCGGATGGGCGGCGAATTTACGGAGGTTGCTGCGCGCGTTCCGCCGTGGCTTGGCGGGGAGTCGCTCGATGTACTCGTCGAACGTGCCGCCCGTCAGGGGGAGTTCGGTGTCGGGCAGGCTGGGCGCGGGGAAGAAGCCCGCCGAAGTGAGCGCCGTGCGCAGCGGGTTGAGACCGGCCGGGGCGAAGTCCTTGAAGACCACGGTGCCGAGGCGTTCGGTGCGTGCGAACCGGAGCACGGCGTCGACCAGCACCTTGGCGACCTCGTCGGTGAGCGGTCCGGGGGCCAGGACATGGCCCTGGCCGAGGAAGTTGCCGCAGAAGAGCATCGGCGCCCGCAGCAGGCGGGGTGCCATCTTCCGTACGGGGGCGAGGAGCTGGCGCTCGTGGAGGCCGACGACGTCGTCGAGGCGCAGATTCCGGAAGAGGGACAGGGGCAGTACGGCCTCGGTGCGCGGGCCGCTGCGGACCACCAGGTAGGCGTAGCCGTCGGGGCCGATGGAGCCGTCCTCCATGGCCTCGAAGACGGCGCGGGACCACATGGGGTCGTCCGGCGGGGCCAGTTCGCGCCAGACCGACGGCGGCAGGAAGTCGATCGAACGCAGCACCTCGACGCGGCGGGCGACACCGTCTCCGTCACCTTCACGCTCCATGGGCCACCCGCTCCTGTTCGTTGTCAGCACCGCCCTCAACCGATGCGCAGGGGCGCGCCGTTCAGGAAGTCCCGCAGCG
Source organism: Streptomyces sp. NPDC002276 (assembly GCF_053891435.1). NCBI lineage: Bacteria > Bacillati > Actinomycetota > Actinomycetes > Kitasatosporales > Streptomycetaceae > Streptomyces > Streptomyces sp. NPDC002276. Next base: position 69,363 of record NZ_JBSFCQ010000026.1, on the reverse strand, counting down.
GGGCGCCCATGCGGGCCCGGGACGGCGGGTGGAAGGTGAGACCGGTGGCGGCGGACGCGAGATACGAGATGTCGGGCGCCGTGATGAACGCCATGCCGCCGAGCGCCGCCTGACAGGCCGTGGTGGTGCGGGCGATGGCGTCCTGCGCCGCGTACCGGGCCGACAGAGCGTCGACGAGCAGCGCGTCGTTCCACGCCTCCGTGTCCATGGCCCGGGCCACCGACTCGACGGCGAGCATCGCCGCCTCGATGTCGACCAGGAAGGCCGTCGGGTCCTGCGGACCGCCCGCCTTGCCGAGGACCCGCTCGACGAGGGCGCTCGCGATCCCGATGTACCCGGCCGTCAGCAGGAGTTCGAACCAGAGGAAGCCGGCGAGGTTCAGCTCGTCGGGGACGGCGTCGGCCGTGACCCGGGTCAACACCACCATCTCCGGGTCGAGTTCGACATCCGTCAGCACGACCTGGTCGCTCTCGGCGCCCGCGAGGACCGGGGAGCTCCAGAACGGCCGTACCTCAAGGCCCGGTGAGGTGGCGGGGATCAGGGCGACCGCGAGCCGCTCGACACCGTTGTCGTCCGCCATCATGACGGAGGCGGTGAGCAGGTCCATCGAACGGGACAGGCTGCACGGCATCTTGCTGCCGTTCAGCACGATGCTTCCGCTCTCCGTGCGGCGGGCGGTGATGTGCGGCCCCAGGATGTTCTGGCCGGTGTTGCCCTCGGCGAAGCCGGAGGCGAGCAACAGCCCCTCCTTCGCGATGGCTTCGAGCAGCAGGCCCTCCGTGCCGCTGCCGTACGCGGCGGCCTGGACGAGGCCCGCGATCGAGAAGTGGTGCATGGTGGTCGCCACCGCGAGCGAGGGGCAGCGGGATCCGACGGCGCGCTGTACCCGTACGGCCTGGAGGGGACCGGCTCCGACGCCCGCGTTCTCGGTGGGCACCAGCAGCGCGGGGCCGCCCGCCGCGCGGAACTCGGCGATGGCGGGGCTCGGCGCGCTCTCCAGCTCGGACAGCGGGTAGCGCGCGAGGGCCGCGTCGAGCCCCGGCAACAGGGCTTCGAGGGTGGCGCGTTCTTGGTGCAGGAACTTCACGGGTGGTGCCTCTCGTCCGGCGGAGGGGGGCCGGTGGGGAGCCTGTGGGTATGGGTGAGCCAAACGAAAAGAAATGCATCGATATGCGGTCTATTTGTGCATTGCAGCTTAACTATCCCCTCCGTCGCGCCCCGGATTTTCTGTCTGCTTGGGTGCGATATGGGAGGCAATGCCCACCCGTAACGGGGGAGTTGAGGAACGCCCGTGCGAATGTCAGCCGAGGGTCACGGGCAGACGTTCGTAGCCGCGCATCATGAGTCCGCGCCTCCTGACGGGCTCCTCGGCGAGGCTCAGCCGGGGGAAGCGCCGCAGCAGCGCGGGCAGCGCGATGTTCGCCTCCAGCCTGGCGAGCGGGGCACCGAGGCAGAAGTGGGCGCCGCCGCCGAAGGCCAGCGGCTGCGGTCCGGTGCGCAACGGGTCGAACTCCGCCGGGCGGTCGTATTGCCGCGGGTCACGGTTGGCGGCCCCCAGGAACACCAGGGCGATCGTGCCGAGGGGCGCGGGCACCCCGCCGACGTCGAGCCCCTCGCCGAGCGGTACCCGGGCCGCGTACTGGACGGGGGATTCGAGCCGTAGCACCTCGTCGGTGAATCCGGGGGCGGGAATCCGGCCGGTGCGCAACTCCTCAGCCGCCAGGGGGTGTTGGACGGCGAGCGCGACGGCGTTGCCGAGCAGATTGACCGTGGTGTCGAAACCGGCCACGAGCAGCAGCACGAACATCGACAGCATCTCGTGCTCGCTGAGGCGGGCGTCCGTTCCGTCCGCCGCCGAGGCCAGCGCGCTCGCCAGGTCGTCCCGCGGATCCGCGCGCCGCCGGGCGGCCAAGTCCCGGAAATACTCGACGAGTTCGGCCACCGCGATGTCGGCCGCCAGTACCGCCTCCGGGGGCGGGGCGAGTTCCAGCGTGAGCGTGAGGGCGGACGCGGCGGCACGGAACCTCAGCCGGTCCGCCTTCGGTACGCCCAGCAACTCGCAGATCACCTCCATCGGCAGCCGGGACGCGAAGGCCTCCATGAAGTCGACACCGCCGGAGGGTCCCGCGTGGCCCGGCACCCCGTCGAGCAGGGCGTCCACCTCCGCAGCGATCAGCGGTTCGAACGAGGGAACCCTGCGGCCCGCGAAGAACGAGGACACCAGGGACCTGAGCCGGGTGTGGTCGGGCGGGTCGGTCTCCAGGAGGGAGGCGGCGACGACCCACCGCGAGAGGTGATCGGCGGAGCCGGAGCCGCCCGGTTCGCGCGTCTCCCCGCTGAGGATCCCGAAGGCACGGTCGCGCGTCAGCCGTTCCGCCTCCTGGTACCCGGTCACCAGCAGGACCCCGTCCCCGGCCGGCACGACTGGCCCGAGCGCCCGGGCCCGCTCGAACAACGGGTAGGGATCGGCCGATCCCTCTTCGGTGAGCAGCCCTCCGAGGATGGGGGCGGCGGCGGTGTCCGAGGTGCGGTGCGTCATGCCCCCCATGGTGGCGGGAACGCGGTGAACAGCCGACGCGACACCTCCGTACCCCCTGACATGACCCCCCAGACACAGACGCCGCAGCTCACCAGAGGACACACCGCCCGCCTCCGCCGTGGTGCCGCGCTCGCCCTGCTCCCGTTCGCCGTGGCGTGCGGTGGTGGTGAGGGCGAGGGCGAGAACGCGGAGGAGCGCAAGCGGGTGGCGGCCGTGACCGCCGCTCCCGAGGCGGGTGTCGTCGCCCCGGCGAAGGTCGAGGTGATCGCCGGGCTGACCGGGTGCACCGCCGAGATCCGGTTCGAGGCGGAGGAGTTGCGTGAGGGGCAGTGCCGTACGAAGCAGGGCGAGTACCGGATCACCACGTTCCCGGAGGAGCGGTTCAAGGTGACCTGGCTCGACACCGCGGCCGTCTACGGCGGCAAGTACCTCGTCGGCACCCGCTGGGTCGTCAGCGCGCGGCCGGAGCTGCTGGAGGGGTTCCGGGCCCGACTCGGCGGCACCGTACAGGAGTTGCGCGGTGCCGGGCCCACGGCGTCGGCTTCCTTCGGCCCCACGGTGTCGGCCCCCTGAGTCCCTCCTCCACTCCCTCCTCCACTCACTTCTCCACTCACTTCTCCATTCCCTCGTTCGTGCGGAGGTGTTCCAACACCTCCGCCAACGGCAGGTCGAAGCGGTCCTTGTCGTCGTCCCATCGCCGCAGCACGCTCGCCGCGCCCTCCGCCAGCTCCGGCGGCAGTCCCGCCGTGCGCAGGGTCGCCGCGATCTCCTCCAACTCCGGTGCCCAGCGCCAGGCTCGCGCGGCGACGCTCGGCAGCTGATCGGTCTCGGCGAGGATGTTGGACGTCAACGAGCCTGCCTCCAGGGCGAGTTCGGCCGCCACGCCGTGGCTCGCGGCGAGCGCGTGCGAGACGGCGGCCAGCACCCGGGCCGACTTCTGGTACGAGGCGTACGACATCTTCAGCGCCGACGCGGCACCGATCCCGGCGTCGAGAGGGCGGGCCAGGACCCGGGTGTTCTCGAACACCGCCGCCACCCTGGCCACTTCCTTCCCGTCGCCGCTCAGATAGAGGCGCGGCGCGCTGCCCGGTCCGGGCGGGCCCCCGACGATCGAGCCGTCGATCATCAGCACGCCGCGCTCCGCGCACGCCGCCGCGATCCGCCTCGTACGGTCCGGGCTGATCGCGTTGGCCTCGACGTACACGCCCCGGAAGGGGTGCGCGAGGACCTCGTGCGCCACGTCCTCCGCCGCGTGCGGCGGGCACACCGACAGCACCAAGTCGCTTGCCGCGAGGGCCGATTGAAGGGACTCGGCCGCCTCCAGGCCCGCGTCCCGGGCCCGTTGGAGACTGGCGGCGCCACGGCCGGTGGGGACGTACAGCACCCGGGCACCCGCAAGGGCCGCCTGGCCGCCGACTTTCGCGCCCATGGCGCCGGGATGCAGAAGCGTCAACGTGGTCATGGGCCCCACGGTAGGGGCCTGAACTGAACCCCTCGCCCGACTCAGGGGCCGGTCTCCTCCCCCAGGAGTAGCCGGCCCCACGCGGCTCCCCCTCAGGTGGCAGGTCGGATGCCTCCGAGAGGGCGACGCGAGGGCGCGTTACGAGGGCGATCGTTGGGCATAGGAGAGATGAGCCTCGGGAGGGCGCCATGAATCGACAGATCCGCGTTCGCGTAAGCCGCCGGCCTGCCGCGCCCCGCGATCTCACCATCGACCGCCGTACGCCTTCGGGGCGGTTGCTGCCGTACTGACGGCGGCGGGAGCGGGAGTTCAGGCGCTTCAGGTGCGGAAGACCTGGGCGACGGCTCTGCCGCGTTGCCTGAGATCGGCGATTCTCTGCTGACGCCAGGTGCAGCCGAAGCGGGTGTCGGCCTCGTGCGCGTACTTCTGGGCGGTGTCGCAGGCCCGCTCGAAGGTGGCCAGCCGGGGAAGGATCTCGGCGGGCAGGCGGGCGTTCCGGGGGTCGGGCAGAGTTTGGGGCTTGCGGTAGTAGAAGTCGTCCACCGGGAGCATGCCCGCGGCGTGGCGGAGGCCGGCGAGTTCCAGGGCGGCGAGGGCCCCATGCCAGTCGAAGCGGAGCCAGAACGGCATGGGCTCGGCGACCTTCTCGTGTGCGAGGCGCAGCCGGATCAGGTGGGAGGGGCGTGCGGGGTCGCCCTCCTCAGGGTCGAGCAACAGTGCGTAGAGCGCGCGCAGCGTGGCGTGGATGGGTTCGTGCGGTTGTTGCGGTCGGGCCAAGGCGTCGACCTGCCGTGATGCCGCCCGTGCGGCCTGAGTGTCGTTGTCGTACAGCGCCAGGCCAGCCGTACGCCCGGCAAATAGTGAGTCCGCCCCCGGATCGTCCAAGGTGTCGAGCAGCGCGGTCCAGCGCTCCGCCTCGTCCCGACGGGAAAGCTGTAGGCAGTACCCGGCGGCGGCGAAGGCGGTGCCGGAGGGCCAGTGGCTCGGCCCCGGACCGTCCCGTTGAGCCCACGCCAGCTCCTGGATCTCCAGCGCCGCCGCCCACCTTCCTCTCTGGTTCAGCAGTTGGGCCCGTCGTGACTTGGTGGCGGCCCCTTCGTGCCCCCACGCGTCCAACGCAAGCTCCGACAACTGTTCCACCCGTTCATCAAGGTCGGTGACGATCACGTCGTGAGACATTGCGTGCCAGAGAAACATGCTGTGCAGCCAGTACCGCTCGTCGGCGTTGCCCATGGCCTCCGCCTGCCGGATGGCGTCCAGAATCAGCCTGACGCTCCGGTCGAGTTCAGAGGTCTCCAACCAGCTGTGTGCGGCCCACCTCAGTGCGGAGACGGCTTTTTCCCGCCATCCGTGGGCCACGGCCGACTCGTGCGCCCGCTCGTAGAGCAGCGCCGCGGTCCACATCTCACCTGATGTGTATGCCTTATAGGCTTGCCGCATCCGCTTGTCGTACTCATCGGCCTCACTCATGCCTGCTCCGGCTTCCGCGCCCGGTCGACGATGAATGGGGCCAGCCCCTGATGCTCCGGCTGGAGGAGCTTGGCCACCTCCTCCGGTTCGGCCGCCAGCCAGTCCTGGGTCGTGCGGTAGCGGGAGGCCAGTCTGTCGAGGGTCTCCGGCGCGAGGACGACGGGCTTGATCAGCTCGGCCAGGAGCTTCGCGCCGACGTAGCGCGGGTGTTGGCTGTCGTCGACGAGAACACGCAGGATGCGGGACTTCCGCATCTCGGCGCGGAGGTGCTCCGCCAGAGAGGGATTGTCCAGGGTGTACGGGATGTAGAGCAGGGCCTGAAGGTCGGCGGGGAGGGCCGTGGTCCCGGCGGAGGCGCTCTCGCGCAGGAGGATCACCGGGCGCTCGCGGCGGTCGGCGAAGGCGGCGCCGAGTTCGAACATCACGTTGGGGTTGCTGTCGGTGATCTCCGCGATGAAACCGTCGGCCCCGTCCATGAGCACCTGGACGTTGTCGAGGAGACGGTGGTCCTCCTGGCGCTCGCTCGCCACTACGAGTTCGTATCCCCACTGCTGTTCCACCAGTTCGCGGCAGGCGTCGATCACGGGCTGGTAGCGGGGGGCGAAGGGGGTGATCATGAAGAAGCTGCGGTGGGTGGAGCGGGAGGGCTCGGTGGTCGCGCGGCTGCGGCCCTGTGCCGCCCGGAGCCGCTCGTCCAGTGTCCGGCAGCGCGTTTCGAGGTCCAGCGCTTCGAGGCTACGGCCCATCAACTGCTGGAGCTGGTCGTGGAAGGCGGTCGCGGCGTGGGCGGTGATCAGCTGCCCGTTGGCGAGTACGGCGCTGTGGTAGAGGGCGAGCATGAGCTGGCCCACCTCGGGGCTCACGTTCTCGTGGTGTGCGGCGAGCCGTTGGACCAGTTCGTTGCTGGCGTTGATCGTCAGCCGGTGACCGCTGCCCAGCGTCATGCGCTGGATCGCCTCCGCCATCTCCCGGGCGCCGGGGGAGGCGTTGGGGTCGCGCAGCACATCCTCCGCCTCGACCTGAGCTTCCGTGCGGGGGTCCGTCCGCAGGACGGCCGTGATGTCCGAAGGCTTGAACTCCCGGGCCTCGGTGCGGATTACGTGGCCCTGAGGTGTGCGCAGGACCGCACTCATCCGGTCCGCGAGCCGTTGGGCCGCCGCGCCCTCCTCCCCGGTGGTCGGCCGGAAGATGGCGTCGCCGGACGGCGCGTCCTCGCGGTCTATGTGGACCAGCCGGAGGCTGACGCCGGGCAACCGGGTGTAGGCGTCCAGGAGTTGGGGCTCGAAGACGAAGCTGGCGTCGACGACCGTGGTCCCGGCCGCGTTGGCGATCTCGAAGTACTGGCGGGCGGCGTCCATCCCGGTGACGCACTGTAGGGTCCTGGGCTCGCCCTCCTGGCCGGGCAGGCGCTTCAGGATCTCCGGGAGGGTGCGCAGGGCGACGGTCGTGCCCGTGTCGTTCAGGGGATCGTTGACGGTGGTCCCACTGGGCTCGTCCGGCAGGCAGTTGGTCCGCCACAGCAGCAGGTCGGCGAACTTCGCGAAGAAGTCCTCGTAGTAGTAACTCGCGGAGGCGAAGCTTGTCCGGTGGTAGCGGGCGATGTCGACGAACCGCTTGCGCTGGGTGTCGCGAAGGCGTTCCAGGTGCTCGATCACCAGGTTGCCGAGGGCGTCGCGCAGAGCCGACCACTGGTCGTCGCGCAGATAGTTGTCCCGGGCCGAAGTCGGGGTGAGATCAGGGGTGTTGATCACGCCGTTGATGAACCTGGCCCACTTCGGCAGGATGTCCGGCTGGTCCTCGCACAGGAACATCCTGCGCTGGAACAGCCGGATGGTGCGGGGCTGGTCGACGGCGTACAGGCGGTCGGGGGTGATGTACAGGACGCCCTCCGCCTTCACCCCGTTGCGGAGTTGGACGGGTATGACCTCCAACACCCGGTCGTTGAGCGTGCGTTGCACATAGACGCGGAGGTCGTAGTCGAGTTCCATGGGGGTGATGCCGGTGCGCTCCCACGGCATGTGCATCGTGTTCTCCGGCTCCTGCGAGCCGTTGAGATGGATCGGGATGGTCAGCATGTCCGCGTAGTGGCGGATCAGCGTGCGTACCTCCGACTCCTGGATGATTCCCCGGTCCTCGACGCCCGCCAGCGTGACCGTCACCGTGGTCCCCGCGGCGGGTACCTCGCACTCGGTCAGGCGGTACTCCTTGCTTCCCTCGTTCTCCCAGAGCCAGCCCGTCTTCGCGCCCACCTTGCGGGTCGTCACCCGTACCTTCGAGGCGACCACGAAGGCGGACAGGAAGCCGATGCCGAACTGGCCGATCAGGGAGTTGTCCTGCTCCCGCTCCTCCTTCGTCAGGCTCTTGCCGATGTTCGACAGATAGCCTTCGAGGTCCTCGCGGCTCATGCCGATCCCGGTGTCGCGGATGGTGATCTCCAGGTCCTGCGGCCTGGTCTCCACGTCGATACGGCCGACCACCCCTCCGTCCCGCTGGGTCCGTCGGCGGATGCCGTCGTGCGCGTTCTGGATGAGTTCGCGAATGAACACCTTCTTCTCGCTGTAAAGGTTGTTCGCGAACATTCGGATGAGATTTTCGAAGTCGAACGACATCTCAGGCATGGGCGACCTCCCCCGATCCCCGTTTTCCCCGGATAAGGAGGGTAGCGTCCGATTTGGAGTCCCACCATGTGGTCGGTGCCAAGTCGATACGGAATCAGTGCTTCTGACGTACCGTCACCACGGTCACGTGCCGGACCACGGGCGTGGGGCGGGGGCTTCGCGGCGGTCCGGCACGCGCTGAACATCCCTCTCGGGCGGTACGACTCCTGGCGGCGGCCGAGATACCCAAGTCGGCCGCCCTTGGCAGGACGCCCGCGACCACGCCCGCGACCACGCCCGGCCCGGCCCCTGACAGATCACGGACGGCATGCACGCGATCCGGTCCGGGCCCTTCGCCGAGCGCCGGGACCTCTAGGTCCGGGAGCGACTGCGCGGTCGGCACTGACGGCCGTACTGATCCTGCGCGCACTGGTCGCGGCCGTGCCGCGGACTTTCGACGGCTCCAGGACCGGGACCGGACCGGGCTGTTGTCCGAGGTGGCGGCCGCCGGGGCAGCCTGGTCAGGGTCCTGTGGCGGTCCGGCGGATGTTCAGGGGCGGAGTACGCCGGGCCGCCACAGGACCCTGACCTCGACACCGGCCCGGCGGGCGTGGCGGACGACGTCGCCCGTGCCGCCCCGGCCGCGTGACGGGCGGCCGTCCCACACCGCGACCAGCAGGTCGCAGTGGTCCACGATCCATTGGCCCGCCGCGTCGTACGCCTCCTCGGGGGTCGGTTCGGCGGGCAGGTCGATCCGTCCGGTACAGCGGGCGAGGAGACGGTGGTAGGCGGTGCGGGCCGTGTCGTCGGTGAAGTGGGTTTCGTGGTCGGTGCCGGGGAGCACCGCGGTGACCGTGGCGCCGCTGTCCAGGGCGAGGCTCGCGCAGAGCTGGTCGGCGCCGGCGGCGAGGCTGCTGAGCATGTCGACGTCGCCGACGCGCAGGAGGTCCAGCATCCCCGCCCGCACCGATGGCAGGACGGTGGCGGGGAGGAAGAGGTGCCCGGTGACACCGATCCTGTTCACGAGTACGCCCTTTTCGCGGGTGGGTGGGGGCCGGGGACCTCCGGTGGGACGGCCCGTCGATCACTCTATTCCGGCTGTCGCACACCTGAACGAAAGCGCGCCCTGCTCAGAGCGGTGACCGCCACGTCATGGTCGTCCCGGAGTCGCCGTCCTGCCTGGCGTCGTCGTACACCCTCATCCGTACCGCGTCCCGCCCGTCCGGCAGCGGCGCCGTCACGTCGACCGTGATCTCCAGGCGGGAGACGCCGGGGCGGCGGGACGCGGCGCTGAGGGCGCGGCGCAAGGCGCTGAGGAGTCGGGCGGTCACCTGGTCGGGGACGAGCGTGTCCACCGGGCCCCGGAAATGGGCCGAGGGCTGGAAGCCGAGAGTGGCCGCCGCGGTCGCCGTCTCCCGAAGTACCTTGCCGCGCAGGCCGGTTGGCGCCTCCGCCGGTGGCTGTTGCAGGGCGAAGATCGCCGTGCGGACCTCCTGGACCGTCGACTGGAGTTCGTCGACGGCGCGTCCGATGGCCGCGTGGGCCGGGTCGGCCGGTCCGCCCCTGCGCTGGGCGGACTCCAGCAACATGCCGGTGGCGAACAGGCGTTGGACGACCAGGTCGTGCAAGTCGCGGGCGATACGGTCCCGGTCCTCGTAGACGGCGAGGCGTTCCCGGCCGTGCCGGGCGTCGGCCAGGACGAGTGCGAGCGCGGCCTGGGACGCGAACTGCGTTGCCAGCGACCGCTCCACGGCCGTGTAGGGGCGGTCGCCCGGACGGCGGGGGAGGGCGAGCGTGCCGATGAGACGGCCCTCGGTCTGGAGCGGCAGCATCATGCTGGGGCCGAACCGGTGCCGTACATGCGTCGTCATGCGCGGGTCGGTCGCCGAGTCGTCGATGAACACCGGTTCGCCGCCCAGGAGTTGGACCAGGACGGGGCTGCCGGGCGCGATGGTCGCGCCGACGATGTCGCCCGGGTCCTCGAAGGTGGAGGCGGTGACGATCTCCATGCCGCCCGCCTCGGTGGGCTGAAGGATCACCCCCGCGTCGGCGTCGGCGAGGGCCCGGGCGCTTTCGGCGACGGTCAGCAGCGCGTCGGCCGCCCGCTCCCCGGTGAGCAGCGCGGTGGTGACGGCCGCCGCGCCCTCGATCCAGCGCTCGCGCTGCCGGGCGGTCTCGTAGAGGCGGGCGTTGCCGATCGCGATGCCGGCCTGCGCGGCGAGGACGTGCAGCAGCTGTTCGTCCTCGGTGGTGAAGGGCTCGGCGGTGACGGAATGGGCGCCGGCGGGAGAGGCGCGCCGTTTCCCGGCGAGGTGGAGATAGCCGAAGACCTCGTCGTGGACGTGGATCGGCACGCTGAGCACCCCCGCGGGCGGCGGCTCGGCCCCGCCCGTACGGATCTCGGTGAGCCCGTCCTGCCCGGGGTCCGCGGTCCCGAGCGCCGCGTACCGCGCGCCGGTCAGCTCGGCCGCGCCGTCCACGATGTGCTGAAGGGTGGTGCGCAGTTCGAGCTCGGAACCGACGCTCAGGACGGCTTCGAGGAGCCGGGAGAGGTCTGGGACACCGGCCCGCGGGCCGACCGGTTCCGCGCTCAGGCGCTCGCCAGCGGGGCCAGGACCAGCGGCTCGATCTTGCCCTCCAGCATGTAACCCAGGCCCTGTACGGCACACACGTCCGGCCGCTCCGCGATGTGCACCGGCATCCCGGTCGCCGCGCGCAGCATCTGGTCGAAGCCGGGGAGCAGCGCGCTGCCGCCGACCATCATGATCCCGCGGTCCGCGAGGTCGGCCACCAGGTCGGGCGGGCAGTTGCGCAGCACCCGGCCGATCCCGTCGAGCACGGCAGTCAGCGGGGTTTCGATCGCGTCCCGTACGGCCGCGGTGTCGACCCGTACGGAACGCGCGAGGCCGCTCGCCACGTCCCGCCCGTGGATCTCGGTGGTGGTCGGGCCGTGTGGGGTCAGACCGTTGCCGGACAGGGCCAGCTGGAGCGGCCGTACGGACTGGCTCGGGAGCATCAACTCGTGCTCGTGGCGCAGGTGTTGGACGATCGCGTGGTCGACGGCCTCGCCGCCCACCGGGATGCGTTCGGCGGTGACGATCGAGCCGAGGGAGAGCACGGCGACCTGGGTCGCGGCGGCCCCGCACACCATGATCATGGTGGCCTCGGGCCGCTCCACCGGGAGCCCGCAGCCCACCGCGGCGGCGATCAGCGTGTCGACCAGCTCCACCCGGCGCGCCCCCAGCCCGACCAGCGTCTCGATCGCGGCGCGCTGCGCCAGCGGATCGGCGTCGTGCGGGGTGCAGGCGGCGGCCCGCAGCCGGGGCTTGCGGCGCAGCGCGCGGCGCACCTTGTCGCCGATCAGGTGCCGGAGCATGCGCTGCGCCATCTCGATGTCGACGACCGTGCCGCCGGAGACCGGCCGGACGACCCGGATGTAGTCGGGCGTACGGCCCGTCATCTTCTCCGCGAACTCTCCTACGGCGATCAGCGCGCCGGTCCGCGTGTTCACGGCGGCGGCGGACGGCTGGTCGACGACGAGCCCGGCGCCCTTGACGTAGACACGGGTGCGGGCGGCTCCCAGGTCGACGGCGAAATGGCAGCGTCGCAACTGCTCCAGACTGACGGTCATGGAAGGTTCTCCCGAGAGCGGACCGGGGCGTCGCCGGGCGGCGGGCCTCTTTCGCATCGTGCGGGGGCGGGGCAGTCGGCGCGCCTTGTGGTGGGCCGGGCGGGGTGCGGCTGAATGGGTTATTTGTCTGTTATGTCCTAAGTAAGTAACGCGTAAAGAGTGCGGAGAGTGTTCTCATGACGGCCCGTCGCTCACACGGGCCGGATCCTGATCACCCCCAGCTCCGCCAAGTCCTCCGGACGGACCCGGAGTTGGTCCGCCGTCCGCTCCGTCTCCGCCGGCGCCCGCTTCAGGATCGCGGTGGCCAGCTCCGGGGCGATCACCGAGAAGTAACTGTCCGGCGTGGCCCAGGTGTTGCCCGGCGCGGCCAGCGCCAGCGCACCCCCGGAACCGCCCTCACCGATCAGCAGCGTCGTGACCGGGACCCGGACGGACGCCACCGCGCCGAACAGGTCCGCGATGGCCGCCCCCGCGCCCTGCCGCTCCGCCTCGGCGTCGTTCGCCGCGCCCGGGGTGTCCACCAGCGTCAGCACCGGCACCCCTAGCCGGTCCGCCAGCCGGATCAGCCGCGCGGCGGTCCGATACCCGGCAGGCCGCGTCGCCGTTCCGGCTTGCGCGGCGAACGCGATCGTCCGCCCCGCCCGCTCCCCGAACCCGCACAGCATGCCCGCGTCGACACCACCGCACCGGTCCCCGCCGATCGCCAGCCGGTGGGTGAAGTAGTCGTCCAAGTAGCGCTCCGCACGCGGCCGTTGGGGCGAACGGGCCCGCCGCACGGCCTCCCACCCGGTATCCGGGAGGCCGGTCACCCCCAGAGGCACCGGCACCGGCGCCTGCCCGGCCCACGGCGTGGTCAGCAGCCGCAGCCACCTCCCCAAGGTCTCCCGCAGCTCCGCCGGTGCCACGACCGCGTCGGCCGCGCCCGCCGCCACCTGGGCCTCGGCCGTGTACGCCGTGGGGTCCGCGTCCGGTGGGCGGACCCGCGAGCCCGCGAAACCGACCTGGGCGCCGGGCAGCGCCAGGACCACATCGGCGCCCGCGCCCAGCGTGGCCCAGCCGCCGCCCGTGGTCGGGTCCCGCACCACCGCGACCTGCGCGAGCCCGGCCTCCCTGGTGAGCACCGACTGCCGTGCCACGCGCTGGAGTTGGGTGAGGGCGATCATGCCCTCCTGCATCCGGCTGCCCCCGGTGGCCACCAACGGCACGACCGGCAACCGGTGTTCACGGGCATACGTGTACGCCGACTCCAGCCGGTCCCCGGTGCGCTCGCCCAGCGAACCGCCCAGGAAGCCGAACTCGAAGGCGATCAGCACCGCCCGCGTACCCCCGACCGTCGCCGTACCGCACACCACCGACTCCGACTCACCGGTCCGGTCGGCGGCACGGGCCAGCGAGGCGTCGTAACCCTCCCAGGCGAGGGGACCGTCGGGCCTCGACTCCCGTACGGGGTACGGAAGTTCGCCGAAATCGTCTGCGACGAGGGCCAGGGTCTCGCGGGCGGACAGCCGCTCAGTCATGGGTCAGGGCGCGCTTGAGGATCTTCCCCATGTCGTTGCGGGGGAGCGCGGCGAGGTGGTGGACGACACGCGGGCGCTTGTGCGGGGCCAGACGGCTCGCCACATGGTCGGCCAACTCGGCGAGTTCCGGCGGGGATTGGGGGTCCACCGGCACGATCCAGGCCACGATCCGCTCGCCCAGGTCGGGGTCCGGTTCCCCGGTGACGGCGGCCTCGCGCACCCCGGGGTGTTCGAGCAGCGCGTTCTCGATCTCACCCGCGCCGATCTTGTAACCCCCGCTCTTGATCAGGTCGGTGGCCTTGCGGCCGACGATCCGGACATAGCCGTCGGGGTCGCGCACGGCCATGTCCCCGGTACGGAACCAGCCGTCGGCGGTGAACGCGGCGGCCGTGGCATCCGGCCGGTTGAGGTACTCCGTGAACAGGTTCGGCCCGCGCACCTGGATCTCGCCCACGCTCTCGCCGTCGTAGACCGGAAGAGGCGTGCCGTCCTCCTCGACCAGCCGCAACTCCACGCCCGGCAACGGGACCCCCACCGTCCCGGCGCGCGGCTCGCCGTCCGCCCGGACACTCGTGTTCATGAGGGTCTCCGTCATGCCGTAGCGCTCGATCACCCGGCGCCCGGTCGCCGACGCGATCCGCTCGTGGTCGTGGACCGGCAGCGCGGCCGAACCGGAGACCAACAGCCGTGCCCGGGCGAGGGACTTGGCGAGTCCGGGGTCGTCGGGCAGGGTCTCCGCGATGCGGTGGTACATCGTCGGGACGCCGAACAGCATGGTCGCGCCGTCGTTCAGCTCCCGCGCCACGCCCTCCGTGCTGAACCTGCCCAGGTGGCGCACCGAGCCGCCGCGCCGCAGCGGGCCCAGGACGCCCAGCACAAGACCGTGCACATGGAACAGCGGCAACGCCTGCACGAGGACGTCCTCGCCGGTCCACTGCCAGGCGTCGGCGAGCGCGTCCAGCGTCGTGGCGATCGCCCGGCGCGGGAGCACGGCACCCTTGGGCGGGCCGGTGGTACCGGAGGTGTAGACGACGAGGGCGGGATCCTCGTCGGTCACCTGGACATCGGCGACCGTCCCCACCGCGTGCACGTCGACGTCGACGCGCTCCAAGTCCCGTAGCGCAGAAGGAAGTTCGTCGCCAGGCGCGGCCAGTACCAGAGCGGGCGCGCTGTCGGCCAGGATGTGGCCCAGCTCCTTGTCGCCCGACTTCGGGTTGAGCGGCACCGCGGCCACCCCGGCCCGCAGCGCCGCCACCACGGCGACCGCCGTCTCCAGCGAGTTGGTGGCCCACACGGCGACCCGGTCGTTGCCCGTGCACCGGACCGCGAGGGCGTCCGCCGCCGCGCCGAGCTCCGCGTACGTCAGGGACCGGTCACCGAACCGGAGAGCGGGGTGCCCGCCCGGGTTCGTCAGAGCCGGAAAGAGGGTGGACACGCGGCGCGCTCCTTGGTCGTCGGGGGCATGGGTCCCCGGACGTCGGGGACACCCCCGTTCCTACACCACGTCCGCCACCACACAACTGATGTTGTCCGGACCCCCGGCCGCGTTCGCCGCGTCGACCAGGGACCGTACCGTCCCCTCCGGGTCCCGGCCCGCCGTGAGGAGTTCGCGGATCCGGTGCTCGGGGACGACTCCGGTCAGGCCGTCCGAGCACAGCAGATAGCGGTCGCCGCGGCGGGTGTCGTGGAGTTTCAGGTCGGGGGCACCGGTCGCCAACGCCTTGAGCAGCAAGGTGCGTTGGGGGTGGGACCCGGCCTCCTCGACGGTCAGCCGGCCCTCGTCGATCAGCGACTGGACCACCGAGTGGTCGTGGGTGATCCGGAACAGCCCGCCCCCGCGCAGCAGATAGGCGCGCGAGTCCCCGATGTGCACGAGCGCCAGCTGCGAACCCGTCCACAGCAGCGCGGTCAGGGTCGTGCCGTTCTCGTCGGGATCGGCCACGTCACGGACCGCGTCGGTGGCACCCCGTACCGCCTCCTCCAGCAGGTTGAGCACATTGCCCGCCGACACCTCCTCGGTGTCGAGGAAACGCAGCGCCTCCACGGCCGCGCTGCTCGCGGGCCCGCCCGCCGGACCGAACCCGTCGGCGACCGCGAGCAGCCGCGCGCCCGCGTAGGCGGTGTCCTGGTTGGTGGGGCGGACCTGCCCGCGGTCCGAGTGGGCGGAGTAACGAAGTTCGAGCATGGTGGTGTCCTTTCCGGGTACGGCGGCTACGGCCGTCACGGCCGCGAGATGGTCGACGAGGAACCCGGCGAGATCCCGGCGCTCCGCCGTCTCCGCCTCGACCCGGGCCCAGAAGGCACGGATCTCGCGGGCGGCGGCGGCCGGTTCGAGGGCGCACACCTCACGGATCGAGGCCAGCGGCATCCCCAGCCGCCGCAGCCACGCGACCAGCCGCGCCCGCTCCAGCTGCTCGACCGCGTAGTACCGGTATCCGGTGTCGGGGTCCACCCGCGCGGGCCGCAGCAGCTCCAGCTCGTCGTACAGCCGCAGTGCTTTGGGCGACAGCCTGCACGCCCGCGCGAAGGCCCCGATCGTCAGCATGTCCATCCGAGCCCCTGTCTCTTCGGGTTCCGCCACCGATGCTGGGGCTTCACCGAGGGTGAAGGTCAATCCGGTTGCCCAGGTCGCGTGGGCCGTGGTTACCCTGCAAAAACGATCTACCGCCGTACGAAGCTGGAGGCTCCCGTGCCCCGAATCGCGCTCGCCACCTACGATCCCGGACCGCACCCCAGCAAGGACCGTGACCTCCCCGTACTGGTCGAGGCGCTGCGGGCGGCCGGGGCCGAGGCCGTGGCCGTCCCCTGGGACGACGAGAAGACCGACTGGGGCGGCTACGACCTCGTCCTCATCCGCTCGACCTGGGACTACAGCTGGCGGGCGGCCGAGTTCGTGGCCTGGGCGGAGCGGGTCGGCAAGGCGACGCGGCTCGCCAATCCGGCGCAGGTCGTGCGCTGGAACACCGACAAGCGCTACCTCGGCGTCCTCGCGGCGGCCGGCGTACCCGTCGTACCGACCCGCTATGTCGCCGCAGGCGACCCCGTCGACCTCCCCGACGACCACGAGTACGTCGTCAAGCCGACCTCCGGCGCGGGCGCCCGCTTCGCCGCCCGCTACACACCGGACGAGCACGGGACGGCCGTACGACAGCTGGAGCGCATGCACGCGGAGGGGTTCACCGCGATGGTGCAGCCGTACCTCACGAACGTGGACGTCAGCGGGGAGCGGGCGCTGCTGTTCTTCGGCGGGCGATACGTCCACGCCTCCCGCAAGGGCGCCGTACTGTCGCGGGGCACGGCCTACGACGACGACAAGGTGTCCCACCCGGACCTGGAACCGTGGACCGCCACCGAGGCTGAACTCGCCGTCGCGGAACAGGCGTTGGCCGCCGTACCGGACGCACCCGAGCTGCTGTACGCGCGCGTGGACCTGGTGGACGGGCCGGACGGACAGCCGTGTGTGATGGAACTGGAACTGGTCGAGCCGAACCTCTTTCTGGATCTGCATCCGGGGTCGGTGGGGGTGGTGGTGGGGGCGGTGCTCGCGGCTGCCGCCGGCCGGACCGAGGGCTGAGGCTACGGGCGTGGTTTCTACGAGGGGGGATCGGCGGGGGGATCCGGGGCGTCTTCCGTGAGCATGTTCCACCAGCTGGCGAACCAGGCTTGTGTTTCAGTCAGTTCGGCGGGCGGCTGGGTGTACAGGGGCGGGTCGACGAGATCGTCCGGGGTGACTAGAAGGGACGTGAGGCCGCGGTCGTTGTTCAGGTTGTATAGGACAGTGAGCGGGTGGGAGGGCAGCGGGTGCACTTCGAGGCGCATGTCGGGGACCAAGGAGCGGATCGGCTCAAGCTGCGTGCGTAGTTCCTGCGCCCGGATGCGGGCCGTGGTGTCCAGGTTGTCCGAGGGCGCGACGGTGAGCAGGACCCGGATGCGGAGCGACGAGGGGCGCGATGCCCCTCGTCGGGTGTCTTCAAGGCGGGGTGCGAGCGCGCTCAGGAGCTGGCTGAGGGCGGGGGCGACCACGTCGATGGTGACGACGGGGGACGTGAATGTCTCGACGAGTTCCTGGGCCAGGTCGGCCTCGATCGGCTCTTGGGCCGGGGCGGGCTCCGGGCCGATTCCCGGGTTCCGCAGGGGAACTGACGTCACGCGAGTGCCGGAGCCCTGGCGGCTCTCGATGTACCCCTCGGCCAGCAGCTCCCTCAAGGCGCGTTGCACGGTGTCCCGGGATACGCCGAAGTCTGCGGCCAGTTGACGCTGGGGAGGCAGTGTGTCGCCGACGCGCAGACTGCCGGAGACGAGCTGTTCCAGCAGCGCGTTGACGACCCGTTGCTGTGCCGTGCCGCCGGACGTCACCGCCGTCGTAAGCGTGTAGGCGAAGGCTTCGGATTCGGGCGGGATCGGCTGTGCGGCCGGTTCGTCCTCGATGAGCCGGAGCGCGAGGAAGTCCCCGCCACTGCCCGGCGACTGCCGCAGGAACGCGGAGATCTCCTGCCTGACGATCTCCTGCACGGCGGTCACGTCCTGCCGCAACTGGGCGCCGAGCAGCGCTTCCCGTACCCCGGGACGGAAATGGAACAGGGCCCTGGCCGGATCGGTCCCGGCCGTGACCTCCCACGGTTCGAACAGCCCCCCCAGTGCCACCTCGGCGAGATGCCCGTGGTCTCCGCCGGGCAGCATCACCCGCCGCACCAGATGCATCACCGGCAGCGTGAGCGGCACCGCGGACAGATACCCGGCCAGCTGCCTGGCGTGCGGGGACGCGCCGTGCTGGAACCGCTGGACGGCCTGGAACGCGCGGGGTGCCTCGCCCCGCCCCGGTGCGGCGGGCCGCGGCGCGTCGTCGAGCAGCAGGCACGGCAGATGCCGGCGCCGGCCGTCCCCGGAGACCAGCCGGGCCAGTTCGCCCAGCGCGTGCGGCGAGAGGTCCAGGACGGGCAGGGCGATATGACGGTCCGTCCGGTGCCGGCGGGCGCGGTCGCTCGCGGCGGACACCGACCAACTGACGTTCGGTGCCGCCGGTTTGGGGGTGCGGATCCAGTGCGGTGCGGTCTCGATGGTGCTCTGGGCCCAGAGGCGTTCGGGCAGGATGTCCAGGAGCGCGACGACGCTGTGCGCCGCCCATGTGCGCAGGGCCTGACGCAGGCCACGGGTGTCCCACGCGGCCGACACCGCGTCGCTGAACAGCAGTACCAGGCCGTTCTCCCGGGGCCGGGCGAGCACCGAGGCGGGCAGGCGCCGTCCGTACGGGGTGCGGGACAGGGTGACGGCTTCGGTGTCCGTGTGCAGATGCCACACCTGGGTGGTGCGGAAGAGCCCGGTCTGCACGAGAGCGCGGTGCCACTGCGCGACGAGGTCGTGCCACAGCAGCATCGAGCTGTGGGTGTCGACGACCACGGTCAGATCGAGCCAGCGCTCCTTCGCCGGTCGGAGTACGGGCAGCGGCGTCCGGTGTCCGATGCTGGCCAGGACGGTCGCTTCCTCGTCCAACTCGGGGCGGTTGCCCGGGAGTCGGCGTCGGCCCAGTGGGCGCAGCGCGCGCATCAGGGAGAGCGGGTCGTCCAGCGGTGCCGCCCGGCGTACGCGGACGTAGGCGCCGCCGCGCCGGGCGGCGGGCCGCAGGGACGGGCGCTGCCGCGGGGCGGCTGAGGGGTCCGTGTGCGGGGGCGCGGGGAAGAGGGGGATGCCCGGGGGCGGGGGAGCGGCGGGCGCGGCCGGGGCGGGTGCGGCCGGGGACGGCGGTGGAGTGGCCGCCGTCGTGCCCGCCGTCGTGGGGGCCGGTGGCCGGGCGGGGGCCTGCCGGGGTGCGGGCGGTGTCGGCGGACCGCTCATGCATCGGGCGAGCCAGAGGATGTCGGCCAGTTCCTCGGGCCCTGTGTCGACTCCCGCCGCCGCGATGGCCGCCTGTACCTGGTCCAGCACGGTCGGCTCACGCACTCGGGCTGTCGGTGAGCTGCTCCAGGGCGACGGAGAGCAGCCGCTCGTTGTCGGCGGGGTCGGGCCAGGCGCCGCTCAGCCGCAGCTGGATGGCGTTCAGGAGTTGGTCGGTCGCGAGGTCACCGCTCGCGCGGCGGCCGAGGAAGGCGTCGATCAGGCCGCTCGCGGGATCCGTACCGGGGTCGACGGCCAGCCGCTTGCGCACGATCTCCTCCAGGCGGTCGCGTTCCGGCGGCTCGATGTTCAGCCGGATGCAGCGGCGCAGAAACGGAGGGGGGAACTCCCGCTCGCCGTTGCTGGTCAGGACCACCACCGGGAAGGCGCTGCACTGCGCCCGCCCGCTCTCCATCCGCGCCGAGGGCTCCGGCCCGTCCGCGGTGCCGACCGGCGGAGCCGCGTCCTGGGCGGCGATCCGGGCCAACTCCGGGATCTCGAACGACCCATCCTCGAAAACGGTCAGCAGATCGCCGGGAAGATCGATGTCGCACTTGTCGATCTCGTCGACCAACAGGACACGAGGGCGTGACTGGGGGAGCAGGGCGGTGCCGAGCGGCCCCAGGCGCAGATACGCGGAAATGGGCAGCGGCTCCGCGCTGTCGCGGCCCGTGGCCTCCGGCGGCGACCGGTGCAGCGAGGAGTCGTGCAACCGGCCGATGGCGTCGTACGTGTAGAGGCCGTCCTGGAGACCGCTGCGGCTGGTGATCGGCCAGCGGAGAACCGGGCCGAGCCTCAGATCCGCCGCGATGCCGTACGCCAGGGTCGACTTGCCGACCCCCGGCTTGCCGGTGATCAGGAGCGGACGGCGCAGATACAGCGCTGTGTTGACCACGTCGATCTCATGGTCTTCGGGCACGAACCCGGTACCGCGCTCCAGGGTCTCCTCCCAGGCGGCACCCTCGGTCGGCGGCCGGTACCGCGAGCCGACACCCCGGAACCGCCGCCACGGGGGCGCGCTGCGTTCGAGCCGGTCGAGCCGCTCCGCCGCGGTGCCCGGCCCCTGGTAGATCCACCAGTCCTGCACGGTGCCCTTGTTCCTTCCCAAGACCTTTGCGGGCCCTGTCGACTGTGCCGCGGCCGGGTCCTAGCCGAGCCGCAGGCGTTCGGGTCTGCGCTCCGGATCGTCCCAGAGGAGTGCGAGACCGTGCTCCCATGTCTGGTCCTGCGGCTGCACACCCATCCCCTCGATCCGTAACCGGCGTAGTTTTTGCGGTAGTTCGCGCAGGTTCACATGGGTGCCCGCGGGAGCGAGCGCCCTGTCGAGGCCCGGTGCGTCGGTGGCGAACGCACCGCCGTTCGGCGGTCCGTCGCGGCGCCACACGGCGATCGGCACCCCCGCCTCAAGCACCGCGTCGAGTGCGTCCGGCAACTCTTCGGCGGACACCCCGGCCAACACGCACACCGGCACATGGCGGTCGGCCTGCAACTCCAGGCCGAGGCGGGCGGACACCGAGGGCCGGCCGAGCAGCCAGATGGGCTGCGACGGCAGTCCCGTGCCTGGCGTGAACAGCGCCCATTCGCCGCCGCCGTACGCCTTGAACCAGGCCCACTTGCGCTTCCACAAGTGGTAGGCCGCGCCCGTGCGTTCCTCCGGGCAGCGCACCACCACCTCGAACTTCCCGCCGAGGCGCAGCAATCGGCCGCGTCGCCCGATCGGCAGCTCCCACTCCTCCACCTGCTCGGACAGCAGCTCGAACGGCAGATGGAACTCGATACGGTCGATGGAGGTCTGCTCCCCACCGTCCGAGGCGAACCGCTCCAGGAGCGCGCCGAGTTGACCGCCCAACTCCTGCCGGGCGGCCGGCACGTCCAGCGGGTCCCGCGAGCACCACACCGTGTCGAAGCTGTCGTGGTGCAGCCAGATGTCCACCAAGTAGGCGCCCTCCACACCGGACTTGCGCAGCTGGATGTGCAGTTCGGGCGCCGTCGCACGACGGGCGGGCGCGGGAGGCACGGCGCCGACACCGAGCCGGGCGGACGTGCGGTCCACCCAGGAGTCCAGGCGTACGCCCCAGTCGGGGTCCTCGGCGTGGGCGGCCAGGCAGCGGGCGAACAACAGGGAGAAAGGCACACCGGACCGTCCCTGGCGCTGCTCCAGATCGCGGACGAGCGCGGTCAGGCCGTCCTCGGGCGGCGGCAGGGTGCTGATCGGCGGTGCGGCGCACTCGGCGCTGGCGAAGGCCCACAGGACCGCGTCATAGGTGTAGGCGGGCAGATCCTGTTCGCCGGCCAGCGTCTTCAGCTCGCGCCAGGCGGTGTTGTCGAGGCGGGGGACGGGCTCGGCCGGGGAGTAGTCGAAGAGGGACGAGTCGTTCCAGTCACGGCCGTCGATGAACTGCGGCGTCTGCGCGGCCTGCCGGAGCCGGCGCTGGAGGCTGCGGGCCACCTCGGGGAGTTCCTCGGCGCCCGTGCACGCGTTCCGTTTGCCGAGTTCATCCAGGAGAAGGTCGGTGAACAGACCGGCCAAGCGATCCGCCAGGTTCTTCGCGACGTCCCCGGGCATGGTCGCGTACAGCCGGGACTGCCGGCGGTCGGAGCGGACCGCCACGCTGCCGTAGTCGACAGATCCCAGCGTCAACCCCCGGGCTTGGCGCTCGTCCGTGCGACAGGAATCGGCGATGGCGATCTGATGGCGGAAGGTGCCGCCCGGCAGTCCCTTCAGCCAGCGCAGGGCGGAGTTCAGGTTGAGGTGCGCGGTTCTTTCGGCGGTGGCCTCACTGTAGGGAAGCAGGAGCTGCTCCGCGCCGTCCTGGAAGCCGTGCCCGGCCCAGAAGATCCAGAGCAGATCGCCGTCCCATGTGGGCAGTTCATTGAACAGGGCCTGATTGATGTTCCGTTCCGTGGCATCCTCGCGTGGTATGCGGCTGGAGTGTCGACCGGCCTCAAGCGACGAGGTGAACAGGCGCACGTTCTCCGGCGGGACCCCGCCGGGACCGGTCAGCCATTCGGCGAACCGCACGGCGTCGCGTGCCGCTCCCGGCAGGTTCCAGGACGAGTGCACGTCATAGCGCTCGATACCCACTATCAAGGCGTACGTCCTGCCGGGCGAGAGGTCGGACAGGACTGTGGTGCCCGTGCTCACTCATGTACCTCCGAACCGTCGGCGGCCGACTGCACGGCGGTCGCGATCAGCTCGTAGGTGGCGGGCAGCTTCCAGTACGCGCTGTGCGAGATCGGGAAGGGCTGGCGGCTGGTGATCTCGTGATCGGACACCCGCGGGTCGTCCGGGAAGACGGGCGCGGCGCGGAAGGAGAGCAGGTCGTGGCGGTCGTAGAGGTTGAGCCAGGCCGGGAATCCCGCTGGGAGAGGGGCGCCGGGCGGCAACCCGGTCAGCGCCCCGATCTCGTGCAGGAACGGTGCCTGCGAGCCGACGGTCACCAACAGGCGTACCTGCGCGGGTGGTTCACCCCGCGCGGCGGCGAGGGCGAGCAGATCCACCAGGGCGATGCCGCCGAGGCTGTGCCCGATCAGGACGGTCGGCTCGCCGCTCAGCATCACCTGCTCGTGCAGGAAGGCGCGCAGGTCCGCCCCGCGTGCCTGGTAGCGGAGGATGTCACCTACGCCTGGTGCGGACCCGGCCGTCAGGGGCCGCCGCCAATGGTTCAGGGCGGGCTGCGCGAACAGGCGCAGCGCGAGCGTGCCGAGGGCCGAGGCCGCCCTGCCGCCGGGGCCCCGGGCCGTGCCGCCGAGCAGCGCGGTGAGGAGGACCACCGCGCGGTCGCGTTCGTCGCCCGTGCACAGGGCGTCCTCGCCGGCGGCGGAGAGCATGCGGGCGGTGATCGCGCGTGCGGCGCACTCGGCCACCTCGTACGCGTCACGGGCGTTCCGGGCGCTGGTGCAGGCGTCCTGGAACTCCTCGGCGCGCACGACGAGTTGGACGGCGTCCGGGTAGTGGTCGATCAGTCCCGCCGAACGCAGGAGAGCCGACAACTCGTCGGAGGAGGGCCCGTGGGCCAGCCGGTCGGCGACGGTTCGTCCCTCCGACTGCACCCCGGGTGTGTTGAATCCGCCGTCGGCGTCGAACGCGGCCACGAGAGCGCGCAGTTCGCACAGCGGGTCCGCGAGCAGCAGCGCCCACCGGGCCACGTCCTGTTCGAGCGGGTCCGGGAACTGGATGCCCCTGGTTGTCTGTGTGCCGGGCAGGGACCGCAGGGTGGTCGGGTCGGCGCCGTGGTCGTCGCCCCAGTAGACGGGCACCAGTTCGGCGTCGGGAAGAAGTGGTGCGAGCCGGTCGCCGACGAGGGTGTACAGGGCGTCGAACCGCTCGCGTCGTACGCCGGTCCCGTGCACGAACAGGATGCGCAATCCCCCACCACCCTTTGCCTGTACGGCGCTTCGGAACATCCGACGATAGCGCGCGGATCAGTTGCGGGTCTCGAACGGGACGGTATCGGTGCTCGACCAGTGGTGCTCGAACCAGCCACGGGCCTTCTCCACGAAGGGACTTCCCGTGGGGTGGTGGAACAGGCGAGTGCCGAGTCCCAGGAAGTCGTACACATCGAGGGCGGCTCCTTCGTCCGGCAGGATCTGACGCCGGACGGCCTGGTAGTAGCCGGACAGGGCTTCCGAACCGTTCAGGAGGTAGAGCTTCTGCATGGGCGTGATCGGTGCCTGCCGGACCTCGAACGACACGGACTCGATCAGGCCTTCGATGCGCATCCCCGACACGACATCCCGGATGGAGGCGGTGCTCCGGCGCGTCAGATCGGCCAGCCGTTGTCTGGGGCGGGATTCCTGTGGATCGTCGACAGCCCGCAGCAGGGGGAGACTGTGCGCGATGACCGGCAGCAGGATCCGTATGGTGATCGAACGCGGCAATGGCAGAGTCCCAGTTCTGAGTTCCTCGGTGCACACCCTCACATGCACGTCGAGCGACTCTCCACTGAGCGTGAACACGTCCAACGTCACATTCGGTGCCGTGAAGGCGGCCCTGAGGACGGGCCCCAGTCCGGGCGTGGCGGGCCTCTGGTCCGAGCGCCTGGGCCCCGGTTGTTCGGCGACGCGGGGCAGGGCGCCTCGGGCCGCCTCGGTCAGCAGTCCTTCCTGCCTCAGCAGGCCCAGGGCCTTGCGCACTGTTGCGCGTTCCGCGCCGAACTCCTCTGACAGATGGGCCTGCGTGGGCATCCTGGCCCCCACGGCCAGCTCCCCCTGCCGGATCCGCTCCCGCAGCGCTTCCGCGATGTCGTGGTGATCCATGCTCTCCAGGCCCGTTCCTCCCACTTGGGCGGTCCTCACCGATGCCGACAGTCTGACAGGACAGGCAGGCCGGAACCTGCCCTACCAGGCCACCCGTTGCAGCAGCCCCCACGTGAACTCGGCCGCGCACCGGTGCCGTACGCCCTGTCCGTCCGGGGCCGTGAAGGCGAGGCCCCAGCGGGTGGGGGCCGTGCCCTCCAGGGGGCGGGCGGGGGCGAAGGCGCGGGCCGCCTCGTCGACCGTGCAGGACCAGGGGGTCAGGTCGTCGAGGGTGTGGAGGGACGGGGGCGCGGCGCCGGGGGCGCGGACCAGCCATTCGTTCCACACGGCGCCGTTCGGGGCCGTGAGCACCTCGAAACGGAGGTCGGGCCAGAGGGGGACCGGCCACAGCCGGGCCTCGCACTCCAGGTCGCCGATCTTCCTGGTCACGCTCGATTCCGGGGTGCCGAGGATCGAGCGGTAGCGGGAGGCGGCGGTCCGGCCTCTCGGGGAGTGCAGCATCGCCTGCCAACGCCTGTTGGCCTCGCGCATGTCGGCGATCGAGGCGCCCAGCTCATGTCGGGCGTCCTCGACCAGGTCCGGGTTGT
The DNA here is from genome assembly GCF_053891435.1 of Streptomyces sp. NPDC002276. Taxonomy (NCBI): domain Bacteria; kingdom Bacillati; phylum Actinomycetota; class Actinomycetes; order Kitasatosporales; family Streptomycetaceae; genus Streptomyces; species Streptomyces sp. NPDC002276. Next base: position 44,430 of record NZ_JBSFCQ010000026.1, on the reverse strand, counting down.
GGTCCGCCATGCGGCGCAGCAGGACGAGTTGGAAGTCGAGGGGGCTGAAGGGGTTCGCGGGGCGTTTCGCGTCGGGCATGCGATCCATCGTCGCGCACGGCACTGACATCGGGCCCGCGGCCACCTGGGCTGCCGCCGTCGGGCAGGAACAGGACCGAGTTGACGTAGCGGGGGCCCCGCGCGAAGGGCAGGACTCGGCGCAGCAGGCCCTGGGAGACGACGTACGAGGTCCGGGCCTGGTGCTCCTCCAGGGGGAAGGCCGACAGTCTCGTCCAGGTGGTGTCCGGCAGGACCCAGCCCTCGTAGCCCAGCAGCGACAGGTAGGTGACGATCGGCGCGATCGGCTGGATGCGTGACTCCAGTTCGACGAAGAGCGCGGGGCGGTCGCGGGTCAGGAGGCCGGTCGCGCCGTGGAGCACGGCCAGTTCGTTGCCGTCCACGTCGATCTTGATGAAGCCGACGTCCTTGAGGCCCAGCCCGTCGAGCGTGACGCAGGGGACGTGCACGGCGCGGGCGTGGATGTCGCGGCGGACCAGCGAGGACACACCCCGGTCGCCCTCGTCGTCCGGCGGCAGCCACAGGCGGGCGGTGCCGGGGCGGTCGGAGGCGGCGGCCGTGATCACCCGGGCGTGCGCGGGGGCGGCAGCGGCGAGTAGCCGCGCCAGGTGGGGGACCGGTTCGACGGTCACGACCTGGCGCGCGCGTCTCCACAGGCGGTGCGTCCAGGGGCCGTACCAGCCGCCGACGTCGACCGCCGTGCCGCAGTCGGGCGGCAACAGGTCGTCCAGGCGGGCCAGTTCGGGTTCGAAGCGGGGGTAGACGGCGCGGGCGGTGGCGGCGACCAGGCGGGTGGGGAGGAAGGGGGCGAGGCGGGCGGTGAGCGTGGCTGTCATGGGGTCATCCGTTTGAGGAGTTCCAAGTGCTCCTCGTCGTCGGTCACTTGCTCTCCGGACGAGGGCAGGAGCTGGGGGATGCCGTCGACGATGGGGTAACGGCGGCGCAGCCGCGGGTTGTAGAGGGCGTCGGTCGGGAGCAGGTGCAGGGGGCCCTTGTCGAGCGGGCAGGCCAGGATCTTCAGCAGCGGGTCGTCCGGGTTCATGGCGGAGTCAACTCCTTGGCCTCTACGGGTGGTTGAGGCGCGTTGTCGTGCTTCGGCATGGTCAGCAGGACGGTGACCGCCAGGGTCGTGCCCCCGATACGCAGGGCCAGGCGCAGCGGGTCGTGCGGCAGCGCCTCGCCGAACGCGAGGGTGCCGAGCACCGCCGTGAACAGGCTCGTCACCGTCGTGCAGACCGGCACGATCAGCGAGGCCCGGCAGCGTTGCAGTGCCGCCTGGGACATCACCAGGCCGAACGCGCCCGTGCAGAGCAGGAGATACGGGTACGGGGACCGCAACAGGTCAACCACCGCCCCTGCCAGGTCACTTGTGGTCAGGAAGCTCGACACCCCCTTGATGGCGAGCGAGCTGACCCCGTACAACAGGCCCACCGCCACGCCGTATTCGACGCCCGTGGTGGGCAGCCGGTGCCGGTGGGCCGCGCGGCGTTCTGTGGACCGGTACAGCCAGACGCCGGCCGCCAGCGAGGGCACGCACACCAGCAGGATCAGCGGATAGGGCGCGGCGCGGCTGACGTGGTCCGAGCCCTCCTTCAGCGACAGTACGACCATCAGCAGGGCGGCGAGGATCGCGCCGAGCGCGTACCGTTCCCGGCCGCTGGTCCGCTCGCCGAGCAGCCGCGCGGACAGCAGCACCAGCAGCACCAGGCCGGACACGAAGATGCCCTGCGCGGCGGCGATCGGCAGCGTCCGGTACACGGCGAGCTGCGCGCCGAACCCGGCGGCCAGCGCGAGGGACCCGCCGATCCACAGCGGGCTGCCCAGCACCAGCCGTAGCAGCCTGGCCGGTTGACGGACCGTCACCTCGGGCAGAGCCGTGAGCGCCCGCTTCTCCAACACGAAACCGGTGCTGTACAGCACGTTCGCCAACAGGGCCGCGGCCACTCCCCACCACACGGCCGCGCCCCCTACGTCTTCCGCGCGTGCAGCAGCAGGATCGACGCCAACCGCGGTCTGACGCACGCCAGTCGGTCGAGGGGGCGTAGGGCGCGCGGTACGCCGTGGAACGGGGCGCCCTTGAGGCCTACGACCTCGAAGCCGGCCGCCGTCACGAACTCCCGTAGCGCGCGCGGGGTGTAGAGCCGCAGATGCCCTACGACCTCCTTGCCCGGGCGGCCGTGGATCGCGCGCAGGCTCACCTCCGAGAACACGGGCTGGACGCCGGCGAGCAGCAGGGCCCGGTTGTACCAGGCGGCCAAGTTCGGTGTGGACAGCATGAGATGGCCTCCCGGGCGCAGTACCCGGCGGATCTCGGCGAGCGCCGTGTCCGGGTCGACGAGATGCTCGATCACCTCGCTGAACAGCACGGCGTCGGCGACGGCCGTCCGTAGCGGCAGCGCGGTGAGTTCTCCACGGACCGTGTACGGCAGGTGAGTTCGGGCGCGGGACAGGGCGTCCTGGGACCAGTCGACGCCGATGACGCGGTGGCCGGTGAGGAGGGGTGCGGCGGTGGCCGCCGCCGTGCCGTCGCCGCAGCCGATGTCGAGGACCGTGAGGGGATGTTCGGTGGGCGGGCCGAGGGCGGTGGCCAGGACGCGGGCCTGGCGGAGGGTGCGGGAGGTGCCGGAGGCGACCGGGACGGCGGGGTTCTCGTAGAAGTCGCGGAGGCCGGGGTGGTGCGGGGCGGTGGTCGTCATGCCGCGTGCTCCTCCGTCGTGTGCAGGTAGTGCTCGAACAGGTCGCGGAGGTGGGCGCCGTCACCGGGGCCGAGGAGGGTGCGCGACCAGCGCAGGGCCACGTGCAGCTTTCCCGCGGTGGAGGCGGTGGTCACGGTGAAGCCGCGGGGCATCCGGGCCGGGGCCGAGAACCACACGGCGTGCGCGCGGCCGGCGGTACCGCCGAAGTCCAGGGCGTAGGGGATACGGCCGATGTTGCTCAGGAGGGTCGTCGAGGTCCAGGGCGCGGCTGCTCTGCGCAGGCCCCGGGTGAGGGTCGCCCGCCAGGCGACGGGGACGACGGGAGCCGTCAACAGGGCGGCACCGTGACCCAGTTGGGGGCGGGGGAGGGCTTTCAGTGCGCGGGTGCGGGTCGCTGTGCGGTGGAGCAGTTCGCCCATCTTGGCGGGGTCGGTGGTCAACTCGTCCGGGGCGAAGGTGACTTCGACCAGTCGGGTGCCGTTGCCGATGGGCATGTCCGTGCCCCGGGGGCGGTCGTCCACGGGCATCGTGATGCGCAGCGGGCGCGGGTGTGCGCCGTGTTCGCGGTTCCAGTGGGCGATCATCAGGGCCGTCGTGACCATGAGTTGGTCGTTCACGGTGTACGGGGAGCCCTTGGGGCGGTGCGGGACGGCGAGTTCGGTGAGGAGGAGACCGTTGCCGCCGGGGGAGGGGTCGGGGGTGCCGGGGGCGACGCGGGCGGGCGGGGTCCATACGGACGGGGTGGCCGTGGGGGGTTCGGGGGTGTCCGGGGGGCGGGTCGGTGGGGCGGCCGGGGCGTTGTCCTTGCCGCCGTAGCGCTCCGCTGCGGTGGCGAGGACGCGGAGGCAGGCGGGGCCGTCCAGGGCGGTGTGGTTGACGGTGAGGAGAAGGGCGGTGCCGTGGGGGAGTTCGACGGCTTCCAGGCGGATGGGTGGGGATGCGGTCAGGGGTGGGGTGTGGTTCAGGGCGCGGGCGCGGGCCTGTTCGAGGGCGTCGGGGGTGGCGGGGGTGAAGGTCATGACCTCCACGTCCGGGTCGTTGGTCAACTCCCATTCGTAGCGGCGGCGGTACCAGCGGCCCGGGGCCTCGCGCATGAGGACGCGGGGGTGGTGGTGCAGGGCCTGGGTGAAGGCGGTGCGGAGCCCTTCGGGGTTTATGGGGCCTGGGAGGTGGACCTCTATGTGGACGGTTTCCGGTTCGGTGGATTGGTGGCAGTGGCGGGCGATTTCGTCAACTGTGGGGAACGGGATGCGAGTTGGGGAGCGGGGATCGTCGAGTGTGGTCATTGGGGGGCGTCCTTTTGCTGCGGGCCGGTGGGGGCTGGTCGCGCCCGCGCGGCGGAGCCGCTAATGTCGCTGCCCCGCGCCCCTGGAGGGGCGCTCCACTCCCGCGTGCTTACCAGTCCCGCGAACAAGCCGATCAGCGCGAGGAGTTGGGCGGCTCGGCCGAAGGCGCCCTCGCCCGCGCCGACCGGGGTGCCCGCACCTGTTGCTGCTGCGATTCCCGCTCCAGCGAGGGCGATGAACGCGATCGGGACCAGCAGCGCGTGGCGGCGGTAGGCCAGTAGCGCCAACGCCGGGACCAGTAGCGCGAACCAGCCCGCTATCACCACTCCCACCAACGTCAGTGCCACCGTGCCCAGCCACAACCCGGGCAGGGGCGGGGGCGGTTGGAACTCGTCGGGGTTGGCCTCTCGGCGGCGCCAGATCACCAGGGCCAGGAGGACGACCACGGCCGCTCCGCTGCCGATGAGGCCTGCCTCGTACGTTGTCGCCGGGGTGTAGGTCAGCTTGATCGTGCCGCCCGCGCCTGCGGGGACGCGCCAGCCCTGTTGCCAGCCGTCGAGGCGGACCGGGGACAACTCCTTGCCGTTCAGGGTGGCTTTCCAGCCGTCGTTGTAGTTCTCGTACGTGGTGAGGTACGAGGCCGTGCCCAAGCCGACCGTCAGTTCGCGGCGGTCGCCGAGCCAGTCCACGACCCGTAGGTCCCGACCTGCGTCCGTCGCAGGTGTGACACTTCCCCGGGTGAGTGTCACGTTCGTCAGGGAGAGGGGTCCCGCGTCGCCCGCCTCGACCCGGTGCGTGCCCGACGTCAGCTCCAACGCCGGATCGTCCCGGCCCTCCTGACAGAGCGTCACCTCCACCGTCCGGCGCTCGGTCAGGTCTCGTACCGTCCCCGTCACGCTCGTCCGGTACAGCTCGCCGTCGACCGCCACCACCGGGCCCTTTCCACAGGCCAGCGTGAAGGTGCGGGTGGGGTCGGGCTGGGGGGTGCGGTACTGGTCCAGGGCCGGGATGTACGCCTCCGTAAGGCCCACGGGGAGTTGGAGGTTCTCGTCGGCCACCGGGTTGTGGAGCGTGAGCGGGGCCGTCTTCGTGATCGTGATGTCGAGGCGGTTCGTCGTGATCGGGTCGAAACGCACCACGCCGTTCTCGTCGACCCCGGCGATCGTCGCGCCGTCGGGCGAGCTGATGTCGACCTCGGTCGCACGGGTCGAGAGACCGCCGGCGGGCGCCAACACCACTTCGCCCACTGCCTGTTTACCGGTCCAGGACAGATGGATCGTGGGGCGGTCGCCCGCCACCCAGCCCGTCGTCAGGTCGCCGTCCGTCAGGTTGCGGGCCGAGAGGCCTGCGCCCAGCGCCGCCGTGGAGTCCGCCGTCGCCGTGATGCGGTGCTGCTGGGCGGGGGCCACCTCGTAGAGGAGCTTGTCCAACTCCTCGCCGGGCATCGCCACCGCGCTCGCCTTCATCTCGTACGTTCCCGCCGTCGGCGTCGAGAACGTGCGGTGCAGGCCCGCTTCCGTGCCCGTGGGGGCGAGTCCGGTCGGGTCGGCCGTGCGGTGCAGGGAGATGATCTCGGCGGCCGAGTCGGAGTTGCTCGCGTCGGTGGGGAGTTTCAGGAGCCGGGTGACCTGGACGTGCGGCAGGGCGATCTCGGAGAAGCCCGCGCCGGTGAGACCGGTGCGGCGGGCCACCGAGTCGACGATCGTCAGCTTCATCCAACTCGTCGTTCCTGAAGGGGCTTTGATCGTCTGTGTCGTGCCGTTCGGCTGGAGGTAGCTGGTCGCCGACCCCTTCGCCGTCTCCACCCGCACCTCCGTGGCCGCAGCCCGCACACTCTCCTGCGGGAGCGGGGTCACGTTGAACGAACCCGGCATGTCGTACGACCCGCCCGTGAAGCCGATGCGCAGCCACTGCCCGTTCGGGGAGCCCGCCGCGCCCTCGGCCCACGCGGTGTCGGGGTTGCCGTCGAAGGCGTTCACCGGGTCGAACTGGGGCAGCTGGAACAGCCAGTTGCCGCTGGAGGACGCCGTCACCGAGCGCGCGCCGCGCAGCTCGGCCACCGTCTGATGGGCGATGCCCTTGGTCGGCAGGATCTGCTTCGGTTTCTTGCCCGCGTCCTGGACGGCGTCCGGCGCGTTGCGTTCGTCGGGGGTGTACGTGTACGAGGTGTTGGCGTCGACCAGGCCGAACCGGGTGTCCGCGCGGCGCAGTCCGTCGCCGAGGATCTGGAGCGGCGGGGAGCCAAGACCCGGGTGGTTGTCTCCCGTCAACACCGTTGCCCGGCCCCGGAGTTCGGCCGCGAGAGGCAGCAGGGACTCCGGTCCTCCGGACACCACCGCGGTGTCGGCCACCGGCGTCAGGCCCGCCTGGCCCGGCCGTACGACGTCCTTGCTCGTCGGCTCGTAGATCTCCACCGCCCGCTGGCGCGGGTAGAGGCCCTCGACCTGGAGCGGGGTGTCGTTGGCGATCCGGCCGCCGGTCATCACCGGGCCCAGGCCGGTCACCCGCTGGTAGCCGGACTGTTCCAGGGCGCGTTTGACGGTGGTCGTCGGGACGTAGCCGATCTGGTCGGGGTCGAGGTCGTTGCGGACGACGACGTAGTAGATGCCCGCGCGGCTCAAGTAGTCGGCCAGGCCCGGGACTTCGCCGCCGGAGTCCAGGGCCTGTTCCACCGCGTCCATCGCGCGCCGGTTGCCGGGGGTGCCCATCGGGACGTAATCCCGTTCCGCCCAGCGGGAGTCGGCGAGGACGTCGAGGGGCTCGTCGATGGGCGAGCCCCAGGTGTAGATGCCGTGCGCGGTCGCCGGGACGACCAGGGCGCGGGAGTCGGGGGAGTACTTGTGCAGCCAGTCGGCCGTGGACTGCCAGTACTTGGGGAGTTGCTGGAACGAACCCGGGTTCAGGATCGACCCGTTGAGATACGGCCACGCGAGGCCGGGGAGGACCAGGACCACCGCGACCAGCGGGGCGAGCCGACGCCCCCGGACCGGGCGGGCGCCCCGCGACTCGGCCGCCACGCCCACCAGGTGGGCCAGACCGAGGACGAGCGCGAGAGCGAGCCCCGCCTGGAACTTGTAGATGTTGCGGAACGGGACGAGCGGGCCGTTCAGCCAGTCCTGGACCAGCCCGTGGAAGGGCGCCCCGAACGGGCCGCCGTACCCGGCGAACAGGATCAGCGCGACCGACACCGCGATCAGCACCAGCCAGCGCCGCTCCGGCATGTCACGTCGGGCCAGCCCGGCGAGGCCGAGCCCTGCCGCGAGGGCCGAGCAGACGATCACGATCACCGAGGAGGCGACCGTCCAGCCGGCCGGTATCCAGGCCTCCCCGAGGTGCAGATAGGCGACCCAGTCACCGGCCCCGCGCAGGCCCTCCGTCGCCGACATGGTGTCCGTCGTGGTCTGCGAAGTCTCCACGTAGGGAAGGAAGTTCTCGCCGTAGACACCGAGCATGAGGAGGGGGATCCACCACCAGGCCGTGGCCAGCACGACCCCCGGCACCCACCAGGCGATCAGCTTGCGCTGCCGTGGTCCGGGTGGGCGGGAGAGCAGATACAGGCCCACCGGGAACAGGGACGCGAGGGTCGCCGCCGCGTTGACCCCGCCCATGAACGGGACGATCAGCGCCGAGCGCAGGGCGGCCACACGAGCCGTGTAGCGCTCGTTGGTCAGCGGCAGCAGGACCCAGGGGAGGAAGGCGCCGGGGAGCGCGGCGGCCGAGGTCGAGCCGACGACGATCGTGAACACCGGCCACAGCGCGTAGGTGATGGCGGCGAGCAGTCGGGACGCCGGGCTGCCGACCCGCAGCCGCTCGGCCAGCCTCAACGTACCCCAGAAGGCCACCGAGACGACCAGCGACAGCCACAGGCGCTCCGCCAGCCACACCGGCAGGTGCACGGCGTGGGCCAGCCAGTAGAACGGCAGCATCGGCCAGAGGTAGCCCGCGTACTGGTCCTGGATACCGCCGAAGGAACCCCGGTCGTGCCACAACTGCCCCAGATCGGAGAGGAATTGACCGGGGTCGACGGTGACGCCGAGCTTGGTGTCGAAGGTCTGCCGACCCGGATGCACGGCGAGGAACAGCACGAACACCACGGCCCAGAACCCCAGCAGCCAGCGCCACGACCTCGGGCCTTCCGGGGGCCCGGCGAGCGTCGTGGTGGTGGGGTCGGCCGCCGGGGGCGGTGTCTGGACCGTGGTCGCCGTCATCGTGGACACCGCCGGAGGATGAGAAGGAGGTTCCAGGTGGCCAACTCCCTTATCCCGGGCGCCTTGACGACGGCTCGGTCGAGGAAGGGCCAGTAGCGGGAGCGCGCCGCGACGACCGTCACGTCGTCGCGGGCGCGGACCTGCCGCAGGGTGGCACCGATGTGCACGGCGAACAGGTTCTCGCCGAGGGTGTGCTTGGCGGGCTTTCCGGTACGGCGCCGGTAGCGGGCGCGGGCCCGTTCGGCGCCGAGGTAGTGCCAGGGCGCCCACTCGTGACCGCCCCACGGGGACAGCCAGTTGGTGAACGACACATAGATCAGCCCACCGGGCCTGGTCACCCGCGTCAGCTCACTGAGAAACGTCTGCGGATCGGCCACATGCTCAAGGACGTTGGACGAGAACGTCACATCGGCGACCCCGTCGGACAGGGGCAGCAGATACCCGTCCGCGATGACCGTCCCGTCCGGCGGCTTCTCCCCCAACTCCCTTACGTCGGGCTCGAAAAGGTAGGCGTGGGCGCCGCGCCGCCGGAACTCCTCGGTGAAGTAGCCGCCGCCACCGCCGACATCGACGACGGTGCGGCCGGTGACGGGACCGTCGTAGGCCTCGACCTGGTCGACCGCGTCGGTCGCGAGCAGTGAGTAGCACGACTCCGGGTCGTCCTGTTCGTGCAGGAAGGCCCGGAAGAGGGCCACCGACCTGCGCAGGGAGGGATCCTTGGGGCCGGTCACGACCCCCAGCCCCTCACCGCCTCGGCGGCGACAGCCCGGAACTGTCTGACGGTCCGGTGCCAGCGATAGCGCGCCGCCCGATCACGAGCCGTCTTGCCCATCAGCTCACGGCGACGCGTGGACAGCGCGAGCGCACACCAGGCAGCGGCGAAGGAGGACTCTCCCCGTGCCAGTACACCGGTCTCGCCGTCGATCACGGAGTCCCGCAGCCCCGGCACGTCGAACGCGATCGCCGGCGTCTCCCGGGCGGCAGCCTCCGTCACCACGAGCCCCCACCCCTCCAGCGCGGAGGGATGCAGCAACAGCCAGGCGGCGCAGAGGAGTTCGTGCTTCCGCGTCTCCGAGACGTGGCCGGTGAACTCCACCCCGGGCCCCGCGAGTCGCTCCAGCCGCCCCCGCTCAGGACCGTCACCGACGATCAGGAGGCGCCCGCCGACCACGGGACGCACCCGCTCCCACAACCGCAGCAGCAGATCGATCCGCTTGTACTCGACCAGCCGCCCCACCGCCACGAACAACGGCTCCGGCGAGCGCTCGGCACAAGGACCGGGTTCCTCGACTCCGTTGTGGACGACCCGGATCCGGTCCCGTTCGATCCCGATCCCGCGCAACGCGTGCGCGGTCGAGGGAGAGACCGCGACCAGCAGGCCGCGATGCTGCGCCCCGGTCAGCGCCCACTGTTCGAGCCGTCGGCCGACTCTTGCGGCCGGGGCCATCGGGCCGTCGAACCGCATCCTCCACACGTCGGTGTGGACGTGGTTGACCAGGCAGATGGTGGGCCCGTGATGCCAGACGGGAGCGAAGTAGGGCATCCCGTTGCACACCTCGACCAGCAGATCGCAGTCACCGATCGACCGGGTGAACGCCGTACGGGCGCGCAGGAAGTGGCCGTAGGTGCCGCCCGCCGACACGACCCGGTAGTCGCGGTAGGCCACCGGGCCGCCGCACAGCAGGGTCACCTGGTGGCCGAGCCGGGTCAGGCCGTCGGCGAGTCTGTCCACGAGGAGTTCGGAGCCGCCCGCCGAGGGGTTGTCGAGGTCCCGGTGGGCGAGGAACACGATGCGGCGCGGTTGCGGCACCGGCGCCGGGGAGCGCTGCGCGGCCGGCGGAGACGCGGTACGCGGCGGATGGTGGGGCACGTGCTGGGGCATGGGTGCTCCAACTCGTCTCGGGGTGCGGAACTCTGCGGGAACACAAGGGGAGAAAAGCGAACAAGAGCTGGCAAGAGCTGGCAATGGCTGGCAAGGGCGGGCAAAGGGTGGGCGCGGTGCGGGAGTTCTGTGGGTGGGCTGTGCTCGGGTGGGTGGACAGTTTTCGCTTCGGCGTTCCTGACGGCTACTCACCCACGTGACAATTTCCGGGGTTGTTAGAACTGACGTCACGTCACATCGTGGGCGGATAAGCGGGTGAAGCGGGTGAACCAGAAGATTTGGTGTGCTGACGTCCTCGTAGCACCAAAACGGCCCCGGCTACGGCCAGGACGAATCCGGCCACAGCGGCACCGATCGGCAACGACTGTCCCACCAGGCGCAGTTGACCGCTCTCCTTCTTCGCCAGTCTCACCTGTTCCTGCTGCGTGGCCGTGGTGAACGCGAGCTTGTCGGCGTCCAGGAGGAGCACCGAGTCGTAGGCGTGGTCGGGGGCGCGCAGGGTGCGCCGGGGGCCGGTCTGGGCGTAGATCACGCGGCCGGTGCGCTGGTCGACGACCAGCTCGATGCCGTGGTTGGAGTACCACTCCTCGGCGAGTATCTGCGGGGAGTTGGGCTGGTCGACCAGACTCCCCGGGACCAGTCGGGTGCCGATCTTCGTGGGCGGGACCGTGCCCTTGAAGACGTAACCCGAGTAGCCCTGCACCTTCTTGGTCCCCGCGTAACGCAAAGTGACCGTCCCGCCAAGGGAGTTGTCCCACCACTGGTACGGCTGTTTCCGCACGTCGAACGGGAACTTCAGGTACGCGTCGCCCTCGAAGTACGGGTTCTCGTGGCAGCAGTGCACCGGCTTGTTGGTCCTACGGTCCGTGACCCACCGGTTGGGGAAGAACTCCAGCGCGTCGTGCGGATCGGCGGCCGGCAGGGACTTGTCGGTGTCGACGGTCGTGGTCACGTCCCACACCGCGTCCCCGCTCTTCTCGCTGTCCGCGACATCACCGCGCACCTGCTGGGTGACGGTGATCCGCTGGTCGTCGACGGTCCGCAACTCGCCGGTGTCGAAGTAGCTTCCGGTGCCCCGGTACACGGCGGTCGTGTCGATGTCGATCGGCGTGACGGCGGCCCGCGGTTCGACGTACCACGCCAGCAGCGGCGCCAGGACCAGCAGAAACGTGCCAAGTCCCAGGAGAATTAAAGAGAATGGAGAGGCTGTACGGCGCATCCGGACACTCCAGTGGAATTCGGTTACGGAGTTCTCGCCGGCCCTTGGGCCGGGAACCGTAGGCGCCCCTTGACGGAGTGTCAATGTCTGCCGACACTGGGCCGACGGGCAGGGGCGGACGACCTCGGGACAGCACCTGGGGACAACACCTCGGGACAGAACCTCAGGACAGAGAGGCCGACCCTGCGATGTCCAGACTGCTCGCCGCCGTACTCACCATGGCGCTTGCCGCCGCCCTCGCCGTCGGCGCCGCGCTCGGCATCGTCGCGCTGCTCGACGCCAGGCCCGACCAGCCGAACACCCCGCTGATCACCTACGAGCAAGCGGATCAGGGGAGTTGACCCCGTGCCCGCGCGCCCGGCGGCCGTGACCGCGCGTTCGGCGTGGCTCGACGTGCCACGTCTCCAGGTGCGCGAGTTCGCCGCGATCGCCATGGCCGAGGCGCCCGCGCTCGCCGAGGAGATCCTGCGCGAGATCCGCCGCGAGCACCCCCAACTGCCCCTGGTTCTCGACGACTCGGGCGAACCCATGGCCCTGATCGGTATCCGCCGCGCCATCGAGGTCTTCGTCCAGCACCTGGAGACCGCGGAGGGCCGCCCGACCGTACCGCCGGGCGTCTTCCAGGAGTTCGGGCGCGGCGAGGGCCTGCACGGCCGCAGCCTCGACTCGCTCCAGGCGATCTACCGCATGGGCGTACGGCTCGCCTGGCGGTGCTTCGCCGACATCGGGCAGCGCGTGGAGATCCCGCCGCCCGCGATGTACGAACTCGTCGACGCGGGCTACGAGTACCTGGACGGGCTGGTCGACCAGTCCGTGCGCGGCTACGCGGAGGCCGCCGCGCGACAGGCGGGGGAGCGGCTGCGCCTCCAGCGGCGGCTGATGGAACTCCTCCTCGCCGAGCACCACCGCGGCGACCCGGCCGAGGCCCTTTCCGAACGCGCCGCCCGCATCGGCTGGCCGCTGCCCGACAAGGTCTCCGTCGGCGTCCTGCTGCGCCCGGCCCGCGAGGCGGTCGCGCCCGCCGTGGGCCAGGAGGTCCTGCTCGACATGGAGTACGAGCAGCCCCGCATGGTCGTCCCGGAACCGGACGCGGCCGGCCGCCCCGAGCTGCTGCACCGCGCGCTGACCGGCTGGGCGGGCGCGATCGGGCCCCCGGTGCCGCTGGCCGACGCGGTGAAGTCGGCGCGCTGGGCCGAGGCCGCCGTAGGGCTGATGGAGCGGGGGCTGTTACCGGCCGGGGGAGTTCTGTACTGCACCGAGCACACCGAGGCGCTGGTGCTGTTGCAGCCCGAGGAGCTGATCGACGATCTCGCGCTGCGGTGTCTGGCGCCGCTCGCGCACTGCGGGCCGACGCACGGGCGGCGGCTCGCGGAGACCCTGCTGGCCTGGCTGGAGACGCGTGGCGGGGCGCCGGAGGTGGCCGCGCGGCTCGGTGTGCACCCGCAGACCGTGCGCTACCGGCTGCGCCAGATCCGCGAACTCTGGGGCGGCGAGATCGACGATCCCGACCGGCGCTTCGAGCTGGAACTCGTCCTGCGGGCCCAGCGGTTGCGCGGCGCGCTGGGGGATCCGCGGGCCCGGCGGTAATCGGGCGATCACCCGACCATTGCCCGTGCAACCCTCTATGGCTAGCCTGTGTTCGTTATCCCGATCGTCAGTTGAAATTTCGAACACGCCAGTCGATGCGCCAGTCGATACACCAGTTGATACGCCAGTCGACACCACTCTAAGAAGGGGGCCGGTGTGGGACGCCTCGTACCTGCCGTGACCCGGGCTCTCGACATCCTTGAGCTCTTCCTCGACGGGGACGGGACGCTCTCCGCCCCCGACATCGTGCGCAAGCTGCAACTGCCGCGCACCACCGTGCACGAACTCGTCACCACTCTCGCCGCCCGGTCCTACATCGTGCCCGTGCCCGGACAACCCGGACGCTACCGGCTGGGAGTCCGTCCGTACCAGCTCGGGAGCCGATACGCCGAGCAGCTCGACCTCGCCGCCGAGGGCCAGCAGGTCGCCCGGTCCGTTGCCGAGACCTGCGACGAGACCGTGCACGTGGCCATCCTCGAAGGCACCGACGTCATCTACATCGCCAAGGTCGACTCCACGCACGCGGTCCGCATGGTGTCCGCGGCCGGCCGCCGGCTGCCCGCCCACTGCACCTCCGTGGGCAAGATGCTGCTGGCCTCCCTCCCCGAGCCGGAGCTGACCGCCCGCATCCCCGCGGGCACGACACTGGTCGCGATGACGCCCAACAGCATCGTCGAGCCCGACGCCCTGCGCGCGGCCCTCGCCGAGATCCGGCAGCGCGGGGTCGCGGTCGAGAGCCGAGAGTCGAATCCGGACGTGTCCTGCGTGGCCGCGCCGGTCCGCGACCGCACCGGGCAGGTCGTCGCCGCGCTCTCCATCTCCGTGCCCATGATCCGCTGGAGCGACGAGCGGCGGGACGAGCTGGAGCAGCTCGCCGTGAAGGGCGCGGCGGAACTGTCGGAGCGACTCGGACACCGGAGCGTGGCATGACGTACGAAGTGGCGGTACGGGCCGAGGCGACCCTCGGCGAGGGGCCGACGTGGGACGCGGCGGCCGGGCGGCTGATCTGGATCGACATCCTCGGCTCCAGGGTCCACACGTACGACCCCGCGACCGGCGCCCGCACGGTCCGCGTGACCGAACAGCACGTCGGCGCGGCGAAACCGCGGGTCGGCGGGGGGCTGGTCCTCAATCTCCGGGACGGGGTCGGGCTCGTCGATCCCGACGGGGAGTTCCGGTGGCTGCACCGGGATCCGGTCGCCGGGCGGCGCGCCAACGACGCGGCCGTGGCGCCGGACGGGGCGCTGTGGGTGGGGACGATGCGGTACGACGAGGCGGCCTGCGGCGGCACGTTGTCCCGGATCACCGGGGACGGGTCGGTGCGGCTGGTCCTCGACGACGTGGCCGTCAGCAACGGGACGGGGTGGAGTCCGGACGGGCGGCTCATGTACTACATCGACTCGCCCACGCGGCGGATCGATGTGTTCGAGTACGCGGACGGGCGGGTTTCGAAACGGCGGCGCTTCGCCGAGATCGAGGCGGGGGCCGGGTTTCCGGACGGGCTGACCGTCGACGCGGACGGGTGTGTGTGGTTCGCGTTGTGGGACGGGGGCGCGGTGCGGAGGTACACGCCGGACGGGGAGTTGGAGCGGGTGATTCCGATGCCGGTGCCGTTGGTGACCGCGTGTGCGTTCGGCGGGGCGGATCTGACGGACCTCTACGTCACCACAGCGCGCGTGGGGCTCAACTCGCCGCATCCTGTGGCTGGTTCGCTGTTGGTCGTACCGGGGGCGGGGAAGGGGTTGGAGCAACCTGCTTTTGCCGGGTGACAGTTGACGTTTGCCGGTTGGCGGTTGGCGGTTGCCGGTTGCCGGTTGCCGGTTGAGGAGACTAGAAGCCGTTCAGCGCGGGGTGGCCTTCACTGTGCCCGGCGTCGTGGCGGGAGTCGGACAGTGCGCGTGCCAGCTCCACCAGGCCGCCCGTGTCGGAGACCTCCGTGGCGTAGAGGCGGTAGGTGCTCGGTGTGCCGAAGGGTTCCTCGCGGGCCGCGGCGCGGCGGGCGGCGGCGGAGATCATGGCGGCCTCGGCCACCACGCGGGCCTCGTGCGGGGAGCGGCCCGCGTGCAGGGCGGCGTCCCGGGTGCGCTCGCGGACCCGGTCGTCGAAGTACGGGGCGAGCGCCAACAGGCCGTCGTGTATGGACACTTCACGCCAGTGCAGCCGCATCCGGGGAAGCTGCCAGAGCGCGCTCGGCGGCTTCGGGGCCAGGGACGCGAACCGCACCTCCGACCACAGCGGGCCCAGCCCGCGCAGTGCGCCCAGATCGTGCCAGTGCGCGCGGGCCGTGGGCAGCAGCCTCGGCAGGGCGAAGCCCGCGGAGCAGGTGAGGGCGGCCAGCGAGGCCATCGGCGGGGCGATCCCGGTCGAGAGGAAGTCCAGGTCGTGGCCGGTCCAACGGGCCACCACCGCCGTGTACTTGACGAGTTGGAAGCCGACCACGTCCAACAGCGTGCCGACGAGGATCAGTTGCAGACCGGTCCTGAGCAGACCGGTGACCTTCCGGGCCCAGGTGACGCACACGATGCACACCGCGAGGGTGGCCGCGCTGTGCCCGAGCAGATAGAGCACGATCATCTCGCGCATGTAGGGCGTGTTGGCGTAGTACGTGTCGAGGTCGGTGAGCCGCTCGACGCTCGGGTCCGCCAGCACGAACAGCACGACGATGGCGACGACCAGCGCGCCGTAGGCGGTCATGCTGCGCAGCACCAGGCAGCGGATGCGGGCGGGCGAGCCGCCCCGCCAGCAGATCAGCAGGACGAGCAGGGAGCAGCTGTACGCGGAGAGCATCCCGTACGTGAGGGGGGCGCCGAAGTTCGGCACGCCCGTCAGGCTGTTGACCGTGCGCAGGGTCAGCGGCGCCGAGCAGACCAGGACCAGGGAGCCGAGGACGATCGCCGCGCAGGTGGAGAGGGTCAGCGGCTCGCGCGGAATGTGGAGCGGGCGGCGCAGCAGGGCGGTGCAGGACAGCCACAGGACGACGGCGGCGAGGTAGGGGACGAAACTCATGCCCGGGTGCTCCCTTCCGTCGTGCCGGTGCGCGTGCGGGCGGCGGCGACGAGCGGGGACCGTGTCAGTTCGTCGGCGATCCGCACCAGGAGAGCGGTGCTGGGGGCCGGGTCCGGGAACCGGCCCGGTGCGTCGGCGGGCGCGAGCCACGGGCCCCGGCCGCGCTCCTCGACGACGGCCGCGGCGATGACCGCCGCCCACGCGGTCGCCTCGGCCCGCTCCGGATCGCCCGACGTGCCCGCGGCGGCCTCCGACGTCCGCTCGTACAGGGCCCGGTCGAAGAACGCGTCCAGGTGTCCGAGCGCGTTGTGGATGCTCGTCTGGCGCCACACCAGCCGGGTGGCGGGGGAGGACCAGCGCGGTTTGGGCAGCCGTAGCGCCTGGCGGGTGAGGAGTTCGTCCAGCTCGTGTTCCAGCGGTTCGAGCCGGGTGTACGCCCGCCGGGCCTGCCACCACTGGGTCAGCCGGGGGCCGCCCAGCGGGATCAGTACGCCGACGACGATCAGTACCGCGCCCAGTCCGGCGGCGACCGGTGAGACGGTCGTGCCGAGCTTCGTCCAGTCCCGCCCGGACCAACGCGCGATCACCGCCGCGAACTTGGTCAGGCTGTACCCGGCGCCGCACAGCGAGCCGATGCCCAGCGTGACCAGCCCCGCCCGCAGCCAGCCGTGCACCTGCCGTGCCCAGCGCAGCGCCGACACCGAGGTGACACTGACGGCGGCGAGGTGTGCGACCAGGTACAGCACGATCATCTCGGCGATGAACGGGGTCGTCGCGTAGTAGGTGTCGAGGTCGGTGCGGCGCTCCACGGGGGTGTCGCCCAGTGCGAAGGTCACGGCGATGCCGACGACGACGAGGGCGTAGGCCACGATCCAGCGGCGGGCGGTGCGGTGCACATGCGGGCCGCCCCGCCAGTAGACGATCAGCACCTGCGAGGTGGCGCTGTACGCGGTGACCGACGCGTAGGTGAGCGGTGCGGCGAGGTTCGGGACGCCGCTGAGGTCGTTGATCGCGCCGACGCTGGGCGGCGCCCCGAGGAAGAAGCAGGCCCCGGCCAGGCCCAGGAGCACACAGATGACGCGGAGATAGGGGTCGCGCCAGTGACGTATCAGGTCCGGGGCCTTCACCAGCAGGCCCAGCCACAGCAGGCCGCAGCTGACGTAGTCGATGACGTCGCTCATTTTCTGGTTCCGCGGTAGTTGAGGGCGGCGCCGATGCGTCCGGCGACGCCCTGTTGCGTATCGTCGTCGGGCTCGGCGGGGCCGTACGGGGAGTCGGCGCCGGTCGCGGACTCCAGCCAGGGGCGCAGCCGTCCGCTCATCAACATGCCGAACCGGTCCGCCTCTTGTTCGTCGGCGACGCTGAAGTCGGTGCGGGCGGCGACGGGCCGGGGGCCGCGTTCGGCGGTCAGTTGGGGGCCGCGCTCGGTGGTGCGCCGGTGCATGTGCCACACCTCGTGGCAGAAGATCACGATCTGGTGCCAGGCGGCGGCCCGTTTGTCGATGACGATGACGTCGTAGGTGTCGCCCTCCAGCCACAGCCCGCTGGCGGTGTGCGGCGGGAACACCTCGCGGCGCACGACGACTTCACGTCCCCGCCAGCGGATGACGGAGTCGACCAGCGCGTCGAACAGGGCCTCGGGATCGGCGGGGACCGGGACGCGCATGGGGTCGATGAGGGCGCCGGCGAGCCGCCTCATCTCCTTCTTGGTGCGCACCGCTGCAATATGCCAGGACATACGTCGACTCAGCCACCTCACCGTCGCCGCGGCAGCGGGAAACCGGCCGCTTCCACCGAGGAGGGGGCGGAGGTGATCCAACGTCTGGCGCATCGGGTCGTGTTCGAGTGATCGGACAGCCCGCCGGGGAAGGTCGTCACCACGTCGTACGCTCCCTCGTTTCGCCGTCCGCCGCACAGCCGGTCCGAGGTTACGCGTCCACAACTGCCGTCGTCATGTCGTCCGGTGGCCGTTGTGGGACCGGGAACGACCGCTGTGTCCGGAAATCGACGCCGTGAATGAACGTTGCACTGTGCTCAACCCATTGACGTGGACGCGCTTCGATTTTACGGTCTTGTTCGAGGGTACGAGCGTCGTACGGTATGTCGAACCTCCGGGGACTGCTACCGGCAGGGGCGGGGACGGGGGACCCCCAACCCGAACCGCGGGCACCCCTTGGCCGTGGCCGGACCGGGTCGCGCGTCCGGCCGTGCCGCCGCTCCCCGGGGCGCGGACCCGCTCGCCAAGTACGGCGTGAAAGAAGCGGACGCGAGACCGGCGACCCTTCAGGACAAAGGTCAGTATGTCTTGGCATACGGTAAGCACCCGTTCGAAAGGACCCCATGAGCACGCGCACCGCCCGCTTCACCCTCGACCCCGCCTTCACGGTCGGCGAAGTCAACCCCCGCCTCTTCGGCTCCTTCGTGGAACACCTCGGCCGCTGCGTCTACACCGGCATCTTCGAACCGGACCACCCCACCGCCGACGAGGACGGCATCCGCCAGGACGTCCTCGACCTCGTCCGCGAACTCGGCGTCACCGCCATCCGCTACCCCGGCGGCAACTTCGTCTCCGGCTACCGCTGGGAGGACTCGGTCGGCCCCGCCGAATCCCGCCCCCGCCGCCTCGACCTGGCCTGGCGCTCCACGGAGACGAACCGTTTCGGTCTCTCCGAGTACATCGCGTTCCTGAAGAAGGTCGGCCCCCAGGCGGAGCCGATGATGGCGATCAACCTCGGCACCCGGGGCGTCGCCGAGGCCCTCCAACTCCAGGAGTACGCCAACCACCCCGCCGGCACCGCCCTCTCCGAGCAGCGCGCCGCCGACGGCGACAAGGAGCCCTTCGGCATCAAGGTCTGGTGCCTCGGCAACGAGATGGACGGCCCCTGGCAGACCGGCCACAAGACCGCCGAGGAGTACGGCAGGATCGCCGCCGAGACGGCCCGCGCGATGCGCCAGATCGACGCCGACGTGGAACTCGTCGCCTGCGGCTCCTCCTCCCAGGCGATGCCGACCTTCGCCGCCTGGGAGTCGACGGTCCTCCAGGAGACGTACGACCTGGTCGACTACATCTCGCTGCACGCCTACTACCAGCCGCTCGACGGCGACCTCGACTCCTTCATCGCCTCCGCCGTCGACATGGAGTCCTTCATCGAGAACGTGGTCGCCACCGCCGACCACGTGGGCGCCCGCCTCAAGTCGAAGAAGAAGATCAACCTGTCCTTCGACGAGTGGAACGTCTGGTACACGGCGGACTGGGAGGAGCACACGAAGAACGCGGACCCGGCCGACTGGCCGGAGGCCCCGCGCCTGCTGGAGGACAACTACAGCGTCATGGACGCCGTCGTCTTCGGCTCGCTCATGATCGCCCTGCTGCGGCACGCGGACCGCGTCACCGTCGCGTGCCTCGCCCAGCTCGTCAACGTCATCGCGCCCATCATGACCGAGCCCGGCGGCCCGGCCTGGCGGCAGACGACGTTCTTCCCGTTCGCGCAGGCCTCGAAGTACGGCCGGGGCCAGGTCCTGGACGTCCGCGTCGACTCCCCGACCCATGAGACGAAGCAGTACGGCGAGGCCGACCTGCTGCACGCCACGGCGGTGCGCGGCGAGGACGGTTCGGTCACGGTGTTCGCGGTCAACCGCAGCCGCACCGAGTCGCTCCCGCTCCAAGTCGGCCTGAACGGGCTCGACTTGACCTCGGTCGTCGAGCACAGCGCCCTCGCGGACGCCGACCCGGACGCCCGCAACACCCTGGACGACCCCGAGCGCGTGGCCCCGCACCAGGTCGAGGGCACCGCCCTCCAGGACGGCACCCTGACCGCCGTACTGGAGCCGCTGTCGTGGAACGTGATCAGGCTCGCGTAGCTTTCGGAGGAGCTAGCGGCCGGGGGAGGCCACCGGTGTCACCGGTACTCCTCCGGCCGCGCTGCCCATGAGCGTCAGCCCTACGTCCTTCGGGCCCGCCTGTGTGGTGCCGTCCGACAGGACGGCCAGGGCGAGTGTGTTGGTGCCACGTGTGCGGAGGATCCCGTTCGGCAGGGCGAAGGTGTGCTGTGGGCCTACGTCGTTGATGTACTGGCCCATGTTCCAGCCGTTCAGGAAGATCTGGACGCGGTAGGCGCGGGCCGGGTCGTCGTCGAGGACGAGGCCGATCGAGGCGTCGATGCCGGTGTCCACGGCGAGCTTGAAGGTGGTCCGGTACCAGGCCACGCCCTGCCGTTTGTCGGCGCGGGGGAGAGTGACGGGGTCCCAGCCGGAGTCCGGGAAGTCGGGCAGGTGCCAGCCCTCGCGTTCGCCGTACAGGCCGCCGTTGTTCTGCGGGCCGCGCACCGGGTCGGGTGCCGTCTCGCCCTGGAGGCGCCAACTCACCTTCGGGGAGGCGCCCTTGAAGGTCACGGCGGTCAGGCCGCGGGCGACCTTGTGGGTGTCGAGAGCCTTGCCGTCCTGGTCGTGCTGCATCCGCCGGACCAGGACGGACAGGACGTGCGGACCGGTCGTGCGCAGCTTCTCGGGGACGGAGAGAGTCGGCTTGGCGGTCCAACTGCCCTGCCGGACACTGGTGGTGGTCGGTACGGGCATGCGATGGGTGCCGAGCGGTTCGCCGTCGAGCCAGGCCATCAGCAGGCCTTGTGTGCCGGTGCTGTAGGCGAGGGTCACCGATTCCAGGGCGTCGGTGGCGGCCGTGGTGAACCGGCCCCGGTACCAGACGTCGCCGTAGTGGAAGCCGTAGTCGTCGGAGAAGAGCACCGGCTGTCCGGACGGGACGGCCGTCGTGCTGAAGGTCGAAGTCCTGTTCGCCTGCGTCCACTTGGAGTCGTCGAAGGCGACCGCGGCCTCCTGGTTCTCCACCTTCCGCCGCCAGCCGTCGAGCGCCGGGAGCGGTACCGCGGGCACCCCGGGCAGCAGCGCGTCCGGGTTCGAGCGCAGGCTGCCCGCGGTGGTGGCGGTGGCGGGCACCGCCTTGCCGTTCCAGGTGACCTCGGTGATCCCGCGCGGCCCCCACACCTCCAGGCCGGTCTCCGCGATGGTGTCACCGGTGAGATGGGCGGTCGTGCCGCTGATGGTGGCCCCGCGCAGCAGCGCCGGGCCGTAGACCAGCGCGGTGCCCGAACCGGTCTCGTACGGCCACAGGCGTACGGAGCCGGCCTCGTCGGCGAAGACCAGCAGGAGGGAGTTGTCGACGCCGCCGCCCTGGACGAGGACCCGGGTCAGGCCGCCGATGCCGAGCGGGACGGTGACATGCAGGAGGCCGCGGTCCCACACCCACGCGGCCTGCGCGTCGAGCCGGGTCACCACCGGCTCCTCCGGGCACTCCACCACGGCGTGCGCCATCTCGCCGCGCGTCCCGGCGAACACGGCGATGTCCTGCCGGCCGGTGGTGAGCACCATCATCGGAGTGGCGGTCGAGTACCTCAACTTCCGTCCGCCGAGGGCGAGTCGGGTGACGAGGAGGCGGGCGTCCTGGGCGGGGACGGTGACCTCGATGTCGTCGTCGGAGGTCGACAGCGTCGAAGTCACCGCCGCCGCGGTGTCGTTGCGCAGGACGTAGACGTGGGAGCCGGTGTCGGCGTTGGTGAGGTGGTACGCCTTCAGCCCGTCCACCGTGACGTCGGCCGCCCGGTCCAGCTTGGCGAAGTCGGGCACCGTCCGCAGCAGATGGCCCAGTTGGTGCATCGGGACGAGCTTCGCGGTCGGGTTGCGGCCCTCGTCGAAGGCGGCGCCGTAGTCGTACGACGTGTAGACGACCGGCGCCGGAAGCCAGCCCCACGAGGTGCCGCCGAAGGTCATGTAGACGTTGTGGAGGGTGAGTCCGTTGGCGAGGTTGGTGAGGTAGAAGCGCCGCTCGTACGCCGCGTCACGCGTCCGGCGCGACTCCGCGTACCCCTTCCCCTCGAACCAGGACCCGCCCCACGGGTCGAACCAGCCGCCGCCGAACTCCGGTACGAAACCAGGGGTCTTGGGGCTGGCGGTCGCCCCGCCCTTCGCCCCGCCGATCCCGAAGTGGCCCCAGTCCGGCGGCGGTTGGGTCGGCGTCGGGTAGCCGTCGAAGCCGTACAGCCAACCACCCGTGTCGCCGTCGGTGTCGAACGACCCCGGGGTCCAATAGCCGTTGCGGCCCTTGTCGTTGTGGAACAGGGGGACGTCGATGCCGTCGGCGCGCACCTTCTTGTACAGGTGGGACATGTAGGCGACGCCGTCCGGGTGGGTCACCTGGCCGTCGTACTCGTTCTCGATCTGGTAGAGCAGGACCGTGCCCGTGCCCTGGGTGAACAGGTGCTTGGAGACGATGGAGTCGACCTGGGTCAGCCACTCGTCGACGTGCGAGAGATACGTCGGGTCGGCCGTCCTGGCGGTGCCCTTGGTGGCGGTCAGCCAGCCGGGGAAGCCGCCCGCGTCGATCTCCGCGTTGATGTACGGGCCCGGGCGCAGGATGACGTAGAGGCCGGTCTCGGCGGCCGTGCGCAGGAACAGGTCGAGGTCGCGGACGCCCGTGAAGTCGTAGTGGCCCTGGGCGGGGGAGTGGTAGTTCCACGAGACGTAGATGCTGACCGCGTTGTAGCCGAAGGCGCGCATTTTTTGCAGGACGTCCCGCCACAGGGACGGGCTCGGCAGCCGGAACGGGTGCATCTCGCCCGACCACAGGACCAGGCGCCTGCCGTCGACGAGCAGGGAGTAGCGGTCGTAGCCGATCGTGTGCGGCAGCCCGTCCGCGCCGGGCGGGGCGGGGGGCGGGCCGGTCGGTACGACGTGCGCGGCGTAGGCGTCCGGGGAACCGGCGCTGCCACCTCCCAGCGCGAGTCCGAGCGCGGCCGTACCCGCGAGGGTGCTGAAGGTACGCCTGCTCAGCTCCACTGGAAGCTCCTTTCGGGTCCGGACCGTCGGCGGCACGTGCGAAGCCATTTTCCGTGGTGATCCCGGGAGGCCGTCGTGCGGGGTCATTCTGTACGCCAGAACGGCCCACAATGGACGCATGAGGATCTCGGCACGGGCGGATTACGCGGTACGGGCGGTATTGGAGCTCGCCGTACGGGGTGACGACGGCCCGCTGAAGGCCGAGACCATCGCCACCACGCAGGGCATCCCGCACAAGTTCCTGGAGGGAATTCTCGGTGATCTCCGGCGCGCCGGGATCGTCGACAGCCGGCGTGGCGGGGGCGGCGGCTACCGGCTGGCGCGCGACGCGACCGCGATCACCGTCGCGGACGTCATACGCGCGGTGGACGGCCCGATCGTGTCGGTGCGCGGCGAGCGTCCCACGGGCCTGGCCTACACGGGCTCCGCCGAACCTCTGCTGCCGCTGTGGATCGCGCTGCGGGCCAACGTCCGCAAGATCCTGGAGGGCGTCACGCTCGCGGACATCGCGGCGGACGCGCTGCCGGAGCCGGTACGGGCGCTGGCGGCGGAACCGGCGGCGTGGGAGAACCCGTAGCGGCCGCTGTACGGGATGTGGGCTGCCGCTCTGGCGTACTCGGTCCGTGCCCATCGCGGGGACGAAGCGAGGAAGACACGGACCGAGTCCGAGTCCGCCGAAGGGCGGCAGCCCGTCAGGGTGCGATCGGCGGTCGCCGATCAGTGCTGTGCGATCAACTGCCTCCCGGTCAAGTAGTGCTGACGCCCACGGTCAGGGTGGCCGTGTAGCCGTCGGAGACGCTCGTGCCGAGCGCGGTCAGGGTGAGCAGGCCGGACGCGGCCCCTCCGTCGTCGTAGATCGTGTCGTCGGCGAGGACCGTCTCGGCGGTGGTGTTGTCCGAGTACGGCGAGGTGGCCTGCACCTTCGTGTTGAGGTCCGCGTCGAAGAACAGCTGCCCGGTGTGGACGAGCGTGCCGCCCGTGTAGGTGCCGTCCGCGATCGTCACGCCCGTGTGCACCCGCATATGGACGTGGACGGCGCGCGAGACGTAGTGCCCCGGCCAGATGGAGATCAGGCTCACCTGCCCGTCGGTGCCGGTCAGCTGCCCGCCGCGCAGGAAGGTGCCGTCGTCGTCCTCGGTGTGGCCGTTCTTGCCGACGTAGCCGGAGTACTCGCCGAGCGCGTCGCAGTGCCAGAGCTCGACGAAGGCGTCGGCCAGCGGCGCGCAGTCGTTGTCCTGGTCGACGACGGTGAAGGTGTACTGGACCTCGACGCCCTCCTTCTCCTCTCTGAGGTCCGTGCGGACGAGAGCGCCGGCGAGCGAGTACGGCCCCTCGGTGACCTCGGCGGTGAGGGTGCAGACGCCGCTGGAGGCGGAGGCCGACGCGTCCGTGGAGATGGTGGTGGTCGCCTGGTCGGTGGCCGTCGTGGTGCCCGTGACCGTGTCGGCCGAGGCGAGGCCGGCCGCCACGAGGCCACCCGCCAGGGCCGCTGTGCCGCCGCCGATCAGGACGCGGCGGCGCCGCGGGCCTCTGTCCCGGCGGTGCTGGGCGGGTGGTTCGTTGTGCTGCTCGGGGTGCTCTCGTTTTCCCGTCATGGACAGCGAAGTTAGGGCCGAACCTGAAGGATTCCTTAATGTGCGGCTGTGAAGGGCCTGGGGACGGATGTGTCAACTCCCCATTATTTCAACAGAGTTCATACACTGTGGGGAAGGTGTGAAAGGCGCGTCTGTGAATGGCCTGAGTTCACCCTGACCGTTTCGTGTGCGGCTTCCTACGATGCGAGCGCGCCGTCGGTCTTCACAGGAACTTCATTGGTTCTTCAAAGACTTGGGGCGCAGCCACCCCCCAACCCCAAGGAGAAACCATGCCTGGTGGGCTCCTCCTGAGTGGTGCGGTCGCCGCACTGCTCGCCACCGCGCTGCCGTCCGCGCAGCACTCGTCGTCGCCGGTCTTCGACGACCCGCCGCCGGACAAGATCGTCATCAATGTCGCGACCGTGAACGGTTCGGGCTGCCCGCAGGGCACGACGGCGGTCGCCGTCTCCGAGGACAACACCGCCTTCACGGTGACCTACAGCGCGTATCTCGCCCAGGTCGGCGGCAACTCCGACCCCACGGCGTTCCGCAAGAACTGCCAGCTCAACCTGGTCGTCCATGTCCCGCAGGGCTTCACGTACGCCATCGCGAGCGTGGACTACCGCGGCTTCGCCTCGCTCCAGCGCGGTGCGAGCGGTGCGCAGAAGGCCTCGTACTACTTCCAGGGCTCGTCGAGCACCGTGGCCAAGAACCACCCGTTCAACGGCCCCTACGACGACAACTGGCAGGCGACCGACAGCACCGACTGGGCCCAACTGGTCTGGGCGCCCTGTGGAGTTCAGCGCAACTTCAACATCAACACCGAGCTGCGGGTCGCGGCCGGCACCTCGTCGTCCAGCGCGGTCAGCTTCATGACCATGGACTCGACGGACGGCGACATCAGCACGATCTACCACATGGCGTGGAAGGAGTGCCCGGCCTCCTGAGGTGAGGTGAGGTGAGGTGGGGGTGGCCCGTGTCGCACCGCGGGCCACCCCCCTTGGGCCCTTGGGCTCAGCTCTGCTGGACGCCGAGAGTCAGCGTGCCGGTGTAGCCCGACGAGGTCGAACTGCCCAGCGCGGTAAGGGTCATGAGGCCCGACGCGGCGCCTCCCTCGTCGTAGATCGAGTCCTGGGCGAGGGTGGTGCGGGTGACCGTGTTGGTCGAGTACGGGGAGATCTTGGCGACGGCGGTGGTGATCGTCTCGTCGATGAACAGCTGGCCCGTGTGGAGTTCCTGGCCGCCGGTGAACGAGCCGTTCGAGGTGAGAGTGACGCCGGTGTGCACCTTGACGTGGATGTGCACGCAGCGGCCCCGGTACCAACCCGGGTAGATCGTGGTGATGTTGGCGAGTCCTGCGGTGTTCGTCAGGACGCCGCCGCGCAGGAAGGTGCCGTCGTCCGGTTCGCTGTGGCCGTTGTTGCCGACGTAGCCGGAGTACTCGCCGAGCGCGTCGCAGTGCCAGATCTCGACGAGCGCGTTGGGGATCACGGCGCAGGTGCTGTCGTTCACGACGGTGAGGGCCAGCTTGAGCGGGATGCCGGCCTTGCCCTCGGTGACGTCGGCGCGGACGAGGGCGCCGTCGAGGTAGTAGGGGCCTTCGGTCATCTCCTTGGTGAGGGTGCAGACGGCCGCGGCCGAGGCTTCCGCGGCGGGGGTGGTGGGGGCTTCGGGCGCGGCGGCTCCTACGGCCAGTACGGCGGCCGTGGTGCCGGTGGCGATGAGTACGGTGCGGCGCCCGATCGGGTTGGTTGCTCCAGAAGTGTCTGTCATGGACACGGCACTTTAGGTAAGGATTCTGTTCGTCGGCTGTGTGATCGGTAAAGTGACGGGTCGTCAAGTTCCTTGCAGGACAGGGAGCTGGGGTCGGGGGGTCCGGGGAGTGGGTGTAAAAAAGTGTGTCACTTTGGGGGGAAAGTGACACACTTTTTTGGGGGTGAGGGGTGAGGGGTGAGGGGTGAGGGGTGAGGGGTGAGGGAGAGGGGTCAGGGGGTGAGGCGGCGTTCGGCCGAGACGGAGTAGGCGTGGCGGCGGAAGGTCACCATCTCGTCGTCGGAGAGTTCCACGCCGGGGGCGAGCCGGGTGGGGTCGAAGACCTGCTGCTGCCAGTGCTCCTCGCGGGCCGAGCGGGCCGTCACGTGCAACTGCCCGGCCGGGATCAGCGGGCGGTGTTCGGGCCAGGCCTGTGAGGGGTCGTGGGTCGGGTCGGTCGGGTCCGCGAGCTGGAAGACCAGGGTGAAGGAGAGGGGGCCGGTCGCGAGCCGGGAGTCGAGGTCGCCGATGAGGAAGTCCGGGGCCAGCGTCTCGCCGTACGCCGAATCCAGTTCCACCTCGCCGAGTTGGGGCACGAGACGGTAGCGGAACGGCCTGCGCTCACCCGCCTCGTCCACCAACACGAAGGCGTGCAGCCCGTCGTAGCGAGCGGTGGCGAAACTGGCGGGCGCCTGCTGACCCGCGAAGGACCTCAACGCCCCCCGGCTCTCCGGGTGTTGGGCCAGCACGGTGGCGAACTTGCCGGCCGCCGCCAGCTTCCCCTTCGCCCGGTCGGCGAGCCCACCCTCCGTACCGGCCTTGCCCAGCGCCTCGACGAGGTCGATGAACCCCTCGGGATTGTGACTGGGAAAGACCCGGAAGGTGGCCGCCACCAGGTCCATGACGCCCTTGTGCGCGTCGTCGAGGAACTTCACGGCCATCCCGCGTACGCCGCGCGCCCGGTCGTCGGCGTCGTAGCGGCCCGACCCGTTGGAGAACCGTACGACCGCCTCGGACTCGGCGGTGAGACAGGCGGCGGCCGTCCACCGGGAGACCTGCCCGCTGGGCACGAAGCGGGCGTCGTAGACGGCGCCGCGCGCGTGCAGCCGGCGGTCGTGCGGGCGGGGTGGCGCCGCGGCCTCGATGCGGTCGACGGCCTGTGCCGCGGTCATGCCGTCCTTGGTGACCGAGGAATCCTGCGATGACTGAGCCATGCCCGCATCATCGCACCAGCGACTCCCGCAACTCTGTTCCCCGCCGCCACCACGGCGCCAGTTGGAGCACGCCGAACGACGCCTCCACGACCAGGAACAGCCACAGGAACCGAGGAGCACCCTGCGCGAGGGCGTACCCCTGCCAGGCGGTGAACAGCACCCGGGCCACCCCGTCGAACAGCCCGTGCGCGGCCAGCGGCCTGACGAGCCGCAGTACAGCCCAGACGACCACGACCGACCCCATCAGATTCGCGTACAGGGTCTGTATCGGGTCGAGTTCGGGCAGCACGCCCAGCCCCCAGTCCCGGCCGAGCGACGACAGCGTGTCGTGCACCAGCGTGTACGTCCACGGGGTCGCGAAGCCGGCGGTCACGACGAGGTCGTACCAGGCACTGGCCCGCACGACCCGGAGATAGGAAGCGATCTTCATGCCGCCGACGCTAAACAGTGGAGTGCGGTCCAAGGTCAAGCCGTCAATTCATCAAGCCATCAAGCCATCAAGTCATCATGGGGGCATGCGAATTGGGGAGTTGGCGACACGGGTGGGCCTGAGCAGGGACGCCCTCCGGTTCTACGAACAGGTGGGCATCCTCACCAGCGAGCGCCGCGCGAACGGCTACCGTGACTACCCGCCCGAGGCGGTCCCCTGGCTCGAATACGTCCGCACCGCCCAGGCCCTCGGCTTCTCCCTGGCCGAAATCGCCCAGCACGGCGAGGAGTTGGCGGAAGCGCCGGACCAGTCGGCGGCGCTGTCCGCCCTGTTCGCCGAAAAGATCAGCATCATCGACGCCCGCATGGCCGAACTGGCCGCCCTCCGCGCCGAGTTGACGGCCCGCGTCGGCACGGACTGCCCCCTGCGCAAGCAGCAGGCGCCCCTGGCGAGGACGGGCAGACGGTCAGGCTTCCCGGGGTGATGGCGCACTCACTGGAGTGACGGGTGTGAGGTTGTGCGCACGGTCCACGGTCCCCGTTCCCTGCCCACGAGGCCCACCGTCATCCCCGCGAAGAGCCCGACCAGCCCCGAGAACACACCGAGCAGCATTCCGGCCCAGTGCGGGACGACACCGAACAGGAACGGTACGGCGAGGAGGGCGCCCACCGCCGCGATGGACAAGTGTGCCGCGTGCACCTTCGGGAAGTACCGGGAGGGCCGGGGCAACGGCGCGACGGCGAACGCGGTGTCGGTCGGGCGCACGGGTGCGGCACCGGCGCGCAGGTACTTCCCGTAGTCGTCGCTCGGCGTCACACCCCAGACCACGTGGCCGGAGTCGGAGACGAACGCGGCGGAGACCAGGCGCTCCTTGTTGGTGCCCGCGATGTCCCGCCAGCGAGTGGGCCAGCACAACCAGCCGCTGTGACCGACGAGTTGGGCGGCGGCGTGGGCGAGATGCCTGTCGCCGACGCCTTGGCGGAAGTTCTTGCCGGACATGGCCTGGAGCCGGATGGTGGGTTGTCTGTCGGTTTCCTTCTCGGGCGTCAGCTCGACGGAGTAGCTACTGGAAGGGCCACGGAACCGGACGCGGATCGCGTGGACGCTGCCCGCGGCGGCGTCGTCCCTGAGCATGCGCTGCCCGGGACCGAGCGGGTTCCTGAGCAGGACGAAGCTGTACCCGGAGAGCACGGCACCGAAGAGCCAGGACGCCACGGCGTACAGGCCGAACAGGAGTGGGCCGGCGCCATTGCCCTTCACCCATGAGGTGCTCACGCCCACACACGGCGCCCAGACGACGAGGAAGGCCGCGAGAAAGAATCCCCACTCCCGGCGCACGGCCCCCAGTTTGCCGGGGATCCTCTCCTGCGGAGCGGCGGCCACCGGCAGTGGCTCCACGAGCGGCGCCGCCCGAGAGGCCAGCACCCACCCCGGACCGAACAACGCGGCCAGCCCCAACGGCACGAGAACGTCCAGACGCGGAGCATCCCCAGGTGGCAACGCGGTCGCCGCCCAGGCTATGGACACCGACAGCAGGGCTGCCGCGCCCAGGGTTCTGGCGAGTGGCGTGGAAACGTGCTGCACGTGATCTCCCCTCCCCGTGACGACGGGCTCAGCGAAGCGACGGGTGTGCGGTGTAGCGGACGGTCCACGGTTCCTCGACCATGCCGACGCCGCCCATCTTGATCCCCGCGAAGAGCCCGACGCATCCCGCGAGCACGCTGAGCAGCATGCCGGCCCAGTGCGGGACGACACCGAGCAGGACCGGTACGCAGAGCAGGGCGCCGCCCGCCGCGATGGACAGGGACACGGCGTACGCCTTCGGGAAGTACCGGGACGGGACGGGCAGCGGTGCGACGGCGAACGCGGTGTCGGTCCGGCACACCGGGGCGGCACCGGCGCGCAGATACTTCCCGTAGTCGTCGCTATGTGTCTGGCCCCAGACCACATGGCCGGAGTCGGAGACGAACACGGCGGGGACCAGGCGCGCCTTGTCGGTGCCCGCGATGTCCTGCCAGCGAGTGGGCCAGCACAACCAGCCGCCGTGACCCATGAGTTGGGCCGCGGCGTGCGCGAGGTGCTTCTCGCCGACGCCCATCCGGAAGTTGTCCCCGGGCACGGCATGGAGCTGGACGGCACGCTGCCGGTCGGCTTCGTTCTCGGGCGTCAACTCGACGTAGTAGTTGCGGGCGGTTCCGATCTGGCCGACGCCCTTCCCGGTCGGGTACCGGTGCGACACTTTCACCGGTTTGTGGAACCGGACGCGGATCGCGTGGACGCCGCCCGCGGCGGCGTCCTCCCTGAGCATGCGCTGCCCGGGACCGAGCGGGTTCCTGAGCAGGGCGGAGGCGAACACGGTGGACGCCGCGCCGAAGAACCAGGCGACCACCGAATACAGGCTGAACAGGAACGGGTCGACGCCCTTCCCCGCAGCGGCGCTCGCGCTCGCGCACGGTGCCCAGACGACGAGGAAGGAGATGAGGAAGAATCCCCAGCCCCGGCGCACGGCTCCCAGCGTGCCGGGGATCCTCTCCTGCGGAGCGGCGGCCACCGGCAGCGGCTCCACGAGCGGCGCCGCCCGACTGGCCAGCACCCACCCCAGACTGAACATCGAGGCCAGCCCCAACGGCACGAGAACGTCCAGACGCGGAGTGTCCCTGGGCGGCAACGCGGTCGCCGCCCAGGCTATGGACGCCGACAGCAGAGCTGCCGCGCCCAGAGTTCTGGCGAGTGGCGTGGAAACGTGCTGCATGTGATCTCCCCCCGGATCATGGTCCGGGGATCATATGCGGCATTCGGTCAGATGGCGCGAATGAATTCCGTCCAGGTGCCGGGGGCGAGGGCGAGTTGGGGACCCGAGGCGTTCTTGGAGTCACGGATGTGGATGGTGGAGGGGCAGGAGGCCACCTCGACGCAGTCGCCCGAACCGCCGCTGCTGTAGCTGGACTTGTGCCAAGAGAGGGCGACCTCTACGCAGTCGCCGTCGCCGCTGCTGCTGTAGCTGCTCTTGAACCAGGCGAGTTCAGGCGTGCTCATCACGCTCCCAGGGTGCCG
The DNA here is from genome assembly GCF_053891435.1 of Streptomyces sp. NPDC002276. NCBI lineage: Bacteria > Bacillati > Actinomycetota > Actinomycetes > Kitasatosporales > Streptomycetaceae > Streptomyces > Streptomyces sp. NPDC002276. Next base: position 13,616 of record NZ_JBSFCQ010000026.1, on the reverse strand, counting down.
ATGAACTTCGTCCAAGTGGTGGGGGCGAGGGCGAGTTGGGGGCCCGAGGTGTTCTTGGAGTCGCGGATGTGGATGGTGGAGGGGCAGGCGGCGATCTCCACGCAGTCGCCGGAAGCGCTGCTGCTGTAGCTCGACTTGTGCCAGGCAAGGGCAACTTCGATGCAGTTGTCGCCGGAGCCGCTGCTGTGGCTGCTCTTGAACCAGGCCAGTTCGGAGGTGCTCATAGATCCCCTCGCATCCGTTTCAACAGGCTCAAGGAGTCTTGGATGGTGAGAGCCTGCGAACGCATCCTCGCATACCGGCTTTGGAGAACGCTGACCACTTTCGGGTTGCTGATCAACTGACCTGTTTCTTGGCCTTCGTTGTACGCCAGCCACTTGAGTTTGGAGGTTTCCAGCAAGTGGATGGTGCCCTGCAGCCCGGCGTGCGATTCCTGTACCAGGGGCATGATTTGGATCTCGATGTTCCGTAGGGAAGCGACTTCCAACACGTGGTCGATGAGTCCTCGTGTGACCTCCGCTCCGCCTGTACGCCTGCGGAACAGGTGCTCTTCGAGGATGAAGCTGAACGCGGTATGCGGACGGTCTCGCAGAATCTCCTGGCGCTCGGAGCGGGCGGACCACAACTCCTCGACCTCGGTGTCGTCCAGCGGCGGCAACTGATCGGCGGACAGGGCACGTACGTATGCCTCCGTCTGCAACAGGCCTGGAATCATTCGGCACTCGTAGGTGCAGAGGCTGATGGCGTCCTTCTCTTTGCGCGCCCACTGTCGGAACCAGGACGCCAACCCCGGGCGCCGCTCCAGATGTTCCGCAGCCTTCCGCACCGCGCCGGTATTGCCCAGCGCAGGCTCCGACGCCTCGACGAAGTCATCGTCAGGCATCCGCCTGCCCAACTCCACCGATTCCACCGTGTGTTTGGAATAGCCGACCTGCCGCCCGAACTCCTCCCGGCTCAGCCCCGCGTGCTCGCGTAACGCCTGCAACATCGCCCCGAACGTCCGCAGGCTGTCGGACGCCTCCGGCTCACCGCTGCTGCCCTCGACCATGGGCACCCACCTCCCGCGCACATGGTTACGGAACGTAGCGCGTACTGTCCAGCGGGTGACCCCGTACGCTCGCGCAGCGTACGGGCCCGGAAGCTGGTGAACTGCCCTTCCCGGACGTCACATTGGGCACATGACCACCCAACCCTCCGCCACCGTACACACGTTCAGCCAGCGCCTCAGCCCCACTCCCCGCGGTGCCCGCCTCGCCCGTCACCTCGCCCTGAACCAACTCCACGCCTGGGGCGTCCCGCACGGCAGTGACCCCTCCGACGCCGTCGCCGCGATCGTCGCCGAACTCGCCGCCAACGCCGTCACCCACGGCCGCGTACCCGGACGGGACTTCGAACTACGGCTCTCCCTCGTCACGGGGAGTGTCCGCATCGAGGTCACCGACACCCGCAGCGGCGGACCGCGTCCGCCCGGACCCGGCGCCGTACGACAACCCGAGGCGCTCGCGGATTCCGGGCGTGGGCTCGTGCTCGTGGAGGCGCTCGCCGACCGGTGGGAGGTGGTGGACCGCGAGCCGCCGCCAGGGAAGACCATCCGTGCGGAAGTCGACGTACCACCCTGGTCGTCCCATTTCCAGGAAGCCCCGTCAGTGCGATGATCGACCAGTGGTCATAACCCTCGACGTACTGCTCTTCCTCGCCGCCTTCTTCTGTCTCGCCGTGGGCATCACGGCCGTCGTGTCGCAGCGGGTGCTTCCCTGGTTGGCCGGCCAGGTGATCAGGCCTCGGCTGTGGGGCGCCGGATACACGCTGTTCGGACTCGTCGTCCTGTACCACGCGGTGGTCGCCCTGGTGCGTGTCGACCCGGACATCGAACTGGTGCTGACGGCCGTCACCACGGCGACGGCTCTCGGCGGCCTCGGGATGATGATGTTCGCGCAGCGGGTCGGCAGGGGAGCCCGGCCGCTCACGTAACTCCGGTACTCCGGCCGGAGCCTTCTCCTCACAGGTCGCTGACAAGAACGCTTCAGGTCCGGCATGGACCCTGATCCCCATGCATGGACACCGACCCCACACCCCCGCATCCGAGCGCAGCCGCCGCTGGTTCATGAACAAGGCGCTGCTCGCCGGCGGAGTCGCCGCCATGGCGACCATGACGGGATGCTCCAACGACTCGTCGGACACGGCGAGTTCGTCCTCCGCCGCACAGTCCGGCGCCCCGAGCGGTATGCCCTCGGGCGGGCCCGGAGCCGGTGGGGGTGGTGCCGGTGGCGGCATGGGCCCCGGGGTCTCCCAGGTCAAGTACAAGGATCTCAAGGGCGTCACCACCGACGGTACGGTCGTCGACGACCTGTTCACCATCCACTCGACCGGCGTCTCCACGGACGGACTGGTCAAGGCGGCGCAGGCGTTCCTCGACGGGCTCTCCGCGAAGGAGCGCAAGTCCTGCACCTTCGACATCGACGCCGACGAGTGGACGGCCTGGAGCAACGTCGACGGCTACGCCCGCAAGGGCGTCCGCATGGGCGACCTGACCGAGAAGAAGCGCGACCTCGGATTCGCGCTGCTCGGCGTCGCGCTCTCCGCCGACGGTCTCACCCAGACCCGCAACATCATGAAGCTCAACCAGTTCCTCGGCGACTCCAACGGCGGCAACCAGAAGACCCTGACCGAAGGCCACTACTTCTTCACCTTCATGGGCACCCCGTCGACCACCAAGCCCTGGGGCTTCCAGTACGAGGGCCACCACGTCGCCATCAACTACTTCGTGCTCGGCGACCAGGTCGTGATGACCCCGACCTTCATGGGCTCCGAGCCGACGACGGCCACATACAAGGGCGAGAAGATCAGCCTGTTCCGGCCGGAGACGACGGCAGGCCTCGCGATGATCCGCTCCCTCACCAAGGCCCAGCTCGCCAAGGCGGTCTCCTCGCAGGGCAACGGCAACGAGGACATGAAGGCGGGCGCAGGCTCGGACAACCTCAAGCTCGCCTACGAGGGCCTGCGCGGCTCCGAACTCACCGCCGCACAGCGGAAGAAGCTGCTGGCCGTGGCCCAGGTGTACATCGGCTACATCAACGAGGGGCACGCCGAGGTCAAGATGACCGAGGTCGAGAAGCACCTCGACGACACGTACTTCTACTGGATGGGCGAGACCAAGGACACGTCCGCCTTCTACTACCGCATCCACAGCCCGGTCGTGCTCATCGAGTACGACGCCCAGGCCCCGCTCTTCTACCACGAGGCCTCCTCCGCGAGTCCCAGCGCCGGCGCGAGCGCCAGCCCGAGTGCCAGCCCGAGCGTCAACGGCGGTGGCCCTCCCGGCGGCGGCATGGGCATGGGCGGCGGCACCCCGTCCCAGGAGCACATCCACACCATCATCCGCACCCCCAACGGCGGCGACTACGGCGTGGACCTGCTGAAGCTGCACCTGGACAACGACCACTGACATATGCCCAATTGGGCCTTAAGCGCTATTTAGTCATTATGAATTCCTCATCACCGCGATCTGGCTGATATGAAACCCCTTGGCAGAAAAAGCAAGATCAGGGGTGTTTGTGGGGAAACGATTCGACTCCGGGGCGCGGACCGGGGTGGTGATCGTCGGGGCGGGCCCGGCGGGGCTGGTCCTGGGGAACCTGCTCCTGGACCAGGGCATCGACTGCGTGATCCTGGAACGGCGCGGACGCGAGGCGGTGGAAGGGCGGGCCAGGGCAGGGTTCCTGGCCGCCCACTCCGTCCGCGTACTCGCCCAACACGGCCTGGACGCGGGCCTGCTGGCCGGCGGCCGGACGCACCGCACCTGCCTCTTCCGCAGCGAGCAGGGTGAATTCACCCTTGACTACGGCGAGTTGGGACGCGGCGAGGTCCACACCGTCTACCCCCAGCAGGAGTTGGTACGGGACCTGCTCGCCGAGTACCTCCGACGCGGCGGCGAACTCCGCTTCGGCGCCGAGGCCGAGGAGATCTCCGAGGGCCGGGTGCGGATGCGCGACGGTTCGGAGATCACCGGACGCTACGTCGCCGGGTGCGACGGACACCGGGGAATCGCCCGCGCGACCCTCACCGCACAGGGCACCCGTACCGCCCGCCGGGACCACGGTGTGACCTGGCTGGCGGTGCTCGCCGAGGCCCCGCCCAGCCTCGCCGCCGTCGGATACGCCCTGCACGACCGCGGATTCGCCGGCCACATGGCCCGTACGGCGACCGTCACCCGCTACTACCTCCAGTGTCCGCGCGGCACCGATCCCGCCGACTGGAGCGAGGACCGGATCTGGACCGAGCTGCAAATCCGGCTCAGGACCGCCGAGTTCGGCCCGCTCAAGGACGGCCCCGTGCTGGAGAAGACGGTCGTCGACCTGCGCTCCGACGTCCTCGACAGCCCCGGCGCCGGACGCCTCTGGCTGGCCGGGGACGCCGCCGGACTCATCAGCCCCTCCGCCGCCAAGGGCGCCAACCTCGCCGTACTCCAGGCCGAACGCCTGGCCCAGGCACTGGCGTCGGCGGTGACCCGCGACGACGAGAGCGACCTCGCCCGCTACGCCGCCGACTGCCTGCCCCGCGTCTGGCGGGCCCACGAGTTCTCGCACTGGATGAGCGGCCTGCTGCACGGCCCCGTCACCGAGGACGCCGAGGCCCGCTACGGCCGCGCGCTCCAGTACGCCCGCCTCCACAGCCTGCGCCACTCCCGTACGCACCAGGACTTCTTCGCCGAGAACTACACCGGCATCTGAGCCCGTCTCCCGTCCCCACCCACGATCACCGGGAACCCCCTGATGAACCTCCCCGTCGTACAGGCGCGCCTCGCCGAGGCCGACGTACAACGCATCCGGCGAGCGGCGGCCTACGTCGAGGCCCACGACACGGACACCGTCCTGGCCGAACTGCTCCCGGACCTCACCCCCGCCGAACGGGCCGACGTGGCCCGCCACTTGGTCTTCGACCACACCGCCGTCCTGGTCTTCCCCGACTCCCTCGACGGCCTCTGCGAAGAACTCCGCCGCCTCGGCTTCGAACCCGGCTCCGTCACCCCGAGCGTCGTGGTCCGCGAACGCCTCGCCCGCCGCTACGGCCCCACCCTCGCCGAAACCCCGGTCGCTATCGTGCACGTCACGGCAGGCCCCCGCAGCGTGGAGATCTTCGCGCTCCCCGTTCCCCCGGACTCCCCGCTGGAGGCCGTAGCGGCGGACGAACGCGCCGCCGACCACGAATCCCACCACGCCTTCGCGGTCACCGCCCCCGGCCCGGTGGTCCCCGCAGGCCTACGGCTCCTCCTCCAGGAGCGGGGCGGCGCGGTCCCCGACGGCGGCGGTTACAACGGCCACGAGAACGTCACCGTCCTCTACCACCGCACCCGGACCCACCGCCGCTTCGAACTCCGCCTCCCCGGCCGCCACACCCCGCTCCCCGACCCCACGACCGCACTCCTCGGCGTCATGACGGGAGCCTGGGCCACCCAAGCGGTGGCCACCATGGCCGAGTTGCGCATCGCCGACCACCTGACCGACCACCCCGGCACCGACGCCGACACCCTGGCCCACCTCACGGCCACCCACCCCGAGGCTCTGCGCCGCCTGCTCCGCTACCTGACCTCACTGGGCCTGCTCACCGCGTCCGACGGCACGTACCACCTCACCGCCACGGGCCAACCCCTGCGCACCGGAACGGAGTTCAGCCTCCACCCGCTGGCACGCCTCTACGCGGGCCCGTTCTACGACTCCTTCGCCGGCCTGACCCACTCCGTACGCACCGGCCAGGAAGCCTTCGCCCACCGCTACGGCCAGCACCACTTCCCGTACTTCGCCCAACACCCGGAACTCGGCGACCTGTTCCACCGCGCGATGGCGGCCAGCTCCGAGATGTTCGCCCCGGTGCCGACCCTGATCGACTTCTCGGCCGCACGGCGCGTGGTCGACGTGGGCGGCGGAAACGGCGCCCTACTGGCCCGACTCCTGCGCACCCACGCCCACTTGGAGGGCGTACTCCTGGAACGCCCCGAGGCCCTGGAAGCGGCCCGCCCCCAACTCCCCGAACGCTGCGCCTTCGTAGCGGGCGACTTCACCGAGTCCGTACCGGAGGGCGGCGACATCTACCTGCTGTCCCGAGTCCTCCACGACTGGGACGACGACCGCTGCCTGACCATCCTCGACAACTGCGCCAAGGCAATGCGCCCAGGAGCCCAACTACTGGTGGTGGAACGCCTGTTGCCGACTCCGACGGCGGTGGCGTGGGACATCCACATGCTGTGCAACGTCGGCGGCCAGGAGAGGGACGAGACCCACTACCGCCTCCTACTGGAGAAGACGGGCTTCGAGGTGCGCGGCTGTCACGCGCTGCCGCTCGGAGCCTCGCTGCTGAGCGCCGTTCGCTGCCGTTAGCCCGCCTGCCCCATCCCCGCGGCATTGGGCCAACTCTGTGCATTGGGCCACCCGGTGGCGGGCGCGGGCGCGAGATTCTGCATCCCGTTGGGGCTGGTGGCTCCCCGCACCTGCGCGGCCGTAAGCCCATTGCGAGCCGGAACTCCAGTGGGCGTAGGCCCTTGAGGAGCCGGCGCGGGCGTCCCGTACGGCTGCTGCTGAGGCTGCTGCATGACCGGCATCTGCTGCGACACCTGGGCCAACTGCTCCGGCATCTGCGCAACCGGCTGCATCGGCATCTGCGGAACCTGCGCCGCGGCCACCATCGGCTGGTACTGCGGCTGCTGCTGAGGCTGAGGCTGCGGTACAGGCATGGGCACGGGCTGCGGCTGAGGCACCGCGGCCGCAGGCGCCTGCATGGGTACGGGCACGGGCTGCGGCTGCATCTGCATCTGCGCGACAGCCGCCGGCATCTGAATGCCGGCACCGTTCGTCGCGCCGACAAGGCGATCCACGGCCGCCGTACCCGAGCTGTAGCTGGTCCCTGTGCTCAGCTCGGGTACGGCGGCTCCCCTCCTGGTCCCGTAGAGCACCTGTTCCAGGCCGGACACCAGGCGACGCACGTCCGTCTGGGGGCGCACCACGAGCCGCAGGAAGCGGCTGGACGAACCGATCTTGTTGCCGCACTCGCGGACCAGGATGCGGTGCTCGGTGAGCATCCGGTCCCGGACCACGGTCCCCTCGGCGCCCACGGGAAGGCGTACGAAGAGGAAGTTGCCCTGCGACGGATAGACCGTCAGGCCGGGCAGCGCGGAGAGATGGCTCGCCATGTCGAGCCGGTCGCGGCGCACCTGCTGGAGGCTCTGCGCGTACTCCGCGCCGTGCTCCTTGAGGATGAACACCACGTGTTCGGCGAAGGCGTTGAGGTTCCACTTCGGGAGCATCGAGCGGATGCGCCCGGCGAGCGCGGGGTTGGCGACGAGGTAGCCGAACCGTATGCCGTGCAGGCCGAAGTTCTTGCCGAGGCTGCGCAGGACGACCACGTTCGGGCGGAGCATCGCCTCTTGTACGACGCTGGGTTCGACCTCGGCGTCGGCGAACTCCAGGAACGACTCGTCGATGATGACGAGGTCCAGGTCGGCCATCGCGTCCATGAACTGCACGAGGGCCTGCTTGTGCAGGAAGCCGCCGTCGGGGTTGTTCGGGTTGCAGATGACCGCGACCTTGGTGTTGCGCTTGCGGATGAACTCCGCGTACTGCGCGAGGTCCAGGACGAACCCGTTGGACTCCTGGAGCGGGAACATGTCGACCCGCTTGCCGGTCTCCATGGGCTGGTCGGTCCAGCGGCCGAAGGTGGGGACGGGGATGGCGAGTGACTCGCGGACCATCAAGTGGTCGATCCAGGTGATCAGTTCGGTGGAACCGTTGCCCATCGCGACGCAGCTCGGCGGGAGTTGGAGCAGATTGCACAACTCGGCCGTGATGGTGTCGGCGCTGCTCGGGTAGTACGTGATGATCTCGCGCAGCCGCGCCGCCATCTCGTCGAACATGGCGGGGGTGGGGAAGTACGGGTTGCACGGGATACAGAAGTCCACGGGGCCGGTGCCGTCGCTCTCACGCGCCAGCGCTGCCATCGACGGGCTGTGCGCCGCCGTACTGCGGAACAGCGAGGTGACGTTGGAGTCGGCCAATGGAACCTCCGTATGAAGGCGGGCCCGGCGGGGACGACCGGGCCCGTCGTCTTGGGTGGCCCGCGCGGGGGAGCACGGGCCGCCCTTGAATACGGAGACGGGAGTGGCGCTGTTCAACGGATGTGAAATTAGTGTGAGTTCGGGAACCCCTGACCCGAGCCTTGCGTCCCGTAGTGAATGGTCAGGCGCTGAAGGTGTGGATCGTCGACGTCCTGTACGTCTGACCTGGCCTCAGCACGGTCGTCGGGAAGTTCGCGTGGTTCGGCGAGTCCGGGAAGTGCTGGGTCTCCAGGCACAGGGCGTCGCCCTGGCGGTAGGTGTGGCCGCCGGTGCCGGTCAGGGTGCCGTCGAGGAAGTTGCCGGTGTAGAACTGCAACCCCGGCTGGTCCGTCGCGATCTTCAGGGTGCGGCCGGAGTGCGGGTCGTGCAGGGTCGCGGCGTGCTCGGGCTTCGCGGTGATGCCCTTGTCGAGGGCCCAGTTGTGGTCGAAGCCCTTGGCCTGCACCTGCTGGACGTGGCCGGCCCGGATGTCGCGCCCGATCGGCTTGGTCTTGCGGAAGTCGAAGGGGGTGCCGGAGACCTTGGCGAGTTCGCCCGTGGGGATCAGCCCCGAGTCGGTGGGCGTGTAGCGGGCGGCGGGGATCGTGAGTTGGTGGTTCTCGATGGTGCCGCTGCCCTCGCCGGCGAGGTTCCAGTAGACGTGGCTGGTCAGGTTGAGGACCGTGGCCTTGTCGGTGGTGGCCTCGTAGTCGATGCGCCAGTCGCCGTGCTTGTTGAGCGTGTACGTCACCTTCACTTTGAGGGTGCCGGGGTAGCCCATCTCGCCGTCGATGCTCGTGTAGTGCAGGTGCAGGCCGACGTCGGAGCCGGAGGTGAAGCCCTCGACGTCCCAGATGTGCTTGTCGAAGCCCTGGGTGCCGCCGTGCAGGCTGTTGACCCCGTCGTTGACGGAGAGCTGGTAGCTCTTGCCGTCCAGGGTGAACTGGCCCTTGGCGATGCGGTTTCCGTAGCGGCCGATCAGCGCGCCGAAGTACGGGGTCTTCGCCACGTAGTCGGCGATGTTGTCGAAGCCGAGGGAGACGTTGGCGTACTTGCCGTGCCGGTCCGGGAGTTCGAGGGACTGGACGACCCCGCCCCACGACAGGACCTTGAGCCGGGTGCCGCCGTTCTCCAGGGACCAGCGGTAGACCTTGCTGCCGTCGGCGAGGGTGCCGAAGAGTTCCTTCACGGGCTTCCTGCCTCCGGATGCCGCCTGCGCCGTACCTGTACCGAGGGTGCTCGCGGCGATGCCCGCGGCTGCCGCGCCTGCAATGACCGTGCGTCTGTTCAGTTCCATCGAGCGGCTCCTGCACATGGAAGGGGCCCCGCCGTGCTGTGCGAATGACAGACGTGCGGGGCCCGGGCTGAAGTTACGAACCGGACTTGCGTTTGTTCCACACGTCGAAGCCGACCGCGGTCAGCAGGGCGAGGCCCTTGATGACCTGTTGCCAGTCGGTGCCGACGCTGAGGAGGTTCATGCCGTTGTTCAGCACGCCGAGGACGAGACCGCCGATGATGGCGCCGAGGACGGTGCCGACACCGCCGCTCATGGAGGCGCCGCCGATGAACGAGGAGGCGATGGCCTCCAGTTCGAAGCCGTCGCCCGCCTTCGGCGAGGCCGCGTTGAGGCGGGAGGTGACCACCAGACCCGCCAGGGCCGCGAGCACGCCCATGTTCAGGAACACCTGGAAGGTGACGCGCTTGTCCTTGACACCGGACAGCTTCGCGGCCGGCAGATTGCCGCCGATCGCGTAGATGTGGCGGCCGAAGACGGTGTTGCGCATCACGTAGCCGTAACCGGCCACCAGGACACCGAGGATGATCAGGATGATCGGCGCGCCGTCGTAGCTGGCGAGCAGCAGGGTCAGCCAGAGGATCGCCGCGACGATCGCCACCAGCTTGAGCAGGAACAGCTTGGCGGGCGCCACGTCGAGCGAGAACTCCTGCTGCCGGCGCCGGTCGCGCACCTCCTGCCACACCACCGCGGCGATCATCACGAGGCCCAACAGCAGGGTGATGTTGTGGTAGTTGGTGTTCGGGCCGACCGCCGGCAGGAAGCCGTTGCCGATCTTCTGAAGGCCGCCGGGGAACGGGCCCAGGGTCTGGCCCTGGAGGAGGATCTCCGTGAGGCCGCGGAAGAGCAGCATCCCGGCGAGGGTGACGATGAAGGACGGTATGCCCGCGTAGGCGATCAACAGCCCCTGCACCGAGCCCGCCACCGCGCCCATCAGCAGGCACAGCACCAACGCGACGGGCCACGGCACCTGGTGATTGACCATCAGGACCGCCGCGAAGGCACCCACGAACGCGGTCAGCGAGCCGACCGACAGGTCGATGTGCCCGGCGATGATGACCAGCATCATGCCGATCGCGAGGATCAGGATGTAGCTGTTCTGGAGCACCAGGTTGGAGACGTTGCGCGGCAGCAGCAGGTCCCCGCCGGTCCAGACCTCGAAGAGGATCACGATCAGACCGAGGGCGATCAGCATGCCGTACTGGCGCATGTTGCGCCGCAGACCGTCCAGCACCAGCCGCAACAGGCCACCGCCCGCGCCCGATCCGTCCTTGCCCGGCGGTGCCGCGGCCGGGATCTTGTCGGTGACGTCCGTGCTCATCGCGTTACCTCTTTGTCCTTCGTCATCTGGCGCATCAGCACTTCCTGCGTGGCCTCGGCCCGGGGCACCTCACCGGTCAGCCGGCCCGCCGCCATCGTGTAGATGCGGTCGCACATGCCGAGCAGCTCCGGCAGTTCGGAGGAGATGAAGACCACCGCCTTGCCCTCGGCGGCGAGTTGGTCGATGACCGTGTAGATCTCGTACTTGGCGCCCACGTCGATGCCGCGCGTGGGCTCGTCCAGGATCAGCACCTCGGGACCCGCGAAGATCCACTTGCTGAGGACGACCTTCTGCTGGTTGCCGCCCGACAGCTTGCCCACCGGCTCGAAGACCGTCGGCGCCTTGATGTTCATGGACGTGCGGAACCGCTCGGCGACCTGCCGCTCCTCCTGCTCGTCGACCACACCGCGCTTGGACACCTTGTTCAGGGCGGCCAGCGAGATGTTCCGGTTGATCGTGTCGATGAGGTTCAGGCCGTAGTGCTTACGGTCCTCCGTGACATAGGCGATGCCGTGCCCGACCGCCTCCGCGACGGACTTGGTGCGGATCTCCTGGCCGTCCTTGAGGACCGTGCCACCGGCGTAGCGGCCGTAGGAGCGACCGAAGACGCTCATGGCGAGTTCGGTGCGGCCGGCGCCCATGAGTCCGGCGATGCCGACGATCTCGCCCCTGCGCACATTTATTGACACATCGTCAACTACCTTGCGCTGCTGGTCGATCGGGTGGAACACGGTCCAGTCGCGGATCTCCAGCGCGGGCGCCGCCTCCGACTCGCCCTCGTACGCGGTGCGTTCGGGGAAACGGTGGTCGAGGTCGCGGCCGACCATGCCGGAGATGATCCGCTCCTCGGTCGTCTCCGGCGCCTTCACGTCGAGCGTCTCGATGGAGCGGCCGTCGCGCAGGATCGTCACCGAGTCGGCGACCCTGCGGATCTCGTTCAGCTTGTGCGAGATGATGATCGAGGTGATGCCCTGCTTCTTCAACTCCAGGATGAGATCCAGGAGTTTGCCGCTGTCCTCGTCGTTCAGCGCCGCCGTCGGCTCATCCAGGATGAGCAGCTTCACCTTCTTCGACAGCGCCTTCGCGATCTCCACGAGCTGCTGCTTGCCCACGCCGATGTCGGCGACGCGGGTCTCCGGGTGGTCGCTCAGGCCCACCCGGCGCAGCAGTTCGGTGCCGTGCCGCAGGGTCTCGTTCCAGTTGATGAGCCCGCGCGTGGCGTGCTCGTTGCCGAGGAAGATGTTCTCGGCGATGGAGAGGAACGGCACCAGCGCCAGTTCCTGGTGGATGATGACGATGCCTCGGTGCTCGCTGGCCCGGATGTCGCGGAAGCGGCACTCCTCCCCTTCGAAGAGGATGTCGCCCTCGTAACTGCCGTGCGGATGGACGCCGGAGAGCACCTTCATCAAGGTGGACTTCCCGGCGCCGTTCTCACCGCAGATGGCATGGACCTCGCCCTGACGGACCGTCAGCGTGACGTCCGAGAGCGCTTTGACACCGGGAAAGGTCTTGACGATCGAGCGCATTTCCAGGACGGGTCCCGCCATGGTCGTGCCTTCCAATCAAGTGTGGGGTCGGGTGACGGGCCGCGGAACTACTTGAGTTGCGCGTCCGTGTAGTACCCGCCCTTGACCAGCACGTCCTCGTAGTTGGTCTTGTCCACGCTCACCGGCTGAAGCAGATACGCCGGGACGACCTTGGTGCCGTTGTCGTAGGTCTTGGTGTCGTTGGTCTGCGGCGTCTTCTTGTTGAGGACGTCGTCGATCATCGTGTCCGCGACCTTGGCCAGCTCACGGGTGTCCTTGTAGACGGTCTGCGTCTGCTCACCCGCGATGATCGACTTCACCGACGCCAGCTCGGCATCCTGGCCGGTGATCACCGGCAGCGGCTTGCTGGCCGAGCCGTAGCCGTCCGACTTCAGCGCGGACAGGATGCCGATGGAGATGCCGTCGTAGGGCGAGAGCACCGCGTCGACCCGGCCGCTCTTGTACGAGCCGGTGAGGATGTCCTCCATGCGGTTCTGCGCCTTGGTGCCGTCCCAGCGCAGGGTGGTGACCTTGTTGAGCGCGGTCTGGCCGGACTTGACGACCAGTACCTTCTGGTCGATGTACGGCTGGAGCACGCTCATCGCACCGTTGAAGAAGTACTTGGTGTTGTTGTCGTCGTTCGAGCCGGCGAACAGCTCGATGTTGAACGGGCCCTTCTTGCCGGCGTCCAGACCGAGCTTCTTGACGATGTAAGTGGCCTGGAGGACACCGACCTTGGTGTTGTCGAACGACGCGTAGTAGTCGACGTTCTTCGTGCCGAGGATGAGGCGGTCGTAGGCGATGACCGGGATCTTCGCGGCGGCGGCTTCCTGGAGCACGTTGTTCAGGGACTTGTTGTCGATCGCCGCGATGATCAGGCCCTTGACGCCCTGGGTGATCATGTTCTCGATCTGGGAGACCTGGGTGTCCGGGTCGTCCTCGCCGTAGACCAGCTTGGTCTTGTAGCCCTTGGTCTTGAGGTCCTTGACCATGTTGTCGCCGTCGGAGATCCAGCGCGCGGAGGACTTCGTCGGCATCGCGATGCCGATCGTGCCGCCCTTGGCGCTGCTCTCCTTCTCCTTGCTACCGCCCGAGCCACTCTGGCCACAGGCGGACAGGGACAGCGCGAGGGTGGCGGCGCCGGCTATCAGGGGGAGGGCGCGGCTTCTGCGGATGCGCATGTGAACTGGCCTCATTCTTCTCGTCGTTGAGAGGTGCAGCGAGTGCGTGGGGGGTGGTTCAGGATGCGGGGTGGTGCTGTTGAGTTGTGTCGTGCGGGTCGGTGGGGGCTGGTCGCGCAGTCGACACCTTCGAGACCGGCACCCGGGCCGCCGCCTGGGGCGGTACGACGACCATCGTCGACTTCGCGATCCAGAGCGTCGGCGGAGCCCT